>NZ_RDSK01000011.1 GCF_003722075.1 Methanohalophilus sp. RSK | reverse complement strand
TTCAACTAATAAAGCAGGAGTCCCCTTCCGTGAGGTAGGGGAGGAATGCGTCTAATAATTCACAGTAAAATATTTATATTTTGCGTGTGAATATGACAGTATATGTTTCTCACTAAAACAGTTATCTTGAAAATTAGTAATCCTGATAATGATTTAGTGGAAACTATGCAGAAATATTCTGATGGAATGAACTATGCTTCCAAAGTTCTTTTTGATAAAGGTAAACCAATTCCAGCAATGAAATTACAAAAGGAAGTTTACCCATATCTTCGTGAAACATTAAAATTGAAATCCCAAATGAGTTGTAATATTCCAAGACAGGTTGCTGGATGTTACAAAACATTAAAGAAACAGAAAAAGGCAAAATGGCAAAAAGTAGAATTTTCGCCATCATCTATGACTTTTTCTTACAAAAGGGATTTTGTGATTGATGAAGACACAGTCAAAATAACGACTATCTGCGGAAGAAAAGCATATTCCATTTTGAATTATGATTACGCTAAACAATATTTTGATGGTTCATGGAAATACCAAGCATCCAAAGTTGTAAAACATAAAGATGGAGATTATTATTTCCATTTATCTCTTGAAAAAGAAGTTCTTGATAAAAAAATAACAGACGCTTCTACATTCATGGGTATAGATGTTGGTATGAACTATCTTGCTGTTGCTTCCACTACCGATAAAAAATGTAGTTTTTTTGCTGGTGGTGAAATTAAGAATCTTCGCAACCAATACAAATCAATGAGAAAACGTTTACAATCGAAGGGAACTTTATCTGCAAAACGTATGTTGAAATACATTGCAGGTAAAGAGAAACGTCTTATGCGAGATGTAAACCACACAATCTCAAAAGAAATTGTGAAATTCGCAGTTGAAAACAAAGTATCAGTAATAGGTCTGGAAGACTTAACAGGAATCCGTGAATCCACTCTTTCCAAAGTTTCCAAAAAGATGAGACATAACCACAGTAGTTGGGCTTTCCGCCAATTACAAATATTCATTGAATATAAAGCAAGAGAAGTAGGCATAATTACACATTATGTTGATCCATCTTATACTTCTCAAACTTGTATTCGATGCAAACATATCTCTAAGAATAACCGTAACAGGTTATCTTTCAGATGTGAAAAATGTGGTTATGAAAACAATGCCGACCTAATTGGTGCAATGAATATTGAACACAAAACACGAGATTACAGGTATATCCTGGAATCTCAGGGGTGCTTGTCAGCCACCCAGACGAATGCTTAATTGACATTCAAGCCCCTT
>NZ_RDSK01000010.1 GCF_003722075.1 Methanohalophilus sp. RSK | reverse complement strand
GTGAACTACCACCCTATGAATAGGGTGGCTTCCTGCTTCATTATTGAACCTATTGGTTCAATTCCACAGGCTTAAACTGTAGTTCCTACAGCACGATTCAGAATATTAATGGCAGCATTATGGTCGCGGTCAATAATTAATCCACAATTAGGGCAATTATGTGCCCTCGTTGCTAATGATTTTTTTACGTTTTGACCACAATTGCTGCAGATTTGAGATGTATTACATGGGTTAACTAATTCTACAAACTTACCAGCTTCTTCCGCTTTGTATTTTGTAAACTGAATTAGATTACTCCATGCTGCATCATGTATAGATTTTGAAAGTCTTGAATTTTTTACCATATCCTTTATATTCAAATCTTCAAAAACTATACAATCGTAAACATTAACCAATTCTCTACTTAACTTATGGTTAAAATCATTTCTTTGATTACGTATTTTTCGATGCAATTTGTTTACTTTCGCACATTGTTTTTTCCAGTTATTAGAAAACTTCTTTTTCCTACTAAGTTTACGTTGTTGCTTTTTTAATTTAATTTCCGTATTGTAATAATATTTTGGAGAATTAACTTGTGCACCATCACTTAACTCACAATGGAATTAAGTCCAACATCAATTCCAATGAAGGCAATAGGTTCTACAGGTTTTACATTGTTTTTAATTACAACAGAAAATGTTGCATACCATTGTTTTCCATCTCTACGAATGGTACAAGTTTTAATTTTACCTTCAATTTCCCGATGTTGAACGGTCTGCAAGAAATTCATTATAGATATATCTACAAACATCAAGCGTTTTATTCAATTTGATTTCTTGTTGTTTTGTAGGATATAACCTAAACTTATATGATTTTTGCATTAAATACCTATAGGCAAAGAATGCTTAAATACTTTTCGAACCTATAGGCGAATATGCCGTATTCAAGTTCTGCTGTATATGAAATTAATTATCATATTGTATGGTGTACGAAATATCGAAAACAGGTTATGAATGATGAATTAAAGCAATTTCTTGATGACCAGATAAGAACAATTGCTGATTCTAAAGAATGGGAAATACTTGAACTGGAAGTTATGCCTGAACATATCCATCTTTTCATAACTGCACCTCCATTCATAGCACCTACAGATATTGTCAAAATTATGAAAGGCGTTACTACAAAAAGAGCATTTCAAAAATTCCCCGAACTGCGAAATAAAGAATTTTGGGGAAAGCATTTGTGGTCTCCAAGTTACTACATAGGAACACAAGGTCAAGTATCTGCTGAAACGATC
>NZ_RDSK01000009.1 GCF_003722075.1 Methanohalophilus sp. RSK | reverse complement strand
TCAACCTCAGTTCCATCGATGTGCAGGATAACATCACTGGAGTCACTCCAGCATATCTCAGCGGTGATACAAACGATGACGGTATCCTGGAACCCGGTGAAGTCTGGATGTACAATGCCACAGGTATCGCTGAGGAAGGCCAGTACGCCAACCTGGGTAACGTCACAGGTACTCCTGAAGTCGGAGATGATGTGACTGATGAGGATCCAAGCCACTACTTCGGTTCCGCACCCCTGATTGATATCGAGAAATCAACCAATGGAGATGACGCCGATACTCCTACAGGACCAACAATCGATGAAGGTGACCCTGTGAACTGGGAATATGTTGTTACTAATATTGGCAATGTAAACCTGACCAACATCAACGTGACTGATAATCAGGGAGAAGTTCCTGTATATCAGAGTGGGGACACCAATATTGATGGTATTCTTGAACCCGGTGAGATATGGACTTATACAGCATCTGGTGTTGCTGGAGTAGGACAGTATTCCAACATCGGTAATGTCACAGGTGAGTACAATGGTCTCGAGGTAAATGACAGTGATCCAAGTCATTACTTCGGTGAAGAACCGCCCCGGTCAACTCTTGGTAACTATGTCTGGGAAGATCTTGATAGGGATGGTATCCAGGATGAAACAGACACCGGAATTGCTGGTGTAACTGTCAATCTCTACACAGGAGGGGAGGTGTTTGTAACCAGTACAACCACCAATGAAACAGGCTACTATCTGTTCACAAACCTTGTTGCTGGAGATTACTTCGTTGAGTTCGTGCTACCGGATGATTATGAGTTCAGTCCTGCTGATCAGGGAGTTGACGATACAGTAGACAGTGATGCAAGTGTAATAGACGGAAGGACTGTCACAACTTCACTGTTTGCAGGTGAAGTAGACCTGACATGGGACGCTGGAATGTATCTGCCTCTTTCAATCGACATCGAAAAGTCGACAAATGGCCAAGATGCAGATGATCCAAAAGGCCCTACTGTTGAAGTTGGATCAACAGTTGAGTGGGAATATGTTGTTACAAACACTGGAAGTGCTAACCTGACCAACATCAATGTAACTGATGATCAGGGTGTAATTCCTGTATTCCAGGGTATTGATCTCAATAATGATGATATCCTGGCACCCGGGGAAATGTGGACCTACACAGCCAATGGAACAGCAGAATTCGGTCAGTATGTAAACAATGCAACTGCAACAGGTGAATATGAGGGAGAAACCGTAGAAGATAGTGACCCAAGTCACTACTATGGGGAGGAGAAAGATGTGCCTACAGCGCATCCGCTGCTAACAGTGGCCCTCATTGGAATGGGAATAGTACTGTTCCTGAGAAGAAAAGAAGAGTGAGAATGGATTTGTAAAAATCCATTCTTTATTTTTTATTGGTAACCTATAGTATGGAGAATTTAATAATAATTCCTTTTTAAGGTAAAGTCGCTACAATGTTATTATTTAACGACATATTATCTTGTACGACATATGGATTTAAACTCCTTTTTGCCTCTAACAAAAATCAGTAATTGTATTTAGAAACTAGATTTTTATGATTAACTTAATCAGCACTGGACGAAAATGCTGAAAATAAGTTATACTTTAAAATACCTTTAATCTGACAGAAATACTAGTGCGAATTCTAATTAATAGGATAATAATTAATATTGACAGTTTGAATTATCTATTGTCTGTCATTTTTAACCTTCAAATTTTTGTTTAGAAACAAAGTATACGAATAGTTAGAAACTAAGTTTACTACAGAACTATAAACCATCCACTTCATAGTTTATAGTATCCTACTACAATATGGTGGTATAAATGGAGTGGATACAATGAAACAAATGAGGATAGTGCTGGCTATATGCGCAGCATTGATGTTAATGATAGCAATTCCTGCAGCATCGGCTATAACAGTGGATGGCTACAAAAGTGCTGCAGAATGGGATGAAAACTGGGCTTTTGGACAAAACAACAATGTCTCACATGCCTACAATCCCAATGGTCCCTTTGGAGATCGTATGGAAGTCAGGCAGGGTGGAGTAAATACCTTGGTAACATCTGAGTGGAATATGGTTGATCCAAAGAACGATTCAGGTGGAGATTTTGACGAATCAATGGCATCAGCAGGTGAATCCAGTGGTTCTGATATTGGAGTGGTGTATGCCCACTATGAAGATGATACCCTATATGGGCTGTCTGAAGTCTATGGGATCCCCGGTGATTATGACGGTGACGGAGATGTATCTCAAGCCAATCCGGATACCGTGGGAAGTGCAGGTCCGGCAGGCTCAGGACTTGGTTCAGGTGAATCATGGACTATCAGCCTATATCAGGATTCCAAGTATTCAATCATTACAGTGGGTAACAATGACTGGGATGTAGAGTCTAACACCGGTATGACCTATTCGGATATTGATGCACGCCTATCAAACGATGCAGGGAATTCAGTATACGAAATAGGTATCAGTAATTTCAGTAACTACTTTACGATCGCACCGGGTGCAGAATTTGAAGTAGAACTTGCTGCAGGTGCAACACCCGATGATGTGGGAGAGGATTTTGGAACCCTTATCTTCCAGATTCCTGAACCTGATATCATGATCAAGAAGTATGTGTCACCGGACAACTCAACCTGGTATGATGCCCAAACACAAGCATCAGGTCCAATACTTGATAATTCAAGTGATGTTTACTGGAGATACAATGTGACCAATATAGGAAATGAACCACTTGTATCGGTGAATGTCACAGACAACAAGGAAGGCTTTATTTGTGATATTGGCGACCTGGCAGTATCTGAAACAGAGGTCTGCTACTACAGTGGTACTGTTCCAGACCCATGTGTGCCCTATGCAAACGTGGGTACAACCAATGGTATAGGATCGGTTACTGGAATTCCGGTAACAGATAATGATCCTGCTCACTACAATTGTGAAGAAAAACCTCCAAATGGTAATGGAGTTCCAGCCCTTACACCCATAGGTCTGGTTGCCCTTATTGGCATGCTTGGATTTGTCGCGCTGAGACGCCGTGACTGATCCTTTTCCCTTTTCTTTTTTTGACACTAATTATAAATAACGTAAAAGCATTCTTTTTACGGGGAATGCCGGGGGAATAAAATATAAGCCGCAAAAACGATTCCAAATCACTGAAATATAAAATAAAAGAACTTGCGGATAATCGGGTGGCAAGGTTTGTTGCTCTCTATCTGTTCTATATAGGGATTTTCACAGGCATGTATCTTTTCTTCAAAGAAGACCTGGGATTTTTGAAGAATCTGACCGCAGAAGTTTTCTCGTTTAGCATGAGCCTTCTGGGAGTCACAAATTCGGTTAATGAAAATGTACTACATTTTGCCAATGGAATAACAGCCATGAAAGTCGTGGATGAATGTACCGGCATATATGAGGTGCTTGTCTATTCCGGCTGTGTACTGGCATACTCCACAACTTATCAGAAAAAACTTATGGGAATAGCCTTTGGTGTACCGGCAATACTTGGTATAAACATGGTGAGGTTGGTAAGCCTTGGATTTGTAGGCCTCTGGTTTCCTGAAATATTTGACTATGTCCATTATTACTTCTGGCAGGTCACGTTGATTATAATTATAGTACTGGTTGTTCTGATATGGATCGAGAAAGTAGTGAAAAGATGAGTATTTTGGTATTTATGGGCAAGTTCCTGTTATACCTGACAATTTTGTTCATTCTGGGAATACCGGCAATCAGGGCGTACCTCGCCTCACCGAGCCATGCACTGAATGCATTTGATTTTATCACATTCTATCTGCCTATGAACCTTGTGCCTTTTATTGCACTTATCATGGCTACTCCGATTGATAATAAAAGAAGGCTGAAACTTATCGTTGGGGGGTCGTTTTTGATTCTCTTATTTACTCTGGTGGTTATAGTACTGCAATTCAATTTCATCTCTGTAGCCGGAGAACTGTTCTACATTTATGCTATCGGAAGGACAGCGTTTCCCTTTTTGTTGTGGTTTGCATTTGTATACAAAGATTTGAACTTTGAATTATGACCAAACTCCTCTGGATGAAAAGGCAGATTGAGATAAAAAAGTAATTTTCTGTACTCATTCTCAGAAACATTTTTATTCAAATGCCGACATTAAGAGGATGGCTCGATGATTAATTATATATGATAGTTACGGTAACATATTGCATTCACATTTACGAGGAAGTGTTATGGAGAATATAAAGATTGCAATTGCAGGGATTGGCAACTGCGCTAGCTCTCTCATTCAGGGTCTGGATTACTACAGTGATAAAACCGAGACGGATGCTATCGGTCTAATGCATTGGACCATTGGAGGATACGAACCCTCTGATATTGAGGTTGTAGCTGCGTTTGATATTGATAAAAGAAAAGTAGGAAAAGACATATCGGAAGCCATCTTTGCAGAACCAAATTGCACTGCTGTATTCTGTCCGGACATTCCTGTAAAAGGCATAAAAGTTACAATGGGCAGCATCCTCGATGGTGTTTCTGAACACATGACGGATTATGAAGATAAATACAAATTCATAACCAGTGATGAAAAAGAGTCCTCCAAAGAGGATATCGTGCAGGTTCTGAAAGATTCCGGTGCTGAAATGCTCTTGAATTTTATGCCTGTAGGGTCAGAAAAAGCTGCACGCTTTTATGCAGAATGTGCTCTGGAAGCAGGAATTGGTTTCATTAACAACATGCCGGTTTTCATTGCCAGTAATCCTGAATGGGCTCAAAAGTTCGAAGAGAAGAACCTGCCGATAATAGGTGATGACATAAAGGCCCAGCTTGGAGCCACTATCACTCACAGGACACTGGCAGACCTTTTCAGCAAACGTGGGGTCAAACTGGAAAAAACCTACCAGCTAAACACCGGTGGAAATACTGATTTCCTTAATATGCTCAATCGCAGCAGGTTATCTTCCAAGAAAACATCCAAGACCGAGGCTGTACAATCCGTACTCAAAGACCGTCTGGATGATGAAAATATACATGTCGGTCCAAGTGACTATGTACCCTGGCAAAAGGACAACAAAGTATGTTTCCTGAGAATGGAAGGAAAACTGTTCGGCGATGTTCCCATGAATATAGAACTACGTCTTTCAGTTGAGGATTCTCCCAATTCTGCAGGTGTTGTTATTGATGCCATACGCTGTTGCAAACTTGCACTTGAAAGAGACACCGGTGGAATTCTGTATTCCCCTGCATCTTATTTCATGAAGCACCCACCTAAACAATACAACGATGACGAAGCCTTCCTCATGACAAATGATTTCATCGAAGGCAACAGGGATAACTGAAACGCAAGATGCCTTATCAAATAAGGAAAATATTTGGTGTGGATTTTAGCGGGTCTAAAAAAGCCTGCAATAAAATATGGGTAAGTGAAGGCAGCGTTCACGATAAATCTCTCAGAATCCACACCTGTCATCCTGCTCACTTTTTTTCTGAAAGCCATGATACTCAGAGCTGTATTGCTGCTCTTTATGGCACGATCTCCAGAGAAAAATATGCTATTTTTGGAATGGATTTTCCTTTTGCACTCCCATCTTCCCTTACAGAAGAAAACAACTGGCAGGATTTCATAATCAATTTTCCTCTCAAACATACGTCTGCAGAAAGTTTCAGGGATTACTATCGCCAGAAAACAGATGGAAAAGAATTCAAACGTAAGAAGGAAAATGAAAAAGGCGCACCATTTGCTGCATACAATCTCTGGCTGTACAAACAGACCTTTCATGGTATCTCAAGAGTAATTAATCCCCTTGTAAGGAATAATCTTGCCTGTATTCTTCCTATGCAACCCCCGCATCCTGAAAAACCCTGGGTAATTGAGATATGTCCGGCCTGCACTCTTAAAGAAAAGGGTCTATATGTGCCGTATAAAGGAAAAAAGAGTGACAGAAAAATTAACAGGAAAATGATTGTGGATAAGTTAGAAGAATTCAATATTCTGCTTGATGATGAAATAAAAGATATATGTATTTCAAACGCTCAAGGAGACGCTCTGGACAGTATTCTGGCAGCGTATGCCGTATTTAGGAATATGCAAATCCTGGAAGAAAAAAATCCGGATGAACTTGAAAAAAGAGAAGGGGATGTTTATTATTAGTCCCCTTTTGGTTCTATATTCACCAGTTCATAAATATCATCAGGTTTTGTCAATATGTGCATGTTTTCCATTTCAGCCAGTTTTTCTGAATTGGTAACATCAATGTCCCGCATCTTCAATTTCATTTCTCTTCCACTGGGTGCATAGGTGGTAACCTCACCCCGTACCTGATCTACAGGCAGGACATAAATTGGGGTCTGTCCTTTTGCTGTCTGGGCCACCACATTTGTTACAAGAGTATCGGCAATACCGTGCGCTATCTTGGCAACAGAATTGGCTGTAGCCGGTGCGATTATTAAAGCATCATAATGGCCAACCTGCAGTGGGCCGGCAATAAAAGGCGAGTTTGGTCCCGCATCTGCTTTGAAGTTAGGGAAATCCTTTTGAATATCATCCCACATGCGATACCATTTCATTACAGTTTCCCCTTCTCTTGAAAGAAATACCATAAACTCAATATCGGTTTTTTTCTTTATGTCTACCATTATGTCATATGTCTCTTTTATAAGGTCACCTGAGCCTGTAATTCCCCATGCGATTCTTTTCATAGTATCACTCCTGTAAGTTAATAACCCGTAAATAGTTCATATTTTACTTTTGTTTTATCGATGTCCATTTCATATAGTATTTCCCTGACAGCCTTCACCATTGGTGGCGGGCCACATAAGTAGAACATACGGTCTCTGTAATCCGGAATCTCACGCAATATCATGCTTTCACAGACACGCTCTCTGCAACCTGCCCAATCATTGGAAGCCCTGGTTAAGGTATGTACAACTTTCAGATTAGGATTGTGTTTTTGCATAATTTCCAGTTCATCTCTAAAGGCAATATCCTGCTCTGTTTTGTTACTGGATATCATTACAATATCTGTATCCATTCCCTTATCTGTGCAATAATGCAATATACTAATCATCGGAGTAATGCCAATACCACCGCTAATAAGGGCAATTTTGTCATATTCTCCTGAATAGGTCATTTTACCGAAAGGGCCTTCAATGCCTATCGTGTCACCCGGCTGAAGTAAAGCCAGTGCATTGGAAAATTCATGGCCGGTCAATTTCTTGGTAAATTCTATATATTCCTTATTGGAGGGGGCACTTGAGATGGTAAAGGGTTTGCGTACCTTATTGCCGTTGATTTCCAGTTCTACCATGATGTACTGGCCTGCCAGATACTCAAAACCATCTGGCCGGGGAAATAGGAAACTTAGCACGTCTTCCGTTCTGGGAATAGTTTCCATAAGCTTTGCATCAAATTGCAATCTATGCTCTCCTTTATTGTTCCAGTTTTTTCATTTGCCTGGATGTCTCAATAAGTTTTTTCATTGTACGGCGCAGACTGCGTAGGCCTTCCTCATCTTCATCTATTCCTTCTGCCCCTTTATCCTTGGACCACAGCGTACCTCCCAGATTTGACCCGAAGGAGCCTCCGGCAACAGGGAACATTTCACTGATTACATAAAAATTCAATATGGTCTGGAGGGCGGGCTCCTGTCCTCCCACACGGTCCCCTCCATCTGCCAGTGCAGCACCCACTTTATTTTGGAATGCCTTGGGATTTGCCGCTACAACCGCCCTGCACCTGTCCATTATGGTTTTGGTCTGTGCACTGACATTTCCCTGGTATACCGGTGTCCCTATTATCCAGGCATCCGCCCACAACATTTTCTCATACAGGTCTGAGATATCATCTTTGTGTATACATCCCTGTTTGGTCCTTATGCAATGATCGCAATGGATACAGAATTTCAATTCTTTCCCGCTTGCAGAAAAATACTCCACTTCAGCATTGTATTTTTCCTTTGCATAATCCAGTGCATATTGCACGGCACGGGCAGTTGCCTTTTTGCGAGGACTGCCCGATATACCAAGTATTCTCACAATGTCCTTGTCGGACATAAACTCACACTCCTTTCACTCAAGTACAATGGCATCAGCCGGACAGGCATCCACACACTGTTCACATTCTATGCAGTCATCAGGTCGTGAAACTACTGACTTTGTATCCCCGTTGGAATCTTCTTTCAGATCAAAAACGTCTGTGGGACATACTTCAGCACATTCTCCGCTTCCTATACATTTATCTTTGTCTACAACTGGTGGCATATTCTTCCTCCTTACATTTTCCTTCTAAACAAATAAATTGTTAATAATGCAATCAAACCAACAACACTACCAAATCCGGGTGTCCCTTCAGATCCTACCTCACCGTTTATTCCGCCTTTAAAGGACTCCATCTCTACAATCGGAACATCATACTCTCCTCCAAATAGTTCATCTATAAGTGACTGGGGAGCAGACCTGTAGAGCAATTTCGTATCCACAATGATGGGATTTGTTGCATCTGTCGGTATTGTGAAATTATGAATCTCTGTAGCGGTAGATGTAGGTGCAATCCTGTTATCATATATCACATCTGTAATTTCCCATAATTTTAGAGTAGAATTGCCGTCAGCATCGGAATATACGGCCCAGTAAATAATTCCATTTTCGATATTGCCATCCTCATCCAGATTTCCTGAACTGTAAATTTCGCGTCCCTGGCTGTCTTTTACATCCACCTGGGTCCACATTTGCCTGGCTTCAGTAAGTCCTGTAGGCAAATTATGGCCTGCACCGGAATTCGTAATTGACACTTCAATGGCAACTTCTTCACCAGGTTGTGCATTTTCGGGAATGCTTACTTCAAGTGTGGCCGCTTCCTGAAGTCTTTCAATTGCCATTTCCTTATGATCATCCTCACCCAGTATCCCTGTAACAAAAACATTGGCTCCTGCGAAATTGTGCACCGATATATGGTCTCTTTTGGGTGCACCTGATCCAGCACGCCCGGGATTTGTCTCAAATTCAGTAATTCCCGGTGTCATATGGCAATCCTGGCATTGGACTTTTTCTTCAGCATAGGAACTTTCACTCCATGCCTGATAGGTGTCGTCCAGCACCACACCGGATGTTGGGTGGGTGATCTGGTGGCACATTCCGCAATACTCTGATTTTGTATAGAATTCGCTGTACTGGGATTCATGGAACGCAGATTCGGAATCATCAAAGGGGCCGTACTTGGTCTCAGAAGGAGCCACCACATAACCTCCGTTGCCTATCTCAGAGGATTCCTTTACACTGTGGCAAAAATCACAGCCCACCCCTTCATCAGCCTCTTCACTTATATTTGGGTTATCTATAGGGGGGACCTGCCCTGAAACCACACCGACAGGTATGTGACAGCGTGTACAGAAAACATCAAGAGAGCCATTAGACTCTTTACTTGCAAGATTTAGTTCTTCCTGGTAAAAAGGGTCATCAAAAGCATGGTAATGCATACTGCCTTCCCACTGGCTCGTTGTGATAGCATGGCACCTGTTGCAGGTAGAATATGCAGTAAAATCTTCATGCGATAAGGTATCTGCTTCAGTGGGAGATGCATCTGCTACAACCCCGGCACAGGCAAAAACTAATGTAAAAATTATAAATACGGTTATAATTCTCACTACACACCCCTCCTGAAATCCCCCGTCAATATTAATCAGAAGGAGGCTTGTATGCCTCCTTGCTGCCTTACTCCTGCAGTAACTTAAGTGCTTCCCTGCATGCTGCAACTGCAGGTGCACCTGAAGTGATAGAGATCACTTCCATCGTTTCCATTATTTCCTCTGCTGTGGCGCCATTTTTCAGAGCGCTCTTCATCTGGGAGACTGTACAGGCCTCACACTGTTTGGAGGCAACGACTGCTAGTGCCATGAGTATCTTGTACTTGGCAGGTATGGCGCCGTCTGACAACAGTTTGTCGTGACATCTTCTGTACTTCTTTACGAAATTGGGATCTATTTCCTTCAGGGTGTGGAGAATATTCGGGGCAAACCCCATTTTATCCTCGATATCCTGTACTACTTTCTCATGTTCTGTCATTGCTTAATCCCTACGATAGGTTTAATCAAAAGAATCTTCTAATGTATTGTCGAAGCAATAGTTACACATAAAGTGAGGAAGCCCTTTATGAAGGCGTTTGACCTCGGGTGGTTTTCCCACTGAAACCTGTAGTTTTACTTCTTTAGAATGATTCATACACAGCCCTTTTCCGCATACAATACATACTGCAGCGGCTTCTACATCTTTCCCTGCTTCAACACAGTCATAACATTTCATCATGGTACTCACCTCAGAAGTTTTCCTTCAAAGCCTCATGGCATGGTTTGCAAAGTATTTTGAGTAGAGGTTGTATGTTCTTTAACTCACAGGCATCACCCATGCACTTAAGCCTCACTTCGTATTCCCCTTCCAATACGGGAATTTTTTCTCTTACAAGATGGTCCATACAGACACCTCTGCCACATATGATGCATATGCCGACAGTGTCAGTAGTTTTATTTTCTTTTGCACACTCAAAACATTTCATTATTGATTCACTCCCTTATTGATTCAGAAATATACATAAACAGGATGATTACTCCATGAGTTCCATTTCTTCCCCGCAGCAAATAAGTACTCCGCCGCCAACTTCAGTGACTTCAACTTCATTGCCACAGATATTACAAATGTATTTTTCACCTACTTTTTGAACTCCCATAGATTTAACTCCTTGTATTTATTTGCATAATAAAAGAGGAGAGATGATTATTTATGCATATCGGTGACGGGGAAAATATAGCAGCCTGTATCATATCCTTGCAATTCGAAATGAGTCTGGAAGATTACTAATATATAGGCAAAAAGGAAAATGCCGTTCAAAATCAATAAGGTTTTAATATATGTATGCAATCCTCAATAGCATCAAAATATTGAATAATAGGAGGATTCAAATGTCATTTGGAATAGAGTTCGTACCAGGAGACCCAGTTCTCAAAATCGCCCACTATGCAAAGCTTGCTGAACAACAGGGATTTGACAATGTTTGGGTTACAGATCACTACAACAATCGTGATGTTTATACCACCCTTGCAGTGTTGGCTATAAACACCAACAGCATAAAACTCGGAACAGGTGTGACAAACCCATACACCAGAAATGCAGCCATTACTGCATCCAGCATTGGTTCTATCAACGAGATATCCGGTGGCCGTGCAATCCTCGGTCTGGGACCCGGAGACAAGGCTACCTTTGATGCAATGGGAATCCCATGGGATAAACCATTGACCACAACCAAGGAATCCATTGAAGCCCTGCGTGGCTTTTTGGGAGGCGAAAAGGTTGAAATGGACGGTGACATGATCAAATTCGGCGGCGCGAAGATGGCATTCAAGACCGGTGATGTACCTATCTACATGGGTGCACAGGGTCCGAAAATGCTTGAACTTGCAGGCCAGGTCGCAGACGGTGTACTGATCAATGCATCCCATCCAAGGGACTTTGAAGTCGCAATGGAAAAAATAAAAGCAGGTGCTGACAAAGCAGGCCGCAGCATGGATGAGATCGATGTAGCAGCTTATGCATGCTTCTCTATCGACAAAGATGCAGCAAAAGCCAAGAACGCTGCGAAAGTCGTTGTTGCCTTCATCGTTGCAGGTTCTCCCGACATGGTGCTTGAACGCCATGGAATTGACCCTGCAGCCAAGAAAGACATAGGAGCTGCAATCTCCAAGGGCGACTTCGGAGCACTTATGGGTGACCTTGTAACTGATGAAATGATGGATGCTTTCTGTATCTGCGGAACCCCCGAGGACTGTAAGCAAAGGATCAATGACCTGAAGGACATTGGTGTAACCCAGATTGTTGCCGGCTCACCTCTTGGACCTAACAAAGAAAAAGCAATCAAACTCATCGGTAAGGAGATCATCGGAGGAAACTGATGGTTCATCCGAAGATACTAGAGGTCATTGATTATGACGTCTGTACCGCTTGCGGGGCATGTGTTTCAGCATGTCCTGCCGGTGCCATCGTCATGAACAAAAGGGCCGAAGTAAGAGACCCGGACAATTTGGAGCTTTACGCCAAAGGTGCTGCCCCAAATGTCTGTGAAGGTTGCTATACCTGTGGGCGCATCTGTCCTGTAGTGGATGGTTATGTTGAGGACGAATTCGCAAATGTCAGGAGTTTCTTTGGTGCAAAAAGTGACATCGAAGGACAGGACGGTGGTGCAACAACTGCAATTGCAAGCAAGCTTCTTGAATTGGGAGAAGTAGACTGCTTTGTGGGAATTACCCGCAATGACAACTGGGAAACCGAACTGGAAGTTTTCACCGATCCAGAACAAATCAAGAGAGCCAAAGGTACTAAATACACATATGATTCCGTACTCTCCGCTCTGAGGGACCCCTTCGAACAATATGATAAAATAGGTGTAATCGGCGTACCCTGCCAGGCTCACGGTGCACGTCTAATATCCGAAAATGTCAATGACAAGATCGTGGTTATTATAGGGCTTCTTTGTATGGAAAGTTTTTATCATGATGTAATGTCCGAAAAAATCATAAAAGAGATAATGGAACTCAATCCTGAAGATGTTGCAAAATTCGATTTCGCAAAGGGTAAGTTCTGGGCATATACAAAGGATGGCGAAAGTCACAGTGTCAAGATCCCACAGGTTGGTCCGCATGCCAGAAACCCCTGCCACCACTGCTGTGATTACACATCAGTTTCAGCAGATATATCAATAGGTTCTGTAGGTGCACCGGACGGATGGAACAGTATCCTGATCCGTACAGATGAAGGTGAAAAATACTTCAAGATGGCTGAAGACGAGCTTGAGATTATGGAAGATCCAAAACCTGGAATGGACCTTGTCAAGAAACTGGCAACCATGAAACACAGCAACAATTCACAACATTATCTTGAAGTTTGCGAGAAGTTCAGCTTCGATGAATGTGGCATCAGATAAAACATGCATCTAAAAAGGGCATTCTATATAGGGCGCTTCCAGCCATTCCACAAAGGCCACTATTCGGTCATAAAAACGATTGGAAAAGATATTGATGAACTCGTAATTGGTGTCGGAAGCGCTCAAAGAAGCCACGAAACACCGAATCCCTTTACTGCCGGTGAACGCATAATGATGATTCGTCATTCTCTTGCAGATACGGACATCAAGCATTATGCGGTTCCCATAGATGACATCCAGCAAAACGCAATTTGGGTTTCCTATGTCACCGCACGGACACCTCCTTTTGACATAGTCTATTCCAATAATCCTTTAATCCTCGAGCTTTTCGAAGAAGCAGGCATAGAAACAAAGCAACCTCCCATGTATCATCGGGACAAGTATTCAGGCACCCAAATCCGTGAAAAGATGATTGCCGGTGAAAAATGGGAACAACTAGTCCCCGAATCAGTTAAAGAAGTTATTGAAGAGATTGATGGTGTCAGGAGATTAAAGCATGTCTCCGGAAGCGATCAAACTTTCTGACAACCCCCGTCCTTAATTTTTTATAGTACCTCCGTTGAATATTATATAGTGTAAGGAATATGCAGGGGGCATCTAATGACTGATAAAGCACCGGTATTTTGTGAAAAATATTGTATTGTATGCAGGGGAGCAAGGGCTGGAAACCCTATCTGTAAGGCAATCCAGAATCTTGAACTCAAGATATTTGGCAAGGAAGGTTGCATATGGGGAAAAGCAAGGACCAGATATTACGGCGTAACACCGGATCAGGAAATACACCCGGAAAAGAAAAAGTAATCAGAATATTTCCCCGCTCCAATCAAAAGCACCGGGTTTGAATTTATCAAGGGGCGGATGTCCTGAGGATATGCCATCGATTATCTCTTTTACATCCCCGGCAACTTTACTTATACTCCGGCCTGAGGTACCAATTTCAAATACCATTTCACAGTTCTCAACCGACTCTACAAGTATAACATCAAGGCATTCTGCTTCTATATTCTCATCCACTTTTGCAGGTTTATATCCCCTTTTCCCAAGCCTTTTTTTGAGTTCGTCGGGAGCCGTACGTAGGACGATGGAAACATCTGCAATCAGATGGGCCATGTGGCTGTCAATAATTACAGGATTTTCAGATTCTTCTATAACTGACAGTCGCTTTTGTACCACATCAAGGTCAGTAACCATACAGTCCCGTTGCTCATCTTCTTCTATGAAAAGATTCTCGGATTTTATGAGTTCATTTAAATGAACCACTCGATACCCATATTCATTCTCAAGCAGCCCGGATATAGATGTTTTCCCGCATCCTGGGGTGCCGGTTAAAGCAATAAACATATGTCCCGAATACAATTGCCTCTATTATTAAGGATTAATCCTCCTGTATGCTCAGAGCCAGAAAATTTTCAATAATTTTCAAACCATCCTTCATCAGTACCGATTCAGGATGGAACTGGATGCCATAGATAGGATAATCTTTATGTTTAATCGCCATTATTGAGCCATCTTCTGTATGGGCAATGGATTCCAGGGAAGGGGCAAGTTCTTTAACTTCCAGTGAATGATATCTTCCTCCTTCAAAAGGATCGGATAATCCCGTAAAAAGAAGCGAATCACTGTGAATTATTGATGAAGCCTTGCCGTGGACGGGGCCATTTGCACATCTGCCCGTACTGCCTCCGTATGCCCGATTTATAGCCTGGTGACCAAGGCAAACTCCCAGTATAGGGGTATTTGGACCGTATTCCTTAATAATCTGGAGGCAGTTGCCGATATCCTCAGCCCTTTCAGGAATGCCCGGGCCGGGTGATATGACAATGGCGTCTGGTTTTATATTTCTGACCTCTTCCATTTCCACTGTATTTGGAACAACTACGGTTTCAACACCCAATACGGAAAAGGCATCCACCAGGTTCCATACAAAGGAATCCCGGTTATTGACAAACAGTACTTTCATATCATTCCCCTCTTACCGCTTTGAGCATTGCAGCCATTTTGCGCTCAGTTTCCTCGTATTCTTTTGAAGGTACTGAATCTGCAACTATACCGGCACCTGCCTGTATCATTGCATATCCCTTTTTCATAACAACCGTACGTATTGCAATTGCAAAGTCTGCATCCCCGTTCCAGGAAAAGTAACCGATCCCTCCTCCGTAGACACCCCTGCCGACTCCTTCAAGTTGTCTAATGATTTCCATTGCCCGTATCTTGGGCGCACCGGAAAGGGTTCCTGCAGGAAGAAGTGCCTTGATGGCATCGAACTGGTCGCATTTGGGTCTTAATTTACCTTCCACTGTACTTTCGATATGCTGTACATGAGAGTAACGTACCACTTTCATAAAATCGGATACTTTTACAGAACCACCTTCACAGACCATGCGTACATCGTTGCGGGACAGATCAACAAGCATCACATGTTCTGCCCTTTCTTTTTCGTCCTGTAGCATTGTTTCGGCATAGCTACAATCTTCATTTTCGTTTTCACCCCTGGGGCATGTCCCTGCGATAGGATTGGTGATCACACGCCCATTATCCACAGTCATCAGGGTTTCGGGACTCGCACCCACCACAGCCATATCCTTAAACGAAAGTAGATACATGTAAGGACTCGGATTAATCGAGCGTAGTTTCCTGTATAGGTAAAGAGGACTATTGTGGTAGGGTAATTCATAACGTCTTGAAAGGACTACCTGGAAAATATCCCCATCCAGGATATGTTCCTTTGCCTTGCTTACTGCATCTTCATATTCTGTCCGGCCCATTGTGCAGGAAATATTTTCATTCTTCGCACCTCCCGCTGATTCATTTTCCTTGATCAATGATGACCGATTAAGTACTACCTGCATGCTGCGGGCTTCTTCGAGTACATCATTATAGACCTGCGCTGCATTTGAGGAATTTGCAAGTGGAGTTTTCACGTAATAAGTCCTCTTTTCAAGATGATCAAAAACAAAGGTACTTGTAGTGAACATAAACTGCATGTCCGGTTCCTCTGCGCCTTTTGGAATTTCCTGTTTCAACCAGCAGTCATAGATAATGTCATATCCGGCATATCCCATTGCTCCACCCAGGAAAGTCTGCCTGTCAAATCGATTTGCATTGAGAAGGGGCAGTGACTCATCGGTCACGAATACTTTCCTGAGGGCATCTAAAACTTCATATCCGGTTTTTATGATTCCTTCAAAATGACAGGATTTGGATTCAAGAGAATCGCAGACATTTCCCAGTCTTTTTTCCATCAAATCTGTCAGGGCTGATTCATGTGACATTGTCAGGCAAACACGTCTGCCTTTTACGGAAAGTAAGGCAAGGGGGTCTGCACCTACAAAAGAGAAACGTGCGTGCCTGCTCTCTTTTTCTACAGATTCCAGAATATAGGAGTAATCAAAATGATTTTCCAGAAGAGTATAGAGGTCAAGTGGGGAAAGGGACGTTTCCACCTCGGCTACCAGCTGTACAAGGGCCGGATTGACTTCCTTATTTACAAGTGAAATGAACTCATCCTTTCCAATATCAAATTCCATCAATTACTACACCTCACAGCTCCTATAAAATCACAAACAAGATCCAAATCTTTTTTACCTTTCACTTCAACCCCGGAGGAAACATCCACTCCATAGGGGGATACAATGTTCACACATTCGTCCACATTTTGTGGGTTAAGGCCTCCTGCCACAATCAACGGGACAGGGATGTTCTTTGCCACTTCGCTGCTTATATTCCAGTCATGGGTCAGGCCACTACCTCCGCCGCTGCTACAGGCAGTATCCAGGATTACGGCATCAAGCAGGTTATATTCTGCAAGTTCATTGATGATTTTAATCGTTTCCTGGACCTTTGTCTTATCAGAAATCGAAAATTTCTGGATTATCCGGACATGCGTTGCCCGCAGTGCAGTGAGTAATTCCTTGTCAGCAGTGGAATGTACCTGCACCATGTCCGGTCTTGCATTACTTACAAGTTTTTTAGCATGTTCAATCGATTCTGGCATTATTACCATAACCGTGGTGACAAAGGGGGGAGTGGCTTTTATGAGCTCAGTGCTTAATTCCAGATTCAGATTGCGAGGCGTATCCACCGGCACTTCTGTTATAAAGCCTACTGCATCAGCACCACACTTTGCTGCAATACCTATATCATCCACAGACTTCATTCCGCAGATTTTCACCCTTATGGCAGGTTGCATTTGATCCCCTGGAATTTGTGAATTGTGCAAGTTCTTCGAGTTTTTCAAGAGCTTTGCCATTGTCGATTACCTTTTCAGCAATTCTTGCGGCTTCATTGAGAGTCGAGGCTTTGTCTGCAACATAGATGGCAGCGGCAGCATTAGCCACCACTATATCCCTTTTGGGCCCTTTTTCCCCCTCCAGGATATACCTTATGTCCTTTGCATTCTCTTCAGGAGTCCCACCTACAATATCAGGTGCAGTTGCCCTTTTAAATCCAAGGTCTTCGGGTTTTATTTCATAGGTAGTGATTACTCCGTCCTTTAGTTCTGCTACATAGGTTTCCGAGAGGGTGGATATTTCATCCATCCCGTCACCATGAACCACCAGTACTCTTTCTTTGCCAAGTTTACTGAGGACCTGCGCAAAGGGTTTGCAAAGAGCTTTATCATATACACCGACAACCTGCCTGGAAGCGAGCGTTGGGTTTGAGAGAGGGCCCAGCAGATTAAAGATTGACCGGAATCCAAGTTCTTTCCTGATCGGCGCAACCCTTTTCATGGCAGGATGGAAATATGGCGCAAAGAGAAAACCGATTCCCACAGACTCCATACATCTTTTCACTTCTGCCGGTGAGCAGTTCAGGTCAACACCGAGAGATTCAAGCACATCGGCACTTCCCGAAAGAGACGTCACGGCACGGTTTCCGTGCTTTGCGATTGGCACACCGGCAGCTGCAGCTATAATGGCTGCGGAGGTGGAAATGTTGATTGTATTATGACGATCCCCGCCCGTCCCCACAATATCCACAAGTGGTCCGGCAATTGCTGGTTTTATTATGACAGCTTCATCAAGCATTCCTTCTACAAAACCACTTATTTCTTCCACACTTTCCCCTTTGACGCTCAAAGCCCCGAGAAAAGCTCCTATCTGGGCATCCGTTGCCTCCTGTAGGATATATTTCAGAGTTTTCTTTGCTTCAGTAGCATTCAGGTCTTCTCCGTTTACTATTTTTTGCAGGCACCGTTGCATATAATCACCATACATGAATGTATCAAGTTGTACAATTATGTACAGGTATTTCATGGTATAAAAATATAACTCCCATCAGGCAACACCCAAAATAAAAATACAATAAAACGAATAATAAAGAGAGGAGCAATGAGTGAGAGATTATAATTCTGAATTCTCCGTAAAGGCAGGAATGGACCCCGGCACATTGATCCATGTTGGGGATAAAAAGGTGGAAGAACCTAAACTGACAGTGGTGGAGTACAATGAAAAATATCTGGAAGTACATGTTAATCCGGTCATCGACATAATTAAAAATCTTAAATTTACAGAAGAAAGGAAAATATGGATCAATGTAGATGGTTTGCACCAAACAGAATTAATTGAAAGTATTGGGAAAATTTTTGGGGTTCACCCCCTTGTGCTGGAAGATATTCTGAATACCAATCAGCGGCCCAAAACCGAATCATATGACGATTATATCTATGTTACAATAAGGACTCTGTTTTACGAACGTCTGGAAAACGCAGTCAACTCAGACCAGATAAGCATAATACTGGGAAATAACTTTATTCTCTCATTTCAGGAAATGGGTACTGATTTATTCAAGCAGATCAGACAGAGAATGGAAAGACCTGCAGGTAACATTCGGAAAAGGGGTATAGATTACCTTACCTATTCCCTCCTGGATTCTATTGTGGATAATTATTACCTGCTTCTGGAAGATATCGGGGAAGAAATTGAGAGGCTGGAAGACGAACTAATAAAAGAGCCTGCTCCTGCAACCTTGCAAAGTATCCATGAGCTTAAAAGGGAAATGATCATTTTACGCAGGTCCCTCTGGCCACTCAGGGAAATAATTGTATCCCTGCAACGTGATGAATCCGGTTTAATCAGGGAAAGTACTGGCATATATTTGCGTGACCTTTACGACCACTCAATCCAGGTCATCGAAACCGTGGAAACCTACAGGGAAATGTTATCCGGTATGCAGGACCTTTATATTTCAACGGTTAGTAACCGGATGAATGAAGTGATGAAAGTATTGACAATCATTGCTACCATTTTTATCCCTCTCACTTTTATTGCAGGCATCTATGGAATGAACTTCGAGTACATGCCCGAATTGAAATGGGAATGGGGTTATCCTGCAGTTATGATCTTTATGGCCACTATATCTGTGATTATGCTGTATTATTTCAAAAAGAAGACCTGGCTGTAAACCTTTTGTAGAAGCCACATAACTATGAACGTCAAATAATACTAAATAGAACATATATCAATATATATCAAATAAAAAACATTGAAACTATTTTATTAATTGTGTGGAAGGGGTATTTAGGATAAAGTGGAAAAACATAAATCTTGAAACCAAACTGCTATTTCTGATTACAATTGGAACTATAATTATTTTACTGGCTACCACGATGGCTATCACTTCTACAGTTACGGATCAGGAAAGGGACCTCGCATACGATAAATCGGCCAGGACTGCAGAAACCTATGCCAGTCAGTTCAATACGGATATGCAATCAAGTATGTCCATTGCACGTACCCTTGCAAGCAGCCTGGAAAGATACGATACAAGGAACCGGACTGAAACCAATGCCATGCTGGAACAAATACTGCGGGATAATCCCGATTTGATAGGTAGCTACGTCTGTTTTGAACCAAATGCCTTCGACGGGATGGATAGTAGTTATGTAAACACAACCGGCCATGATGCAACCGGCAGGTTCATTCCGTACTGGAATAGAATTGGGGGCGAGGTGAAACTCGATCCACTTGTAGATTACCAGACTTCCTCCTACTACCAGTTGCCCAAAAAGCTGGAAAAAGACGTAGTTACCAAACCTTACCTGTACGAAGGAGCATTGATTGTCAGTTTTGTCTCACCAATAATGAAGGAAGGGAATTTTCAGGGAATCGGTGGTGTGGATGTTTCTTTGAATTATATTGATGATATTGTCAGTGATATAGAAATATTCGATACCGGTTATGCTACTGTGGTGAGCAGGACAGGAATTCTAATGTCCCACCCCACCGAAAAGGAATGGATTGGCCAGAAATCATTGAACTCATTTGACATACCAAACATACGGAAATTGAGAGTCGACGTATTTTTGGGACGAAGTGGCCATATCAATACCCTTGATCCGATTACCGGAAAAGAAGTAACTATTTTCTATGAACCTGTAGAAACAGGCGATTTCTCATTTTTGCTTATTGTCCCTAAAGAAGAAATGCTTGCAGGAGTGACCACACTCCAAAAACAACTTGCAGGCATTTCCTTTATAGCAATTTGTTTCATGGGAGGAGGAGCATTATTAATAGCCCGCTCCATTACAAAGCCAATAAAACGAATAGTTGGCAATTTCGATACGATATCGGATGAAGCAATCGAAGGGAAACTGGACACACGGGCAAATACAGATGTAGACATTGATTTCCGGAAAATTCCGGAAGGGTTAAACAGCATACTTGATGCCCTTGAGAAATCAAATGCTTCGATCCAGGAAATGAGAGAAGTTATGGACAGCAGTCCTGTGATTATTTTCAAATGGAAAGCTACACCCAGCTGGCCGGTAGAGCTTGTATCCACTAACATCAATTTGCTGGGATATTCCGCAGAAGATTTTAATTCAGGATATTTATGGTATGGCGATATAGTACATCCTCAAGACCTCGGCAGGGTTCAGAAAAATCTTGATAAACAGATGGCAGAAGGACAGAATGATTTCTCACAGGAGTATCGTGTAACCACCAAATCCGGGGAGATCAGATGGGTTGATGAAAGGACACTCATTAAGAGAGATACAAAAGGTAACATAAAATATCTGCAGGGAATCATTCTTGACATCACCGAAAGGAAGGAAGCTGAAAAAGCAATTATAGAAGCAAAAATGATGGCAGAGGCGGCAAACCAGACCAAGAGCCAGTTTCTGGCTAATATGAGCCATGAATTGCGCACACCCCTAAACTCTATAATCGGTTTCTCAGATGTGCTGTTAGAAGGGGCGTTCGGAAAACTAAATGAAAAGCAAAAGAAATATACTAATAACATAAACACCAGTGGGAGACATCTTCTTGAAATCATCAATGATATACTGGATCTTTCCAAAATTGAAGCTGGAAAAATGGAGTTAAAACCTGAACAATTCGGACTCGAAGAAATAATTTCCGGATTGAAAAATACACTGCAACCTCTTGTCAAAAAGAAACAGCTAATTTTGGCTATAGATACTAGTTTGGAGTATCCTGTTTATGCGGACAAGCTGAAGATCAAACAGGTGCTATATAATTTACTTAGCAATGCAATCAAGTTCACACCTGAAAAAGGAAAGATTGCAATTGACATTGATTACGGGGATAAAGATATCACTATTAGTGTGTCTGATAGCGGGATTGGTATTCCTCCAGAAGAACAGGACAAACTTTTCGAACCCTTCAGACAAATTGATTCTGATTCCAACAGGCAATATCAGGGCACGGGTCTGGGATTGGCTCTGGTGAGGAATATTGTAGAGATGCACGGAGGTCAGATATGGGTTGAAAGTGAAGTGGGAAGGGGCAGCACTTTCAAGTTCACCCTCCCCCCGCAAAATGATCTTTAAGCAGCTACACCCATACTTGTTGCAACTATCAACAGTCCTCCCAGTATTATAAACTGGCCATCTGCCATCAGGTCGCACAGGGAATTATTTTCTTCAATCTTCCCAAAGAAAATAACGTAGCAGAGTGCATAAATAACGCCTGCTGCCAGTACTAACAAAGAGGCAGTGCCCAACTGTTGCATACCAGTATTTATCATGAAATAACCTGCTGTAAGTGTCAGGCAGATTAATAATATGCGGGTTTTTTCTGCACCAAGCAGTACAGGAATAGTGTCAATTCCTGAAATACTGTCACCTTCGATGTCTCTCATATCAAAAATAACAGTATTGACAAATACCAGGGAAAAAAAGTAAATAAACGTTACAAAGACCAGGTCTCCCATTTGCTGTCCATATACCAGTGAAGGGAGAAAGGCAGGAGTTGATGCCCATGCCATTGCTATTACCAGGTTTTTTACAGATGGGATTTCCTTGAGCCTACGATAACGAAAACCTGAAGGAAGCCATGCAAAACTGTAAAGCAAACCACTGACAAGAGGTATAGCAGTAACAAGAAGAGCTTTATATCCGTAGGGATAAGCAAGCAGGAAAGCAAAAAGATAAGCAAGAATTGAAGATAGGAACAAGAACTTTTCATATTTCTTGGTAAAGGAATAACGTTCTGAGTGGTTTATGGAATCTTCATCCTCGTCTGCTTTACGATCAATATTATATACAGAATATGTGACAAAAAACATTATAGCCATCGTCTGCCAGGATAGGGCAAATCCCTGTAACTGACAGGCCATGTATGCCATTACAGCTCCGGCTATCGAAAGATAAACAGAACTGTAGGTAAGGAAATCAAGAATTCTTTTGACAACTGTACCATCTAGGTTCACCTCGGATGCAGGATATTTAAATTCACTCATGCATGTAATGTTTATAATAGGGGTAAACGTTAGTTGTGGCTCTTAATATTAATCGATCCGATTAATCTTAGTCATAATAATATATGTATAGTTCTCAGCTTATATTGTATATTAGAGGTCAAAGTTCATCCGGGAGATTTACATTATGTAATCTTCCGGAGGTCCCTTCAAAAACAACAGGTGTGTAGAGAACATGCTAAAAGAAGATCCCAGAATTTTGATAATCGATGACGAACCTGACATAATCGAATTACTGGAAATTTTTCTTGAAAATTTCAAGACAATATCATCCTCTTCTCCGATAGAGGGACTTAAGCTCGCAAAAACAGAACATCCTGATCTAATTATACTTGATGTGATGATGTCTCAGATGAATGGTTATGAGTTGTGCAGGGAAATTAAGCAGAATTGCTCTACAAAAAACATCCCTGTTTTCATGTACTCGGCACTTTTTGATAGTTCTGACATTAAAAAAGGACTGCAGGCCGGGGCAGATGAGTACCTGAAAAAACCAATCCATCCCTGTGAACTTGAAACAAAGGTACAGCAGACTCTGCTTAAAAAAAAAGCTGAATGTAGGGATCCTATCGATGGACCCATACGACAAAGATAATACAGTTAGATCAAATCCAATTCAACTGCATCATCCAGATAGTACTCAAACAAATTTTCACCCCATTTGATGGCAGTTTCATCATAACTGAAAAGGTCTGTTGTAGTATCATATGTAACTCCATCATTCTTGTACAAACCCAGGGAAAGACATTTATCAGTGACAGTAAATCCGAGATTTATATCATTATCGACCATGAAAATCCGGAAATTGGGCAATTTTTGAAGCTGGTGAATTTCCTCAATGTAGGGTTGTTGTCTTAATTCTTCAACCACACTTTTTGTGACTATTAATTTTACAGGGATGCCTTCCTGTATTCTGTTCCCAAGAATCTCAGCATGTCCCGAACTCATAATCGCAGTTACTCCATATATATGACCTGCTTTTTTAATCATATCCAGAAAGTGGTGGTACACATTGAAAATTTCCACATTCGTATCACTGACGATTTTCGAATCATAAAGATGGCCTATGGACTCGAGTAGGGGTTGTGGTATAGCCTCCATGTAATGGGACTGCCAGAATTCTTTATGTTCCAATACAGTACCCATGGTCATGACAGAATCTGCAACTCTGGAGGCTACAATTTTACCCAGGGGTGTTAGCCTGTATTCATGTTCCACACTTTCGATCAACTTGTTGGATTCAAGAATTCTTATCTTTGGCAGCAAGGCCTGTGAAGTACTTCCTGTCACTTCACGCAGTCTGGCCAGTGTGTTGTTATCCACATAGAGCGACAAAAGCATTTGTGCCTGCAATCTTGACCTATAGATAGCCTGCACTTCCTTTTGTACATCTTCATATATATCGAGTATATCCATCCGATCTCACTCTCTCTGGAAGAAAGTGGCATTTAATCTATTTAATAATTTCATATTAGATAATTTTGGATATTGCAGCCGCTTTTCATAGACAAATCCAAAAAAAAGAAGATGGCAAACCAAAAGCTACTTTGTATATCCACCTTCAATTCTCTTTCAGGCCCAGGATGGAATATACTTTCCCGATATCCAGGTACTCTTCCATCAACTGTGCTAATTCTTCATAGGGATCATCTTCGAGGTCTTCTTCATTGTACTCGATTCCCTTTTTCTCCAGAAGATAGGATACAAAGGCTTTCCTTATGTTGGCATTGGAAAACAAACCATGTAGATAGGTTCCCACTACCATTCCGCTTTCATCCACACAGCCATCGTCACCAAATACAGGAGCAGTTGAACCAGTATCTCCCATGTGGATTTCATAACCACCTATGGTTTCACCTTTTATTGAATCAAAAAGGGGACTTGCCCGGTTTACTTTCTTGGTTACCTGAACGGTTTTTTTCTTGTATGCATCAAATATGGTGTGAATGTCCAGCAGGCCAAGTCCTTCATAGATCGCATTTGCTTCGCCCTCTATCGCTGCATCTTCTATTTGTTTACCCAGCATCTGGTAGCCGCCACAAATGCCCAGTATAGGTACTTTCCCGTACAGCGATTTGATCTTTTCAGCCATACCGCTATCAAGCAAATCCTGCAAATCACTTATGGTGTTCTTGGTACCGGGAATGATCACTGCATCAGGCGTGCCTAATTCATCATCCAGATCCACATAGCGTATATTTACCAGGCGCTCCAAGGGTTCAAAATCTGTAAAATTGGAGATTCTGGGAAGCCGGATAACAGCCACATCGACATCATACATTCCTGATGGGGATGACTTATCCCCGATAGATACCGAATCCTCGGAAGGGATTCCAAGTTTTGAATAGGGCATGACTCCCAGTACAGGAATGCCAGTTATTTGTTCCAGTTCTTCTACACCAGCCTGAAGGATGGCGGGATCTCCCCTAAATTTATTAATTATCATTCCCCTGACATTTTGCCTGACATCTTCAGGCAGAAGCTGGATAGTACCATAAAGACTTGCAAAGACCCCACCTCTTTCGATGTCCCCTACAAGTATTATTGGCGCATTGGTGATCCTTGCAGTACCCAGGTTTACAATATCCCTTTCATAAAGATTTATTTCAGCTGCTCCGCCTGCGCCTTCCATTACGATTACTTCATAATCGTTTCCCAGTGTTTCAAGGGCCTGGCGAAGTACGCCATGAGTTTCCTCTATTGAATCGTAGTAGGCACCAGCGCTTTTGTCGGCATAAGGTTTGCCCATAAGTATGACCTGTGAAACCCTGTCACCTTTTGGTTTCAGAAGCACGGGGTTCATCTCAGCTGTGGGTTCAACACCTGCAGCCATTGCCTGTATTGCCTGTGCGATTCCTATTTCCTTGCCATCCGTTGTGATCCACGAATTCAGGCTCATGTTCTGTGCCTTAAACGGGGCAACCCTGTATTTGCGGGAAAATATCCTGCAAAGGCCGGTGACGATCGCACTCTTGCCTACATGCGAGGCCGTACCCAGAACAAGTACACTTTTGGGAATACCATCTCTTTCCATTTACAACAACCTTTTATGTAGCTAGTGATATTGTATAGGTACAATATCCAATCAATTCCAATAAACTTTACTTGGGAGAACAATGTCTGAGCTACTACATATAAGCGGCGGGCCTACGAAACCCGAAATAATAGCTGTATCATTATCTAAACTTGACTTGAGTGAAGGATGCACCTTTTATGATATAGGATGTGGTACAGGTGCAGTTTCCATTGCTGCTTCAAAGTTGGCAAGGAATATAAAATTCACTGCCATTGATGCGCGTCAGGAAGCCATTGAAGTTGCAGAAAAGAATTTCAAAAATTTCGGACTCGATCGTGTAAAGCTCATACACGGCGAATCATCGGAAATTCTAGAACAAATTCCTCCCGAAGAAAAAATTGATTGTGCCTTTGTAGGCGGTACAAAGAATATTGATGCTATTCTCAAATCTCTTGTAAAACATAAAGCAGGAAGCATCATCGTCAATGCAGTAAGGATTGAAACTGTGGTTTCTGTAATGAACCAAATGAAAGAACTTGGAATTTTTGACACTATTACTAATATATCAATATCAAGAGGATATCCAATTACCGGGGAAACTATGTTTAAACCAGAAAATCCCGTGTACATGATATCCGGAAAATACAGTAACATTCAAGGTGATAAAAAATGTTGATAGGAGTAGGACTTGGACCGGGTGACCCGGATCTTCTCACGCTTAAAGCTGTAAATGCCCTTAAGGACAGTGACAAGGTATATGTGCCTGGCAAAATGGCAGAGGAACTGGTTAAACCATATACTGATTCGGAAATACTGGATTTCCCGATGTTGCGTGATTATGATGTGCTAAACGAAATATGGAAAAAGAATGCTGACATCATTGCCAATGAAGCAAGAAATGGAACCGTTGTATTCGGTCTGATTGGTGATCCTAACTTTTTCTCAACATTTACACATTTGAAGAGAGTCATGCATAAATACTACCCGGATGTTGAAACTGCAACAGTGCCTGGTATCAGTTCAATTACTTCTTTTGCCTCACGTACCGATTCCGAAATCGATTCATCTTTTGAGGTCTCTGATGGCTCTGATAAAAAATCAAAGATTGTACTGAAAGCAAAACACACACAGGACATCATCCGCAACCTGACAGAAGAAGGATATGATAATTTCATATTTGCTGAAAGGCTGTTTTTGGATCGGGAAAGGATTATAAAGGGCAAGGAGAACATTCCCGGGAAAGGTAATTACTTCAGTATTCTCTATGCAGAAAAGGGGGGTGAATGAATGGATGACAAAATCGCTTTTGTTGGAGCCGGTCCGGGAAACGCCAAATTGATCACCGTATTTGGTAAGGAGAAACTGGAAGAAGCTGATCTTGTGGTGTATGCCGGTTCACTGGTAAATCCTGAAGTGCTTGAATATTCAAAAGGCAAAAAGGTAGACAGCTATGGAATGACCCTTGAAGAGACTACCAAAGTGATGGTGGATGCACTCAAGGAAGGCAAGAAAGTTGTCCGTCTGCACAGTGGAGATCCATCCCTTTATGGTTCTATCATCGAACAGATGGAAGAATTGAAAAAATATGATGTTGAAGTCGAAAGAGTGCCGGGAGTATCCTCCGTGTTTGCAGTTGCTTCAGCTCTTAACACCCAGCTGACATTAAACGGTGTTTCCGATTCCCTTATAATAACCCGGCCTGCAGGCAAAACACTGGGGGAAGATAAAATTCCTGCCCTTTCCAGACATGGTGAAACGATGGCAATCTTTTTGGGGACCCAGAAGATTGAGCAGATCATGGAAAAACTGGAATGTCCTTCAGACACTCCGGTTGCTGTAATTTACCATGCATCCTGGGATGATGAACAGGTAATCTACGGAAACGTGGAAACAATTGCCCAAAAGGTTAAAGAAGCGGGAATCCAGCGCTCTGCCATGATTATTATCGGAGGTGTGGTGGATCCGAAAAATTACAGGAGGTCACACCTATACGGAGTACACCAGCCACCGCTGTAATAACCTTCAATCGCAATATGGATATGGCCCGCCAAATAGCAGAACATGTGGGAGCAGACCTGCTTATCTATAGCAAGGATATTTTCAAGGAGGCCTTTGAAAAATATGACCGGATAATTGCTGTTTTTGCTACAGGTATAGTTGTCCGGGATATCGCTCCTCTCATAAAAGATAAGTGGACAGACCCGGCGATTGTGGTGGTGGATTCGAATCTCAATTTTGCAATCCCTGTCCTGGGGGGGCACCATGGAGGCAATGAACTGGTCCGAAAGATTGCTGAAATTGGTGCGACACCCGTAATCACAACGGCAACTGAAGTCCATAATCGCAACTCTGTCGAAGGTATTGCCAAAAAAATGGGATGCGACATAGTGAACAAGGAATCCACAAAGGATGTGAATTGTGCACTGCTAGAGCAGGATGTCGAGGTTTTGAAAATAAAGGGACCAAAAATTGTGATCGTGGATAGTGATGTGTCCGTACTTAAAAAGGAACAGGAAGACACATGATTATAGGAATTGGTGCCCGCAGGGGAGTCCACGAGGAAGAAGTCCTCGAAGCCATCGCACAGGCACTGGAAACAACAAATACCAGAAAGGAAGATATAGAAGCACTGGCCTCAGCGGAACTTAAAAAAGATGAACAGGGACTTAAAAGTGCAGCTGGAACTATAGGCGTACCTATTCACTTCCTGTCCCACTCCAGGATTAACGAAATTGATGTACCTTCTAAATCCAGGGCATCAAGATTTGGCCTCAAAGGTGTGGCAGAACCCTGTGCACTTGCACTTTCTACTAACAAGAATCTGATAATGAATAAAAAAGTATATGGAAGGGTTACAATTGCAATCGCAGACTGATAAAAAAGGAAAACTCTATGTAATCGGGATTGGACCCGGTTCGGTGGAACAACTTACCATTGCATCCAGGGATGCTATCCTGAATTCTGATTATGTAATCGGCAATGGTACATACCTGGACCAGGTCAAGGAACTCCTCAATAACCAGGAAATCATCAGGAGTCATATGGGAAAGGAAGTTGACCGTGCCAAAAAGGCAGTGGAACTTGCAGAAGACAATGTTGTCTCAATGGTAAGTGGTGGGGATGCCAATGTATATGGTATGGCCGGCCTTGTGCTGGAAGTTGCCGAAAATCATGAGCTGGACGTGGATATTGAAGTCCTGCCTGGTGTTACCGCCATTACGGCGGGAGCAAGTGTACTTGGTGCACCCATTGTCAATGATTTTGCAGTGGTAAGCCTCAGTGACCTGTTAACTCCATGGGAACGTATCGAAAAAAGGCTCAGGGCTGCTTCAGAGGCGGATTTTATCATATCTCTCTACAACCCGAAGAGCAGGCAACGTAATTCCAACTTCCGGCGGGCCATTGAAATAATACAAAAAACAAGGGATGGATCATCTCCTGTGGGCCTTGTGAAGAATGCACTGCGAGGGGATTCCCAGGAAATGAAGGTAACAACCCTTGGCAAGGTGCTGGATTTTGACGACTGGGTGGATATGAGGACCATGATATTGATCACAACCCCTGAATCCCGTATATGGGGCAAAAGTGGCATGGAAAAGATAATAACACCCAGGGGGTATCAGAGAAAATATGACTACTGAAGATAAAAACGGTCAGGAACTTGAAAACCTTGTGGAAATCACAATGGAAGCAGAACCTGAACTAGTGGAAATGTGCAGGGATCTGGGCGCCCAGACAGAAGAAGCAAAAGCCATTTACATGACCAGCAGGCGTATTGCCAGCAAACTGGTTGGCGATGATTCTCCTCAGGGACGTGTCAGACAGAGGTGCATGATATCCACAGGCGATCCTGAAGTTGCCGAAATAATGCGCTTCAAGAATGATCCAATAAAGGCAGGGGTAGAAGCTATCAAAAACGGTGCTCCCATTTTTGTCGATATCAATATGGTCAAAGCCGGTGTTACCAAAAAGGGCCATGATTGTCCGGTAATCTGTGTCCTTGATGAGGACAAGGATGCACAAATCGCTCACAAATATGGCATTACAAGAACAGCAGCCGGGTTTTTAAATTGTCGTGACAGGCTTGAAGGAGCAATCGTAGCCATAGGAAACGCTCCTTCTGCTGCATTTGCAGTATGCCGCATGATAGACCATGGGATGAAACCTGCTCTTGTGATTGGAACGCCTGTAGGATTTGTCAATTCCGCTGAATCCAAGGAAGAGGTTCGCAAACGGGACATCCCCTCAATAACCTGTGTAGGTACGCGGGGCGGGACACCTATAGCTGTAGCCTGTGTCAATGAAATTGTGGCAATCAAAAGAGATGAAGAAACCTGTGACTGATCAGAAAGTCACAAAAGGATTGATGCTGAGCATCCAGATACCTGCGATAATCAGCACCAATCCAGCTCCTTTTTTTATATAATTCTGATATTTTGCAACATTGCCATAATTACCCGTAAAATGGGCGGAATAGGCAACCAATAACATCGGTATCGCAAAACCCAGGGAATAAATGGAAAGCATCGCTGCTCCGTAGTATATATTCCCTTCAACAGCTATCCTGGTGAGCACTGCGCCGAGAATCGGGCCGATACAGGGAAGCCACACAACCCCAAGAGACAGGCCCAGAAGCAATCCACCGCTTACTCCCCGATTTGCGCTGGCAGGTTCAGGGATTTTTGAAAAGATATTGAATATTTCCACATTGCTGAGCATAATGATACCAAAAGCAATAATGACAGCAGCAGCCAGGATATTCAGGTAGGTCAGGTAATCGCGCAGAGCATAACCAAATGCAGAAGTTACAATTCCCATCGATACAAAGGATATGCCCAATCCTATAACAATGGCAAGGGGTCTGAAACGCCCCCGGCCTGTGGATGAGGCAAACAGGGCGGGCAGCAGGGGAAAGACGCAGGGAGAAGCAATGCTAACAATACCTGCAACAAAGATCGCAATGGGAGTTATGGTGTCAGTAACCACTTGTATCCTGCCTTTATATCATGATGTATTGTTTTGCCTGTAGGCTATAGAATTGTCCAGTGCCTGCCTGAGGATATCACCATCCGTCAATCCCACATAACGTGTGGATCTCCGGTCAAAAGAAACATTGCCATCAGGTCCCATGAACAGATACCTGTCATCCTTGATTCCTGCAATGACACTCATGTCGGGTATTGAATACACTCCGAAGAACGAGGCTGCATCTCGCTCTTCATTAATGTTCACCATGATCACAGAGGCATTTCCTTCATAATCATCTGCAATGGTGTCCAGAATCACATCCTGATCCCTGCAGGGGGCACATGTCGGTGAACCGAACTTGATGAGCACAGGTTCCTCTTCCAATAAGGTGTTCAGTTGCTCGATATCTTTAGTGTTCGATTCCTGTACAATGGTCTCTTGTTGCTGGTTAACTTCAGGAGTTGTGCAGCCGGTAGTCACAAATGCCAGTAACATCACAATCAGCACAAATCCGTAAGTAATTCTGTTACCTGCTATCATCCATTAAAAGATTGGTATATTAAAATATAAGTATTATGCATGGTATCCCCAAATTTATACAAAACCCGGGTGTAAAAAAAAATCAGGCCTTTTTGAGTTTCCACTTCAACAGCACCCCATCCTCCATCTTTTCAGCACTTATAAGAGAACATGTTGGCGTTTCGGCTTCATCAAATCCATCACCGTCGATAAGAGTAGGAGCATTTGACCCTCCTATTATGAGATTTCCTATAAAAGAATATATTTCATCCACAAGCCCGTTTTTGACAAGTCCCCAGTTAAGACTCGCGCCACCCTCAACCATAAGCCGGTGTATGCCCATTTCATCAAGTATTAAGAATAATTCAGGAAGATCCACCTGGTTTTTGCCAGCCATTATGACCATAGCCTTTTTTCTCAGCGCCTCTACCCTGTCAAAAGTTGCACTTTCGGAAACTGCAATTATTTTTTTTCCAGCACCTTTTCTGAATATGTCAGCATCTGTGGGAATACGTGCTTTGCTGTCCACCACGATTCGTACCGGATTTTCATCAAGTCCTTTTGCAAGCCTTTTAGCCCGCCTTTCATCGGACTTGACAGTGAGACTGGGGTCATCAGCAAGAACAGTTCCAATGCCTACCATTACCGCATCAGAACTTGCCCGCAATTCATCCATTCTTTCAAAATCTATGTCCCCTGATATCCTTACCTGGCGCCGCTGTCGGGTAGATATTTTCCCGTCAATGGACATTGCAGCATTTATAAATGTAAAGGGAGTGGGCATGAAATCCCTTCAGTTTCAATTATAAGATCAGCTATCGATCAGTGCTTTCATGAGATAACGGTCCCTCAACAGACCAATGAATGTACCGTTTGCATCCATCACAGGAACCTGATCGACCCTGCTTCTCTTCATTTTAAGAGCGCATTCACTAACACTCATATTATTGGATGCTTTGATCAGATCGGTGACCATCACTTCTTTTACAGGCACATCCGGAACTTTTATCCTGGAGACACTATAATATATGCTGAGGGTATCTCGCATGGATTCCCACGTCCATTCATCATCATCAGAACCAGCAGACAGATCAGACATTTCAAGGGAATCTTCTATGACACTTGCACTGATAATGTCACGGTCAGATATTATGCCTACCAGATCAAGTTCAGAATTAAGGACCGGAACTGCTTTTATATTTGCAAGTTCCATATTTCTGGCAACTACGGGTAAAGGTGTTTCACACCATACCGGACCTATGCCTCTTCTGCCCAGATATTTACTTATTGGTTCGTTGAGTTGCAGAGAGGCCATACTTGCCACTATATCGGCAACTGTTATCATGCCTTCAAGTCTGTCGTCATCATCCACAACCGGCAACCTTCTGAAACCATAATCAATCAGGTATTGCGCAGCTTTTTTGATATTATCTTCCGGTTTTACCTTTATTGGATCCCGTGTCATAAGCAACGCAATCTGATCTTCTTCAGGATTGCTCAGAAGATTACTTCTGCTTACGATACCAACAACTCGATTATCTTTGAGCATCGGTACACCGGATACCTTTTTATCTTTCAGGATTTCCAGCACTTCATCGCGTGAACCGGGCAGAGTGGCTGCGGCTACATCAGTCACCATGATGTGCTTTATCAGGGTTTTTTCTGGCATTTTTAAATAACCTCAATAAAATCTTCAATCGTTTTTTATTCCTTTCCACTTCCCCTTACTACCATAACGGGAACATGTGAGTTGCGGGTGACTTTTTCTGCAACGCTTCCAAGAAGGAACCTGTCAAGTCCGCTTTTACCGTGAGTACCCATGACTATAAGGTCAATTCCATTGCTTTCAGCAAAATCAATTATCTCATGACCTGGATGGCCTTCAAGCAGTTTTGATTCTATTTCAATGTCATCTCCGGTGTCAGAGATCACTTTATCGGTTATTTCCTTCCCTTCCTTTTCAAGAAGTTCATACATCATTTCCCATCCGCCATCCATGGGAATGGAATCAAATGATGCGGTATCCGCGACATACGTCACGTATACTCTGGCACCACTGAGTTTTGCCAGTTCAATTCCGTAAGAGACCGCTTTTTTGTTCTCTGTGGAACCATCGGTAGCGATCAGTATCTTTTTGTAGATTTCACTTGCCATGTTTGATCTCTCGAATAAATGAATAGATTAATGGATTATTGATAAAATATCGTCCGGTCTTGCCCGACGAACAAGACCACTTAATACATCCTGTATTCCTTTTAGATTATTTGACGTGCCATCCAATACCATCAGGTTTGCCTTATACCCTTCCCGCAGAGGGCCTTTTCCCTCCATCTCCAATATTGATGCCCCATTAAGTGTGCACATTTTAAATACTTGTCTATCCTCAAGTCCAAATACCTTTGAAAGCAACTCCATCTCAGAGAACATATTTACAGAATTCAGCATAACATTGTCCGTACCTACGCCTACATTTATACCGGCTTTTAACATTTCAGCAACAGGTGCTATCCCCACTCCTGTAAGGAAATTGGATCTGGGGCAGACAACTACCGGAATAGATTCATCGGCAACTTTTTCGAGGTCTGGCTGCACTGCCTGTGTTAGATGGATAAGCATATCCGGCTGCAGGGACAGTGCATCTTTAATATCGTGGCGGGATTTTTCACCGGCATGTATGCAAAACGGACGTCTGGATTTGTGGCAGGTATCTGCAATCTGTGACAATAGCTTCAAATCGACATCATGTGCACCGCTCATCCCTATTCCATCGGCCTGGGAAAGAAGTAAGGAAATTCCCTCGTGCACAGGCATACTGAGCTCCCTGCTGTCGGGTCTTGCAAATATTCTGGAATCAATATCCATATCCTTTAATGCATCCTTCAGTGTCAGCACGCCCCTGTTTCCCCCTTCCCGGAAATCTGCAAAACCGGTGGTTCCGGTGGCAAGCATATCCCTGATGGAAAATTTCATGTATTCTACAAGTTCCCTGTCAGAAGTTTTTGCAAGGATGCGATGTTTTAAGCCATCCGGTGGCCTGACCAGACTGTTCAGATCTTTTTGTATCACAAAATCCTCAGCCGGGCCTATGCAAGGGTCTTTACAAACCGAGTCACCGATATGAGTGTGACAGTTGGTAAAACAGGGAGCAATAATATTTTCAGAAGATGTAGGCTCCTCACACACTTCATGTATGATACCATCCCGGATACATACATAACCTTTCACCAAAGACAAATCATCCCCATGGAGGATGTTGCCATAGATAACCTGTTCACAGACCATTGAGGACATAATCCTGTATTCATATGTATTAATAATTAAAAAATTAACGCTGGATATATCCTGTTTAAATTTTGCAGTTGCATCCTTTTTTCCTGAGAGCATCTTTTTGCTCATCAAGGGATGTTACAAGAGTGTCCTGTCTGGATTCCCCTGTTGTAAGGACAGGATCAAGGGGGCTGTGATGGTTATATCCTCGTTTCTGCATTTCGCCAACAAGGCTTTCATGGCGCAGGTACAGGGCGTGTAATTTACCTTTCCAGCGAAGAGTTTCAGGATGATTGGAATAAGCCTTTTTATTTTTAGTGATAATGGACCAGAGGGCGTGCAATTCCCTGTGTTCTCCCAGGAGGTGCTGTCTGCAAAGATCGGATGGCGGCAAATCCCATATTCTCATGTAATATAGATTGATTTATTCTTATTTGAAATTAACAATCTGTGATTCAGGCATCCAAAACAAAAAATATATTTAATAATGATGTAACCTACTGAATCTTAAATTACAATCATTAATTCATATCAGGTTAGATACGATGAAAATCAGCAGACCAAGAGGAACAAGAGATTTCCTTCCTGAGAATACGCAATTGAGACGTTTTGTTGAAAACAGAATGAGGGACGTAGTTTCCAGATGGGGATATCACGAAATAATCACCCCTACATTCGAAAATCTTGAACTTTTCACCCTCAAATCCGGAGAAGGGGTTACAGGTGAGATCTACAATTTCTCTGATAAGGGTGACAGGGAGCTTGCCCTGCGTCCGGAACTCACCGCACCTGTCATGCGTATGTATGTTAACGAAATGCAGGCAACCCCCCGTCCGCTAAAACTTTTCTATTTCGAGAATTGTTTCCGTTATGAGAGGCCCCAAAAGGGGCGCTTCAGGGAATTCTGGCAATTTGGAGTTGAGACTATTGGCAGCAGCCGTCCTGACGCTGATGCTGAGGTTATAGCTCTTGCCGCAGAAATGGTAGAATCTGTAGGGATCAAAGGAGACTTGCATGTAGGACACCTGGGTATTATTCGTCATATTCTAAAAGAACTCGAGGCAGAACAGCAGACAAAAATAATGAGGTTTGTGGATAAAAAGGACGATACCGGGCTTGATGATTATCTTGAACAAATAAATGCATCAATAGAGCTTCGCAATGAGCTGTTTGAACTTGTCAGCATCACCGGAGAAGATGCAATAGAAAAAGCAAGGCAAATTGTGGGTGATATTGAAGAACTCCAAATTTTTGAAGAACTGATACAAATCCTGGATGCCTATAATGTGGAATATTCCGTAGACTTTGGTATTGCCAGGGGTCTTGACTATTACACTGGTATGGTTTTTGAGATATATGCCAGCAATCTTGGTGCCCAGAACCAGATATGTGGAGGTGGCTCCTACCAGTTGATACAGCTTTTCGGTGGAGGGGATGTTCCTTCAACTGGATTTGGACTTGGTTTTGATCGTATAATGGAGATATGTGAACTTGAACCTGAGCAAAAAAAGGAAGTTGTGCTTGTGGCAACAGATGATACCCGGCTGGATGCAATAGGGATTGCGCGCGAATTACGTAGGGATGTGCCGGTATATCTCGATATAATGCAGCGAAACTTCAAGGGCCAGCTGTCTCACGCCAATAACATCGGTGCCAGGTATGTGGTGATAGTGGGTAAGAGGGAAATGGAGGCTGGCAAGGTTACCCTGAAGGATATGGAATCCGGTGAACAGCACCAGTTGACCGTTGAAGATGCCAGAGAACATATTCTCAAAGGTGAAATGTAACAGCTATCTCCTAATATATGATACAAATACAGATCATATATTGTATTAATAATACTAATTCCATCAATTTCGAAGTATAGTATCATGAGTTGTAAATACTGCAAATTACCTTATGGGAAATCTATAATTCCTAGAAAAGGAGGAATCGTTACCAATTAAGCACTCCTGTAAAACCGATAGTAAAAAGCAAAATAATAAATAGTTTGGAGTCCCAATCTATTTTTCACACTGTTTACTATATAACTAAATTCTATGTGTGGACGAATGTGTATAAAAACATCTGTTCCTTACTATAAAAACGCAGGAAAGAGAATACAATGGCACAATTCGAGGAAAAAGCAGAATTAGAAAAGGTCATCAACAAGAGTCCTGCCATAGTATTTCTCTGTAAAACTGAACTGGATTGGCCTGTGGAATTTGTATCAGATAATGTTGTAAAGTTAGGCTACACCGTAGACGATTTTGAGTCAGGATCGATAAAATATGCTGATATTGTACATCCACAGGACCTAAATTATGTCCGCTCTGAGGTCTTGAGGAATTCAGAAGAGGGAAATACAGAATATACCTAGGAATATAGAGTACTAACAAAATCTGGAGATGTGCGATGGGTAGATGACAGGACATTTATCCGGCGTGATAATAACAACAAGATTACGCATTACCAGGGAATCATACTTGATATTACAAAACGCAAAAAGGCAGAAGAAAATCTGTATCTTGACGAATCCCGGCTTGAGGCCCTTTTGAAACTCAATCAAATGACTGGTTCATCATTACAGGAAATTACGGATTTTGCCCATGAAGAGGCAGTCAAACTAACTAAAAGCAAATTGGGGAGATTTCTGATTAACTCCTCCCCTTACCCAAACTAAATAACAATATTTATATTCAATCAAGATAAATTTAGTTATATGAGTACCTTCAGTAATTTCATCCTGAAACAGGAATATGACCGTTTGATAGCTGCTGGTGACAAACTATCTGAAATAGACAAGTTGATCGACTGGAAACCATTTTGTCCCATACTGGAATCAATATATATCAACAGGACAGACAAAGGTGGTCGACCTGAAAATGATGTTGTAATGATGTTCAAAATGCTTGTGTAACAATAAGCAGAAATTCAGAATAATTGCCTGGGAAACAGGCTAGTAGAGTAATAATAAGAACAAATTTTATAGAAGTTCTGGAAGAGGAACGTTAATCTGAATCCTCACCAGTTTTTTATAATTCTTTATTTATCGACTTTAAGGAGGAAAATTAGATGACTGAAGTAACTGTAAAATCGAATGTCTGTGGCTTTACCCATAAAGTATGTGGAAAGATGGATGGCGACAAGATCATCATCGATATAGATACGCCATGTAAAACGATAAAGGGGATGTCCCATATGGAAGTCCCTATGATGGACGTGTCCGATATAAAGGACAATTATGTCATGCAAAAGGCCCAGGAAGCACAATGTAGTGTTACATGCCTTGTTCCCTGTGCTGTCCTGCATGTGTGCTGGATGGAAGCAGGAATGATGTCGAAATCTCTGGCTAAGGAAGCAGGGGATGTCCGTATAGAATTTGAATAATTTTTGTAATAGAGAATTATGCAGATGATTGGGGAGTGATATATTGTCAGAAGAAATGACATCTAAAGAGCGGTTTGTTAATTCTCTTGAGATGAAAGATGTGGACAGGATGCCTTATGGATATCTCTGGTTCGGGGCAGGCAACAATGTTCTGGAGCACATGAATGCCAGCATGAGTGATGTCTACTATTCTGCAGAGGGGATAGCCAGGGCGCAGATACTTGCAAGACAGATGTACCATCATGATAATGTTATGTCTCCCTGGGGATGTTTGCTTGTTGAGGCAGAAGCACTTGGAACCCGGCTGAACATCAAGGATGAGCGATATCCCACGATAGCTGGCTATCCATTAAGCTCTTCAAGTGAATTGCATCTGCCTTATGGGTAACATCAATCCCAATGTTTTCTGCCGGGATTCTTTAGATGATATTGAGCACGAGGTAAAAAGTTGTATGGACTGCGCTCCAGAAAAGGGTTTCATTCTCTCGACAGGCTGTGAGATCCCTCTTAGCACACCGATCGAGGAAATGGAAACCCTCTGATCGATAAGCTCTCGGTTGTGAACAGGGTCATATGGACGATCTATATTCAAATTCAATCCCGGAATGAAGTGAATTTTATTGGAGAAATGATTCCATGAATCATAAAGAAGAATGTATAGACGAAGAAATATTGGATGAGCAGCAGTGTCATTGGGAAAATGTATTTTTAAAGAACAATTCTATGTTCGGTGAAAAATGCAGTGGTCCAGCCATGAAAGCAGCAGAACTCTTCAAAGAAGAGGGAAAAACAAAAATTCTTGAACTTGGAGCAGGTCAGGGACGAGACTCTTTATTCTTTGCGAGTAATGGTTTCGAGGTATATTCTCTTGATTACTCCAGAAAGGGAATTGAATGTATAAATCAGAGGTCCCGGGAGATGGGATTATCCGGATCGATAACAGCCTTGCAGCATGATGTCAGGGAACCTTTACCTTTCGATGATGGGTATTTTGATGCCTGTTATTCTCATATGCTCTACTGTATGCCCCTAAAAACATCTGACCTTGCATTCATTTCAAAAGAGATCAGGAGGGTCCTGAAACCAGGCGGTCTGAACATATTCTCTACACGACACACAGGCGATCCTCAATATCAAACAGGAGTTCACAGAGGAGAGGACATGTGGCAGATACAGGGTGGGTTCATTGTTCATTTCCTGAGCAGGGAAAAGGTGGAGCGCATTTCGCAAGGATATGATATCGTTGATATGGAGGAGTTTGAAGAAGGAGATATTCCAAGAAAGCTTTTCAGGGTCACCCTTCGAAAAAGTTAATAAAATCATCTATAAAGATTGTAAATGAGGGTTAATGGGAAATATCTGAATCGATAGTGAAGAGAACGTGGGGACAACAGTTCGTGTGAAGTTGCCAGGGTAAGATCGCAAAATGGGTAATTTATTGTTCAATTCTGCCATGCATGGTATACTTGTGTCCTTCATTTCAGACATATCAATAACAACCCGATAAATATAGATCAATAATAATTAGTTTTAGTAGGCAGACCATGAAGATGATTATGTTCGATACCCAATACTTCTGGTTCGAAACTTTCAGCAAGAACCTTGAAAATGTGGATGATATCGAAAAAGAAGAGGGAATAGAGGACACAGCCGTTATTTTCTTGCATGTTGAAATGGAGGATGAAAACAGAAAGAACAAAGTTGTAAAAGCTGCAGTGAAGAATTTCAAATGGTACCTCAATAAGGTAGATAAGAACAGAATAGTTCTGCACTCATTTGCACACCTCTCATCAAGTATCTCATCTCCTGAATTTGCAGAAGAAATCATCTCTGAAATTAAAGAAAAGCTGCAAAATAAAGGTATCGAGGTCCATACCACACCCTTTGGTTACTTTTCCCAGTTTTCGATCCATGTGAGGGGTGAGTCCCTTGCGAAGGTTTTCAAGGAAGTATGATGGATGTGAATTAAAAAAAGCGATATGAGCGAATTGTTATAACCTTATGACAAACAATTATTGCAATAAAGGTGAATTCAGGGTAGATGTGGGGATTACATGAAAGTCACAATAATATGTGGGTTGCCCGGAAGTGGAAAGACTACTTCCAATAAAGGGGCTTGTAAGGTTTCTTGCTGATGAGGGGGAAAAAGCTGCTGTCATCCTTACAGAGAGGGGTGAGGCTGGATTTGAAGACAATATCATACCGGATACAGGCATGATCTTAAAAAATGCTATCAGTGATTGTGTCCCATGCAGTCTCAGGTTCAATCTGGAAAGTGCATTAAAGGGTGCCACAGAACAGTCCAAACCTGATGTTATGATAATCGAGCTATTGTCCAGTGCATCCCCTTTACAGATAAAAGAGAGCATCGAGCCCATGGATATCCCTGACCTGTCGTTTGATCCTATCGTACATGTTGTGGATGCCAGCAGCTTTAGATTTGAGATCGACAAGCTCCCGAAGTTTGTAATTACACAGATCGAGGAGTCCGATATACTGTGCCTGAACAAGGTGGACATCGCTGATCATGAATATTTGATATCTGTCAGGGACCTTCTCAAGACCATCAACCCTGATGCCAGGATCTTTGAATTTTCGGCAAAGATGTTGGATGAAGGCTTCACTCAGTTCATCGATGAGCTGGCAGGTAAAGATGCACCTGAGAAATAAAAACATAGAGGATGGGGGATTCGAGGAAGTATATTCAAAAAGGGCAAGATGTGAAAAGGTGCATAAGAACATAAAGTGGACTGTGAATATTTGGTAATCTCCATGCATACAATCGTAATGGCACAAAATATATAACCCATGTGCCTTTAATTAGCACCACTTCGCCACTACAGGGAATCTCCCAACGTTCATACCTGTAACTTTATCGCCACTTTAAATTCAAATCAAAATAATAAGGAGTAATCATAATGGCAAAAATGCACACTCGCAGAAAAGGCCAGGCAGGGTCCACAAAACCCATTCGTACAGAAGTACCCGCATGGTCTTTGCAGGATGCAGAAGAGATCGAAAAGGTGGTTCTTGACTTGTGGAAACAAGGCAACCCCACCAGTGTCATCGGAATGAAGTTGAGAGATAATTATGGAGTTCCTGATGTAAAACTCGCTACAGGAAAAAAACTCACTGCTATCCTGAAAGAGAATGAAGAAGCACCCGGTGTACCTGAAGACCTGTACAACCTTATCGTAAAAGCTATTGGCCTGAGAAAACATATTGCAGCCAATAATAAGGATGTACACAACAAGCGTCCTCTTCAGCTTACTGAATCCAAAATTCGCAGACTGGTTAAATATTATAAGGCAAACAAAGTCCTTCCAGCCGAATGGAAATACAAACCAGAAACCGCAGAAATGCTTATTACAAAGTAAACGGGGATTTTCACAAATCCTCAACCTTTTTTAATTTAGTTCTGATTTTTCCTGCTGTTTATATCTTCTATTAATTGTCATTTACTTAAGGCATTGTGACGGCAATCTCACACAAATCAATAGAAGTATAAATGTGTGCTGCATAATGAATCTTTTAATATCAAAATTGCTCTAAGATATAATTAGCATATGTGTACCTGGCAGGTGAAAGTTTTTGGAAAAATTGCGACCCATTGCAAAAAAGGCATCTGAAAAAATCAGTGAATATTCACGTGTAAGACTCGTATCCCATAATGATGCAGACGGTATTAGCGCAGCAGCTGTAATGTGCCATGCCCTGCTGAAAGAAGACATAGTTTTCCATGCAAGCATTGTAAGCCGGCTTGATGAAGACGTTGTGGAAACAATTAACAACAGCACTGATAATGGTGATCTCGTGCTTTTCTGTGACATGGGGAGTGGCCAGCCTGAATTGATTGAAAAAATCAGAAATGACACCATTATAATAGACCACCATGCACCCGTGGGTGACACAACAGCAGAAATAATGGTAAACCCTCATCTTGCAGACATAGATGGTGCTTATTATATGTGTGCCTCAACAACTGCTTATGTTGTAGCAACAGAAATGAATCCTGAAAATAAAGAGCTTGCAGGACTTGCAATTGCAGGTGCCATAGGAGATAAACAGCTTTTTGACAGGGAGAATGGTCTGATTCTGAAAGAAGGAATTGAAAGCGGCTCAGTTTCCATAAGGAAAGGACTAAAGATCGGAGACGGTGATCTGGCAGAAGTTCTGGAAACAACACCTGAACCCTACCTTGACATAACAGGTGAGAAAGAAAAGATCACAAACTTCCTGAATATTCTGGGTATCAGTGGCCCGATCGAAGAACTTGATGAAAACCAGATGAAAAAACTTACTTCTGCCGTGGCACTTAAACTGACAAAAAAAGCCAGTCCTGAAGCGATTGATGCCAGTATCGGTGAAGTCTGCATTCTCAATCATGAGACCATACCAAATGTCTACGATATGGTAACCCTCCTCAATTGCTGTGGCAAACTTGAACGTGGGGGTCTTGCCCTTACTGCCTGCCTGAGGGACAAAAAGGCTGCAGAAGAAGGCTGGAAGATTGCGGAACAATACCAGCAGGTTTTGATGGGACAAATCAAAAAGGCAGAGAAAAATATCCAAAAACGCCAGCATCTCAGGTATATTCAGGGAGAAGACATGGAAGCCACCGGCATGATCGCAGGTGTTGTCATCAGGTACATTCACCCTGATCTGCCTTTCATTGCCCTGAACAAAGTTGATGATGTTGTTAAAGTTTCAGGAAGAGGAACCCGCAAACTTGTAGACGGTGGACTGGACCTTGCAGTTGCCTTAAGAGAGGCAGCCTCCGGAGTAGGAGGTAGTGGAGGGGGACATAACATAGCATCCGGTGCGGCCATACCGCCGGGAAGTGAAGACGAGTTCCTGAAAGCCCTGGATTCCATTATCGCAAAACAGCTGGGAAACAATGCCGATGAAAATTAAAAGCACACTTAAACTGCCTGTAGGTCAAAGGGGCAAAACAATTATTGAGTCATTAAGGCCGGACAATCTTGCGAATATGGAAAGTAAAACCCTCTACGATGAAAATTCCATAACTTTGAGGACAGAAAAACTGTCTTCCCTGATATCTGTTATGGACGATCTCCTTATGAATGCCAAAATTGCCGAAGACCTGGATATCAACGGAGCAAAAAATGATTGAATCATTCGAAGCTTTAGAGGAGCAAATAAATTCGTGTACTGCATGCCAGCTCCATGAATCCGCAACCCACAAAGTAATAATGAAGGGTGGGAAAAATCCAAAAGTACTTTTCATAGGTGAAGCCCCCGGCAAGAACGAGGATGCAAGTGGAATACCTTTCTGTGGCAGGGCCGGCAAGATTCTGGATGACATGATAGAAGATATGGATATTCAGCAGAACGATTGGGCGGTGATCAATACTGTCAAATGCAGACCTCCCGATAACCGCAGGCCCCGTAAGGGAGAACTTGCCGCATGCAGGGCTTTTTTTGAAAAACAAATCGACATGCTTGATCCAGATGTGATAATTTTGCTCGGAAATACTGCTGAGGAAGCTTTTTTGGGGAACAGGCAACTTCAATGGGGTGAATGCAGGGAAATAGATGGGAAAAATGTGGTGAAATTCTATCATCCTGCAGCCCTCATCTATACCAAAAGTCGCCAGCCTGAACAGCAAGAGTTTATAGAAAAAAACAGTACATTATGGTAAGTCCGTTCTTTTTCCGACATGCTGGTTTGTGCCATCAGGTAAAACTTATAATAATTAGTAACAATAACTGAGTCGCTGTAAGGACTTTATTAATCATTATTTAATCATTTCGAGGAAATATAATGGATCTGGAATTCAGGTTAAAAGCTGCCTTCAAAACTAGCGGGGACCCCGCACCGGCCGTAGATGCTATTCAGGAGTTTCTTGAGGGAGAAGCCCCAAAGGTACTCGCCAAAGGAGCACCAGAAGGGGAAGAAGCAAAAATTAAGAGCTGGAATGTAAAGGATAACCGGATAGACATTGAGATAGTCTCCGGCAGGTATGTCCGATCCCATGATGCAATTATCAGGCTGCGTAAACCTCTTGCTGGCAAAATTGGAAAGGAATACCATCTGGGCATCCGGGGCATTGATGTTGATGAGTTTGTCATAAAAATGGCTTCCGAAAAATCAGTCGGAGATCTGAAGATACCACATGTCAGTTCAATGGATTATGATGGAGAATACATCACACTCAATCTGGACGTTGGACAGGCAGAACTTGAAAACCGTGTTCCTGACAGAATCCTTACCCTTATGGAAGACAAGATAAGGGAAAAGGTCTATGGCGGCAAGACTGAACACTGGAACCTTCTATGGCAGAGTGAAAAAAAGGCACACCCATTTGAGAAGGATCCTACCCAGGAAATGCTAGAAAAAGGGTGGATTAAAAGAGGAGCCAGCAGAGGCCAGTGGATTCACGGGCCCCAGTCCACGAAATTGTTCCGAACTTTTGAAAAGATAGTTCTTGAAGAACTTCTCGAACCCCTGGGATATGGGGAAATGATCTTCCCGAAACTTGTTCCCTGGGATGTATGGAAGAAATCAGGGCATGCCAAAGGGGTCTATCCCGAAATCTACTATGTATGCCCCCCGAAGACCCGTGATCCGGAATACTGGGAAGAGGTTGCTGATCACTACAAGGTTACAAAAGAAGTGCCTACAGAACTGATCAAGGAGAAGATAGGCGATCCTATAGGTGGTCTGTGCTATGCCCAGTGTCCCCCCTTCTGGATGTATTTACAGGGCGAAACCATACCAACAGAATCCTTCCCCCTGAAAGTCTTTGACCGCTCCGGGACATCCCACAGGTACGAAAGTGGTGGCATCCACGGCATGGAACGTGTTGATGAATTCCATCGTATCGAGATTGTCTGGCTGGGTACAAAGGAACAGGTAGTCAAAGCCTCAGAAGAGCTCCACGAACGCTATATGCATATCTTCAATGAAATCCTCGACCTTGAATGGAGAAAAGCCTGGGTCACACCATGGTTCATGGCACAGGAGGGCCTTGCAGGTGTATCGGAAGAGCAAAGTGCCGGGACTACAGACTATGAGGCGCCCCTGCCGTACAGGGGAGAGGACGGCGAATGGCTTGAGTTCCAGAACGTGAGTGTCAACGGGGATAAATATCCTTCCGGTTTTAATGTGAAAAGCCAGTCGGGAGAGGAACTCTGGTCCGGATGTTCGGGTGTTGGGCTGGAAAGGTGGACCTCGGCTTTCCTTGCACAGAAAGGTCTGGATCCGGAAAACTGGCCGGAAGAATTCCGTAAGCGTTTTGGAGAAATGCCTGAAGGAATAAGGTTCTTCTAAATGGGATAACCGATTTGTTTATATATGGACATGTCTAGTATAGAGGGCCACTAATAGCCTATACTATAGAATTTATTAATTACATTGATCATCGACAGAGAAATATCACACTAACACTGGAGGAAATTTATTGGCAAGAAAAGTACAGAGAAAACTGGATAAATGGAAGAACAAAACCTGGTATAACATTGAGACTCCTGAATTTATTGGCAGGACCATTATTGGGACAACCACTACTGATGATAGTGAGAAACTGGTTGGAAGGACGATCGAAACCACTGTAGGAGACATTACCAATGACTTCTCAAAACAGAACATCAAACTACGTCTGGCTATCGACAGCGTAACCGGTGACACTGCAAATACTGCTTTCATTGGTCACGAGATCACTACAGATTACCTGCGTTCCATTGTAAAACGCCAGACATCCCGTATAGACAACAACCTTGAGGTAACAACCAAGGACGGACGTAAGCTCCGCATCAAGCCCATAGCATTTACTGTAAAGAGGGCAAGAAGCAGCCAGATAAGAGCAATCCGGGAAATTATGGCAAAAATCGTCCTTGAAAGAGCTGCAGAACTTAACTTTGAACACATTGTCGAGGAAATCGTAACCGGTAAACTTGCAGCCAATATTTACAGGAATACAAAAACTATCTATCCAATCAGAAGGGTAGAAATACGCAAGACAGAAGTTCTTCCCGTAAAGGCTAATGCTTCCGCAGCAGCCTGAAATTTGAAAAATAAAAAAGTAGCCTTTCACTTATGAGTGAAATAGGCTACTACTTTCTTTTCTTTTACATCGTCTATCCTGCAGAAGCCAAAACGCTCAAACTGCACAACTTTATCTATTTCATTTGCAATTTGCAATTCTCCCAATCCTGTGAACCGACCTTCAGGAGACAGAACTTCCACTTCCATATTGTCCTCAGCTACCCACTGGACAATGGGTGGGCGTTTTTCTCTGACCTCATCCATTGAATCACCAATATGTTTTGCCCGAAGGGGTTGGGTCGATACAATTTCAATATTATACAGGTTCTTGAGTCTTAATAGAGACCCGGAAGATAGTCCTTTTGCATCCTCGCCACTAATATAAACAATATTATCCACTTCTATACTCCTGTTTCCCATATTTTCCACGGGATGCAGAGGTGGGGTGGCAACAGTGTGTTTTCCGTCTATAATCTCAACCTTTTGAGGGTCGGGGACAAAGAAGAAACGCTTTGCCTGTGAGTCAATAAGTTTTCGGTTTTCAGAATAAAGGGAATCCATGCTTATACTCACATCGGTTTCCCCAACACCCATGTCTACCATAAACTTACGCAGGGCCTCTGGTTTGATGCCACGCCTGCGGATAGCCCTGATTGTTGGAAGCCTTGGGTCATCCCAGCCGGTGTATTCGCCTTCTTCTATAGATTTCCTGAGCGCACTGGTGCTGAATTTTCCGAATTCATGCATTTTAATGCGGCCCCAGTGGGTGGTCTTTGGATATTCCCAGCCAAGGTAATCATAGATATACTTCTGGCGTTTCTCACTGTCCATCAAATCTTTGCCCCGGATGATATGGGTCATGCCAAGTTCATGGTCCTCGATTGCTCCCTCAAAGTCCAAAAGCGGCCATACTACGTATTTATCACCCACTTCCGGGCGGGGATGTGTATCTTTTATTATCCTGAAAGCACCAAAATCCCTTAGTGCAGGGTCTTTATGGTCGATCTCTGTCTTGATACGCAATACAGCAGATTTTTCTTCATACTCACCCTCGATCATCTTGTACCAGTATTTCAGATTCTCGGCAGGTTCCCTGTCACGATCAGGACACGGGGTACATGAATCTTTATACTTTTTGAAATCAGCCCCTTCACAGAAGCAGACATAAGCATGTCCCATTTCGATAAGTTTTCGGGCATATTCATAGTAAAGGGTTATTCGATCTGAGGCCTTTACTACCCTGTCCGGCTCGATGCCCAGCCACTGACAATCATCAAGGTACCATTCATAGGCTGCAAGCAGCGGGCGTTTGGTCTGGGGATCGGTATCATCAAAACGTATTATGAAATCCCCGCCATACATTTTGACATATTCGGAGTTGATTACCATACCTCTTGCACTACCCAGGGTAGCCGGTCCGTTGGGATTGGGAGCAAAACGCATAACAACTTTTCCCCCTTCTGCAACATCAAGGGGTTTGAGGCCTTTTTCAGGTTCTTTCTTTGTATTGAGTTCTTCAATAAGTTCAGGTGCGACTTCCTCAAGTCTCTGCTGCCATACGTCCGGATTGCCTTCTGCGACCTGGTTTATTACTTTCTGTACTTCTGCCGTAACGTCTTTGGCCATGGGGCGCAGGTGGGGACACTGTCCCATTACACGACCCATGACAGCGCCAACCTGGGGAGGTTGTCCGTATTTTACCGCATTTTGCAATGCAAATTTCTCAATCGTTTTTAAATCTTCATCCTCTAATGTCATCTGGCTGACCTCTATAAAATTAAAAACTGATGCAAATACAATTAAATTGAATTTCTTATCTGCTGGATATGAGATGCCTTCTCAATGATGTCGGATATTTGCCCATCAAATTCTTCAAGGAACTTTTTGGTATTCTCACCGGCAACTGCTCCGTGTGATGAAGGCTTTATGAGATGTTCCTGTTCAAGTACTCGCAATGAATATCTCACTTTATGGGTTGGCATCCCGGTTTCATCCGAAAGTTTAAGGATACCGATCGGACCTTCCTCAATAACCTTCCTGAGAACGATAAGATGTCTTTCAGTTAATTCAAGTTCCCTGTAAATTTGATCAAAAAGCATTATGATACCTCATTGGATAATGTGCCTATACCCTCAATGGTTACATCTACGGAATCACCGGAATTAAGTTCACCCACACCCGGAGGGGTACCAGTGGCAATAACGTCCCCTTTTTCAAGGGTCATGACTGAAGATATGAACTCTACCAGAAAATCAACATCGAATATCAATCTGGAAGTTGATGAATTCTGTCTGGTCATTCCATTAACACTGCAGTTAATGTTTGCTACAGACGAATCGAAATCTTCCGCAGGAGTTATGAAAGGGCCAATCGGGGAAAAAGTATCAAAACCCTTTGCTCTGGTCCACTGTCCATCTTTTTGCTGAAGGTCACGGGCGGTTACATCATTAAAACATGTGTATCCTTCGATGACACTTTGTGCATTTTCAGCATGAATACCATGGCACTGCTGCCCTATGACAACAGCAAGTTCTGCTTCATAATCAACACGATTGCTGCAGGAAGGATAGATTATTCTTGCACCATGCCCGATTACAGAGGATGGTGGTTTCATGAAAATAATTGGTTCATCCGGGATGTCCATATCCAGTTCTTTGGCGTGATCAATATAATTCAGTCCCACGCAGATAATTTTGGAAGGACTCGAAGGCGCAAGTATATCAAGTGCATTAACATCATAAACATCTCCTCCGGGAGATATTACCCTTTTATCCTGTACATTGCCCTCAAATATCTCTGTACCGTGTTTGAATTTTCCGATCATGTTATCCACTTGCTAATAATAAGGAGATGCATTGTCCTGGCAGACAAATTATGAAGATATGGTATAAATATAAATCCTTTTTCTTATCAATTCCGGCAAATGAGCGCCGGTTTGCCAGAGTATAACCAATCGGGAAAACTTATTTGACTGTTTGGAATGAATACTTTATTGGGGAGTGGATATGAACGATCTTTACTGCACAGAAGAAATAAACCATGTACTCAGGTATGTGAATAACATTCCGATTTCGGGTAGATACAGGAGTGAACTGGTACGATGGATAAATACCTATCTTGATGAAGAAAATGTCGAAAAACACCTTACAAGTAAAAAGGATACATTTGACATGTCGGTAAAACAGGCAGCGCAAAGAGATCTTGAACTAACCATCCTTTTTGCCAAAAAAGAAGACAGGACCAATTCAGGAATAATTTTCCTGGAAGGGGAATTGCTTTTTCTGTTTAACCTGCTATATGAAAAGGTGAAGACACAAAAACTTGCTGCCTGATAATTAAAAATGGCACTTGCGACCTGAAGAATCACGTTCATAATGTCCGAATTCAGATCCTTCAAGTTCACCGCCATTGAATACGGGGCCGTCCCTGCAGACACACAGCCCATCGGGGTCCATACTGCAGGCTCCGCATACTCCAATGCCGCATTTGAAATAGCGGTGCAGGCTGAACTCTGCCTTTACATGAGCATTGCGTGCTTTCAAAATTTCAAAGACCTTATACATCATAATCTCCGGGCCACACACATATATCCTGTCATAATCAGAGGTATCCGTTTCTGCCAGCTGGTCGGTCACAAAACCGCCCCTGCCTTCGGAACCGTCATCAGTGGTAATATCCACCCTGCCACAGGCAAAGCGTTCCCTGAACAAAAGTTCATCACAGCATCTGGAGCCCAGAATTGTGCGGCCTTCAATTCCTCTTGCCTTTACAATATCTGCAAGGGGTGCAATCGGTGCGGCTCCTACGCCTCCTGCAATGAAAAGCACGTTTTCACCATTTCCGGGAATGGTAAAACCTCTTCCAAAAGGCCCCCTGAGCCCCATATGGTCACCTATTCCAAGTTCGAACATACGGGATGTGGCATCCCCTACTTTCTGGACGGTAATGGAATTCTTGCCGGATAGGGTCATAGGAACTTCATCGGTGCCATGTACCCAGACCATTACGAACTGGCCGGGAATGGCTTCGTCGAATTGTGTGTCAAAGAAAAAAGTACGCACATTGGGTGATTCTTCGACAATTTCGGTGATTTTTGAATGAATGGGACGCATCAGATCATCTCGTGTGATAGGCCTGTTATGTCTTCTGTATATGAATAACCGTACTTTTGCAGATATGTATCAATACCTTTGCTTATTTTTACAAAAATTTGTGTATCGTCATGTACAGCAGATCCGATCTCAACAGCACTTGCCCCCGCAAGTATCATTTCAATTGCGTCTTCCGGGCAGGTAATACCTCCCACACCGATCACGGGTACATCAAGTGCTTCATACAGGTCATAAACACATTTTACGGCCACTGGTTTTACTGCTGGGCCTGAAAGGCCTCCAAAACGGTTGCCAAGTATCGGATACCCGGAATGGATGTCAATAGCCATACCCCGCACAGTATTGATAGCAACGATTGCCGATGCACCTGCGGATTCTGCTGCCCTGCCAATGGAAGTAATATCCGTAACATTGGGTGTGAGTTTTACCCATACGGGTACATCCACAGCATCAACCACCGAGGCTGTGATTTCATGTACAAGATCAGGATCAGTTCCCACCGAGGCCCCATAACCTTCAGCATGGGGACAGCTGACATTAAGTTCAAAGCAATCAGGCTTTGAGGAAAGCAACCCTTTCGCAACTTCAGTGAACTCTGCAGCGTTCCCGCCGAATATGCTGGCAATTAACGGTGCATCCATTTTCCCCTTCGCAATTCCAATTTCCTCACAGAAACCCGAGTAGGAAGGATTGGGAAGTCCCATCGCGTTAATATATCCACATTCCAGCTCCACCATTGAAGGGTTATTATGGCCTTTCTTGGGAACCGGGCCAATTGATTTGGTCACCACTGCGCCGGCACCGTTGCGGCTCATTCTTGCAAGGGCTGCTCCCGTGGTTCCCATTATGCCTGAAGCCAGGATTGTCGGATTTTTGAGTTCTATACCTGCTACCTTCATGGATGATCAATTGTTTTTGGGAGATAACTGGGAAACGGCTTCTTTAACCAGCTCTTTTCCACCCATCTCAACAAGTCTCTTACCCAATTTTTCAGCATGCTCACGATAATTATCCACAGGGATCGTCTCGTCCAGACGGATGTCCCGTTTCCCGTCAAGGGATAATATCTCGGCACGTATGTGTATCATGTTGCCGTTGTCCACAAATTCTGCAAATGAACCAACCGGTACAATACATCCGCCTTCCACATCCCTGATCACCAGTCTCTCGACATCTGTAGCTATGCGGGATTCGGCATGATCGATCTGGGAGCAGAGTAATTCCGCTTCGCCGCCTGCCAGGGTAACCACGGCAATGGTTCCCTGGTTGGCCGAGGGACAGAAATTATCGGCGTCCAGCCTGTGACATTCGATATCCCATCCCATGCGTTGTAAACCCGCTTCTGCCAGTATAATTGCGTCATACATACCGGATTCAAGTTTTTTAAGACGGGTATTTATATTACCACGCAAATCCTGGACGTCCAGATCCGGACGATAGCGCAAGAACTGGGCCCGCCTGCGCATGGATGTTGTCCCTACAATCGCCCCGTCGGGCAATTCGTCAAGGGTTGAACCATCATTCGTGAGAAGTATGTCATGAGGAGAATCACGTTCAATTACTGCTGCGATGGAAAGTTCTGCGGGTCTTTCAGTGGGCAGATCCTTCATCGAATGGACTGCAATATTAATCTCCCCGGAAAACATCCGGTCATCCAATTCCCGCACAAAGGCACCAACACCCTCTACCTCGTGGAGGGGGCGGTCAGTGAAAGTATCACCGCTTGTTTTTACGATCTTGCGGGTAGTGGGGAAACCCCGGCTATCCAGAAGGCCCCCTACGGTTTTTGCCTGTGCAAGAGCCAGGTCACTTCCCCTTGTACCAATTATCAAACCAACACGTCCTATTACAGGCAGGCTTCATAAGCTTTAAAGGTCGTTTCCAGGTCATCTTCGGTATGTGCCAGAGAGAGGAAATTCGTCTCAAACTGGGAAGGAGGTATGAAAATACCCTGATCCAGCATTTTATGGAAGAAGTTAAAATAGCCTTCCTTGTCACATTTGAGAACATCCTGATAATTTGTTGGCATGTCTCCAAAGAAGATCTTGAACATGGAACCAACACCTGAGACACTGTAGTCCAGTCCTTTATCAGTGATCATCTCGGAAAGTCTGCTGCGTACATTTTCTCCCATGGCATTGAGTTTCTCATGAGCATTTTCCTTCTCAAGCACATCAAGCACTGCATGCCCTGCAGCAACAGATGCCGGATGACCACTAAAAGTCCCTGCCTGGTATACCGAACCGGAAGGTGCAATCATTTCGATGATATCTTTCCTGCCTCCGAAAACTCCTATAGGCATTCCTCCACCGATAATTTTACCCAGTGTTGTCAGGTCAGGTGTCACGCCATAATACTCCTGTGCACCGCCCATTGCAAGTCTGAAACCGGTTATTACTTCATCGAATATGAGCAGGGTGTCGTATTCTTTTGTAAGTTTCCTGACCTCTTCCAAGTAACCTTCCTGTGGTAATACCGGCCCGACATTACCCATTACCGGTTCCATGATGACAGCTGCTATATCATCGCTTGATTCAAGCAAGTCTGTCATGGCTTCGATATCATTATAGGGTGCCTGGAGAGTATGCTTGGTGAAATCCTGTGGTACACCCAGGGAATCGGGTTTACCTAATGTGGAAGCACCCGAGCCAGCTTTGACAAGTACTGAATCGTGAGCGCCGTGAAAACCACCTTCTATTTTGACGAATTTGTTCTTTCCTGTATAACCACGTGCTGCCCGCAGGGCACTCATTGTAGCTTCGGTGCCTGTGGATACAAAACGAAGCATATCGATGCCGGGATATGCGGCTGCAATCCTTTCGGCCAGTTTGAACTCGGATTCTGTGGGTGTACCATAGAGCCATCCCTTTTCAAGTTGATCACTTATTGCTTGCTTGACTACGGGATTTGCATGACCCAGCATATTGGGGCCGTAACCGAGGCAATAATCGATGTATTCATTACCGTCAACATCTGTAATACGGCATCCGGAAGCTCTCTCGGTGTAGAAAGGATGGGGTTTGATTGCTCGTACCGGACTGCTAACACCACCAGGGAGATATTCCCTGGCCTTTTCAAACATTGCTTTTGATTTTTCCAGATTGACCATGTAATCACATCAGTAAATTTTATTCATTAAGTAATTGTGCCATTTCCTTGGCAAAGTAAGTAATTATCATGTCCGCTCCAGCCCTTTTTATTGACATCAGGGATTCGTACATGACCTTTTTCTCATCCAGCCATCCCTGCTGGGCGGCTGCCTTGAGCATGGAATATTCTCCGCTGACATTGTAAGCCGCAGTCGGCATACCAAACTCCTGTTTTACCCGGTAGATAATATCAAGATACGGGAGGGCCGGTTTAACCATGACTATGTCGGCACCTTCCATGATGTCCAGCTCTACTTCTCTCAGGGCCTCATCCGAATTTGCAGGGTCCATCTGGTATGTAGAGCGATCTCCGAAACAATAGCATGAATCAGCAGCATCCCTGAAGGGGCCGTAAAATGCGGAACAGTATTTTGCAGCATAGGACATAATTGGGACATCATTGAAATTTTCCTGATCCAGGGCTTGCCTGATTGCACCCACCATACCGTCCATCATACCCGAAGGGGCTACCATATCTGCGCCCGCCCGGGCATGGCTTACCGCAATCTCGCCCAAAACGGGTAGAGTCTCATCATTAATCACATCCTGGGTTTCATTATCAATAATGCCGCAATGGCCATGGGATGTGTATTCACACATGCAGACATCGGTAATCACAACCATGTCGTCACCAAGTTCTTCCTTGATAGCACGCGTGGCCTGCTGGACAATATCTTCATCCCCACAAGCACTGCTCCCCGTTTCATCCTTCTGTGAAGGAATGCCGAAAAGCATTAAAGAACTGATACCCAGGTCCGCCACATTCCTGGCCTCATTGACAACCTCGGAAAGAGGCAACCTCAGGACACCTTCCATGGATGGTACTTCAACTATGGATTCTGCGGTTTCGTCAACAAACATCGGGTATATGAGGTCATCAATCCCCAGGGAAGTTTCACGTATAAGATTACCTATCTTTCCGTTCCTGAGCCTGCGCATTCGAATATTTGGGTACATTGGTATCACAATTCCTTATTTGCAATTTTCCTTTTCTTTTTTAGCATAGGGTTTGATATTAAAAAGCTTGCAGGCCGAATCAAGAAAAGCCTCATCATTGTATTCAGCTGCATTACGCAACACTTTGGTAGGTTCTGCCAGGACCTTGTTTGCTATGGCCCTTGTCAGGTCATCCAGGACCTTACATTCCACATCCCCAATTGTGTGATAAGCTCCCAGCCTGTTCACAGCCCTGTCCATCTCATGTTTTCGCAGAGTATATATCTGGCTGTAAAGTTCGGACAAAAGAGCATCTGCCTTCTGTCTCTTGTACTGGTTAATGAGCATTTTGTATTCTTCGTTAATTATAGTTTCAACTTTCTTTGCCTCTTCCATTCTCATCTGGAGATTACGCTCATTAATTACCCTCAGGTTATCGATATTACGCAGGATAACTCCGGGAAGGCTTTCAACTTCGGGATCTATGTCCCGGGGACTGGCGATATCTATCAGCAGAAGGTTATCATTCCTGTTTTTAAGGGACCTTTCCACGGTTGCTTTCTTCAGGACATAATGGGGAGCAGATGTAGCACTGATGATGACATCGGCCTGCTGTGCATAGCGGTCAAGACTCATGAAATCCACGGCCTCGCCTCCCAACTCATCTGCAAGTACTTTTGCCTTCTCATATGTGCGGTTTGCCAGATACACAACATTCATGTCCCTGTGCGATAATGCCCGGGTCACAAGAGTGCCCATCTCACCGGTGCCAATTACAAGTATATTACGTCCCTGCAGGCCCTTTAGCATTTCATCGGCAAGATCCACTGCAGCAGATGCAATAGATACAGAACCCCTGTTGATGTTGGTTTCCGTACGGGCTCTTTTACCTACCTGGATTGCCTTGCTAAAAGCGGTCTCCAGGATTTTGCCCATAGTGCCTGCATTTTTAGAGATGGTAAACAAATCCTTTATCTGTCCCAGGATCTGATCTTCTCCTATTATCATGGATTCAAGGCCACAGGAGAGTTTTAAAAGATGATATAAGGATTCTTCGTGGTCATAGAATTCGACAATGCGGGAAGAAACACCCATTTTTTTTGCAAAATGGAAAAGGACGCTGCTTCCTCTGGGGGATACCACATACATTTCCAGTCGGTTGCATGTCTTAAGGACTGCGCATTCGTACACAAGCTCATGGGAACTTAGCTGGGAAAGTATATCCTCGATTTCACCCTGCCAGGCATCTTCCATTTCCTCCACTGTTGCCTTTGCATGGGAAATAACCATGCTAGATATTTCAGTCAATGTTGTCCTCCGTTATTCGAGCAATGATCCAGCTGTTCGTTTGAATATTCATTTCCACTATTCTCGATCTGCTCCAGCATTATATCGTATGCTATATTATACGCTTTTTCATATAACTCTTCAAAAGCATCCCATATTCTATCATCTTCAAGCACATCCCAAAGAATTTGTTTTCTGAGGGGTTGGCTGTCAATTCGTTTTTTCAGGTTAGTGCGTAACTCATCCTGCAGATGTGCCATATCTGCGTAATTTGGAGTGATAGTATGTTCAAGTTTTATGCGCGTATATCTGGAAAGAGCGGGACTGTGCCCCAGAGTAGAGATTCCAACAGTTACCGGTCCTCTTTGTATCACTGACGGGACTATAACATCTCCTCTGGAATCCACAGAATTTACAAATATATTCATACCAGCAGCAATCCGGCTTATCTTCATATTGAGCTTTTGGTCATTTGTGGCCGGGATTACGATAAATGCCCCTTTGAGGTATTCATGAATTGTATCAGAAGACATTGCCCTGATATCTGCCTGCACTATATTTATTGCCTCAGAAGAATAAAGGGAAATGATTTTTTCAGAAAAATCTTCACTTATAACGGTCACTTCGCCATATTTATAGAAAAGGGATGCTTTGCGCTGGCCGACATGTCCTCCTCCGAAAATCACAATTTTCCGGGAAGATAAATCAAGAAAAAGTGGCATATATTGGCGATCATACATTCTTGGACCCTCTCCTATTACAGTTACAGCCTTACACCTGTTTTCTTGAACTCATGTTCACTGAACAAAAGACGATAGTCATATATCCCGGTTGCATCTGCAATTTTTCCGGCAATTTCCTCACAGTCTTTTTTACTGTAAGAATGGACCATTGTAAAAAGATTGTATGGCCAATCTGGGTATCTGGGTCGCTCGTAACAATGAGTTACTTCGCTAAAATTGGACATCACTTTGCCTACCTCTTCCACCCGTTCATCCGGTACATTCCAGATACACATAGCATTGGCAGTTATTCCGATGGTACGATGGCCTATTGATGCACCAAAACGGCGTATGATTCCCTGATTTTGCATTTCCTTAAGCCGATCTACAATTTCCTGTTCACTTAATCCCGTCTCCTCTGCTATTTCTTTGAACGGAGAATGGGTGTATTCGATGCCGTGTTGTGTTACTTCCAGGATTTTGCGGGAAAGAGGATCGAGTTTATCGGACATCGAACTTCACCCCTATCTTGAAAAGACGTTTTGTGGGCAGGTCAAGTATAGGACACCCGGTTTCATCCACAATCTGTTTGATTATAGTGTCAAGACGTTCCCGATTTGCTGCAGAGATGGTGAACCATATATTATACTCCGCCGGGCGCAAATAGTTGTGAGAGACTTCCGGATGTTTATTAATGATTTCTCCGATCTCATGGGTTTGTGAATCCGGGGCTTTCAGGGCTATGAGGGTACTGGTTCCTCCGATCTTGCGGGTATTTATCATGGGACCAATGCGCCTCAAGGCTCCCTGGTTGTTAAGTCTCTCCAGTCTTTTTAGCAATTCCTCTTCAGGGATACCTATCCTTTCAGCCAGCACTGCATAGGGATTAACTGAAAGGGGAAATTCAAGCTGGATCTCATTCAATATCCTTTTGTCCATTTCATCAAGTCGGATCATGGGGAACTCACATTTATTCTTGAGAATAGAATAGGTTACGAGATGTAATCATGGATTATAATGTTTTCTTTCAAATTATCTGAAATATTTGCAATAATAGCACTTTACATGGCACGCCAGTCAGAAATTATAGATTCATAGGTGGAAACCATACTATATACTCAAAACAGTGACATAAGGCAATAAATTACCGCATCGACTATTAAAAATAAAAGGGGATTTTTCGACCCACTTAAAATCCGTTTTTATTTTTGGCGCGGATGATAGATACAGTAAGGTTCTTCTTCCAGATAATCCCCGGTTGCTGCATATGCCCGGGCACGGCACCCGCCACACACATTCTTGTATTCACATCTGCCGCATTTGCCCTTTAGTAGACTGAAATCCCTGAGTTCATTGAACAAAGTTGAATTGTTCCAGATTTCTCCGAAAGATTGGTGTCTTATATTACCGGCGATTACAGGAAGGTAGCCGCAGGGCTGTACATCCCCGGTACTTGAAACAAAACAAAAGGCAGTACCTCCCAGACATCCCCTGCTCACAGCATCAAAACCATGGGTATTGATTGAAACTTCTATACCTTCTTTTTCCGCACACTGGCGCATAATCCGGAAATAATGGGGCGCACAGGTAGCTTTGAGTTCAAGGGAAGTATGCTTTTTCTGTTCATAGAACCAGCGCAGTATCCTTTCATACTCTGCCGGGGGTATCTCCTCATCTGCAAGGTTTTCCCCTCTGCCTGTAGGCACAAGCAGGAAAATATGGAGGGCCTTGGCTTCTAGGGAAGTAGCCATTTTAAGGATACGTGGGATATCTCCCAGATTTCTTTTGGTTATTGTAGTATTAATCTGAAAATCCATGCCTTCTGTCTTCAGGGCATCAATTCCTTCCATGGCTTTGTCAAAGGCACCTTCAACTCCCCGAAATCCATCATGGGTTGCAGAATCTGCCCCATCAAGACTTATGCTTACCCTTTTTATTCCCGCTTCTTTGAGTTTTCTCACAGTTTCCCTGTCAAGGAGGGTGCCATTTGTAGCAAGTACCACCCTGAGGCCTTTATTTGTGCCATAGTTGGCAAGTTCATATACATCAGGGCGAACAAGTGGTTCACCTCCACTGAGAATTAATATAGGGGAACCAAGGGAAGCGACCTGGTCAATGAATGTTTTTGCCTCGAATGTGTCCAGTTCACCAATAGCTTTTTTGTCGGTGGATGCACCTCTGCAATGCACGCATGAAAGGTTGCATCTGGATGTCAACTCCCAGGCAATTAATCTTGGAGGGTTTGGTTCTTCTGACATATTATATCACAGTAATTTCAATTTATTTAAATAATGGTATACCGATTGTACCATTGATCGAATATATAGAATATTTGCCCGGACCACATGACACATATAAGAGATAGGTAATCTAGTTAATTACAAATGAGTTGTGGTGCAAAACATGGACTCACTGAACACGGCATTTTTGATTGTGACTATGACAATAGTTTCATATACAATATTCCTGATTCGAAAACGTTCACAGCTTCTTCGTGAATTTGAAAGGTTAAATCCTGAATGAAGGGATACTGATGGATAAAAAACAAAAACAAATTCTTGCAGTTATTACAATACTTGCATTTGCTATTCTGGGCCTGTGGGGCATAGATACCGGCCAGACTTATTACACGGTATCTGAAATTAAGAAAAATCTAGATGATTTTGAAGGGAATAACATCAACACAATGGGTGCTATCAAACAAGGAACGCTGGATGTAAAACCCGGTAATATAACTTTCATGCTCCAGGACATAGAGCAACCCGAAAAGTACATTGAAGTTGAATATACCGGGGACCTGCCGCCCAATCTTGAAGAAGGTAAAGAACTGAGTATTGAAGGAAAAATAGATGGACAGGGCAATCTCAAAGCGGAAAAAATTGTCATGGGTTGCCCTTCCAAATACTCCGAATAACCTATGGCCACATTAAAGAGGTAAATCGATGGATATTGAAAAATGGGATGAATGCCGGAGTATAAACAAAGCACTAATTGACTTTGTGGAAGAAATTGACAACGGTTCCAATATGAAGAAAGTAGTTGCCCACATATGTCAATCCTGCGGGAAAAAAACCCGTCCTGTGATCCTCCTCTTGTCATCCCGTATATGCGGTAGTAAAATTGGAAATGCCCTTGATGCTGCTCTGTCAATTGAACTTATCCACTCTGCATCCCTTATTCACGATGACCTGCTGGATAGGGGTATATTGAGAAGGGGAACTAAGACTGCCCATGAAGTATATGGTACCCCTGCAGCAATGCTTGCGGGAGATTACCTGATATCCAAGTCCATTGAACTAATATCTGCATACGGCAAAGAAGTAGGCATGGAATTCGGCAGGGCAGGTATGGAAATGGCCGAAGGCGAGGCCATGGATGTAGATTTGCTGGAAAAGAACAGCAACAATATTGTTGAGTATTTCAATTGTATTGAAAAGAAGACTGCTTCACTTTTTGCTGCCTCGGCAGCGATGGGGGCCTATGTTGCAGGAGCAGATGAGGATACAGTTTCTAAATTCAGGCTCTTTGGAAATAAACTCGGAACTGCCTATCAAATCGTTGATGATATGCTGGAATACACCAGTAAGGTAAACAACAAGGAATCAATACAAATATCCCCCTCGCTGGTAGATATATACAGGCAGGACATGGCGGATTCAAAAGCAATAGAAAAAACCAGGGAAATTGTTGAACAACTAGTTTCTGAAGCACATGAAATAGTCGATCATTTCCCGCCTTCCCAATCTCTAAATAGATTACATGAGATTACCAATTATGCCACAAAAGACCTTTTCCCTGAAGTTGGAACAAGGAAATGCTAAAAAGGTGAATTTATGAGAGTATATGAAAAACCCATGATTAAAGTTGATGCAAATGTGGAAGATGATAAAGTTGTACTCACCAGTGAGGGTCCCCTTTCCACCATTGCAAAACCTATTCTGAAACGTATTAACCGAATTTTTCAGGAAGAAAAACCCATTACATTTAATGATAAAGAGATCATATTTTCAACATGGGTCCCCCCGATTCCCAGCAATGCATTCAACAGGATGATCAGTTCCCAGATTGCCGCCATCATGAAAAAACGTGTGCCTGACCAATTCTCAATAGCCATTACCGATAGGTGCCCGAATAATTGTATTCACTGCGGAGCTGCGGGTTTCCTTACTGAGGAAGAACTAACTACCGAACAAATCAACAGTGCTATCGATCAATCCCTTGATCTTGGTGCTTACCTTATTTCTTTCGATGGTGGGGAAACAATGCTTCGAAAGGACCTTATCGAAATGGTTGGGGCAGTGGATAAAGACAGGTGCATTGCAACCTGTTTTACTTCTGGCTTTGGCCTTACACCTGACAAAGCTGCGCAGTTGAAGGATGCGGGCATGTATGCCATGAGAATAAGCATCGACAGTCCTTTCGAAAAAGAGCATGACCGCATTCGGGGCAGGGATGGGGCATACAGGGATGCTATTGCAGGTATCAAGAACACCTTAGGAGTGGACATGCTGGCAGATATGTTTGTGGTAGTGTCACCCGATAATATCGATGACCTTGAAGATTTCTATGGTCTTGCTGCAGATATGGGGATGCAGGAGATGTCCATCTATGAGATCGTTGCTGTGGGTCGCTGGCTTGAACATGAAGATGAAGTCATCACTCCAAAGGATGTGAAGTCAATGGAACGTTTCCAAAAACGGATGAACAGTGGGGCAGACGGGCCACGTGTTACTTCATTCCCGTACTTCATGGGTCCGGATATGTTTGGTTGTTTTGCCGGAAGGCGATGGATGCATGCCACACCTGCAGGTGAGATTATTCCCTGTGCCTATACACCCCTGTCCTTTGGAAATATAAAAGAAGAAAGTCTCTCGTCAATATGGGATAATATGGGCAAGCACCAGGCATATCGTTCCAATTCCGATTATTGCATGATGCGGAATCCTGAATTCAGACAAAAATATATCCATACGATACCCAAAGATGAAATATTACCATATAGAGTAAGAAATGAATGAATTCTGTATTATATTTCTAAAAAGTAGCCATGTTTTTCATGAATAATTATTATAATCGGCAGGTTGCGAACCGGTAAGAACCGAATGGCTTATATGTAAAGTTGCGTATGGGTACCTGCTGTTAACTTGAACCCCCTATCCGAATGATTAAACATTGCAATTATTCAATAGCAATCACCTGAAACCGAATAACTTATATGCGAGGTTGCTATAAGGGGCATAAAATCACGCTGCTTAATTAAATCACAGACGCGATGAGGATTCACATGGCCAAGGACAAAATCTTATCCGAGATAAAAGAAGCAGAACAAAGTGCTGCCAAAAAGGTGGAAGCAGGCCTGAAGGAGAAGGAGGACAAAATCGCCAGTGCCCGTGCAGAAGCCAGAGAAATAATTAAAGAGGCAGAATCAGATGCAGAAAAATCTGCAAATAATGCACTTAAATCTGCACAGGAAGACCTCCAGAAAGAGCACGAAGAAATCGTCAGCAAAGGCAAAAAAGATGCAGAAGAGTTGATAAGCAACGCAGAATCCAATGTCGATAAAGCTGTTGCAATGCTAGTGGAGGAATTCGAGAGGGCGATCTATGCTTAAGCCAAAAAGTATGACCCGTGCTGTTATCGTCGGACATAAAGAAGTCATGGATGAAACAGTAGAGACACTACACGATATCAATATCTTCCATATTGAAGAATACAATGAAGAAGATTCTACTTTTAAGATAGGCAAGCCCTTTGAGAATGCAGGGGATGTTTCCAAAAAACTTGTTCAACTGAGGTCAATTTCCAGTTTTCTTGGTATCAAGCCAAAAGAAGTTCCAAAACAGGACACAAAAGTTCTGTGGGCTGAACTCGATGAAAAACTGGCTCTTCTTGAAAGTGAACTTGATAAAAAGACCGAAGAAAAGAACAGTTATGAAACAAGGTTAAAAGAACTGGATTCCCTACAAAAAGAACTTGAACCTTTTGTTTCAATCCCTATAGACCTTAAAAATTATAGAGGTTATGAGAATGTATCTGTTTTCACGGGTACTGTAAAGGGAGATATCAGTTCTGACATATCTGCGATTACAAATGATTATGAACTCGAATTTGATCCCGATAGACTCACCATTGCTCTTTTTGTCAGGAAAGACAATGAAGAAATCGTGGCTGAGATGTTGGCTGATAACGAGTTCCGTGAGATTCGTGTTCCAAATATGGAAGGAACTCCTTCAGAGATAATCGCGAATGTAGAAAGTGAAAGAAACACTATCAAGGAAAAAATTTCTTCACTTGAAAAGAGTATTTCTGACATAAAGGAACGTTATTCTGATTTCATACTTGCAAGTGATGAGATTCTTTCTATCGAATCCCAAAAATCCGAAGCACCCTTAAGGATTGCTACCTCAGAACATACTTTCGTAATCGACGGGTGGGTTCCATCTGATGAATATAATAAACTTACCCGTAAACTCGAGTCCTCTACCAATGGAAGAGTATTTGTTTCTAAACAGGAAGTTGTGGAAGAGGAAGAGGAAGTACCTGTGAAATATGACAACCCAAAGGTTACTAAGCCTTTCGAGGCAATAATGAACCTTTACGCAAGGCCAAAATACAAGGAGATCGATCCAACAGTATTAATATTCGTCTTTTTCCCCCTCTTCTATGGTATGATCCTGGGAGATATTGGCTACGCTCTTATTCTGTTGGGACTTGCACTTGGAATCAAAAAAATGGTCAATTCCGATGCAATCAAACCATTGATGAACGTACTTATATACTGTCAAATATCAACGTTAATCTTTGGAATTCTTTATGGTGAATTTTTAGGATTCCCACTCGCCAGTCTGCACACAGAACATGGAATAGAAGCAGGCCTTATAGCCGGTTTTGAAACCATTAATCTTTTTGCATCACCTATTGGCGGCGAGATGGTCACATTCCCAATTCATCGTACACATCTCTCAATGACATTGATTGTACTCACAGTGCTTATTGGTATAGCACATATCAACTTTGGTTACATTCTCGGATTCATTAACATGAGGCGTATGCATGGATTCAAACATGCTATGCTTGAAAAAGGAAGCTGGTTAGTAGTCGAAGTTGGAATTGCTCTCATAGTTCTGGGATACCTGAAATATATCAACATTGCAATTGGAATACTTGTATTCCTAATCGGCTTTGTAATGTTGGTTAAAGGAGAAGGTATCAAAGGACCCATTGAATTACCCAGTCTCTTGAGTAATTCACTCTCATATACCCGTCTTATCGCTGTGGGACTTTCATCAATTTATATTGCATCCACTGTGAACCTCATCGCCTTTGAAATGATCTGGCCACAGGGAGGCATCGCAGCTGTATTTGCAATATTTGTATTCATATTCGGTCATACTCTAAACACGGCCTTAAGCATAATTGCCCCCGGACTACATGCTTTAAGGCTTCAGTATGTCGAATTCTTTACAAAATTCTATGAAGGCGGGGGCAAAGAGTACAGTCCATTTGGATATATAAGAAAATACACGGAGGAATAATAAAATGGTAGGAGAAGAAGCAATAACAATGATAGACCCAGCAGGACTTAAAGCAATTGGTGCAGGACTTGCTGTAGGATTGGCAGGTGTTGGATCTGGTATTGCGGAAAAGGATATTGGTGCAGCCGCAGTCGGTGCTATGACCGAAAGAGAAGAAATGTTCGGTAAAGGCCTGATTATGACTGTAATTCCTGAGACCATCGTCATTTTCGGACTTGTTGTTGCACTGTTGATAAGCTAAGCAAAGTTTAAGAGCATTCAAAAATGCTCTTAAATTCTTTTTAAGGTGAGAGAGCATGGGACTCGAAACAGTAATCAAAGACATTATGGATGTTGCGCAGGCGAAAGTCTCTGAGATTAATGCAGAGGCAGATGCCGAAGCGTCCCGTATTCTAGAGGATGCAAAGCAATCCGCCAAAGAAATCAAAGGAAAACGTCTTGCCAAAGCGGAAGATGAAATCCAGCGCATGCGAAGGCAAGAGATATCCAGTGCAAATCTCGAAGTCAAAAGGACAATGCTCAATGCACGCAAAGAAGTGCTTGAAAAAGCCTATAACCAGGCATTCAATGATATTGCAGGTTTGTCTGCGGATAAGCAGGAAATATTTCTCAAGAACATCATAGAAAGCCATGAATCTAAAGGCAGCCGTATCTATTCTAATAAGGAATCAGAAGATATGGTGAAAAAACTGTCCTCCTTAGAGTATGCAGGCAACATCGATTGTGTTGGAGGTGTTGTTATAGAGAATGAGGATGGTAGTATCAGGCTTGATTATACCTATGATGGAATTCTTGACAGCATATACGAGCAGAACCTGAAACAGACCTCAGATATCTTATTCGGGTGATATCAAGATGAGGCTTTTCCAGAAACTCCGGAGAAGAGGTTCCCCTGCAGCAAGCAGTGGGAGCTCAAATTATGCTTATGTTACTGCACGTGTACGTGCAATGAAGAGCAATCTGCTTCCGAATGAGACATATCCAAGACTTATAAATATGGATCTTGATGAAATTACACGTTTTATCGAAGAAACCCAATATAAGCAGGATGTGGATGAACTTGCGCGGAAATTTAAAGGAGTAGATCTCATCGAGCATGCATTGAACAGGAATCTTGCAGTCACATTCTCTAAAATGATCGATATTTCCGAGGGTGAACTCAACTATCTCATCACGGAATATCTGAAAAATTATGACATCTGGGATATCAAAACTATTCTCAGAGGCAAGTATTACAATGCAACTCTTGAAGAGATAAAGGATAATCTCGTTTCTGCAGGTCAATTCAAATATAATTTCCTGTCAGAACTTGCTGAAAAGGAATCTTATGAGAATGTTATAGATGCACTCAGCAATACGGATTATTATCCAATTCTTAAGAATTATGACGGGACTAACCTTCCTGAAATTGAAAATCAGCTTGATACGTTATATTATCAGAGGCTGTTCAATGCAATTGGTACACCCAAATCAAGTGATCGTAAACTATTTTCCAAACTCATTCGTACTGAGATTGACATAAAGAATATTAAAACAATGTTCAGGATGAAGAAAGAAGGTGTTGAAGATGGTGAACTTGAAGACCTGGTTCTAGATGGTGGTCTCCGTTTTAGTCTGAAGGAAATAAACAAAATGATTCCTTTGCCTTTTGCAGATTTCATAAATTCACTTGAAAAATACCCGTACTGGGAAGCTATGTCCGATTTGGTAACTCCTGATATGGAATCTCTTGTTGATCTGGAAACAAGCCTCACCAAGTACACCATAAAGTCTGCTGCCAGTTTCTCGCATGCGTATCCCCTTTCTATTGTTCCGATCATGGATTACATGATCAGCAAGAAAAACGAGGTCAACAACCTGAGGATAATTACGAGAGGAAAGGCAGCTAATCTGGATGAAGATATAATTAAAAACCAGTTGGTGATTTGATGGAGCTGGCAGTTGTAGGCGATGGTGAATTTGTTACCGGCTTTCGATTGGCCGGTGTGCAGAAAGTCTATAAGATTAATGAGGAATCCAAACTGGAGGAAACAGTAAAGGGAATATTCAACGATTCCTCCATTGGTATTATTGTAATGCACAGTAATGATTTTAATAAGCTACCGGAGACCTTAAGAGACACTCTGAGTGAATCCGTCGAACCAACATTGGTAACCCTTGGCGGAACCGGACAAAGCTCTAACTTACGGGATAAAATAAAACAAGCGGTAGGTGTAGATTTGTGGAAATGAATGGTGAAATTTATCGAGTGGCAGGACCTGTTGTCACAGTCACCGGTATCAAGCCGAAGATGTATGATGTGGTAAAAGTAGGCCATGAAGGACTGATGGGCGAAGTAATCCGTATAGAGGGTGAAAAAGCTACAGTTCAGGTATATGAAGACACATCCGGCATAAAACCGGGAGAGCCTGTAGCAAATACGGGAATGCCTCTTTCAGTAGAACTGGGTCCAGGCCTTCTGGAAAGTATTTATGATGGTATACAGAGACCTCTGGAAGTTCTCCAGCAAAAAATGGGAGACTTCATTGAAAGAGGAGTAACAGCAAACGGTCTTACCAGGGAGAAGAAGTGGGAATTCACTCCTATAGTATCCAAAGGAGACAGTGTCGAAGGTGGAGATATTATTGGTGTTGTCCAGGAAACACCCAATCTCGAACACAAGATAATGGTCCCCCCGAGAAAGTCAGGAACTGTAGAAGATATCAAAAGCGGTAAATTCGTAGTCGATGAGACTGTTTGTGTACTCTCTGACGGCTCTGAACTATCCCTTATGCAAAAATGGCCTGTAAGGGATCCCAGACCAGTAGGCAAGAAACTCTCGCCAACAAGGCCTCTTGTAACAGGACAGAGAATCCTTGACGGGATGTTCCCTGTGGCAAAAGGTGGTACAGCAGCGATCCCCGGTCCTTTCGGATCAGGAAAAACTGTTACCCAGCAGCAACTTGCAAAGTGGAGTGACACTGATATTGTGGTTTACATCGGATGCGGCGAACGTGGAAATGAAATGGCCGATGTACTGAATGAATTCCCGGAACTGGAAGACCCAAAGACCGGAAGGCCACTGATGGAACGTACAGTTCTTATTGCAAACACATCCAATATGCCTGTGGCTGCTCGTGAAGCATCTGTTTATACAGGAATTACCATTGGGGAGTACTACCGTGACATGGGATATGATGTATCTCTCATGGCAGACTCAACCTCCAGATGGGCAGAAGCAATGAGGGAAATTTCCTCCAGGCTTGAAGAGATGCCCGGTGAAGAAGGATATCCGGCATATCTGTCTGCCAGACTTTCTGAATTCTATGAACGTGCTGGAGCAGTTCATTCCCTGGCTGGCCTTGATGGTTCCATTACTGTCATCGGTGCAGTTTCCCCTCCTGGTGGAGACTTCTCCGAACCAGTTACACAGAATACCCTGCGTATCGTAAAGGTATTCTGGGCACTGGATGCAAAACTGTCCCAGAAGAGACACTTCCCTGCAATTGACTGGCTTAGCAGTTACAGTCTTTACAATGACAGGCTTGCAGGCTGGTTTACAGAAAACGTCGGAAGTGACTGGAATGAGCTAAGGGATAATGCAATGGATATTCTTCAGGAAGAAGCCGAACTTCAGGAAATCGTGCAACTCGTAGGTTCAGATGCACTCCCTGAGGACCAGCAGCTTACCCTTGAAATTGCCAGGATGCTTCGTGAATACTTCCTGCAGCAGAACGCTTTCCATCCTGTGGACACATTCTGTCCCTTTGATAAGCAGTACAAACTTCTGAAATCCGTATCCCGGTTTGGCGAAAAGGCAATAGATAAGATGGAAAATGGTGTCCCCATCAACAAGATCATGGAAATGGAGTCCAAGGATGAACTTGCCAAGGTCAAATATGAAGAAGACTTTGACGCAGCCCTTGAAACAATCATGACAAAGATGGATGAAGAGTTCACACAGCTTGGAGGCAACTGAAAATGACCAAAGAATACAAAACCATTGTAGATATTGCAGGACCACTTATATTCCTTGAAAAAACTGAGCCTGTAGGATATGGGGAACTTGTTCAGATTAATCTCCCTGATGGGACTACCAAGAGAGGTCAGGTCCTTGACACCTCCGCAGATATGGTTGTTGTACAGGTTTTCGAAGGAACTCAGGGCCTGAATGACGAATCCGGTGTAGTATTCAGTGGAGAAACCATCAAACTTCCTGTTGCAAAAGACCTTCTCGGTCGTATCCTTTCCGGTTCTGGAGAACCCCTTGACGGTGGTCCAAGAATCATCCCTGAAAAAAGGGTAGATGTGAATGGGGCGTCAATGAACCCTTATTCCAGGAGACCACCTGAAGAATTTATCCAGACAGGAATATCCACGATTGACGGTACAAACACTCTTGTAAGGGGACAGAAACTTCCTATCTTCTCTGGATCAGGTCTGCCACACAATGAGATTGCTCTTCAGATTGCAAGACAGGCAAAGGTACCCGGTTCTGAAGAAGATTTCGCTGTGGTATTTGCTGCAATGGGTATCACCAATGAGGAAGCCCAGTCATTCATGGAAGACTTTGAGAAGACAGGTGCTCTTGAAAGAGCGACAGTTTTCCTCAACCTTGCAGATGATCCTGCAGTCGAGCGTATCATCACGCCGAGGATGGCACTGACAGCAGCAGAGTATCTTGCATACGAACACGATATGCATGTACTTGTAATCCTGACAGATATCACAAACTACTGCGAAGCCCTCCGTCAGATGGGTGCAGCCCGTGAAGAAGTGCCCGGTAGACGTGGATATCCCGGTTACATGTACACTGACCTTGCATCCCTCTATGAACGTGCAGGTGTAATCAAAGGTAACAAGGGATCTGTAACCCAGTTTTCTATCCTGACTATGCCTGGTGACGATATAACTCACCCAATACCCGATCTTTCCGGTTATATTACCGAAGGTCAGATTGTAGTATCCCGTGAACTTCACAGGAAGGGTATCTACCCACCGATCAATGTGCTACCATCCCTTTCTCGTCTTATGAACTCCGGTATCGGAGATGATAAGACAAGAGATGACCACAAAGCAGTATCCGATCAGTTGTATGCTGGATATGCTGAAGGACGTGACCTTCGTGGACTGGTTGCAATTGTCGGTAAAGAATCCCTTTCCGAAAGAGACCAGAGAATCCTGGAATTTGCCGATCTTTTCGAAGACCGTTTTGTAAGACAGGCAAAAGATGAAGACAGGAATATCGAAGATACTCTTGGCATAGCATGGGAAATTCTGTCCGAGCTTCCGGAAGCACAGCTCACCAGGATAGACAATAAGTATATCGATAAATATCACCCTGCACATCAAAATGCAGAGTGAACAAAGAGTGATCCACTATGGGCACAAAGGATGTTAAACCAACTCGTTCCGAACTTATTGAACTGAAGAAAAAGATAAAACTGTCCCAGAGCGGCCACAAGTTGCTTAAAATGAAAAGGGATGGTCTTATCCTGGAATTCTTTGAGATTTTGAACAAGGCCAAGGGTGTACGGAACGAACTGGATGACGCCTATGACAATGCCACTGAAAAAATAGGGATCGCTGAGGCAGTCGAGGGCAGAATGGTAATAAAATCCACTGCTCTTGCTCTCAAAGAGGGACCTGTAATAAGTCTAGAAAGCCACAACATTATGGGTGTGGTGGTCCCTAAGATCGAAGCATCCAGTGTGCATAAATCCATCAACAAAAGGGGATACGGTATTCTCGGGACAAGCTCCTGCATCGATGAAACTGTCGATTCATATGAGATCCTTGTTGACAAGATTATTCTTGCAGCAGAGATTGAGACCACTATGAAAAGGTTACTTGAAGACATCGAGAAAACAAAAAGACGTGTAAATGCCCTTGAATTCAAGGTAATTCCCGAAATGCAGGAAGCAATGGACTTCATTCGTTTCCGGCTGGATGAGATGGAACGTGAAAACACCTTCCGCTTAAAGAGGATTAAGGCATAATGCCTACCGCAGCACCTGATCGGCCAGGACTGGCCGACAGGCTTTTTTTTAGGATCACACAACCCCACAACCTTGCGCGTATTCTGCGTTGGGCATGGTTAATATCCCTCATAATGCTTGTATTTGGGTATCTTATCATTTATTTCAGGGTTTCAGAGTACTTGAATATCTGATTATACATTTGACTGGAATTATTCAGTAAAGTATATATATCTTCTTCCACTATATATGAACCGATAAATAAACAACATGCGGTTCTACTAGTTGTGATATTTTGCTCAATAAAGGTGATATACCTATTTAATTTCATTCTGCCTGCATTATTTTTTAGCTGTGCGTATGTTCTTATGCAATTTTTGCAGGCAAATTCATTCAATAAGTAATATAAATTAAAAATGTGGTACATTATGACACAGCACACACAAGCACAAAAAGAAATAGCTAAAAAAATCGATTCTGATACTGTTATTGCCAACTGGAAGGACTGGAGATGGCAACTCAAGCATTCCATCGGTGATATTGATACATTTGAGACTTTACTTGGCATCAAATTCAAACCGGGGGAAAAGGATAAACTCAAACAAACCCTGGAAAAATTCCCATTATCCGTTACTCCATACTACCTTTCCCTCATAGATGCCGAGGATTTCAGGAATGATCCCATATTCCTGCAGGCCTTCCCTTCACCAAAGGAGCTGGACATCGATGAAGACGATCTTGAAGATCCTCTTTCAGAGGATGAGGACAGTCCTGTTGAGGGAATCACACACAGGTATCCGGACAGGGTACTGTTCCATATAAGCAACACCTGTTCGATGTACTGCAGGCATTGCACACGTAAGAGAAAAGTGGGAGATGTTGATTCCATACCCACCAAAGATGCGGTTTCTGAAGGACTTGAATACATCAGGAATACCCCCCAGGTGCGAGATGTCCTGCTGTCAGGCGGGGATCCATTGATGCTGCCTGACGCTTATCTGGATTGGATTCTGACAAAACTGCGGGAAATTCCCCATGTTGAGATAATTCGTATCGGTACAAGGATGCCTGTCGTGCTTCCTTACAGGGTAACTGATGATCTTGTAGAAATACTCAAAAAGCATCATCCGCTCTGGATCAACACCCATTTCAACCATCCACGTGAAGTAACGGCCTCTTCCAGGGAAGCCCTGCGCAAACTTGCAGATGCAGGAATTCCCCTCGGAAACCAGACGGTGTTGCTTTCAGGAGTGAATGACTGTCACAGGATTATGAAAAGGCTTGTACAGAAACTTGTGCAAAACCGTGTACGTCCTTATTACCTCTACCAGTGTGACCTTTCGGAAGGCCTGTCCCATTTCCGCACTCCGGTGGGCAAGGGTATAGAGATTATGGAACACCTCATCGGACACACAAGTGGTTTTGCAGTTCCTACTTATGTAATCGATGCTCCCCATGGAGGAGGTAAGATACCTGTCATGCCTTCCTATCTTATATCCTGGTCCTCCAACAGAGTTATTTTGCGTAACTATGAGGGTGTGATCACCTCCTATAAAGAACCGGATTCCTATGAGCCGATATACTGTGACCGTAAATGTGAAGAATGTAAGCTCCAGCTCAAACTTGACGATGCAGCTGAATATAAATCTACAGGTATTGCAAAACTGCTTGCCGATCATGATGAAATTGTAAGTCTTGTACCGGAAGATACCGAAAGAATGGAGAGAAGGGACGTTGAGTGATATAATCGAAAAAATCGGTAAATCCCTGGTCCAGCACGGTACATACAACAATCGTATTTATCTTATGAAACTGGATACCGATGACCTGCCGGATATTATACCTGAGATGGATCGATTGGCCGAAAAGCATGGCTATAGCAAGATATTTGCAAAAGTCCCTGCAGATTCCAGAGCTGCCTTTGATGCAAAGGGCTATGTAAAGGAGGCCGGTGTTCCCGGCTATTATTCCGGCACGAAAGAAGCCCGGTTTATGTGTAAATATTTCACGGGGAACAGGCAGGAAGACACACAGGCCGAGGATGACCGGATCATCTCCACTGCCAGGGATAAGGCAGGAGACATCAGGAAACCTGAATTACCTGAAGGTTTCCTGATCCGGATGTGTACGGAAGCGGATATGCCTGCAATGGCAGAGATCTACGCTGAAGTGTTCCCTACATACCCTTTCCCTATCCAGGACCCTGCCTACCTGAAAGAGACTATGGAAGATAATGTTGTATATTTCGCAGTTGAAAATGAAGGTGACATAGTTGCCCTTTCCTCTTGCGAGATCGATTTTGAAAACCGGAATGCGGAAATGACCGACTTTGCTACACTCCCTCAGTTCAGGGGAATGGGTCTGTCCACTTATCTCCTCTCAAAGATGGAAACAGAAATGAATAAGAAAGGGATCCTTACATTGTATACCATCGCCCGGGCCGCGTCCTATGGTATGAATACTGTTTTTGCAAGGCTGGGGTATGAATTTACCGGAAAGCTTGTTCAAAACACCAATATATCCGGTAACCTTGAAAATATGAATGTATGGTACAAGCGCATCTGAGTAACTCTTAAATAAACATTCCCCATATAATTATTGTTGACCAAAAGGGGAAAGATGATGTTTTATGGAAGGCAGCGATAATTCAGGAAATAAAAAACAAGTAAATATGGAAAATGAACCCATATTTCCCTGGGATAATGAACCTGCCGCTGACAATGAATCCTTTTTTGAGCAAACTGAAGATACAGGCAGTCCGAATCTAAAAGAAGATGATGTTGCCGACAATACTGATGATAACGACCAATTGGAAAAGACACAACCGGTTGCAAGTGATAATACTGACAGTCCTGCGGGTTTTGTCCAAAAATTGACATCAATGGTAGGGCGATTGACCCGTAGAAGGGATTTCTTCCAGAAAATGGATGATATAAAGGAAGGAAATCAACAGTCAAAAGCAAAAAATCATGCGAAAAAATCGATCCCTGCAGAACTACAGGTTTCTGATGAGTTTGACGATGAAGTTTTTTTCGATGAGAATACAGAAACCTACGGAGAAAATAAGGAATCATCTCAGTCGCACGCTGAAGAAATGACATCTATTCAATCCAATACGGAAATTGCAAAAATAAATACTCAGATAGAAGATATCAACCGGTCCCTGGAAAATCTTGGGAATGAACAAAATACATTATCTTCAGAAAAAAGGCAAATTCAGGAAACTTTTGCCTCACAGATTGATTCTACCGGCTCTAAAATAAACGACCTTCAGGACAAGATTGAGACTATTGAATTAAATGTTCAGTCCCTGCAGGAAGAAAAAAACGAAATCCGTGATGCCCTGCAATCTATAGAACAAAATATGCAAACAATTACTTCCTCACATACCAACCTGCAGCAATTACTGGAAGACAACAGGGAAGTTGCTCAATCAAGCATGGAATATTCCAACAAAATTGTCCAGGAGTTTGCGGATGGCCTCGGTGAACTCAAAGTTTCGGGTCAAAAAAATGAACGCAGGATGGATGAAATTACAGAGGCCCTTTCTCTTCTTATGGCAGACATATCACTTGTGAACAGCCAGAATCAGGAAGAAGGAAGTAAGGTTGAAGAGTATCGGAAGGAAAGTATACAGTTAGTTAAGGAACTGAAAAACTTTGTTGATGAAGAACTCAAAAAAACGGGCTCTTCCGGTTACTATCATGGCAGTAATGGTGTGATAATAAATAATATTGTCAAAAATTCCACCAACATAAAGCTTTGTATGGAGTGGCTTGAGTATCTCATGGAACTTGTTGGAAGGAACAATTTACAGGAAATCCTGGCTTATTATGAAGAACTCGGATGGATAAGTGATGATGTGCGTCTGGATCTTTTGAGATATGCAGAAGGAATTGATTTCTATATCGAAAAAACCGACTGGAAAATGTCGCCCGATGAACATGTGAGGTCCATCTGGTTCATGGAAAAACTGGCAGGTTTGGAAGTTGACCGGAACAAACTTTCTGTTGTGGAAAAAGATATAAAGAAAGTCAAAAACGGCACGGAAATCTACGGCATATAATAATAATAGTTATATTTTATAAAATACTAATGTATAATGATTAGTAGTATGAAAGATGAATCTGGACAGATAGCGATTGATTTTTTAGCAGGATTATCACTATTCCTGATAGCACTTACTTTTACTATACAGTTTGTACCCGGCCTATTTTCAACTATATCTTCCAGTGATGAAGATTTAAGTATAATTTCGTACAGAACTGCCACTATCCTTTCAGAAGACCCCGGCTGGTGGGATGAGAAATCCGGAGTTCCAAATAGTACTGGTACTGATTGGGAATATCATACAGATCATGTGTTCAGATTGGGGTTTGCAGCAGATTCCAGTCATCAATCCAGGACAACAAACAAACCAAATATTTTGAACTATTCAAAAATAGAAAGTACACAAGGTCTTAATGAAGATGAAATCATCACAATGCTAGGGCTTTTTGATAATATAAATGGAGCAAGAATTGAATATGAATATAATATTTCGATTCTCCAGAACGGCATACCTGTTCGTATAGGTAACCAAACAGCAACATTTGGCACTCAATCCCCTGGCAGGGATAATGTATTCCAGACCAAAAGACTGGTTCTTGTGGAAAAAGGAGAAATTGCAAACTTTAGTGCAGATGATTTAAAGGCATCCAGTTCCAGTAACGATATGGCTATAATAAATATCACAGGGCCGATTGAAAAGAATATTATAGTCCAGATTTCAGGTTTCAATGTGACAAACAACACATCTTATATGAGTTCGGAACTAAATGGGGATTTACTTATACAAGATTCACAAAATTACAGTGTCTATATAAAAAGGGACGGTAGCAATGACTTTAGGCCTTATACAGACCCCATTAATCCCAACGACACTCTTAAACTTGTATATTATCAGGATATTTTCAATGAAACCCACAACCAGTTGGGAATCAATTTTTCGGAGATGAATATTGCACCGGGTCCTCTATATATAGAATATGCAGATTATGCCAAACAACACTATGAAAAGGCTGAACTGGTTGTGAAAGTATGGAGATGAATGATAAAGCCCAGCTCCAGACTATAGAGGGTCTTGCTGCTGCATTACTGATTACATTAACCATAATGACGGTAACACAGAACTCAGTACTTGTTACTCCCCAATCTGAAATGCAAACAGAAGTGCAACTTCAGCAAATAGCAAATGATGCATTAAATATTGTTGATAGTGCCCCAGAAGGTACTTTCCAGACAAATCTTACAGAATCAGTTGCCGGGTTGAATCTAAGTCAAAATGCGAATCTCAACCAATCTATTATGGAAGAACTCGACGTGTTATTGAGTGAAAAAATCATTCCGGATACCGTGTACAACGTTGATATTGCATACGTTGAAGGAAATAAACTGAAAACAAAAAACGTCATAATAAATGGTGTGCCTACGGAAAATGCAGTTGTGGGAAGAAGACTTGTGACATTTGATAACAGTACCGTTACGGCAGATGGAGGAAGCTGGAATTTTGACAACTCCAGTATACGTGTTGTAGAAGTGAGGTTGATATTATGGAAGGTTTGAAAAACGACACATCCGGTCAATGGATATTGTTATCTGGCCTTGCAATTGCAATCGCACTTGTAACCATTGCAGTCCTATTAAATCAGGCAAATCTTAATGGATACTATTCAGCAGACACTGCAATTGGTTTCCCAAAGGATGACATTCGTGAACTTAAATTACAAACTCACGAAGTCGCAGGTACAGCTGCTGATATTGCTTATAGCGAGAATCAGACTTCAAATCAGAGTATTGATGTCGGACTTTCAACTGTAATGGATAGTTATAATGAACAAGTGCAAGTACTATATGCTGCCCATGGGGAATTTGTTGATGTGGAATACATGAAATACACAAAGGAAAATAACTCTACAAACACTTCCATTGGGCAAGTGTGGGTTAATGTTACTTTCCTTAATGCTGACACTTCCTACTCATCAAAACCTGAAATTATTGAGGTGGGTCCATGAAATCATTTCTGAAAAATGAAAATGCTGTTTCGATAACAATGGGTTATATCCTTTTTTCCGGCATCTTCATATCATTTTTCTTAATAATTCAATTTGGGATTACAGATGTGATTGTAGAAGAACCTTCCGAAGTTGTTATGGAAAAAAATTTTGCAGATGTTGGAAATAAAGTAGGAACACTCGTTACTGAAATATACCTTATCGCTCCAGAAAACGGGAAGATAGAAACAAGTTATTCCATACCTGATCGTATTGCTGGAGAATACTATATGATTAGTGCAGAGCCTGTTAGGGATGACCAGGTAATCTCGATTACTTCTGCAACTTCAGACAAAGAAGTCAATGTAACCCTTGCAGGAATTTCACCGATCATTGGAATATACGGAACAACAACAAGCAACAATCAAACTCATGGTATCAAATATGTTTCAGATGAATAATTTTATGGACGACAGGGCTGTCTCAGAAGTAGTGGGCTTTATCCTGATATTTGGAATAGTCATACTTTCCATCGGTTTGATTTATGCAGTTGGTTATCCGACGTTACGTTCAAATATGGATGCCAGTGTATTTGAAAGTTCGGAGCAGAGTTTTGTCGTTTTGCAAAGCAATATGGAAACAGTCGCATTCAATGAATTGCCTGTAAAAACAATGAAATTCAAATTATATTCATCAAGCCTGGGGCTATCAAATAAATCAAATATAAGCATAGATTATCCGGGAATAGACTCATCGCCCCAAGCAATTGGTACTGTGGAATATGGCAAAAATGATAAAAGAATAGTCTACGAAAACGGGGCAGTCTTCAAATATTACCCCGGCCAGAGAGTGGTGCTTACTTCCGCTCCTCCGATATTCACTTCAAAACTTGATTCGGAAAATATTACCACGATCACAGTTATAAGGACTTCAGGAAATTCATTTCAATCCGGTAGCGGAGTATCCACTCTAAAAATGAGCTACAACAATAGCAGTCTTACAACGAACAGTTCTGTGAATAATTTAACAATTACCATAAACAGTGAATTTGCAAGGCTGTGGAAAGAATATCTGGAAGAAAATGATTTTTCCATATCTTCATCTTCACCAGATCAGGTAGTAGCTCATAGGAATAACACTTATCTGATATATGGCGAGCATCTTATTGATGTTGACATCAATTAAGGGTTATAGAGCCTTTTGGTCTGACATAGATTTTTGCTGAATCAGAAACACTGTTGTTCCCATTGCTTGCAAATGAATACATAAATGCATTCCCGGCAGTTGAACTACTGAAATTGACAGTTTCAGAGCCGCTTACCGTGAGATTAAATGGATACTGGCTTCCACCAAATCCTCCCAGGTTTGTATAAAGCAACGCATTTGCAATCGCAGGGTTGCCATCGGAATATCTTGCCGTTATTGTAACAGGATCATTATCACTGATATTGATTATATCTGATTGTGGTTCGATATTTACGTCTCCCAGGGATACATAATCAACAGAAGCCCCGCTTCCACCAATGCTTGTATCTCCACTGTAGGATATACTGATATTTATTGAAGTCCCATTGATATCGGTGTAGCTCAATGTGGATGTGGGGAGGATTAGTGGAACTGTACCTGCTCCCTGTACCCTCAATTGATACCAGACACCCCATTTGTCTCCCATACCCATCGTAGGAGGAAGATCCCACCTGAGCACGTCTCTGTCACCTATATTTTCAATATCTGGCTCACTACTATCGGTTACGTTAGAAGGATAACTTGGCTTTACAAATGTAGAGTTGTTCCCTATCGTTGAGTTACTACTATTGTCCTGATAAGTAGCCGTTGCAATGGAAAGATTGGTTATGTAGTTGTGAGGAATGTGCAGTTCAAGTTTTGGGCCTGTTGCACTAAAGTTTGTTATATCTGATGCAATCCCCACAAATATATCTTCAAGAACTGTGGAGTTGGGTGCAAAGTAATATTCCCCGCCCGTGATATTTGCAATCTGTTCCAGCACAGGATCGACTTCCGATTCACTGCTACCGAAACCGACTGTATATATCACTGTGTTCTGGTCACGTGCACGCTGTGCCTGCTCCAGGAGTGAGTGGGAACCTGCATTGTCAATTCCGTCTGTCATGAGAACCATTGTGGAATTACCGGTTATGTTTTCCAGTTCATTATTAGCCACATAAATGCCTTCATCAATTGCTGTGAGTCCCTCGCAGGTCATGGTATTGACTGCATTCTCAAGGTGGTATGTATCATTTTTAAGTGTAGATTCGGTTTTAGCAGACCAGATCTCCCAATCAATCGTTATATTATCAACATCTGAACTTGTTACATTGATATCAAAAGCAGAGTCATTTATGTCCCCTGATTTTTTCTCTATAACCAGTTTATAGTTTTGGGAAGACTCAATAGTTTCTGAAACAGATACCGGAGATGAATTCCCTGAAGTAGAATTAATTATATCGATTCCTTCATAGAGTTGCAAATCCATTGTGGAATTATCTTCCCATGATAGTTCAAATGAATAATTTCCTTCGTTGTAATTGTCAACCTTGAAATACCCTACCCACTGACTTCCATTACGTATATAGGAAGATTGGTTATTAGTATAGTTGGAAGATGTATTACTATAAAGAACAAGTCCAACTCGATCACCCTGGCTATCATTAAAACTCGTAAGGAAAGCAGAGGAAGCAATCTTTGTTGCACTCTTTTTATCTATATAGGTTCTGAGAGCAAAAGTTTCCGGAAGAGCGGAAGAAGAAGAGACATTTATGGTCCAGCTTCCATTCTCTACCTGTTTCTGATCACTGTCAGGATAAGTGCCTGAAAGAGGATCTACCCAGGTATATTCATATGTATCAGGTGCAATAGAATAATTCACCCTCAACATCGGGCGTCCTCCGTTAATTACATTACGATTGTCTTGAGGATTAGTTTCAGAAGAACCGAATCTATCCAGGTGTTTATTTGAATCACTTCCCTTATACCCCGAACCAACAAGTACAAGTTGACATGATTCTCCCCATACAGGATTTCTGTCAGATCCCCACATAGCACCTGTGACATTAAAATCTATTTCTTCTCCTTCTACCGAAGAAGAGAGAGAGATGTTATCTACTGTATATGTATTATTGTAGTCAGCATTACTAAAACTACCAGACGACCATGTAGTACTATTATTCCATGTAGGTTGTTCACCGAATGAAGATTCCATATCATATACTTCAATGGTACGCTCTTGTGAACCAGCATCCCACCTATAACTCCACTCCCAATACCATTCCCAATCCGACCATGACCATTTCCATTCACCTATATCAGATGGTTGTCCATAAAGATGCATTGTTACAGAGTTTATTGTTGCGTTGTGAGTAGGTTCTTCTGGTAACTTCCATTGAAGCATAGAAACTGCCTGGTCATCGTTTGAATTGAAGTCATCAGTTATACAGAGATATTCTGAATTTTGCTAGGAATCGTCAGGATTTCCCGAATAGATTGAAGCATCTTTTTGAACAGAGCGTACATCTATGTCTATCGCTTGCCTGTCATCAAAATAATAACCTGTTGTATCCCCGTTAGCTCCATATATTTTACCAGATGGACTTATTAAGGAAAGTTCTAAATCATTTGAAGAATTTATCCAGTCAAGCCTTACTTTTAAATCATTAATATTCGTCTTGTTTATCCAAAAAGAGTCTTCATAGTGATAAGAAGAATTTAAATTTACATCCTCAGCTTTATAAGAATAAGGTGTGAAACCTTCCTCGCCATATTCAATATCTGTTACATCATAATCGGATATATTCTGTGCAATTGAATTATAGACCTCTTGTAGATCTGAACTTGTGGGTGCGTTATAATAAGTTCCGTCGGTAGCAGTTGCAATGTTTTGAAGGGTTGGCTCATCTATGTAATCACTGCTACCCAATCCAATGGTGTAAATTGTGATTCCATGAGAATTTGCATCATCTATGGCTTCACTACCATCTCTATCGTCACCTGAAGTAGCAACACCATCTGTAAGTAAAATAATTACTTTACTTGAATCATTACGGCCTTCATTTATCAAGGCATCATTGGCTCTTGCAAGTGCATCACCCATGGCAGTACCACCATTGGCAGATTCCATTGCATCAATTGCATTTCTCACTAATTGTTTGTTTGAAGAAGAATTTAGTAAGGTTAAACCTATATCTTCATCTATATTGTAATAAGAGGAAAAAGAAATTACTCCTACCTGGCTGTTTGAAACCAGATTGTCAAGGAACGTTTTGGCAGCAGTCTGGGCATCTGTAAGGGGTTGTTGGGGTGATGTCCCAAGGAATTGCATACTACCCGAGCGGTCCAGAACAAGTACCACATCAAGGGGAGTGCCTGCATATGAATCAGGGTCCATGCTGCCGGATTTGTCTAAAGTGAGCATGGCAGTTGCTGCCTGTCTTGTTACAGGTAATTCACCTTCTACAGAGACTACCGTTGTTACATTTATGATATCACCTGAATCTACAGTTGCAGGTGTTATGTTTACCCACGAGGTAATGAAAGGTGAATCATGTATGTCAATGATTGTAGAACTTTTTATGTCACCACTGGTGGCATTAATTGTACAATTGCCTTCAAGATTCCTGCTTTCAAAGGTTGCACTGAATCTGCCTGCTGAATTGGTGGTGGTGTTAATTGAGTTAGTTTCATTTATCCCTTCCATGGTAAGATTTCCCATGGATACATTCGTGTTGACAAGGGATATATTCACGTCACTTAGAGAATGGCCCCATTCATCAAGTGCTATCCCACGAATTGAAGAAATATGGTTACCAATCAGATTTTTAGTTAATATCGTTGAAGGAATTGCAAATAACTTTATCTGCGCAAGTTCACCTTTGATAAAATTCACATTTGTTGAATTACTTATACCTGTATCACCGGTTTCATTTCTGAAACTCGCTGTCACGGAAATATTTTCCACATAAGGGGTAGGACCCACTTTCGTGGTGGCAGTGCCGTAAGGATTCAGGGGAATTTTCGTTGTTCCGCCATTGAAGTATACCTGCTTTTTTATATTTGGGCCGTTTGGAAGTATGGGATTCAGGAACTGGTCTACAGGAGTTGCTGATAGACTGTAAGAGTCTACATTGTTTGCATAACACAGGGAAGGGGTATACGTCAAATGCATATCTTCTGCGGAATCTGCGATACCGGTTATGGATATTTCCTTATAGAGTGTCTCATTTTCAGATACTGATATATTTATGATGTTGTCCCCTGCTCTTTTATCAGTCCTGAATGAAGCAATGGCACTACCTTTTATGTTGGTTATTGTAGAAGAGGGATGAATTTCACTTGAATTATAGGGAATATGTGAATTGTAACTCGTATTTATGGGTGGTGTAATGTTAAATATTACAGTCGAATTATTGATGGGATTCCGGTAACGATCATAGACGTTGACTGATATATTTTCAGTTGTGTTTACCGTGTATTCTTCATCATAAGATTTAATTTCCAATATAGAAGGGATAGCCGGGGAATAAGTTATATTTGTCATATTCGAGACGGTGCCGGATGATACATTTAAGTTCACAACAGATGCAAATGTGGAGTTCAGCAAAACTGTCGCAAACGGATGTACAGAAGTTGAATAATTAGACGTTATGGAATTTGCTGTAATATTGATCCCGGTATAATTATAAGCCGATAGGGAGAGGGTGGATGAGTTACTGATACTGTTGTCATATTCAATTACTGAAATCTCAACGTCCATAGGTGCAGTTGTGTTGATATTGCCGTATGTATCGTATGCAGTGAAATTGATGGTAGAAATATTTCCTACTACAAGAGCCTGAGTTTTACAGGACCAGTCAATAAGGTTTACTTCAGCAGGTTCAACATTGATGGACAGATTATTGGATATGCTCCCGTAGTTTGCGCTTATGTTTGCACTTTTCGCTTCTGTGGAGTTAAATATTGCAGTTGCTACACCTGAGGCATTGGTAGTTCCATTGGAAGATATCTGGCCAACGTCAGCAGAAAAATTGATAATCTCTACTGGTATGGGAGTCGAATTATTACTCAAAGTGGCATAGATGACGGCATCTTCGCCTGCTTCTAAAGCATCAGGGCCACTTATTTCAAGAGTCTGTCCTGTCACGGGTGTAATTGATAATGCAAGAATAAAAAGCAAGAATATTGCAGGGATTATTTTCACTACCATCAATAAATATATTGTGTGTTTTAGTATGTAAGATTTATGGAAACTAAAAGATAAAAAAAGTTGAAAAAAATTAAAGGGGCTTCTGTACCCCTTCATTTGCATCAGATGAAGTGTCATCAACTTCTTCAAAATCTGCCACATAGGTATATGCGGTTCCATAATTCTCGATCATACGATATGTGACTACCACAGATGCTATCACAACAATCGGAGTGGTAATCAGGGAACCAAAGACTACATAGCTGCCAATACCACTGATTATCCAGAGGATAATGGAAATGATTGCTGTATCCAGGAAATTGTTTTTTCCGATCTCAATACTTTCCTTGATGGCATCAACTCCACTGTAACCCCTGATGACAAGTAATGGAAAAGCATACAACAGCAGGATGGAAAGGATAATTCCCGGTATGATGAGCAGTATGTATCCAACTAGCAATAGAACAGCCGCCACAATAGCGAAAACCCAGCTTCTCACGAAGTGATCAAATCCACTGAATACATCTTTGTAATCAATAGGCTCTCCCTTAACGCCCCTGACGGCCATATCTACCAGACCGTAGAACAGCGGGGCAATTGTCACAATAAGAATCGAACCTATCATAGCAATCAATGTAGCAATGATGTATGTCACGAAGTTTTCTTTGAAAACATCCCATGTGTCTGAAAATATCTTCTCATAATCCATAAATGATCTCCTGGAAATTGTGTATAATTACGAATCTAAAATATATGAGAACTTTATTATATAAATAGATAACCTGTCGATTTATAGTCACCCATGTGAGGAGGCCAAATGGATTGCTCAGGTTGTATTCTCTTGAAAAGCAATTTAACGTAAAACGTACATAGTAAAACTAGGAGGATAAGAATGAAAAATACCATTACAAAGAGTTTTGGACTGGGGGATTATGCAATAATAGGAGCGCAGATTGATGGCTTTTCCATGATGCTGCATGACCGCGAACATTTGAGCACTGAAGTTAAATATGTGCCCGCTTGCTGTGACAGCTTAACAACAGATCAGGTTGAGGAACTGATCCAAAGAATTATGGAAAAAGCACGGTATTTCATGGAACAACTTCATGAAAACATCAAATGCAAAGTCATTTTCGTGGATTTTGAAGAAACGGGTTTCGCACCTGATAGTGACATGCCATCAATAGAGGTGCGCTCCCTGGAAAAGTTACACGTAATATACAGGTTTTCAGTTGAATATTATATCTAAAAAATAAATTACAGGAGTTGGGTGGATTCTTCCTGCTTTTGCATTTTCACAACCAAAAAACGCAGAATTCCGTCACCTGCGTTAGCTATCAGATGTGGTATCTTTGCAGGGCTCTCAACAATTGAATCCTTCTCCACAATCTCGGCTTCATCGCCAATCTCAACCCTGGCCTTGCCTTCAAGTATATAGAAAAACACATCCACCGGAGTAATATGTTTTTTCAGAGACTGCTTGGGTTCAAGGGTTATATGCATTGCCTGACCATGGTCTGATGCATACATCTTTCGCACATCTGCACCATGCGGATTCTTTTTTTGCTCGGCATCTTTTACGTATCTGATTTGCATATTAAATTCTCCTAAAGAGGGGATGGGAGGCTTTAGAGCAGCCTCTCCAGATCATTTTCTACAGTTGTGTTCTTACTGATGTTGAAATTCTCAACCAGCACGTTCAACACATTCGGGGAAACAAACGCCGGCAATCTCGGTCCCAGTACAATGTTCTTGACGCCAAGACTTAGCAGGGCAAGCAATACAAGGACTGCCTTTTGCTCATACCAGGCAATGTTGTAGGAAACCGGCAGATCATTTATGTCATCCAGTTCAAAGGCTTCAGCCAGTTTTTGGGCAATGACGACCAGTGAGTAGGAATCATTACACTGGCCCGCATCCAGTACCCTGGGGATACCGCCGATGTCTCCCAGATCCAGCTTATTATACCTGTACTTGGCACAACCTGCTGTAAGAATTACCGCATCCTGTGGCAGTTGTTTTGCAAATTCAGTATAATATTCCCTGTCGTGCTGTCTCCCGTCACAACCCGCCATCACAATGAACCGGGATATCTGGCCGGCTTTTACTGCATCAACAATCTTGTCTGCAACTGAAAGGGCGGCATTGTGGGCAAATCCGGCAGGTATTGCGCCATTTTCCAGCTGCTCGGGTGGTTTGGATTGCTTAGCCATTTCAATGATTTCAGAGAAGTCTTTTGTGCCGTCTTCTTTCTCTTCGATGTGCTTGAGTCCTTCAAATCCGACCATTGCTGTTGTGAATACCCGGTCTGAATAGGAATCCTTTGGAGGTACAAGACAGTTTGTGGTCATAAGCACAGGACCATTGAATTTTTCAAACTCGGTTTTCTGTTGCCACCATGACCCACCGTAATTGCCCACCAGGTGTTCGTACTTCTTAAATTCAGGATAGGCATTGGCAGGCAGCATCTCACCGTGGGTATAGACGTCGACACCTGTGCCTTCAGTCTGTTTCAGTAGTTGTTCCATATCCTTCAGATCATGCCCACTGATAAGGATTCCCGGATTGCTCCCGGTTCCAATATTAATCTCTGTGGGTTCCGGATGACCATAGGTTGCAGTGTTGGCTTCGTCCAGCATTGCCATTGTCTTAACACCGAAACTTCCACATTCCAGCACCAGGCCGGTGAGATCATCTACTGATAGGGAGTCATCAAGAGTGGCTACCAGTGCCCTGTCAACAAAAGTCGCAACATCTTTATCTTTGTGACCAAGTACACGGGCATGGTATGCATACGCAGCCATACCTTTTAGACCGTATACAAGTAATTCTCTCAGGGATCTGATATCTTCATCTTCAGTTGCCAGGATACTGACTGAATCCGAGTTTCCAAGTTCCTCCGGGTTGACCGTTGCAGCCTGCGGAAGATCGCTCAGGTCCACTCCATGTGCCTGAAGTTCGGATTTAATTTGTTCCCTTTTATCATATGCATCCTGAATCCACTTTTTGAAATCAGTAGCACTGAAGTTTACATTGGTTACTGTTGAGAAAAGGGCTTCTTCCATGAAACGGGAATCAATATAATCTTCTGGTTCTCCTTCCTCTTGCTCGTTTCCTTTCAGGGCATTTATTAATCGGGTTTTCAGGCCCGGATTTTCGGGAACTGTGTCTCTTGCTTTCTGATTGACAGCGGCAAGCCCTTTGAGCATATAAACAAGCTGGTCCTGCAGATTTGCAACGTCATTTGATTTCCCGCATGCTCCACCCTTTGTACAGGCTTCTCCTTTTGCTGTTTCTTCACATTGGTAACAAAACATATTTTTCCTCCACACTTTATAGATATTTTGCAACATTTATATCTAGCAAAGTATCTTATCGATACTAAGTATTATTAGGATACTGGTTTATATAATAGAAGGTTTCTAACTAGATACTATGAAAGATTGTACCCTTTACAAGATGATGGACATAATTGGCAAACGCTGGACGCTGTGTATCCTACTGGAATTGCATAAAGGAGATAAATACCAGAAACAGTTCAATGAACTCAAAGCAATGTTGGGAGATATTACACCAAAAATGCTGTCCACCCGCCTGAAGGAACTTGAGGCACATGGGCTTGTTGAAAAGGAACTTGATTCCTCGGCCATCCCTGTAAAATCCTTCTATTCGTTAAGTGAAAGTGGACAGGAATTTATCGAAATAATCAAGGAGATCAAGGGATGGGGGCTCAAATGGAAATTTGATAATCCTCTTTGTATTGTTTCTGATTGTAAATATTGCGGCGTTGCAAAAGCAACCGACAACTAAAACAGTAATTTATCGGGCAGATATCTCCAAAATTCCCCTTGCCGCCAGGATTCCGGTTGCAGAAGCATTAACTATGTCTCTGGACAATCCTGCTCCGTCCCCGGCTGCAAACAGGTTCTTGATGCTTGATTGCATATTCCCGTCAATCTGTATTTTCATGGAATAGAACTTGACCTCCGGAGCATAGAGAAGAGTGGAGTCGCAAGCCACGCCGGGAATGATCCTGTCAAGGGTTTCCAGTCCCTCTATGATGTCCATAACTATCCTGTGCGGCATGGCCATCGAAATATCCCCGGGAGTTACATCTTTTAGGGTATTTACCACCGGATTTCTTGTAAGACGCGCTTCAGTGGAACGCTGTCCTCTTCTCAGATCTCCCATCCTCTGGAGGACAGGTTTGCCCCCTCCTATGGTGGTTGCCAGTTTTGCCACTGACCTGGCATACTTGATTGTATTCTCAATGGGTTTTGTCAACTCGATGTGTACCAAAAATGCGAAATTGGTATTCTCAGAAACCGTGTCATGCATTGAATGCCCATTGGTGGCGATGAATCCTTCATACTCTTCCCTGACGACAAAACCGTGTTCATTGGTACAGAAAGTGCGTACAAAATCGTCATACTTGCGAGTCTGGATATGGAATTTCGGATCACGGTTTATTTTGGTCACAGGGTCCATTATAATTCCGGGAACCTCAACACGAATCCCTATGTCCACTCCTGCATAACGGGCCTCGATTGAATGTTTATCAACAATTTCATTGACCCATTTACCCCCAATCCGACCAGGTGCCAGAAGCGTATAACTGGATTCTATTGTCCTGCCATTATTCAGGAAAACACCTTTGCAGGCATTGTTCTCAATCCAGAGGTCTTTTACATCAGTATTCAGGAGAAAATCCACTCCACTTTCATCCAGTTGTTTTTTAAATTTCCCAATAACAGCAGGTGCGTTGTCGGTTCCTATGTGCCGTTGTTTGATATCGATGAATTTCGCTCCCACTGACGCAGCCCGGCGTTGAAGTTGCTCTACATCTTCTCCCTTTGGTGAGATCATTTTTTTTGTGGCACCACACTGCAGGAATATATTATCCACATAATCCACAAGTTCCCATGCCTTCTCCTGATCATGAGTGAATTCTAAAAGGTCTCCTCCGATATCCGGTCTTAAATTCAGGGTCCCGTCTGAAAATGTACCCGCTCCGCCAACACCACACATGATATTGCAGGGGGTACAGTGCATACAGTGTTGAACGGATTCCATGGGACAATGTCTTTTTTCGACATCTCTGCCCTTGTCAATTACCAGGATTTTCAAATCATGACCGGAAAGTTCATTGGCTGCAAACATCCCGGCAGGCCCGGCTCCGATTATTATAACATCGTATCGATTATCCACTGCCATAATACCTCCATTTCCCCATAAAACTGGATTTTTTATGATTAAATAGTTGTCCTTATTTTCATCCTGTATTTCGCTATAAATCCAAATATCTGCTAATGGTCCGGACTAATGATTCTTACCCGGGGTCCAAAATTAATATAAGTTATTTGGATAGAGTATTCCATAATAATTTTAGGAAAAATCAATACATACAATTTCAAAGGGGGTATTTGGATAAAATATGTAGAGCATAGTAAAACAGTAATTTTCCTGCTCAGTTTAATTCTACTGGGAACAATTACAACAGGTTTTGCTTTTGTAGATAGCGATACACAGAGCAATGTATCTGCATTTGATATCAGTGTAAGCGGATATACGGATGTAAGTGTTACTCAAGCTAAACAGATGCTTGGTACTGAAGATATTTTCCTGCTGGATGTCAGGACACAAAGTGAATTCGATGAAGGTCATATCAAATATGCAAACCTGATTGGTGTTACACAGCTGCCTTCCCGACTGGATGAAGTGCCGAATAATGAAACAATACTGGTATATTGTAAAAGTGGGGGGCGCAGTGCAAGTGCAAGCAGCACGTTGGTAGGTGCTGGTTACACCGATGTGTACAACATGGAAGGAGGTATCACTGCCTGGAAGGCTGCAGGATATCCTGTTGTGACATATGACATTTATGACGAAAACGAAAATTACGTAATAGACATTGAAGAAATATCCACTTCAATCGATGACTATCTGGTGGGTCAATTGGCAATAAGTGAAATATCACAACTTGTGGATTATTTCCTTTCCGGAGATGAATATTGTTGAAAACAGATTGTGAATTTGGATGATTAGAGACTGTCGGAAAAGTGGTAAAATCGAAACATTTCAAGCAATGGCTGAAAGTAAAACGCTATGCTGTATTGCACTGTATTTAATGGATATGTTATAATTTTCTTGAATGTGGGCTTTTCCGACAATCTCATTATAAACGTATAATAAAGAAGTAGAACAGATACGACTGCAAGTATTTTTAAAATATTTCAATATATTCATGGAATTAATCATTACTGATAATTTCCGATAGACTCGAATTGTATAAATAAATAGTCCGGCAATGTTACCGGACATTGCTATTAATTATTCGATTTAACTTTACTTTTCACTTATTTATTGTACTTTACAGTGTGCACGAACCATCCCTTTTTCTTTCCTGCATCATATCTCCATTGCCATTTCCATTGCCATTTCCATTGCCATTGCCATTTCCATGTCCAAGGGATTTATCATTGATACCATCACCATCTTCATCTATAAAATTATCACAGACCCCATCACCATCTGCATCCAGGAAGTTGTCATTGATACCATCACCGTCTTCATCAATGAAATTGTCACAGACTCCATCACCATCTACGTCTATGAAAGCATTTGTTCCGTTCCCTTGACCTGCAGCCATGGCAGATACTGCTAAAAGACTGACTAACATGACTGCCACAGCAATCATACTAAATGTTCTTATTTTCATTATTTTACCTCTCTATATTATTTTCTATACCGATTGGTTCTGGTTTATTCTACCTGAACCTAATAACCATATTCTCTGTTGAAAATATAAATATACTTTACTTTACAAAAACTTTGATGTACCTTTCCAGTAAAAATAAACCTTTAAAATGCTTTATTTTTAGTTGAATTGCTTTATTACCTATTAGATAACTCTTTTCAAGGCAATTATAGGGAAAAGAATAAATATAATTTTTTATATGAGCTAAAATTGAAAAGTAAGGTCTCTAACACCATATTTATGGGAAATTGAACACAATTACGATCCAAGGTTAAGCAGAATCAAAAAAATTATAACATCAATTTGCTTTTTCCATAGCAGGTATTTTTACTATGAAAGTACTTCCCTTATTTTCTTCACTTTCTACTTCTACCTTGCCCCCATGAATTTGTGCATAATGGTTTACCAGTGTTAGGCCAATACCCAAACCACCATGTTCTTTTGTAAGAAAATCATCGAGTTGTTCGAAAGGTTCAAACAAAAATTGCATCTTTTCTTGTGCAATGCCAACTCCATTATCAGATACCTTTAGTTCTACACAATCTTCCTTGTGGCCTATACTGACTTTAACAATACCATTTTCATTAGAAAACTTAATTGCATTATCAAGAAGATGATACAACATTTGATTGAACATCTGTTTATCTACAAAAATATTTTCAGTTCTATCTCCAGTTGTGCATTGTATTTTAATATTATTTTTTCTAATTTTTGGAGTTAACGTTTTTTTGACTTCACGAAATATGTCCTTAAAATCATAATATTGTGGGTTAAAATTGTCTGTTTCTGATTCTGTACTTGCATAAGCAAGTAATTTATTTATTTCTGTCAAGAGATTTTTCCCATTATTATTTATATGTTCAGCATAACGCTTTTGCTTTTCATCAAGGTTATCTTTACTATTTAACAAAATATCTGAAAAACCAATTACTGAATTAAGCGGTGTTCTCAACTCATGACTCATGTTTCCAATGAACTCGGATTTTGCTTTCTTTGAACCTTCTTCTATCAACCTGGCATTGATAATTGCACGTTCTGCTTCTTTTCTTTCAAGAAAGCCGCTCACCTTGCTTGATATCAAGGAAAAAATATCTATGTCCTCTTTTCTCCATGATGAGATTGCTTTTGGATTAGTCACTCCTATAAATCCTGTAAGTTTATCGCCTTTCCATAAAGGCAGGATTAATATGGATTTTGTGTTCAATTTATTAAGTAATTCTTTTTCGGCTACCGCTTCTTCTGGTATGAAATCCAGATGTATTATTTCGTTATTTTGAAGTTTTTCCATAAACCAGGTGTATTTATCGATGTCCAAAGTTTGCAGATTTTGATTTTGTATTTCTAAGCCTTCAGCATGCCATTCGTAAGTTTTATCCATTAATTTCCCATCATTTCCAAAGAAAAATGCATAAGATTTGTCCGATTTTGTAAGTTGACCCAATTTGCTTAGAGTGCTGTTCAAGCCTTCCTCTAAAGTTACTCTTTCTGCAAAAACACCTATGATTTCATTAACTACAGTTTGTATCTGGAGTTTTATATTCAATTGTTCTTTGTATGCTTCCCTAAGTAAGGTTTGGCCAATCATATCAGCTGCTATATTAAGAGCATTGAGTTCCTTGTTTTCCCATTCTCCTGTATCAGTAGTATTATCGAGTCCTATGAATCCTGCAAGTTCTCCTTTTTTCCATACAGGTAGCACTACTATAGACTTGATATCTTGCATCTGTAAGATTTCTTTTTCAGCTGATGCTTCTATTGGAAGTTCATCTACATCTTTGATATGTATTATTTCATTGTTCCCTAATTTTTCCATCCACCAAGGGAACATATCAGAAGGTAAATCTTGTAGATTTTCTTTTTGTGGCTCTACTCCTTCTGCACACCATTCATGGGTATTATCCATCATATCTCCATTTTCTTTTAGCAGAAATAGATATGACCTAGAAGCACCTGTCAAGTAACCTAATATTAACAAGGATTTTTCGATAGCTTCATCAAAGTCATCGAAGTCTATAAGGGTTGCACTCATAACTCTTGTAGCTTCTTTTATCCTAATATTTTGGAGAAGACGCTGTTCACTTTTCTTTCTTTTATCAATCTCAAGATGCAGTTTACGATTGACTTTTGTAAGTTCTTCTGTCCGTTTATCTACTTTCCCTTCAAGGTCTTCCTGGTATTTGGCAAGTTTTTCTTCTATATGTTTCCTTTCTGTGATGTCCTCATGTGTTCCAGTCATACGTAAAGGAAGACCTTCCCCATTCCAACTAACAACTTTTCCTTTATCATGGACCCAAACCCAATGTCCATCTTTATGTTTCATGCGTATTTCGCAATCGTAATATTCTGTCTCTCCTTTGAAATGTTTTTCAAGTAATTCAAGGGATAAGGCGAGGTCTTGTGGACGGGTAAATTTCATCCATGTATCAATTGAAAGCGGTTTAAGTTCTTCCAGATCATAGCCTATGATCTCAGCCCATCTATCATTAAAAACCACTTCACCGCTTTGAACCTCCCAGTCCCACATACCCAATTCAGTTGCCTCGATTACAAACTGTAACCTTTCCTTGTTTTTCCGAAGTTTGTCTTCTGCTTCCTTTCGATTTGTTATATCTCGAGAAATACCCATTAATACATTTTTTCCATTCCAGACGCCTCGGACAACTTTTGTTTCTACAGGTATTTGTGTTCCATTTTTTGTAAGCAGAGGTATGGGACAGCTTTTCTTTGTACCTTTGAGCATTTTTTCTACAATAGAAATAGCTTCAGTCTGACGATTTTCAGGATGAAGGTCAATTACTGTCATATTCTGTAGCTCATTATCAGTATATCCAAGTTTGTCGTAGACAGCTTGATTTACCTTAAGTATGCTACCATCTTCACCTAAAACAAAAAGAAAATCTTCAATTGTAGAAAACATCTTCTCCAGATTTATTTGCTGTTGGAACAATGCTGTTTCAGTTCTTATTTTTTGAATAATTTCTCCCAAATGGGGAGCAATAGTTTCAACAGCCATTTTTGTGGCCATTGTCATGTTTTCATGGGAATGAGAGCCAAGATTTATTGCAGCAATTACTTCACCCCCAACTTTGATAGGTATCACCGCAATTGCTTTAAGTTCTTCAAAAGAGTTATTTTCTGCATTTACTGGAAGAAGATGTGAATAGTTAGTGTATACAGGTTTACCCTTCATAACAAGCTGAGCTTGTGGGGATTCTGCCTCATAATAAGAAGTCTTTTTAATAAATTCATCAGAAAGCCCATTATGTACAACTAATTTCAATGCCTCACTTTCTTTTTCAAGAAGATAAATGCCTCCTGCATCTATCGACTCTATACGGAGTAAGTTGGTCAGTACATGGTCCAGATTTGCTTTTAGCCCATTTGAAGTATGTATGCCCATTGATATATCGTGTTGTATGGTGAGAAGTTGCCTCTCAATTTTTTGTTCTGTTATATCAATAGCATTACATGTCACATATTCAACTTCACCATCTTCTCCAATATGAGGAATTTTTGTAATTGACAAAAGATGGAGGTTATCTTCTCCATCAGGAACCCATTCTTCTGTTTGAATAGCAATCCCAGAACTAAAAATTTTGTTATTGTTTTCTATACACAATTTGCTTATGGGTTCAGGCAAAACCGTATCAATATGGTTTCTTTCTATTTCTTGTTTATTTTTTCCCAGAAAATCTGCATGTGTTTGATTTATTGAACCATATGTATATGGGTCAAGAAGATACCAAGTATGGATATCGTTTATGTCAAAAATATTAGGCGATACTGTAATTTTATTCATGTAGATTCTCCAAAAAAATATATGCAGGAATAATTAATAACAACTTTTATATTGTGCACTAAATGGAACCTATACAATCTCCTATACTTAAATATTCTGTTTGTTGAAGAATGGCTTAGGAGAAAGTTAAGAATTCAGCTAGTAGTGCAGTGTTTAAGGTAATTCAATAGGGGTAGGAACAAGATGGAGGGAAAATTAGAGAACTACTGAATTTGTATATATTGGATTTGGACTAACATATTCCAGTGGAAACTATGGGGGGTATTATAGAACGAAACATAATATAAATAAAATCACATCTGATTTTTGTCACTAGCATTTTAAGTAGATGTGATAACATAGTTTATAGAGGAGTGGGTTTTAGCAGTATTCGTTTTGGAGTATCGAAGTGGAAACTATCTCTATAAATAGTCAGATCTCAGATATGTAAGTGTTAACTTACAAGATGGCGACCACAATCTCATACGAATAAATGGTTGCATACCTGCATTCGTAATTAAAAATAAAGGTGATAAAATGTTCTGTTATCAGTGTGAAGAAACAATGAACGGGGAAGGTTGCACTAAGAATGGTATGTGCGGTAAGAAAGGGGAAGTTGCAGACCTTCAGGACGATTTGATCTATGTGCTAAAAAGCATTTCATTCTACAACCAGAAAGCAAGAAAGGCGGGCATTTCTGAAAAGAGCACTGATGATTTTATGTTCGACGCATTGTTCTCAACCATAACAAATACCGATTTCAGAGCAACCGGTATTCAGGAACGTATTGACAGGGGATTCGAACTTCAGAAGGAGATCAAGCAGAAACTTCTGGACAACAATGCACTTGACGAGAACGATCTGCCCGATATAGCAGCTGTGACCCCGGAAAACCTCAAAGATAGGAATACCGGCATACTTGCAACAGAGGATGAAGATATCCGGTCATTAAGAGAATTATTGATTTTTGGTATCAAAGGAATTGCATCATATGCACATCATGCTATGATGCTTGGACATACCAATAAAAAGGTCAATTCGTTTATAGAAGACGGCCTGGTGGCAACTACGGATGACAGCCTGACTGAAAAGCAACTTATCTCGCTGGTCCTGAGATGCGGGGAAAAGGGTTTTGATGTGATGGCAGCACTTGACATGGCAAATACCACTACATTCGGCCATCCCGAATCGACTCAGGTCAATATCGCAACTAAAAACAACCCGGGAATCCTTATCAGTGGGCATGACCTGAATGACCTGAAACAATTATTGGACCAGACTGAAGGCACCGGTATAGATGTCTATACCCACGGAGAAATGCTGCCTGCCAATGCCTATCCTGAATTCAAGAAGTACGAACACCTGGTGGGCAACTATGGGGGGTCATGGTGGCACCAGAAGCAGGAATTCGAGAGTTTCAACGGACCAATATTACTGACAAGCAACTGCATAGTTCCTCCGAAGAAGACCTATATTGATAGATTATACACTACAGGATCCGTAGGTTATGATGGTGCCACACACATCGTGGCTAAAGATGGTAAGAAAGACTTCTCTGCCATCGTCGAGCAGGCAAAGGCATGTGAACCTCCGGTACAACTGGAAGAAGGTACCATTACGGGTGGGTTTGCCTACAACACCGTATTGTCCAATGCAGACAAAATTGTTGATGCTGTCAAAGCGGGTAAGATAAAGAAGTTCATTGTCATGGCAGGATGTGACGGACGTCATAAGGACAGGCAGTACTACACAGATTTTGCAGAGGCGTTGCCTGAAGATACTGTCATACTTACCGCCGGATGTGCAAAATATCGCTACAATAAACTTAACCTGGGAGAAATTGACGGAATTCCCAGGGTACTGGATGCAGGACAGTGCAATGATTCATTTTCACTGGTAATCATTGCACAGGGACTTATGGCCAGACTTGGATTTGAAGATGTCAATGATGCACCTATCTCCTACAATATCGCATGGTATGAACAAAAGGCAGTCCTTGTATTGCTTACCCTCCTGAGGCTTGGAATAAAGGATATCACCCTTGGACCGAGACTGCCGGCATTTGTTTCCCCGAATGTATTGAAAGTGCTGGTGGAAAAGTTCAACATAACACCGAACACAACTGTAGAAGAGGATATGGAAAGGTTATTAAAGTAAACTCTTAAAAATGGAGACAGGACCCTTCCGGGTCAACTGTCTTTTTCTATTCTTCCATTCTCAACATAAGGCAGTCTTCCTGCCGGCTCATCAATGGATAGTGGACAGCAAGAGAAATGACCATTTCCTCAGTATTTCTAAATGGATCTAACCTATATCTAAAAGATCCTCTTCAAGGTCTGCATGCTAAAAAGACAAATATTTTATTACTAAAACCCTTACTAAAGGCAGAATACTTCAGATAATCGGGGATACGAAATGGAAAGGATAATTGCTGTAGATATATCAGGCCGGCATCGCCATAATTCCAGATACCTGATGGTATGTGCTGCTGTATCCCTTTCGATAGCCGGAGGGCATGTGAAACAGATACATGATGTAAATATCAAACCATTTGTGAGTGACACCCCTCCCGAGGTTGTGGATGTTGTGCAGATGATTGAAAGAACAGTTGAAGGAATGGTAGGGGTTACCATAGTGGCAGAGAAAGGGGACCTTTTCAACCAGTCTGAATGGCTTTCAAACAGTATGTTCACCGCATCTTTCAAGTATCCAGAATCCCTGAGTGAAAGGATGGGTATTGAAATCGCTCACCATATATCCCTGAGCAGTCGCAATTTACTTCTTGATTCCCGGTCATGGGAACCAATCAAAGATAATCTATAAACTATATTTTCATAATCCAGAGTTAAACCATATGAAAGATGTAATTCTTGTACAGAGGAGAATTCCCCGCTGCAGTGAGTCAGAAAACCAACGCAAACTCGCTGAATTAAGGGAACTTGCCAGGGCTGGAAATTATAATGTAGTCCAGGAAGTGATCCAGACCCGTTATCCTGACAGGCAATACCAGATAGGCAAAGGTAAGGCAGAAGAGGTTGCAGAGCTGGCCCTGTCACAAAAACCTGCAAAAATAATATTCTACAATCCCCTTTCTGTAACCCAGGTCTATAACCTATCCGAGATGTGCAAGTGCGAGGTAATAGATAAGTTTCAATTGATATTGGAAATTTTTGCAAGCCGGGCTACCACCAGGCGTTCCCGTATGCAGGTTGAACTTGCCCGGCTGGAATATGAGCTTCCCAGAGCCAGGAAAATCGTATCCCTGCTAAAAATGGAAGAGCGCCCCGGTTTCATGGGGCTGGGGGGCTATGAGGACTCCTATGAGCAGGATGTCAAGAAACGTATAAGTCGCATTAAGAAAGAGCTCAGCACAGGACAGAGGGACAGCGAAAGCCTGCGTGGTTACCGACATTCAGAAGGGTTTTCCCTGTTGTCCCTTGCGGGTTATACGAATGCGGGAAAAAGTACATTATTCCGCACCCTGGTCGATGAAAATGTGGAGGTGGAAAATATGCTTTTTACCACCCTTTCCCCCACCACAAGATATCTGAATATTAATGGCCGATGGACCCTCCTCACAGACACCGTGGGATTTATCGAAGATCTCCCCCACTTTCTGGTGGATGCATTCCGCTCAACCCTGGAAGATGTATTCAGGGCGGATATAATCCTGCTTGTGGTGGATATCAGTGAGCCGGTAGATATTATAAGGAAGAAACTCGCCGTATCCCATGAAATATTCTGGGAACAGCTCGAAAAAGCCACAATAATCACCGCTATCAACAAAGCTGACAGGCTTTTTCCCGAAGAACTCAGCTCCCGGCTCAAATCGATTGCCTACCTGGCTCCCAATCCAGTGGTGGTCTCTGCAAAGACCGGCGAAGGGCTGGATGAGCTCAAGGACATTATTCACTCCCATCTGCCTGAATGGAAACGGTTTACCCTGGAGTTACCTATGTCAGGTGAAAGCATGTCTGCTGTTTCCTGGCTTTTTGAGGAAGGAATCGTGCACAGTGTAAATTATGGTCATAATATTGTTATGGATGTGGAGGCCAGGAATGAGGTCTATCGCAAAGCCAAATCCCTTGAGAAAAGATTAAGTTTCCGGTAATACAGCCAAAACCACCTCCAAAGATTTATAAATTCAGATTGCATAGCCTTTATTATATGTTGATTGATCTGCATGTGCACTCCTGTTTTTCAAAAGATAGTGATTCTCAATTTGATTCAATCCTGGAATGGGCTAAAAGAAACGGGCTGGATGGGGTTGCAATATGTGATCATGACAGTGTTGAAGGTGGTTTTGCCTGTGCCAGACGAGCTTTAGAAATTGCTTCGGACATACTGGTAATTCCGGGGCAGGAAGTAAGTTCTACTGAAGGTCATGTGCTAGTGTTGGGTGCATCGGAAAGTGTGCCTGCGTCAATGAGTGTCCTTTCCACAATCGAATATGCACACGATCGTGGTGGCCTTGTAATTATTCCTCATCCCTACAAAAAAACCTCTCACGGGATCGGGTACCTGGAAGGTCTGGATGTGGATGCGGTTGAAGTTTTCAATTCCCGTTGTCTAACTCCTTATGCCAATACCAGGGCAAAGATAGTTGCCGATAAGCTGGGATTGCCGCAAGTAGGAGGCAGTGATGCCCATGAACCATGTATGGTTGGCAGGTCCTATACAGACATCGATGTTGTGGATGGATCGATGGATTCTGTCCTCTCTGCGATAAAAGCAGGCCGTGTAAAACCGGGGGGTAAGCTGACACCTCAGAAATATGTGGTAGGGCAGATGTTCAGGGGTATCAGGAAAAAAATCTATTAACTGCATATCAGGTTTTGATGTAATCTTCATGGAACATTCTTAACATCAGCAGGAAGGAAGAAAGGACCAGTGGCCCAACTACGATACCTACCAACCCGAATAGGTATATTCCTATGAAAATTCCCAGCAGGGAAACAAAGGGATGGATTGCACCTACCTTCTCCTGAATATACGGACGCAGGAAATTATCTATGTTGCTGATTACCATTCCTGCTATGAAAATGACCCCTGCAGCAAAGAAATCTCCTTCTATAACTTTGAAAATGATTGCCGGGATCCATACAAGAGGAGCTCCTACAACAGGCATTATTGAAAGAATCAGTGTGACGAATCCCCATAGTACTGCTCCCTGGATGCCAAGCAGATAAAAGGTCAACGCAAGTAATCCGCCCTGCACGGCTGCTATGAAGAAAGTGGCTATTATTGTGGAATGGATGATATTCTTCATTTCCCTCATCAATTTGTCCTTGTTGCTGTCACTGAAAGGGATTATATTGGAAGTCACGTCTTTAAGTGTCTCATCATCCGTAGTAAATAGATAGTACAACAGGAAAACCATTATAATCAGGCCGATAAGCTGGTTTCCTAGGTTCTGAATGGTTCCCAGCACAAGCTGGCTTACGAATCCCCCTATTGTTGTGACGATATCCGAGGCTTTCTGTTCCAGATCCAGAGCCGGAGCCAGTTCATTTATTTTTTGCAAATCCCCGTAGACAATATCCATATTTGATGTTACGAGATCCAGCACCAGGCCTACCTGCTGGGATAGAAGGATTATGAGGTAGTACAAGGGAATTATTATAATTACAATAGATAGCACGATCAATACAACGGAGGCAAGCCGTTTGTTGATTTTCAGCCTTTTTGTCAGTAAATCATGCGCGGGTTTCATTATTACATAAATAATCAGGGCAGCAAAAAAAGCTTCAATATAGGGATACAGGGCATAGGTTATTGCAATTGCAAGTATTACTATGAAAAGCAGGGCGATTGCTATTTTTGCATCCTTTTCATTTTTCATCTTATACCTCCTCTTGAGGCTGATTCCCGGGATTTGAAATATACTGGCCTTTTGTTCTTGCTTGTGTTTTGGATCTTTACATTTTCACACGTGTAATATCGATATGACGTATTTCATCGTCTTCTATTGCAAAGAGCATTTTTTTACGTACACTGTTGGCCAGCCTGATTGCCCTTGACATAACCGGCAGGGAAAATTCATGCTGCGTCCCGATCGAGTGGGTCAGGTATTCGGAGTGGGGAATCTTTGATGCGGATTTTACTTCGCTGTAGACCCTGAAATGTGTACCGAACTTGAATCCGGTTTTAGGTACAAGTTTGCGGATCCTGAGGTCTTCGTATACCCTGTATTTCCTCTGGAAAAGAGGTTCGATATGCGCGGCTCTTTCGCAGAACTCATCAAAATTGAGTTTATTGTCATCCTTTCGTGTGGTTACTTCAATTATGTTATTCTTTAGCAGGAAAGCGCCTTCTACAAGGGACAATTGCAGACGTTTCTGGTCCAGGGGTTTTCCATAAAAACCATTTTCGTACAGTTTACCTGAAGCTTCACCGTCCCAGACAATGACACGATCCTCAAGCATTGTTGCAGGAGTATGCAGTGAAGGATACAGCTGTTCCATATTACCTGCAGGGTCTGATTCCTGCACTTCATAATAGGTAATGTCGCTTTCCTCGTCCACAACTGCAATTATGAGCTGTTTGCGCACGTTACCGGCTGATTCCAGATTTTTCAAAAGAACGGACAGGGGAAGGGCAACTCTTTCCGAATGGACATACACATAACTCCTGGATGAGGATTTTCCGGGCTTGCCACCCCGTGGATATACCCTGAAATCCGCAACTCCCGGCTGAACATAAAAACCACGTTCTCGAAGGTCCTTATACACAATATATTTGAGTTCAAAATTGGGGTTTAACAGGGATGCACTCTTGAAATATTCTTCAAATCCAAGGGATACGCCTTCTCTTTCGATTTCGAGTTTCTCACGGTAAAGCAGGTGTGCTGCTTCAACCAGGGTGAGTATTAGATTGCCTTTTTTGGGTCTGCCGTAATAACTTGTTTCATATATCTCTTCAATTGCCTCTTTACCGGCAACAACCCTGTCTTCTTTCAGTTTTCCTATCAAGCCGAGCACCCGGTAAACAGTAAATAGCGATGGCACAATGAGATTTGCTTTTATTTATAAGTTGGTTTCACTCCAGTATAGTATCCACAAAGGACCTCGCAAATCCACGATAGGAGACACCTTCCAGGTGTGCATAAGACCCCAGTGTATTTTCTACTGTCATCCCGTCCCATTCACCTTTGATTCCGATTCCCCGGGAAAGTTTAATGGCAAAATCCGTGTTATCCGGGATGTCCCTTATCTCGGAGTGATGGAATTCATGACCCCTGAATGTATTTCCCTTTTTGCCAATGATCGCATCCTTTACAATTTGGCCGTTATTGTAACTAACCACACGGGTATGTCCCATAAGGGTGTGGCCGGGTAATGCTCCCACCATTTCGGTGGTGGCTTCGGGCATTTCTGCCATATGGTATGTGCCTTTCCCTTTTACGCCGGTGGTGAGTTTCTCTGTCAGGTACATAAGCCCGCCGCATTCTGCATAGATGGGCATTCCTGATCTGGATGCTTCCCGCATCTCCCGGCGCAGGGATTCATTGTCCTGAAGTTGGGAGGCAAAAAGTTCGGGATATCCTCCGCCGATATACAATCCATCAACATCGGGTAACTTACCATCATGGACCGGGCTGAAATATTCCAGATCTGCACCTGCCAGCTGGAGCAATTCGATGTTATCATGATAATAAAAATTGAAAGCCTCATCCAGTGCCACACCGATTTTAGGCCTCTTTCCTTTTATGTCACGGGATGTGAACATGGTTTTTGGAGGTTTTTCGACAGGTTCTGCAGAGTTTGCAATTTTAAGTATCTCTGCAATATCCACTCCCTCGTCCACCCTGTCCCGGATAGTCCCGATTCGCTGGTCCAGGTCACTGATACGGCTGCGTCCTTCAAGGGCCGGGATCAGTCCCAGATGACGCATGGATATCTGCATTGCATTATCCCTGCGAATGGTTCCAAGTACGGGAATCCCGGTGTAGTGTTCAATGGCTTCACTGGCCTTTTTTGCATGGCGGGGGTTTCCTATATTATTCAGGATGACCCCTGCAATGTTTATACTTTCATCAAAAGAGGTGTAACCTTTCACAAGGGCTGCGGCTGAACGTGTGATGCTGCGGGCATTGATTACAAGCACGACCGGACATTTGAGTATTTTTGCTATCTGGGCAGTACTGCCGATGTCGGTGAAACTATCAAAGCCTTCATAGAGGCCTCTTACGCCTTCGATGATGGCAATATCAGCTTTTTCGTCAGTTTCACATCCATGGGTGAATACATCACGAATTCCTTCCTCATCCATGAGGTAGCCGTCTATATTGCGGGCATTGCGGCCTGTGATTTCAGAATGATAACTCGGATCTATGTAGTCCAGGCCTACCTTGAAAGGTTGTACCCTGTATCCCTTTGCAGTAAGGGCTGCCAGCATTCCGACAACGATTGTCGTTTTACCGGAAGAGGAACGATCTGCGGATATCAGCAGACGCGGCATCTCCATAAGATTTTGGTCGGGCATACAATTCCTTACCGGGTAAGTTCCCTGAGCCTCTCATCTGCCAGTGCCCGGGGGTCGACCGCACAATCACTGGCCATTATATTTCTTGCAAGGGTGCGATACACTTCGGCAATATCTGTATCTCCCGCCTTTTCAAGCACTGAATAGCCATCCCTTTCGCAGTCCTGAACGATCTGCTCCTTTGGTATAAAGGCCACCAGCTCACTTCCAATCTCATTTGCAAATTTGTTTACTATCTCCTCTTCCCGGCTGACACTGCGTGAGTTGCAGATTACGCCGCTAAGCTTCGTATTTATACGGGACAGTCCCTTGCAAATGTTGTTGGCTGCATACAGGGGCATGTATTCCCCTGATGTAAGGACATAGGCCTCATTGACCAGTCCTTTCCTGATCGGAGCCACAAATCCGCCACAGACGATATCACCGGGCACATCGTAAATGATAAGGTCCATTTCTTTCATGGATTGGGATATCTTTTTGAGTTTCTGGATGGCAACAATGATTCCCCTGCCGGCACAACCTATACCCGGTTCAGGTCCACCTACCTCTACACATTTCACTGCCTTGTACCCCTCAAAGACCACTTCATCCTCTTCTTCAATTTCCATGCCGTCCCTGAGTATATCCAGGATGGTGGGGATACGTTTTCCTCCCAGCAGGGTTATGGATGAATCACTTTTGGGATCACAGCCGATAATCATGACATTATAGCCCTCATCAGCACAGGCGGCGGCTACATTGGATGCAGTACTTGATTTCCCGATGCCGCCTTTACCGTAGATAGCGATTCTTTTTTGAGGATTCATTTTACTCCTCCCGGGCAAGCTGCCTTAATGTGGCTCCGAATTCGGATTCCACGATATTTGTCACACCCAGTGTTTTTGGATGGAGGTCTATCTCCACAAGCACATGTTTATGCCCCATATCTTTCAGGGGATGAACCTGTCTGGGTCCATTTGTGATTGATATAAGTTCCATGCCTTCAAGCGCTTCCATTGGTATAGCATGGGGTACACCGGCGATCACGGCAAAATCGAAATCTCTGTATTTTGATTCTATAAGTTGCCTGACCTGCTGGCCTGCAATGGGATATTCATCCAGTCCGCCTATAATTTCATCTATTTTTACGTTATTATCCATATCTGCAAGAATATGTTCTGCATGCTGGCGTACCCGGGGTAGGCCAAGCTCGGTATCCAGATTTGCGAAATTGACTATATTGTCCTCAACACCGAGTTTTTCAGCAACTTCCTGCAGGGCCACCGTTATATCAGCAAACATGTAGGCGGTTTCTTTTTTGGCATTGAGGATGCATATCCCTTTCTTGCCTGCTTTGAGCATTTCTATGACTCTTTTTGCCACAGTATATTTTACATCACCACGGGATGGTTCAAGATAGTCTTTGCTTGCTGCTCCATATTTTTTTTCGACATTTGTGGCTTCATTGAGAAGATGTTGCTGTCTTTCAAATTCCTGCCTGTCTATTATTCCAACGTCAAGGGCCGATTCCAGGGCAAACAATACTCCTTTGGTGTTATCATTATAGCCGGCATGGACCTCTACTTCGATCACAGGGGCATCCAGATTTGCTTCCATGACCGCTTCATGGAGTTCCTCGCCGATTATCATGCTCACACATGTCCCGACGACCCCGATGCGTTTCGGGCTGAACCTTTCTTCGACTTTCTGTAACATATCCACAAGTCGGTCATGTCCTCCGAACACGAAACCGTTTTCATCCAGGGCAGTGGTCACAACCCGGATCCCGTCCTCTTCCAGCAATCTTGCATGCTTGAAAGAACAACCCGGGGGCCCGTGGAGGATTGCGACTTCTACGTTAAGATCTCTCAAAGTGTACAGCGCCGCGACTATGGAACTCGGGCGGGGATGCATTATAGAAAGGTTCTTCTGCTGCATTTTTTCTCCTCTTTTTTACCTGAAACATTTAACGCAGGATATAATGGTGTCGCCGCTGTCGGTTAACGAAACGGCACATTCCAGGCCTTCCTGCAGGTTTTTCCTGTGAATGGTATTCTGTGAACTTAAGTTTTCCATGCGTTTGCCTATCAGGATCACATGGTCAAGGAACTGTTTGTATTCTGAAAGCAATATTTGGATGTTTTCCGGAGGAAAGCCTTCGCATACCTGTGCGGCATGTTCTCCGATAATCAGCACGTTCTTTGCAGATTTATTCAGTCCCATTTCAATGGCCGATCTTGCTGAATCAATATCCAGTCCGGAACTGGAGTTATCAATGAGTCTTCTTTGTTGAAAATCCACCTGCCGCATTCTTCCCTTTACACCGCTAAATCCTTCAAAGGTTCTCCGGATGTCTTCCGGGTCTGCTCCTGCCCGCAGGCCGGCACATGCGCTGGCGGCAAAAGCAATTGCATATTCTTCAGGATTGTAACCTGATTGGATTTTGTAGTTGATGGTATTCCCATCATAAGTCATACTGATAGTTTCTCCGGATATTCTGCTGATAAGATCTGCTTTTTGATTGCCGTTAGCAAACGTTATGATCTCAGTCTTTGTGTTATTTTCTATGAGACTGGCGTCCTGCTGGTTCATTATCACAACAGGATGTTGCATAATCTGCCATTTGGCTTCACTTGCCCATTTGCTGTCTGAAGCGATCCTGTAGTCAGGGCTGAGGGTTGTGAGTGTGCCCATCTCTCCTGTGCCAGTTGTGCCCAGGGATTCTTCCAGGACATAAACCGATGGCTCAATTTCCTGCTCTCTGACAATATTAACAACTTCAAGTATGCTTGCGGGAGTTATACTGAGACCTTTATGGAGCATGATATGTTGGTTTTCTGATAGGTATTCTATGCCCCGGGTTGTATGTAGTATGACTTTTTCTTTAAAGGAAAGTATCCTGGCGAGAAGGGTTGCAGTACTTGTCTTGGCTTTAACCCCGGTGATCTCGATTACTTTTGCTTGACTGAAGATGCCTTCCTCACGCAGGAGCTGACCGGTGAGGTAATGGTGAGAATAGATGGTATTTCCCTGCGATCTGGCTTTTGCAAGAACAGGATAGTTGGGGTCCAGATGAACAGGTGTGATTATAATAGCGTTTTTATCCGGCAGAGGTGGCTTACTAACCACATCTACTTCAGCAGGCAGGTCAGAGAATTTTTCTTTCGGGAGTGTGCCGTAAACATCCACTGCGGTTACTCTGTATCCGTGGCCTGCAAGTTTACTGCTTATCAACAGGCCACCGTGATTCAGGTCAAGCACTATGAAATGTCTCTGCCCTGCTGTCATGTGGTCTCAGTAATTATTTCAGATAACTTCCTTTGCCCTTTCAAAGACAAGGTCTGCAAGCATTTCATGGTTACCGAGAGGTTTTCCGTAAACAACGGGAACTTCATTGCCATCGACCTCAAATTTTCCTTCGTTTGTTTGCGGATCGAGTTTGAGAATCTCGGGAATATCTTCGGTGATGTGTACGCCGGATGCCAGAAATACCGGTACTGCTGCAATCCTGGTGACGCCGGTTCCCTCGAATTCTTTCATGGCTTCTTGCACGGAGGGGCCACAGTTTTCCATGAAACCTGTACGGATTACATATTCAGGGTGTTTTTCTGCGATGGTATTGGCGATGTTTGTAACTACTTCTTTGTTGTAGGGTAGTCTGCTTCCATGTCCGATAGCTAGAATTCCGATTTTTTCACTCATGTGGAATACCTCTTTTTGTCAGTGTAATATACAAGTAAAAACACCAGTCTTACTTTAGTAGGGTGTTTGTGTTACTCCCTATGAATGAGTAATTACATAAAAATAATTCGGATCGATCTTGCAGGGTGAACTTTAATAAAAAATAAGGGTGGAGGGGATCAATAAGGGTAAGGTTCAGACAACTTCGTATTCTCCATCGTCTTCCTTGTAACTGTCAGTACCTACCATTGCGGCTTCTATGGAATCAATTCCGTCCATCCATTCGGCAACAATGCCATAGGGCATATCTTCCATTTCTTTGCCCGGAAGTTCCTGACCATCCAGTACAAGGGCACCGATTCTTGCAACATATCCCAGGGCAGCCTCGAAATCCTCATCCTGTTCAGATTCGATTGCACCATTTATGAGGTCGGATATTTTTGATTCCTGATCAAAGTCCCCGTTCAGGTAACATTCGAAGGAGACGAATGTTGCCAGCAAAGAATTCTGAAGGGATTCAATCATCATATCGGTATCTTCGGATATGGAATCTACTTTTTTCAGAACGATTTCTTCGATGCTGGAGAGGATATCAAGAGTTTCTTCTACAGAATTTTCTCCACGCTGGCAGGTAGCTATGACCTTCAGGCATGCCAGGATTACATCATCCTGCATATTCACAAAAATAGCGCTATCTTTCTCGGGAGCATCCCCGGATTCTTCAAGTTTGAAATTGCTTTCTCCAACTTTTTGAAGCCAGTTGTTCCATCGCTTTTCCGTATAAAATTCGTGAAATATCTGTTTATCACTAGTTTCTGGCATTATGGCCCCTCGCATTATAATTATATCGGGATTTTTTTCAAAACTTAAGTTTGACTTTCTTATGTCCGCTGCATTGGTCACTTTCAATATTTCCCAGGACTTCTGCAACTGTACATTTGTCACCGTTCTTAATTCCTGCAGGATGAAAGAGATCGTAGAGTTCCTGGTCATCTGTGTCACATTTTGGTTCCTTATAACGGATAGTGGAACCCTGGACAGCGTTGCGTGAATCAATGGCAGCAACGATTGGAGCTTTTGCCACATCAACCACGTATGCTCCTTGTTCATGAACAAAACATTCGTGCAGGGTATTTGTCCTTATTTTCCGGACTACATACTTGCGTCCTTTTTCCAGATTCATGCATGTATTCCTGAGTTTGCATTTTTCGCATTCAGGAGCTTCCCCTTCAAATATGAACTCTTCCCCTTCCCGGGCAATTTGAGTTCCGATGAGTGTAATCATGGTATCTTCTTCATCCATAAGCATCACCTGTAATGACCAATAATCATGAAATTACTCCGGTGGTCCTTGCCACCACCTCGGCTGCGTCAGGTGTTATCCCGGTCCCGAGTATTGTGTACCTTTCCGGCCTAATTTTATGAGACTCAACAAGCGCTTGTAATATATATTTATCTTCGATGCCCATTTCACGGGCGGTTGTGGGAGCACCAATTATCCGGAGGGCATCCCTTATTTCCCGCCAGTCCCCACCATGCAGGTACATCATCAGGATTGTCCCTATACCACATTGTTCCCCATGCAGGGCAGGATTTGGAGCTATGCGGTTTAATGCATGGCTGAACATGTGCTCCGAGCCCGAAGCGGGCCGGGATGAACCTGCGATACTCATGGCAACCCCGCTTGAAACAAGCGCTTTGACAACCATCCGAACCGAGCTTTCAAGTTCAGGTTTTATAGAATCTGCAGAATCTATGAGAATGTTTGCGGTCATACTGGCTAAAGCTGCCGAGTACTCACTGAATGTAACATTCTGCAACCTGTGTGCCAGTTGCCAGTCAAGTACTGCCGTACAATTGGATATAATATCCCCGCAGCCCGCTGCAAGTAACCTGAAAGGTGCTTTTGCGATGACTTCGGTGTCGGCTATTACTGCCATGGGTGCACTTGCCTGGATGGAGGTTGTTTCTCCGTTATGTGTAATGGAAGCCCTGGACGAGACGATGCCATCATGAGACGCGGCTGTGGGTATGCTCAGGAAAGGTACATTGTGCCTGGTAGCAGCCAGTTTGGCTACATCTATGGATTTGCCACTGCCCACTCCCAGCAGGAAATCTGTATCCATCTCTCTGGCAATTTCCATGACATTTTCCACTTCTTCCATGGAAGCACTGCCTGATACATGGATCTGGACATTCCTGCCGGTCTCTTCAAGTTCCTCTGCGACCTTGATACCTGCGATATCCCGGGTTTTCTGGCCCGTTACGATAAGCGCATTGCGGCCGAGTTGAAGATCGCTGCATACATCGGCCACCTTCCCTAACATGTCGCTGCCGACCAGAACGTCCCGGGGCAGTTGCATCCATTTGTTGCTCTTGAGTTCGTTCAATTGAATTACCCTGCTCTTATTTGTGAAAACACTTATATTATATCTATCTCTTCTATAATTGTGTTTTCCGCCGGACTCTTCTGTATATTAGCCCCAACGGGATTTTTCGGATTGTGATTTAGAGATGAATACGTTTACTGATAAGATTTTGCAATTTGTAAATAAGTATTATATTGAACCCATTATTTATGATAGTGGTTATAACCCGGTTAATACACTAACATGGGCCCTGATTCTTGGTGCATGTATTTTTGGTGTTATAAAGTTGCTTGACCGGATGAAAGTTGAAGTGGATGAACGCTTCATTTTGACCATAATTCCCTTTATCCTGGCAGGTTCGTCCCTCAGGGTGCTTGAGGATGCCAATGTATTCAGTGCTCCCTTGAAATATCTCTTTATTACCCCCAACATCTACTTTGTGGTTTTTGTTGTGACGCTTGCCTGTCTGGTAGTATCCAAAAAACTCTATGACCTGGATGTTGTAGGCGACTGGAAAAAGACATTTGCTGCTGCAGGAGGATTGTGGTTTTTATCCAACCTGTACGCCCTGCTCTATTTTGAGGATATTGTAAGGCCGGATGCACTTGTCCTGATTCTGGTGCTAGGGACATTGGTTGCTTTTTCCATTTACGGCCTGGCACGCTGGCAGGGAATCGGCCTGATTACAAACAGGCTCAATTTCACCATTCTCTGGGTTCATTTATTGGATGCGTCTTCCACGTTTATCGGTATTGATATGCTGGGATATTACGAAAAACATGTTGTGCCTTCCTACCTGATCGGTCTGACAGACACGGCACTTGTGATGTATCCCCTTAAACTTGCGATTTTCATCCCGGTGATCTATGTGCTGGATACCCAGTTTAACGATAGCGAGGAATCAATATCTTTAAGAACTTTCGTAAAGATGGTTATTATTGTACTGGGATTGTCTCCTGCTACGAGAAACACACTGAGGATGGCACTGGGTATCTGAAATGAAACGCAATAATATTTTTCCCCGGTCTCTGGTTGCTGAAGACCTGCAGAGGTACTTTATTTCACTGAAAAGCCTTTTTATCCTGTCCATTGCGGTATTTTTCATCTCGGCACTGGCGGGTTACATTTATACTTCCATGAATCCTGCCTCAGCTGAGGTGTCCCTGCAGGAGTTACAAAGCCTGGTGGATATCATCAAGGAACTTTCTCCCCTGCAGATAATGCTCTTTATTTTCCTGAACAATGCCCTGAAAAGCCTGGCGGTTATCCTGCTGGGTGTGAGTATAGGTGTCATACCACTTTTGTTCCTGGCCTATAACGGTTATGCGCTGGGTGCAGTGGCCTATGTGACCGGTACCGAAGAGGGCCTTTCATATGTATTGCTGGCGATTACCCCCCATGGCTTGATCGAGCTGCCGATGATATTTATCTCGGTTGCTATCGGAGTACGTATAGGTTTGACCACTCTTGCAAAGCTGCGGGGCCAGACAGTATCGGTAAAACAGGAAATAACAGCAGGAATGGCTGTTTTCATACGTTTTGTAGCCCCTCTCTTGCTGGTGGCATCAGTGATCGAGACATTCGTTACACCCATGTTCATTGCCCTTATCTGAGGGCCTACAACAAATCTTTTATTCCAGATTCCTATTATGTTCCAGAAAGATTCACGAGGATTTTCCCATGATTGACAGGAAAGAGATCATCGATATAGTTAATGATTATAATACAGACAATATTCGTATAGGTACAGTAGCTTCCCACTCGGCTCTTGATGTTTTTGACGGAGCTGTTGAGGAGGGTTTCCACACGCATGCTATATGCAAGAAGGGACGTGAAAAGACCTATACGGATTATTTCCGCGCGCAAAGGGATCAGAATGGCAATGTTGTACGTGGCGTGGTCGACGATTATGTGAACTATGATAATTTCGATGAGGTCCTGCTTGAGAAAAACCAGAAAAGCCTTGTGGACAATGATGTGCTTTTCATTCCCAACCGCTCTTTTACTTCCTACTGTGGAATCGATGAGATAGAGAATGATTTTGCAGTTCCGCTTGTGGGCAGCCGGAACATGTTGCGCAGTGAGGAAAGGGGACTGGAAAAGGATTATTACTGGCTGCTGGAAAAAGCGGGAATGCCTTTCCCGGAGAAGATCGGTGATCCACAGGATATCGATGAACTCTGTATTGTCAAATTGCCCCATGCTGTGAAAAAACTGGAGCGGGGATTCTTTACGGCTTCAAGTTATGAGGAATATCTTGAGAAATCCGAATCCCTCATCAAGCAGGGAGTTATCACCCGGGACGCGCTTGCAGAGGCGCGTATTGAGCGCTATGTTATCGGGCCGGTGTTCAATTTTGACCTGTTCTATTCTCCTCTGGAAGAGGAAATGAACCCTATCGAGTTGCTGGGCATTGACTGGAGATTCGAGACGAGTCTGGATGGTCATGTGAGGCTGCCCGCTCCCCAGCAGATGGCCCTGGCAGAGCACCAGTTGACACCCGAGTATACGGTTTGCGGGCACAATACTGCAACCCTGAGGGAATCGCTGCTGGAAAAGGTTTTCGAACTGGCGGAGATGTATGTGGATGCTTCCAGGGAATACTATGACCCGGGTGTAATCGGCCCATTCTGCCTGCAGACCTGCGTGGACAAGGACCTGAACTTCTACATCTACGATGTGGCACCCCGGGTTGGCGGTGGTACCAATGTGCACATGTCCGTGGGTCACCCTTATGCCAATACCCTGTGGAGAAAACCTATGAGCACGGGACGCAGGGTGGCTTACGAGGTCAGAAGAGCCATCGAGACAGAACAGCTGGATAAGATAGTAACCTGAGCTGGAAGTTTAATTAACATGGTAGTGCGGCTAAGTTGCCGCAACATCATTTTATTTATATTTTTGGCTCTCTTTCGCTTTTTTTCGTTAGCAAGACTCTTATATCATAATCCCATTATTATGATTATGAGAAGGGACCTATTCCTGTACTCACCATTTATATATTGGGAGTGTTAATAAATGAAGATTGTACATGCTCAAACTGTACTGACTGACGAGCAGCTTGAGGCCTTGAAGAAGAAAAGCAACGAATCTTCTACAAAGGATGCCCTCAGTATCGCAGTGCAACATTACCTCGAGTGTGAGTACACTGACATGGATGACGAAATGTGGACTCGCAAGTTAGAGAAGGTCGTACAGAAAAAGAATAAGAAAGACTGAAAAGGAGAGTTTTAATGCAGATTCCAGAAATGTTTAAAAGAGACGATGCAGTATCCCCGGTCATCGGTGTCATTCTGATGGTCGCCATTACTGTCATCCTCGCAGCGGTTATAGCATCGTTCGTGTTCGGAATGGGTACCCCAGAGACAGCACCACAGGCAAGTTTGAAGATGAGTTCCAATTCTGATGATAACATTACAGTGGCTCATCAGGGTGGAGATGTTATCTTCAATGATACCACTGAGCTCATTGTAACAAATGTTAGCAGTTCTGATGTGCTTAATATTGATTATAATATGCCAGCTGAATTTTCAGTAGGTGATTCATTTGAAATTAATGGTACATCGTTTACATTCAATAGTACTACCAATGTCAAACTCGTTGACACACAATCTGACCAGCTGATTAGCAACCAGAATGTAAGGTTCTAAACCTTAATCTGAAACACCTACCGCCGCAGCACTTGCGGCACCACTTTTCTCTTTTTCCAACAAACCCTGTTTTGCGTATGGCATGAATCCTATGGGACTCATGTTTTATTGACAACATTGCTCTACAGAGGAAATATATTTATGCAATCTGCTTATTAATTATTGATTGTACATGTCTTTTGAAAACAATCTTTGCAAAGATGCGGATGGCCTTGCTCCGGTAGTCGGTACAATCCTGATGGTCGGGATTGTGGTCGTACTGGCTGCGGTTATCGGCACACAGGCTCTTTCGGTCGATACACCGGATGACCACTACGAGCGGTTCAAGGAGATTACCGAGCAGAATGTTGAAGACCTGCCGGATGGATTGGTTGGATGGTGGACCTTTGATGATACTATAAATGATGCATCACAGAATAGTAATCATGGAGTCATGAATGGAGATATTTCCTATATTGATGGTGTATCCGGTAAGTGTCTTGACCTTGATGGAAATGGTTATGTTGAAATTCCTTATGATTCAACTCTGGATATGACTGATGCAATTACTGTTTCTGTTTGGCTAAAAACATCGGAAACAAGTTTTGCCTATGCAACAGATAAATGGTGGTATAGCGGATCTGCTGATCGTGCCTGGTCACTGAATTTTCAGGGTAATAACCTTGTTTGGCGTGCTTCTTATAATGGCCAGGACAGTGGCAGTGAGGAAATAAAATACGATTACTCGGATTATAATGGTGGTTGGCTTACATCACCAGAATGGAAGTATGTTACAGGAACCTATGATGGTAACAATTTAAGTTTATATGTTGATGGAGAATTCATTGGGGAAAAAACTCTGTCAGATGGCATTATTTCTACGTCAAGGCCCTTATTTGTAGGGGCTGGGAATGATGGGGAAGATTTCCATTATGATGGACAGATTGATGATCTACAGATATATAACCGGGCATTGTCGGAATCAGAAATTTCTGCCATTTACAACTCGTATTTGAAATAACCATTTGGTAAATCGATTTAGTTCTCAAAAAAAAGCCGCCGTGTGGGCGGCAACCTGCTTTTTCACTCAAGACTGCAATCCGAGATCTCGTTAGCCCTTTTTTCCTGCATCAATTTTTGAACTTCTGACAGGTCGGAGGTCTGGCCCAGTACGCACATAAGTTTTACAAGGGCAACTTCCGGCAACATGTCCTCGGCTTCGATTGCTCCGGCTTTGAGCATATCCGTGCCGGTGTCATAGACACGGTCACAGACACGTCCGTGCAGGCACTGGGAGGCGATCACTATCGGTATGTTTGCTTGTGTTGCACGCTTGATCTCAGGGACCCAGTCGGTGGACACATGACCCAGGCCGGTTCCCTCGATTACAATGCCCTTATATCCTGCCTCGATATAATTACCCAGGATTTCGGGTCTTGCGCCGGGTGTGAACTTGACAATAGCACATTCGGGTTCGATCTTACCCTTAAGTGCCAGTTCTGTCTCTCCGCGTGCGGTGTATTCTGATTCTGTGGATATTTCGCCTGTGGCATAATCCACAAAACCAATCGGGCGGGAATTAATGGACTGGAAAGCATCCCTGCGTGAGGTGTGCATTTTCCTGACTCTGGTAGCGTAATGGATGCCGCAGCGATCATCGGAACTGCTCTCATGCATGACCGTGCAAACTTGCGCAATATCACTGACAGCAACCTTTGTTGCACAGATTGCATTCATCACATTGTCACTGCTTGGCCTGTCTGCACTGCGCTGGGAACCTACAAAAACCACGGGGACCGGTGTGTCAAGCATGAATGCCAGGGCTGCTGCGGAATACATCATTGTATCGGTACCATGGGCAATCACGATGCCGTCTGCTCCGTTGCCAATTTCTTCATATACAGCCCGTGCAAGTTCTGTCCATATCTGTGGTGTCATATTCTCGGACAGGATATTCGCAACAACCCGTCCTCTTATATTGGCAATATCATCAAGTTCGGGGATAGTGCGGACAATATCATCTGCAGAGAATTGTGAGCTCACAGCACCGCTGCGGTAGTCGATCTTACTGGCAATGGTACCTCCTGTGGAAATAAAAACCACATTTTTAAGCCCTTTATTTTTGGTAACCTTGGCTTGCTTCTCGGGCTTTTGCATTTCTTTTTTAGGCTCCAGGAAAGTGATCTGTGCACCATCCGGCTCTATTCCTACATTGTATCCACTGACCATCTTCAGCACAATATGGCCGGTGACACTGGGCATCACAACCCCCTCATAGGCTGTTCCGCCCTTCTCGGCCCTTATCCTGTCTCCTTCCTTGTAATCCATAATTATCCCTGCAACGAATTTATTATCTTATTTTTGCTGTATGTAATCTTCAACAACCTGCATCAGCTTTTCAATGGAATTTCCGGTATGGTCCCTGATCCTTTCAACTTCTTCGGTCCACATTCCCGTTTTCGTACCAAAGTTGTCTATTGCTGTTTTCATGGCCTCGGGTGCAGGTCCTCCAATGACCTTTCTCTTCTGTATGTTGAGCATTGGGTCCAGGGCCTGTTTTACCATATCCTCATTCAACCCCTTTTCTACAAGACTTTCCCCGAGGACTGTGCGCCCCACGGCTTCTACATCTTCCAGGGTCGGCTCATTATCTCCTTTTGCCAGGATACCCACAATCTGGTGTGCGGTCCTGAAAGGAATCCCGCATTCCCTGACCAGGGTATCGGCAAGCTCGGTGGCGGTAGTAAATCCGGTTGAAGCCTGCCATTTCATAGTATTAGTGTTAACCTTCATACTATCCAGCATGCCTGCCATGATCCTTACTGACGCACGTGTGGTTTCCACGGATCTCCAGATATGGGGACTGGCATCCTGCATATCCCTGTTATAACTCATTGGCAGGGATTTGCAGACCGTGAGTAATGACATCAGGCTTCCCACAGCAATCCCGCTTTTCCCTCTCACAAGCTCTGCAGTATCAGGATTCTTTTTCTGTGGCATTATTGATGAGGTGGATGCATATTGGTCGGATAATTCAATAAAACCAAACTCCGTAGAAGACCACAGGACCAGTTCCTCTGATATCCTGCTCATCTCGATCATAATATTTGCAAGTACCGAAGCCGTTTCCAGCAGGAAATCCCGGCCACTGACCGCATCCATGGAGTTTTGCATTACTTCTTCAAATCCAAGCAACTCTGCAGTCCTGCTTCTGTCAATTGGAAACCCCGTGGAAGCAAAAGCCGCAGCTCCGAGAGGGCAGCGATTGATCCTGTCAAGACATCCAAGTATTCTTTCCATGTCTCTTCCCAGGCTCTCCGCGTGGCTCATGATATGGTGGGCCAGTGTGGTAGGTTGGGCATGCTGCAGGTGTGTATATCCCGGCATGATGGTATCATGGTTCTCAGATGCAATTTTTGCCATTGTATTAACAAGTTGCAACATCTCTTCTGCCAGTTCCAGTACTTCTTTGCGCAGTCTCAGGCGGATACAGGTGGCCACTTCATCATTGCGGGAGCGGCCGGAATGCATCCTTCCACCTACGTCTTCTCCTGCCAGGTCAATAAGTCTGGCTTCCAGGGATATGTGTATATCTTCGTAACTATGATCTAGGGAATCGATACCCTCTTCGCGGATGCGTTTCAACCCATCCAGGATTTTGGCACAATCATCTGCGGGGATGATTCCCTGCTCTTTCAGCATGGCCGTGTGGGCAAAATCCACTAGGACATCAGAATCAAATATCCATTTATCGTCTTCCATGGATGAAGTATAACGCAGTATTTCCTCGTCCGGGAGAGAATCAAGGCGTCCTCTTCTTAAAATATCACTCATGATTATTCCTCAAATGAACAAGTTTAAAGGGTCTGCCCACATGAAAAGTGGTTTAGCGGAACTTTCTGAATGCCCTTCTATTTAAGGTCTTATCAAATAAAAGTAGCTGTTCTGAGAACTGTAATTCTTTATTTTTCGGCTACGGGAAGTTTAATATGCACTTCTGTTCCTTTTCCTTTACCTTCACTTTCCACCCAGATTTCTCCATTGTGTGCCTCTACTATGGTCTTGGCTATATAGAGGCCAAGCCCGGTGCCGCCATATTTACGTTTCTGTGACGAATCTATCTGATAAAATCTCTGGAATAAATTGTCTATCATATCTTTCGGTATGCCGATTCCCGTATCTTTGATATTTATATGTATGTATTCATCTTCTTTGTTTGCAAAGATAGTAATTGAACCGCCCTTTGGAGTGAATTTGATAGAATTATCTATTATATTGGTAAACATATCAGTAAGTTTGTCCCGATCTCCTTTTATTGAAGGAAGGTCCGGTTCGATTTTCTTAATCATTTCCAGATTTTTCACTTCTGTCTGGATCTGCAGGTCCTCTATAATCTGATCTGTCAGTTCGGATATATTCAAGGTTTCAAAATCATACTGAACAGTGCCTGCCTGTGTGCGACTGAGGTATAGCAATGAATCCACAAGTCTCTGCAACCTTTTTGTATTACGCATCACGGTTTCTTCTGCATGTTTCTGTTCTTCTCCCAGTTCACCGAGGCTGCCGTCATTTAGAAGTTCTGTATAACCTATGATCGATGTTAGAGGTGTTTTCAATTCATGACTCACATTTGAAAGGAATTCATCTTTCATTTTATCCAGTGACTTCAATTCCTCATTTGCCTTTGCCAGGTCTTCTGCATATTTCCTGAGCTCTTCTTCGGCCTTTTTACGTTCGGTAATATCACGGGCCACAATCAGGATTGTAGGTTTATCATTATATTCTATCACACGGGCACTGATTTCCACAGGAATTGTAGTGTCATCCTTGTGTCTGTATGTAGCCTCAAAGATGGCATGCCCCTTTTCTTTGACCTCTTTGATCCTTTGGGGTATCTCTTCCATAGAAAGGCCAGTGTTTATGTTCTTTGTCTTCATGCGGAGCAATTCATCCCTGCTGTAACCCGTGGTTTCACAGGCCGCCTTATTAACTTCCATGATGTTGCCTTTAAGGTCATGCACAAAGATTGCATCATTGGTGCTGGCAAAAATTGTGCGGAACTTATCTTCTGATTTTTCAAGTTCCTTTTCAGTTTTGCGGCGCTGTACGATTCTCCACATTCCCTGCATGAGGAGGGTAAGCTGTCTTACATCAGAACTGTCATAATTTTCATTCTTATTCCCCACGCCGGCAAGGGCTACAATCTTGCCCTGCTCAAAAATGGGTACATCCATATGGCGAATCAGTTCCACATGTTCCTTTGGGTATCCGCCCTTCCTGGGATGTGGTTTTTTGTAATCATTATTTATAAATGGCCGCCTTTGTCGTATACTTTCTCCCCAGAGTCCCACATCTTCGATCTTGTATTCTATCTTCTTGTCCTTAATTTTACAACGATTCATCGGGGTGTCGGACCAGGATTTCAGTTGTATGCTACCTATGTCTTCATCCACAAATGCAAGATAGCCAATCTTGCTTTCTGTAAGTCGCACTCCTTCAGCTCGTGCAAAATCGATGAGTTCTTCCAGGGAGGCTTCTGTCATATGGTTAAGCTTTACAAGGGTTTCCAGGCGCGATTCATCCAGGTGGAGGGCTTCTTCGGCTTTCATGCGGTCACTGATATCTTCAACAATCCCGACCCCTCCCAGCAACTCGCCATCTTCTGATATGTATGGGCTGTAGTCTGCTTTTATGGGTGTTGCCTTTTTGCCTGTGGTGGAATGATACTTTCCCTCATAATGACCGGAGCGTCTCTGGAATACAGCTTTTACGGCTTCATACATCTTTTTGTCTTTTAAGTCTTTGAGTATGTTGAAACCGATTATTTGGTCTCTGGTCACCTCGAGTATTTGCATTATATTCTCATTGCAGTGGGTTACCACCCCATTTTCATCGAAATGGAATATTCCCAGGGGTGAATTCTCAAAGATCAATCTGTATTTCTTTTCAGATTCTCGCATGGCCTCTTCGGCCAATTTACGTTCTGTGATATCAATTATGATGCCCTGGTAGTACGAAGGTTCCCCAACTTCACTCCTCCCGAGGAATGATCTCTCAATCACCCAGCGCACTTCTCCGGATTTGGTAAGAATGCGGTATTCCTTGGAAAAAAAGATTTTGCCTTCAATTTCAATTTTGTTGACCTCGCTGCGTACCATGTCAAGGTCCTCTGGGAAGATCATGTCTCCATAAATAAGTTTGCCGGAAGTGAAATCTTCGGGGGTATAACCAAACTGGGATATGTTTCCGGATACGAATTCCACGGGCCAGTCTTTCTCTGCGGTCCACAGGAAAGCCACGACAGGACTGTTTTTATAGATTTCTTCGAGTTTCCTGTCCGAACGGAGTCTTTTACGTAAGGTTTTCTGGCTTATCTTCTGCTCGCTAACGCTTTCTACAGTACAGATCATCCCGTCATAATTTCCTTTCCTGTTGAGCAAAGGTATCAATCTGCCTGTCTGGAAACTTAAGTTGCCGCTCTTTGTAACGATTGGCATGGTTTTGTAGGGAATGGGTTTCAGAGAATCTCTCGCTCTCAGGAACATTTCCCTGAAATGGGCTTCATCACCAACGCTGTGGCGGGAAGCAGACATATATGGTTCCAGTTTTTTGCCCACCACTTCTTTGCTTTTGATGCCGGTGATTTCTTCCATTCCCTTGTCAAAGTAGATGAAAACTTCGTCCTTGTCAACGGCCCATGTGCCTTTGCAAATAGTGTCAAGTATTCTTTCCAGAAGATTTTGCATAGTAGTACCCTTTGTTATCTCGCCCATAAAAAGATTACAATAATTGATATCTGGCTGATTCAATTAATATTTTATCATTAATTTCATGCTGTTTTTTTATTTTTTCCCTTGAATGGGAAATGCAGCATATAACCGGCTGCCATTGTTAGTATAATCGTGGCTCCGGAAGGTACATTTAAGTAGTAGGATAAAAACAGGCCTGTAAAAGTAAATACCGTGCCGAATATAACGGCAAGCATCATCATCCTGTCAAGTCTGTCTGTAAACTCACGGCTCAATGATGCCGGTATTGTTAACAGGGCGATCACAAGGATCAATCCTACAACTTTGAACATGACTATTATAGTAAGGGCTATCAGGCAAAGCATGTACAGACTCAGCTTTTCAACCGGTAGTCCTGAGACCTGTGCAAACTCTTCATCAAAACTTATGGCCATGAATTCTTTGTAGAGTAGATAGACACTTGCAATGATCAGGGTATCAATTAATATCATCAAATAGAGGTCATTTATAGGAACTGTCAGTATATTACCAAAAAGGTAGCTCATAAGATCCGGTGCATATCCCGGTGTAAGGCCTATGAATAAGACTCCCAGTGCCATACCTACAGACCACAGTATTCCGATTGCTGTATCTTCGGCTATATTGGTACGTCTGTTGACAAGACCTATTACCAGTGCAGAAAGCAGGCTGAAGGGCAGGACACTGAAAAGGGGATTCATTCCCAGGTAATAACCCAGGCCAATTCCTCCGAAAGAGGCATGTGCGATCCCTCCGCTTATGAAAACGATTTTCCTGACAACCACATATACCCCGATAATCCCGCACGCTATGCTGGCCAGCAGGCCTGCAACGATAGCATTTTGCATGAATGTGTATTGTAAGATATCCAGCATGTTCAATCTCCTTAATGGGCTTTCAATATCCTGTGGGGTACACCATGTGCTATCATTTCTACGGGGCACTTATAGGCTTCTTCCAGGTCTTCTGGTTTCAATTCTTTAGTACCATGGTAGTAGAGTTTCTGGTTCAGGCAAGCCACTTTGTCTACATAAACAGAAATCGCACTTATATCATGGGTGACCATAATGATTGTTACACGGGATTTGAGTTCTTCAAGTATTTCATAGAACTCTTTTTGCATAGTTGTATCTATTCCGGCCACAGGTTCATCGAGAAGTAACAGTTTTGGCTCCGATGCGAGCGCCCGGGCTATGAAAACCCTTTGCCTCTGCCCACCGGAAAGTTTGGCAATATGACGATCCCTGTATTCATACATTTTGACCTTTTCTAGGGCTTCTTTCACTACTTTCCTGTCATTGGGATTGTATTTCCTGAAAAGGGATGTCTTTCCAATACGTCCCATCATAACAACTTCCCATACATTGATCGGAAAATCCAATCTTGATGCACTGTGCTGGGGTACATAACCTACAATATTCCTCCCTTCCTTCGGTTTTTTACCGAATATACGCACATCGCCCCTGTCTGGTTCTATCAGGCCGAGAATTACTTTTAATAAAGTACTTTTTCCTCCTCCGTTAGGTCCAATGATTCCCAGGAATGTTCCTTCCTGCACGTCAAGATTTATTTCTTTGAGGGCGGGTACATCGTGGTAGTACGACCACACATTTTTTATTTCCACTGCATGCTGGTGGTTATTTAAGTCCTTCACGGAAAGCCTCTGTTACTTTATACATATTGTCTGTATAATTGCGGGCAAGGGGATCCACTTTCACAACTTTGCCATCAATTTCTTCTGCAACGGCTTCTGCACTCTGTGTACTGAATTGGGACTGCACAAAGATAACAGTTATGTTTTCCTGCTTTGCAAAAGTTATGATCTTGCTGAGCTGTCTGGCACTTGCTTCCTTCCCTTCGGTTTCGATGGGTACCATATTAAGGTCGTATCTTTCTGCAAAGTATCCCCATGCAGGATGATAGACCATGAAACTATTCTCTGACTTATTTTCAAGTGTTTCCTGGATCTCCATGTCAAGCGATTTAAGTTCCCCGATGTAGGAATCCCGGTTTTGTGTGTATGTTTCTTCGTTGGATGGATCGACTTCAATCAGGGCTTTGTATATGTTATCGACCATTATAATTGCATTATTGGGGTCATTCCATACATGAGGGTCCATTCCTTCTCCCATGGGCCTCAGGTCGATGCCTTTGGAAGAATTCACGAGTAAGATATCTTCATTTATGCCCTTTATTTTTTTCAGCCATACTTTTTCAAAAGGTAATCCGGAACCAACTTTAACGTATATTTCCGCTTTGCTGAGTTCTTTCAGCTTACCTGAAGTTGGTTCATAGGTTGCAGGACTTGCACCCGGGGGGATCATCACAATTGTTTTAACATGCTCTCCCCCTACCTTTTCCACAAACTCGGCCTGGGGAAGTATGCTTACAACAACGGTTGTTTTTTCCTGCCGGTCTGAATTGTTTTCTTCCATACAACCGGAAGTGGCAATTATGACTATTATTAGTAGAAGGAAAAACGCATTTTTGGCATTCGGCCAAAAATAATCATTTCCATATATCTTTCTCATACTCATTCTCTCATTTGATATAGTTTACATATAAACATTTTCGTTTTTCCACTCGTATGATGTGTTTCAGGTTTAAATCATTTGGGCATTTTTGGTACTACTCAAAACTGAATTTGTAAATTGCTATGGATGCACCGCCACATTCATGGTTGCAATATTCGGGAAAATAACTATCAATACCATTTAAACACAAAAAAAATATTAATATATTGGTTGTTATACTCTTTACTATGATTGATAATGTCTGGCGCATTGCCCTGTTGAGCATTCTGCTATTCCTTGCTTTTTCAGGTTGCACCGCAACAACAGATGAAACTTCCGTCTCCAACAATGATGTTCTTTTCCAGATATCTACAATTGATTCTTTAATTGCCGGTTCCTATGATGGGGCTATGCCGGTTTGCGACCTTAAAGAACAGGGTGATCTGGGCCTGGGTACCTTTGACCGCCTGGATGGTGAAATGATCGTTATGGACGGTGAAGTTTACCAGGCAAAAGCAGATGGACATATTTATCAGGTAAACGATACGACTACCACTCCTTTTGCTGCAGTGACTTTTTTCGAAGCAGATGATACTATTACAATTGGATCAGGTACAGATTATGCGTCTCTCCAATCCACCATTAAAGAAACGGTTCCCGGCCCAAATCTCATGTATGCATTGAGAATCGAAGGGGAATTTGAAAACATAAGTATACGAAGCGTACCTGCGCAAAATAAACCCTATCGCCCTCTACTTGATGTGGTGGCAGAAGAGGAAGCTGTGTATCATCATGAAAATATAAATGGTACAATGGTTGGTTTCCTGCTTCCTTATTATATTGAAAATATCAATGTGCCGGGTTATCATTTCCACTTCATAGATGCAAACAAAACAATCGGTGGACATGTGCTTGCATGTAATCTGACCTCTGGTTCAGTTGAGGTGGATTATACATATGATTTCACCCTGTCCATTCCTGAATCTTCGTCTTTATCTGAAACATTACCCGGGGATAAAGATGCCCTTGAAGCCATTGAGCAATAAGTGACCTTTTTTCTTTTTTACGGGCTTGCCTCTAAAGTGCCCCACTTTATAGTCAAAACGCCTACTTTATAGTCAGAACACCTATTTTATGGTCAAAACACTAACTCGGAAAACGTTTGCTGGTTATATTAGATACGAAAATCAGAAATGATGTACAATTGCAATATCAAAAACTCAAACTATTAGAATTAAAGAGACTGTCGGAAAAGTGGTAAAATCGAAACATTTCAAGCAATGACTGAAAGTAAAACGCTATGCTGGGTTGCACTGTATTTAATGGATATGTCATAATTTTCTTGAATATGGGCTTTTCCGACAATCTCTGTTAGTTCGATTCCATCATCTTTAGTGGAATTGTTATGTTCCTTTTTCTCATTCCATCTAATGAGTTTATGTGCATTCTCAATTTTCTCCATAAATCATCATTCCTATACATTGTTGATACCTCCAATTTTCAACAAATTCTCATGAATTTTATATTGTTACAATCCAATAGACCTCAATTTCTAAAGGACTGCATATTGATACCAAGATTAATTGGATCGTTCGACCTCAATCCAAAAATCCCATAAAAATGGAGGCCGAAAGCCTCCATCATTTATCTGCAACACATTCGCCTAACTTCTCCTGTACCTCCTTCATTTTTGACAAAATGTCATCTTCATTGGATTGTAGCCTGTTATAGAGTACTTCGGGTGGTTCGTATTCGATTTCCTCATATTCAATTTCCTTGTACTTGGAAATACTTAGATCGTAATCGTTTTCCCGAATCTCATCTGCAGGCACAAAGAAACATTTCCCTGTACGGTCAGAAAAGTCCTGATTTTCCCTGTCATGGAACTTTTCGATGATGTCGGGAATGTCACCCTTCCCATCGATGAAAGTCCGCTTATCGTCCAATGTGAAGCCATCTGCTTCCATATTGTAGAACCAGACTTTTTCGGTTGGTTCACCTTTGGTGAAGACAAGGATTCCTGTCGATACACCTGCATATGGTTTGAACACTCCCGATGGCATTGAAATAACTCCACTCAAACTGCATTCGTCTACTATCCTCTCACGAATTTTTTTATGGGCATTGCTACTGCCAAATAATACACCATCGGGAACGATTACAGCACATCTACCACCTGTCTGTAATAGGTCACACATTAAGTCCAGATACAACAATTCAGTTTTTGTCGTAGTAATACTGAATTTGCCTTTGATTTCTTCCTTGTTGATGCTCCCTTTGAAGGGTGGATTTGCAAGGACAAGTGTGTATTTTCCTTTCTCTTTTTCACATTCCACTAGGCTGTTTCTGTGGGTTATATGTGGATTTCTGATTCCATGCATCATCAGATTCATCATTGCAATGCGTACCATTGTCTGATCGATATCTGAGCCATAGAATGTATCATTGAGCAGGGTTTCGTAATCTTCTTTGCTTAATTGATCCCCGACAAAATTATGCTTAAATCCCTGTCCATCGGTCTCAATGAACTTGTCAGATGTATGTTCTTTCAGGATATGCATCATTGCAGAGACAATGAAACCTGCAGTACCACATGCAGGATCACAGATCATATCTCCAACTTTTGGTTGTGTCAATGCTGCCATCAATTTCCGAATATGGTTTGGTGTCCTGAACTGGCCATTCTTTCCTGAAGTTCTGAGCTCACTCAGGATATACTCATAGATGTCGCCCTGTGCATCCCTGTTCTGTTCGGTGATATGAAGGTCATTGATAATCTTTACAGATTCGGATAACAATGAACCTGAAGTTATTACGAAAACCGCATCATCCATGTACTTTGAATATAGGGATTTTTTCCCATCGATTGTTTTCAGGAATGGGAAAACTTCATTCCGTACATGTTCAAGCATTTTATTGGACTCATATTTCGTCCAAACAGACCATTTGCAATCTTCATTTCCCGCAAAAATAGAGTTATAGATCTCGTTTCTTAGTCGGGCATTGTTCTTGTTCTTGTTATCTTCATCTTCCAACCTTTTCATGAAGATCAGGTAGGATATCTGTTCTATGGCTGTCAGGGGATTGGAGATTCCGTTACTCCAGAATCGGTCCCAAAGTTTGTTTATATTGGATTTCATCTCAGGACTTAGCATACAAGTTCACCTCTGAAGGCTTTATCAAGGAAAGAATTGAACATTTCATCCATTGTCTCGGCAGATTTTAACTGACTGGATTTCATGTCTTCAACGGACTGTACAAAATCAGCGAATTGTTGTTGTAGGTGCACGGGTGGGAGGGGTATTTGGAGTTCTTTAACTTGCTTGGAATTTATGTGTGGTTGACCTGCTCGTCTTGACAACATTAATAGTATTTTTTGATAATACTGAGAATATAATAGTTGTACTAAGTAAAATTCATTCAGTTTATTACTATTTGGATTCAAAATGAGATCATATCCTGCATATGCAGAACTATATTTTTCACCAACCAGTGCACAATCACCTGTGTTTACACCACTTCGAACAATTAAAATATCATTTTGGTCTAGCTTACATTTTTCAATTTTGTGTGATTCTGATTCGGGAATATATTTCATATTTTTTTCTAATATCCGACCTTTCTTAATGTTAGTAGCTCTGATAAATGGAATTCCACTTTCAGAGAAGGTAGGTGGGCTACTTGTTCCATATCTAACATTTTCAATACATTCTTTTAACAAAATTGTAACCCATCCTTTTGGATTTTTCTTAGGATCTCCAAACATCTCCAGAAATACACTCTGAATCAATTGATCGGAAATACCAAGTGTTTCTTTACGCAGGTGTTGAAGTTCTTCCATGGAATCGAGGATATCAATTATCTTTCGCTGAGTATCAACAGGGGGGACAGGAATTTTAAATCCTTTTAAATCTTTGGGATATACGTGTGGTTGGCCACCGCCTTTCTGTAAATTATAAATTTCATTTTGACGAGATTTTAACATTTTATAAACAAAACTTGGTAGTAAGTCTCCGCAATTGATTGGTTTAATTGTACTACAATCTGATGCAAAAATTGGCTGGATAAAATAATTTACATAGCCTGCATATGCACCTGAAGCACTTACTGTAATCGTTTCCCCATTTCTATTGGATTTATCATGGAAGTAAGCAGGTTCCTTTCCACCAGCAACTACGGGAATGTCTCCTTCGCCGATTTTCTTTTTAGTGATACTGCTCCCTTTGCGAATTTCACATACCTCGTCAAGTTGCTTCCACTCCCATCCATCAGGTAGGTTTCTATCAGTTTTCATATATCGTTCCTCATGAATTTTTCAGAAATAGCAACAGAATCCTCTTTCATCTGTCCAATTAATGACGATCTCCGTTCCATACCTTCGTTAATGGCATCCTGGAGATCTCTCAGAAATTCAGCAGAGATATTTTCAATCACAGCATGACTTTCCCCATGATCTGTAGTCACATACCATGAAAAAAGATCCTTATCTGGAATGTATTCAAATACATTTTTTCCTGCAACAAATTGATGCATCGGATTGTTAATTTCAAAAAGAATCAACTCCCGCATGTATGCAGACTGCGATAATCCCTTCTTATCACAGATATATTTGAACTTGGAAAAATCATCCTGTCGTAGCTTTGTAGCCAGGGTTTTGTATTCCATACATGGGAATACGCAGTAATAGTATATAAATTAATTAGGTAAACCAATGTTTACCCTATTTTTCTAATTTTTACCAAATTTCTGTTTTAAAATCAACTTAGTATGATTTTCTCGATGTATATCGTAATTAGCAATGTTTAGTTTATGCTAAAACATGAAATAAACCGCATGATCCAAAAATCATCATAAAAATAAATGCTTTTCTTCATCCAAATTATAAACGAGATGTTTTGGTTTGTTTTCAGTAATGTTAACAGGTAATTGATACTTGAAAAACGGAAGATGCGGATTCATCAATGTAAAGGTATAGTTCCCTGTCCCCAGCTTAAAAGTAGAAATCCCTGACTTATTGAAAGATTGCTTTCTGGTTGCAATTATCGGTTTGTCATATTTTCCACCTTTTGTGTCCTTCAAATAGTGATTGTAAACGTAGAGATCGTATTTATCAACGGGTTTACCATTTTCATGAATTTCTACATAAACATCTGAACGATTGATATATTGGTCTGATACATCTATCCAGTTGCTATTTTCATCGATGACTTCTATGTAACATAGGTCTCTGTTCCAGTGTTTTGCAAACTCAAACCTAGCAGTTCCAATTACACGATTACATGACGGATCCACAACAATCCAATTTCCATTTTCATTTTTGTATTCTGCCCAACAATGATCACCTGCAGGACTATGAATAAATCTGGCTTCTGCTCCATTATGCCTCATTAATTCGACAAAAACTCTTGAATATTCTTCACAATTAGCAGTCCCGAAATGAATTATCCATGGAACAGGAGCATCTCGCCAAAATAACTTAATCTCCTCGATACTTCCAGAATAGTTGTATAAGCCAAATTCCTGCAACTTACTATCTTTATCAAAATTATTATACGGATTATAAAAATGACGTGATTCCCATGACATTATTGATATAGCCATTTCATTTGGGTCACTAGAATTACCAATAACCATTGAAGATGTTTCATCCATCACAGTTTCACCATATACATAATCGAAAAATACAAGACTCGTCTTCGGTAATAAAAATATGGTTAAAAGAATTATCAAGGATATTGCTATTGTTTTTTTGTTGAATGCCTGTGTAAAACTATATTTCATATTGTTAAACACAGACTTGAGGTCGAAGTTCATGGAAATCAATTATTTACTGGAATCATCGTCATTTGCGTGTTTTCCATTATTTATTTTCATTCTTAGAACATACAAAAATTCAATTAATGTAATCCCAAATGTAAAGAAAATTCCAATAGACAGATAATTAATGGTACTCTGTAATTTGGTTATACTTTGATTAAGTACAGTAATTTTTTCATTGGCAATAGTAAGTTCATTTTTTATGTTCGTAATATATTTGTTAGAAATATTCGTGGACCCGTTTTCATATAATTCTTCATACTGCTCTTTGTAGTATGCTGTTTCATTTTGAGATTCTTCGAATAGGACTTTATAGCTTTCACTGGTTGAATCATCAACTGTTTGAGTTTCAGTGGGAGAATCGTCCTCTGGTGGATCTGCTGCACATATTGGCAACGATATAATTAACATCAAAACAAAAAATAAAGATAAGATTGATTTCACCTGATATGACATAATAATCCCTCTTTTATACCCATTTTCAGTACATCTGAATTCTAGAAAAGTTATCAACAATTTCTTTCAGTTCATTTACGTCATCGAAAATATCAAGCGGACGGTATTGTGCAATTGGATCATGACTGAAATCTGAAAGTTCAATATATTTGTTCATAATGAACTGACTCAGAGCAACGTTCAACAAGCGTTTCTGTTCTGTGGAATAATCATGTCCATCAAGAACCTTGGCTTCAAACTCTGCCTTGATAACTTCTTCAGGAGTGTCATCAAAATCGATTTCCAGAATATCCCGCAGGAATTGAAGGTAATCAATCTCACGTAGCCATTGGATACGATCTATAGTAAGTCTCCTGTCAAGGTCTTCAAGCAATGATTCTAGTTCTTTTAGTTCAGCGGAAGTAACTCCCGTACCCTGGCGAATTTTATCTGCAATAGGATTGTTATCCAGTAAATTGCCTATATCAGGATCATCCTTTATTTCAAACTCAATGTCCTTTTCCATTAAGATGTGGTCAGGTGCATCGATTTGATACTTTTTGCCTCGTTCGGGTTCATAATATTTCACAAGTGGAGCAAATTCACGTACAATCTGATCAACTCTAGCAAAAGTAAGGTCATCCCAGAACTTGTCCTGTAACATTGATAATATCAGGGACTTATTGTTCTTGACTTCCTGGAGATTATCCTTCTGAAGTATATTGGTTGCATATATTTCGAAGTAGTTCTTTAACTCCTTGATTGCTTCCCCATCTTCATTCAAGATGTGTATATACAACTCTTCAATTTCGAGGATGAAACGCATTATATTGGGATCATTTCCACTATTGTACATTATCAGTGGTACAATTTCATTATTCAGATCGTTGATGTATTGAGAAAGTTCAAACGGGCTGGAATTCTTAATCTTTTCAATCGCTGGTAGTTTTTTCCTGATTATATGGGAATTAGTATCAAGACTATTGACCGTCTCGATTATATGTGCCCCAATAACCTCCTGTTGTTCCTCATTGAGATCCTTGGTCAATAGAGTCACTCTTTTAATGAATATCTGTTCAGGCAGACCAATACGTTTTCGTTCTTCATCTTCGGACTGGCCTCCAAGATGATATTCAACATTTGAATGATCGCCAACTTTGAAATCCAGAATGAAAAAATTGTTCTTTTCTCTGTTTGGTACCCACTCAAGATGATTACATGATTCCTGATTACGTGTTCCCCTGCCAAACATCTGCCAGAAACGTACACTTGAACGAACTGGTTTTATGAAAACAAGATTACAGATTTCAGGGATATCTACACCCGTGTCAAGCACACCAACAGAAAGAGCAATCCTTGGATCTGATTTTGTCTTAAACCTCCCGACTTCATCTTCATAACGATACTTATCGGAAGTGATTACCTCAACATATCTTCCTATTTTAGGTACCACTTCGTCAAACATTTTCTTCATATGGTCAGCATGATCAATACTTGAACAGAAAAATATTGTTTTACATGGCAGACCGTCGTCGGATTTATAGCATGTATCCAGGAAAGTTTGAATAATGATCTTATTGGTTTCATTATCCATGAAAACAACATCAAATTCGTTCCCTTCAAATTTCAAATCATCGGGATTTTCTTCCTGTCTTCGAAGTTGATCTTTGAGTTCTTCTGATAACCCACTACCATCAATACCTTTTGTCAATACTTCTGTTTCCACTACCTTTGTGCTGTAGGGTACTAGAACACCATCATAAACCGCATCTTCATAAGGATATTCTGCAGTAGGTACACCAATATCACATCCAAACAGTTGATATGTATTCTTGGATTCATTTGATTTTGGTGTAGCAGTAAGACCCAGTTTCATCGAGTCGAAGTATCCCATTACAACATTATTTTTGTCATAATAGGATCGGTGAGCTTCGTCATATATAATAAGATCAAAAAATCCAGGACTGAACTTCTGATACATCCTGAAATCAGCATCATCTGGCTTTGTCATAAGTGTTTGAACGGTGGAAGTGTATAATCTGGATGAGTTGGTAAATCCATTCCGTAGATCCGCTATCGGTTCCTTAAAGAATTTCTGGAATCCCTGTGTATTTGCCTGCGTTACCAGTACTGAACGATCTGCCACAAACAAAATATTCTGAACATATCTGGACTGGATGAGACCATCACATCCTGCCATTGCCACTCTTGTTTTACCAGTTCCAGTAGCCATCTGTATAAGAGCAGAACGATATCCATTTGAAAAATGCTGATTTAGGATTTTTACAATATCAACACTTTTCTTTCTGTCGACTATTTTCGGGTTGACGCCATATTGAACGGTGTCCTTTTGTTCAAGATATAACCGCAATCTTCTCCAGAGATCATCCTGACTGAATGGACCGCTTACTTCACGTTCATACCCATTATGGTCTATAAATCTCCACTCTAAACCATTGGTCAGAAAAATTGGTATGGGTCTGTTAGTCTGTGCCTCAATATCTTTGGCATAAGTTCGTGCCTGAATTCTGCCTTTATCTGGGTCTTTGGAATATTTCTTTGCTTCGATAATAGCAAGTGGTGAGTTATCGTCTGCCAGAAGAAGATAGTCAATGAATTTATCGCCTTTTTTGTAAGTACCATCATCCAATACATAGGTGTAATTTTTGAAATCAGACTGAACTGTGTTTACTTCTGTGCGGATGTATTTAGATATAGGCAACCACCATTTTTCCAACTCAGAATCTATCAATTTTAGACGTGTTGCTTCTTCACTATAATTTGTGGCATTCATTAAAAATAATTACCGTTTGGGAGATATATATAACTATTGAATTGATTTTCGATTGTAAGACATATTACTGTGAATACCAATCATTAATCATCCCTACGCCTTTGATAACTGTCGTAAATCGTTTTGACAAAACTACTGGTCTTTGTGTTTTTGCTTTTCTTTTGAGGGAAGGTGTTTCTGCATAATACTTCTTAATGACATCTGTAAAAATTTGTGATACCTGATCTTCTTCAAGATGTTCTTTATACAAATCTATAGCCAAGGAATATAAAGAAGCATTACCGATTTCATTTTCAATCTGATTCATTAAATCATTTTTAAATTTGTTTTTACTCAGTAGTTTTATTTCCTCATCGTTTAAGTCATCGTTCTCTTGTTGGATTAATTCAAGTATACTTTTCTCATTAACAAAATCAAATAAATTAATGTCTTTTTCTAATGAACTAATTGCCATTTGTTCTTCTGTGGAGACATAACCAGAAGCGAGTTTTGTAATATATTCAGCAATGTCTAATTCTTCAATTTTAATATTGTTTGGAAGGTTTTCACCATCAAGAACACCAAAGCTATAATTGGAAGGGGATATGCGCTGGATAATTAGACCACTCTTAAATTCCTCTTCTGAATCTATTTCATTAAACATTGAACCCAAGTCACTAAAAAATTCGGATTTGAATTCGAGAAATGATTTGCCTTTTGGTAAAATTCCAATGCGCGTACTATCTGAGAATTTGACAAAATCATACACTGCATTTACTTTATAGTTGTTTTTAATTAGTTCTATTTCATTAGGAGTCTTTTTTTCCCATTTCTTATTTTTATCAGGACTAGAAGTTCGTATGGATAATTCGTCTACATATTTGAGTAGTCTGCCTTCCTTTGATTTGCCCATTATGATATATGCACCAAATACTTGGGAATCAATTGCTTTATCAACTGTTCCAATTTTAATTTTACTAAACGTTTTTTTAATAATATTATTGATTGTTTTGTAATTATCTATTTGAGACAGTTTATCTTCAATTTCGCTAGATAGTGTTTTGATATATTCCATCATCAAAGAAGCAAGACTATCTTCCCAAGTCCCTTTTTTTAATTGTTCCTTTAGAAATTTAAAATCATTACGATTGCGATCCATTAGATGTTTTTTAATTAGTTCGATGTCATCCATTAAATCCTTAAGATATACAATAGATTGTCCATCTTGTTCCTTCATTTTATCAAGATATGATCTAATGATTGCTGTTGATTCATCATTACCAGAGCATTTACAAGCAATTTCACGCAACATGATATCATCATGGAACTTTAATGATATCGATGCCCGAACAAAAGCATTTGATAATGTTCCCAAATCAGCATTTTTTGGCAATGTTTCCTTTCCTAACCGATAAGATAACCTTATTACTTTTGTTTCAAATATATCATCTGTGTGATTTGCTGCTTCACCTATTACAAAATCTAAATCTGGTATTTTTTGTACACTAATTCCATTTTTCTGTAAGAACTCTTTGTAGGAATTTAGGTATGACAAAAGCCTACTTGCACTAAATAGAATTTCATTGATTTGTGATAAATCAAAACTATCTAGTGTTTTTAAAATTGTTATAACATCTTTATTTTTATATCGTCCTAATTTGGTAGTGTGTAAACGATTATTATGTAACAATATATCCGATAATTGAACCAATTCTTGATTACTTTCTTTTATTTCTCTAAATATACTGGATGTATCAATTCCATTATGTTCTTGATATAATAACATAATGACCTTACTGGATACTTTTTGATTATCTTGTTTCAATCCATATGATATTTTTTCAGATATAATTTGTTCATAATCACGAATTTTATTGTTTTGTGCGAATATAATAGAATCTGGTTTGTGGAGGATTCCATTTAGTTTCTCAATATCATTTGTTATGCCATAATATTCCACAGCCGATATGAATAAATCTACTTGATATTTATAATCCGCTTTATTTTGCATAAAATTATATGCACTATCTACAAATGGAACAAAATCCCCTACGGTTTGAAATACACCTTTTGTCACTTGTTTTATAGATGAAACTTTGTTTTTTAATTGACCATCTTCTTGAATAGGGGGTCTATTTTTGATTTCTGGTAATTTTAATTGCTGTAAATCATTTGTGTGATTATAAAATTCATCCAAATTAGATTCGAATTTATTTTTTAATTGATTATAAATATGAAATTGATAAAGAAGCGCACTTATTACAGATAAATTTAATAATAGTAGTATAACAGGTATCTCAAGTGGTATAATGGGTATCTTAATAACTAAGTTTAAATCAGGATACACAAGTATTAAAAATGTCAACAATAATATAACAAAATACAATACAGTTAATACTTTATTACTTTCTTCCAGTGCAGACTTGACTGAAAAGGACAACTTTTCCACTGTTTTACCCAACATTTCTAGATTGGATCTTGTGGAACCCAACTTGTTGTTATAAACTGCTTGTATATGATTTCGTTCATCATTTAGCCATTTTACATCTTCAGATACTTTTTCATCTACATCATTTATAGATTGTTTAATTAAATCCATTAAAGATTTGTACTCATATTCAATCTCTTTTTTATGTTCATCAACATGTGTTTTAAATTCATCAGCTTTTGATCTTACTGATTCAATGGATGTTAGTTGATCATTTTTCATAAATATTCACTATTAATTTGAGATAATATTAATTAATATCTAATGTAATAATATAATACACGATATAAATTTATTGTGCCACTACTCCCGCACCCATCTAGACTAAACATAATGTTATTTGACATATTTAGAGTCAAAATGCGACTTTATAGTCAATAAACCAAGCGTAGCAAATGGATTTTCACCATGTGCCCTAACACAGAATCCGACTTCCGTATTTAAACAAATCGATAATTGTTAACATTTTTCACCAATCTGTACGTATCTATTGCTATCGAAAATATTACTTTATAGTCAAAGGGTGTACTTTATGGTCAAATAGCCGAGTTTGTGGTCAAGTGGACTTTAGAGGCAAACCCCTTTTTTACCACCCATGATTCTTAAATAGCTTCATTACAATATGACTACCGATACTGATATATCGAAATTTTTGATTGTAATTCAGGTGAAGCAATGTACTCAGACAGAATAAATGCACTACCACCGTATTTGTTTGCAACGATAGATGAAGCCAAAGCCAGGGTCAAGGAAAAAGGTGTGGATGTAATAGACCTTGGTGTGGGTGACCCTGATCAACCTACTCATCAGCATATCGTCGATTCCATGTGCGAGGCAGTCCGCGACCCCTCAACCCACAGGTACCCATCCTATTCTGGCATGCCGGATTTCAGGGAGGCAGCAGCCCGTTGGTGTAAGGAGACAAAGGGAATTGACATCGATCCGGCCACTGAAGCCCTCACAATGATCGGTTCCAAGGAAGGTGTAGCACACATCCCTCTTGCTTTCCTCAATCCGGGAGATGTAGCCCTTGTGCCTGATCCCGCATACCCGGTGTACAAGATAGGCACCCAATTTGCAGGTGGGGTACCTCATATTATGCCTCTGCTTGAGGAAAATAATTTCCTTCCGGATCTGGATTCGATTCCAAAGGATGTACTTGAGAAAACCAAACTCATGTTCATGAATTACCCCAACAATCCGACTTCAGCCACGGCAAGCCTCAAGTTCTTTGAAGAGGTTGTGGATTTTGCCCGGGAAAATGATGTTGTGATCGTCCATGATAATGCATATTCTGACATGGTGTATGACGGTTACAAGGCTCCCAGTTTCCTGAGTGTTGATGGTGCGATGGATGTTGGTGTTGAATTCTATTCCCTTTCCAAAACTTACAATATGACAGGCTGGAGGATTGCCTTTGCCGTGGGTAACAAAGATCTAATCACCGGTTTTGGAAAGGTCAAGTCCAATATAGACTCAGGCGCATTCGAGGCGGTCCAGAAGGCAGGAATTACTGCACTGGACAGTTCCCAGCAGTGTGTCACAGATATGAATAATGTCTACAAAGAAAGGCGGGATGCGCTCCTGAAAGGGCTTGATGCAATGGGTCTTGATGTGAATCCACCAAAGGCCACCTTCTACGTATGGGCTCGGGTTCCTGAGAAATACAGTTCAATTGACTTTTCTTCCCTCCTGCTTGAAGAACCCGGAATTGTCGCAACTCCGGGTGTAGGCTTTGGCGACTATGGTGAAGGCTATATCAGGTTTGCTCTTACCCAGACAGTTGAACGTATAGAAGAAGCCGTAGGAAGAATGGAAAAACTGGATTTTTAATCCTTTCCTTTCTTTTTCTTTTCTTTTTCATTTTCAGGCAGTATGCTATCCGGATCTATGCGGCCGCTCTGTATCATATGATCGGCCAGTACAATTGCCATCATGGCTTCGGCGACAGGTACCATTCTCGGCGGGATAGTCGGATCATGTCGCCCCTTAATTTCTATAATTTCTTCTTTTTTTGTCAACATATCTGCCGTATGCTGGGGTAATGAGATTGATGGGGTGGGTTTTACAGCACAGCGGCAAACTATTGGCATGCCTGTGGTAAGTCCTCCGAGCACCCCGCCTGCGTTGTTGGTAAGAGGCTTTATTGTTTCATTGTCAACTTCAAAGGCATCGTTCATCTCACTGCCCCTCATTCGGGCTGCCTTGAATCCTGCACCAAATTCAATCCCCTTGACTGCACCGATACCCATCATTGCAGCCGCAATATCTGCATCGATCTTATTGAATACCGGTTCACCAAGTCCTGCAGGTACACCTGTGGTAAGGATTTCCACGATTCCTCCGGTGCTTTCTCCGCGGCTGCGCATTTTCTCAACCATCTCAAGCATTTTTGTTGCAGCTGAAGGGTCTGCGCAGCGTACAGGATTTTTTTCGATTGCAGTTTTGATATCCGGCTCGATATTTTCTGCCCGGATTCCTCCGAGTTCGATTACATGTGCAACTACTTCGATACCGAATGCTACAAGTAATTTTTTTGCAATTGCGCCGGCTGCTACCCTGCCAAGGGTCTCACGGCCCGACGAGCGTCCTCCTCCCCTGTGGTCTCTGTGGCCGTATTTTTCCATATAGCCAAAATCCGCATGACCGGGTCTGGGTTTATTGCGTAATTTGTCATAGGAACTGGAATTTGCATCCTTGTTGTAAACTATCAGTGATATCGGGGTGCCTGTTGTAATACCTTCAAAAACTCCCGACAGAATTTCGACCCGATCCTTTTCTTTGCGGGGTGTTGCAGCGGCACTTTGCCCCGGTCGGCGGCGATCCAGTTCCTTCTGTATATCTGCTTCATCAAGGGGCAACCCCGCAGGCGTCCCGTCAACAACTGCTCCCAGGGCTTTTCCATGGGATTCTCCCCAGGTGGTTATCCTGAATGAATGGCCAAACGTGTTTCCTGCCATGCTAATATGTTACACACTCCGTTATTTATCAATTTGCTTCAATCCTGCTTTTCATGTGGCTCCATGTGTACAACCACATCCTTTACACCCTCTATACAATGTTTGATTTTATCGCCCACCTGATGGGATATGTCATGTGCCTGATCAACCGGCATTTTTGGGTCCACCTCTATATGCAGATCGATATAGTATTCTCCTTTTGTTCCTCTTGTGCGTATCCGGTGGCATTCCATGACCCCCTCTACTTCAAAAGCGATGTTACATACTGTATCCTCATCAAGTCTTGATTCGTCACATAGGGTTTTGCTGTTGCTTTTGAGTATATTTATAGCCGCACGTATTATGAACAGGGAAATAATGACAGCTATTACCGGATCGATAAGAGGGTATCCACCTTTTACAGCAAGCAGGCCTGCGATGACTGATACCGATACGTAGATATCACTTCTCGTATGCATGGAATCTGCAATCAGGATGTCACTTTTCAGTTTATCCCCTTCCCTTTTTTCGTATATTGTTACAAAGAGGTTGATTGCAATGGTAAGTAGCATTACAACAAAACTTAAAAAGGTGATTTCAGGAGTGGATGGTGAGAAAAAACGATCAACTGATTTGGAGATTATTTGCACCGCCACTATGAACAGCAATACTGCAATAAAAACCGAAGCCAAGGATTCATATTTTTGGTGTCCGTAAGGATGCTTGCGGTCAGGCGGCCTTGCTGCGATTTGGATTCCGAGAATACCTATTATGTTCGAAATACCATCAAAAAGGGAATGATAACCGTCGGATTCCATACTTAAGGTGTTAGTAAAACCACCATAGCCGATTTTAGCAAAGGATACTATCAGGTTAAGTACAAGTATCTTAACAAGTATCGATCTTATTATCCGGTATTTATCTGTAGGGGAATCCATCATAATAATTTAAATCCTGTTTGTTATATTTAGATACTACTTTAATGAAGGTGTATATTGGCTTTCCGTTATTTCGTTAACAGGGTGACTAAGATGTTCAAAGTTGCGATTACAGGCAAAGGCGGTGTGGGAAAAACCACCATTTCAGGTACAATTGCACGTTTGCTTGCCAGAGACGGGTATGATGTACTGGCAATAGATGCGGACCCGGACATGAATCTGGCTTCCTCACTGGGTATAACCGCTCCTCCCAAACCATTGACCGAATACAGGGAAATGATCGAGGAGCGTGCGGGGCAGACAGGTGGCATGTTCAAATACAATCCTAAAGTGGATGATGTAGTTGAGAAATACGGGGCAGTGGGTCCGGATAATGTAAAAATGCTTGTCATGGGTACGGTGGAAAGAGGTGGAAGTGGCTGTATGTGCCCTGCATCAGCATTTTTGCGCGCCCTGCTGCGACATGTGGTACTCAAGGACAGCAGTGCTGTCATAATGGATATGGAAGCCGGCATAGAACATCTGGGTAGGGGGACCACAAAGGGTATTGATTTAATGCTGATTGTTGTTGAGCCGGGCAGACGTTCCATTGAAACCGCATCACGCATAAAGAAACTTTCTGACGAGATAGGTATCAGGCATATTGCTGCGGTTATTAACAAGAGCAATGAAGCCGACATGTCCGCTGTGCTGGAGGACATCGATGTCCCGGTAATTGGCGAGATTCCTTTTTCATCGGATTTTATAGAAGCCGATCTGCAGGGTCTGTCACCCATTGATCTGGGTGGGGATGCATTGGAATCTATCAAAAATGTCAGGGACAATATGGTGGATATGATCTCATCTTTTCATGATGATTAAATGAAGTAAAGGATCACAGGCAGCAAAATCACTCCCATAAGATGGCTCCTCCGGACTTTCATGAAAGGCGGAAGCATGCCTATTGTGGTGGCTGTCAAAAAGAGCAGTATTCCGAAAATCCCCGTGAAAAGGGCTACCATTATAGTGAGTCCGGCTATGACAGCAAAACAGAGTTTCCTGTATTCTATTCGCTTCAGGACATGATGGACATTGTTTCCAATAGTGATGGTGGATAGGTAGGATAGCAGGGCTGCTGCAACGATTGCTATCAGGAAAAGAATTATTGAGCGGCTATCAATGGTTGCAGTATCAAGCAAACGGTTGACTGCTACCATAGCACCGCTTCTTGTTTTACCGATCATCGCCAGGGCAAAAAGGCCAAAAATAGAGTTTGCTGTATTAACTCCGGATATGGATACTATAAACTCCTTTGAATCTTCCAGTTCATCTTCAATATCATCCCTGTCAATTTCTTTTGGAATAGTAAATCTTGCAACCACTGTGGCAATTGAAGCCGAGATCCCGGGCAGCCACGCAACAATCGAGCCAGCAAAACTGCCGGATATTATGCCACGTAATATTCTCTTTGCTGAAAGTTGCATGCGGGATATATTTTCAGAAGGGATGTGCGAGTCTGACATCAGGCTGATTGCTAGTTGGGAGGCACCGAATAATCCGCTCAAAATAGGTAACAGGACGGAAGTTTCACCAAATTTTAAGATTGGTGTTGCCAGGTATTCCATTTCAAATGCAAAATATCCCAGCAATCCGCTTAGTATAAAGAGACAAAGAGCATAACCTTTGTATCTAAATGAAGCAAGTGATCCCTGTCCTGTTACATATTCTCCTTTCTCGGTCAGGATAAGTATGGCTGATATGGCTATGAGTATCCAGGCCATATTTTCCTGTATGGTATCATAGGCGTTTGTGAAGAAAAATACCAGGGGATATGCCATTATCAGGGCGAAGGCAACAGAACCTGCACTTCCCAGGGCAGAAAGTCTGACAGCTTCAGCCCCATACCCATCCAGGAGCAACCTGTGGCCGGGCAGGACTGCAAGGGCCATGTCATCGTTGGGTGCGCCCAGAAAGATGGCAGGTATTATATCATGAAAAGTGTGAGATATGGAGTTGGATAATACAATTATTGCTACATAAAGAGGTTCGATTCCCTGATTCAAAAGAATGGGACTTAATCCTACCAGTATCAGGGCAAAATTGTTTGTATGGATGCCCGGGATAAGGCCGGAAACAATACCCAGCAGAAAGCCTGCCAGGATTGACAACAGTATCAGGGATATTTCAACTGTCATGATTGCCCGTTATTCATTCATAACAATATTTATATTTTTGTTTATGATAATATATTGTTCGTTTGCTATTTTTATTTGTATTCAATGTGTAACGTAAGTATTTATACGAGATCAAATTGAATGTGGTCACATGCCCGAAGAAAAAACCAGGTGTATGAAATGCAATCATGAAGCTATCATTTACCAGCCATATTCCGGTATGCACCTGTGCAAAAAACATTTTACAGAAGATGTAGAGCGCAAGGTCAAGCTTACGATTCGCAAGAAGTACAATATAGGTAAAAACGAAAAGATTGCAGTTGCCTTGAGTGGTGGTAAGGATAGCTGTGTGGCCCTGTATATTTTGAACAAGATTTTTGGCAAACGTAGGGACCTGGAACTGGTTGCAATTACAGTAGATGAAGGTATTTCTGTTTACAGGGAACGCTCAATAGGCTATGCCAAAAAGCTGACTTCTGAGATTGGTGTAAAGCATCTGATCTACAGTTTTGGTGATGAATACGATACCTCACTTGATGAACTGGCAGCAAAGGAAAGGGTACATGGTGCATGCAGTTATTGTGGTGTGCTGCGCAAATCCCTGGTGAACAGGATAGCTCTTGAGATCGGGGCAAAACGACTTGTGACGGGGCATAACCTTGATGATGAAGCCCAGACGATAATGATGAATCATCTGGGGGGTGATGTGGAGCGGATGATACGTCTTTCTCCACCAAGAGAACTCGAAGGGCTGGTCCTGCGTGCCAAACCCTTACGCAAGATCCCTGAAAATGAAGTGGAATTGTATGCAAAGGTCAATGATATTCCTGTAGATATAAGCCTGTGTCCTTACAAACATGAGGCCCTGCGTAACGAAGTAAGACTGATGCTTGATGATTTTGAGCAAAAACATCCTGGTACGAAATATTCACTCCAGAAGGGTTTTGATAAAATGATAGGAATACTTGCAAAGGAATTGCCTCAGGCGGAACTTAAAAAGTGCACAATTTGCGGACAGGCCTGTACTGCCGATGTCTGTCAGGCCTGCCGGCTTCTTGGCAAGACCTAATCAACGCTGAAATTTCAGATAGTCATCAATATCATAAAATTGTGTGCTTTTACCGCTTAAATACATCCTTGTCCACCACAGTACTGTCAGGGGCTGGATTACTGCAAAGGACAGGACAAAATCTGCAAAGGACCAGAATGTGCTGAGTATTTCTATGGAACTGAGGACTTCCCCTGCTACTCCTGTGAGTATTGACAGGCCAATCAGAATCAGCCAGAGGACGACTGTATCAAGTTTATTGTTCATGAAAAAGGAGAACCCTTCATCCAGGGCTTCCAGGGGTTCCAGTCCACCAACAACCAGTGCATATTCTGCAAAAGTAAAGATCAGTTTGACCACAATAGCATAGAATATCCAGACAAATATTCCAAAAACAAGGATTAATGTTCCCGAGAGTGCTTCTTCAGGGTTTTGTATCAATATGCTCAGATCCCCGATTGCCAGTATTCCGGGTACCATGAAGATTATTCCTGCGAGGATAATCAGCATTACTATGAACCTGGTAAGGAAGAGGTTGATCAGGTTCTTTTTTCCGGATGTAAACATCTCATTGATGCTGGTGGATCCGTCTTCAAGTGCTTTTTTTGCCATTCCTATGGCTCCGCCGTAAAAATAGGAACTTATCAGGGTGGATACTACAAAGGCTGTGATAAACAGGAGTATGAACAATCCCATATTATCATAAAAGGCAGCTGTGAGGACTCCAAATGCCATTTCAGGATTGATATTTGTGGGGTCTGTTGTAATATCCTGCATTGCAGGCATAACAAATATTATGACCGCAACCATGAAAGTAACAAACATTGCAAATATGCCTGTAAATATGTTCAAAAAGAAGGGGATGCAAATATTGAGATTGTGTGTCCAGGTCTGAAAACCTTTTCTCAGAACCGTATTTATATTTTCCATTAAATATTATCTCCCGATTACCATGTCGTGATAGTTATATGGAAGTTTCCCTATGGATATAACTGCGTTCCCATAAGTCTTCTTATTGTATAAAGATTCTCATGCAGGTGATTCAATGGATGCCGAAAATGATAAAATCATGGTAGTTTCCCACTGTCTTCTCAACCCTGAGTCGCGTCTTGCAGGTATTAAAAAACCGGGAAAGTTTTCTCCTGGAAAAGATAATGTAATCCAACTCCCCTGTCCGGAACTGATATATTTTGGTTCAAGTCGCCGGGAAATTACCAGGGACCAGTTAATTCATTCGGCCTACAGGAAATTCTGCAGACAATTATTCACTCCTTTTGCAGATATGCTCGAGGAATTTTATCGTAGGGGTTTTTCAGTTGAATTTGTGGGGGTAGGAAAAAGCCCCTCCTGTGCTGCAGATCTCACAACAGTGAGTGGTCCTGCCGGCAGGGTGTCAAACTTTACACATGAACATATTGCTGGTAGGGGTGTTTTTTTTGAAGAGATCGAGATGGAACTTGTCAGGCGTGGAATATGCTATAGTATGCAGGATTGTCACAAACCGTAATTTATATATAATATGTAGTCATCACGGGGGTTGCTGACGGGTTGTCTTTCTTTTCCTAAAACCCCCACTCCCCAAATATTAAACCCCCCCCTTAAAACCCGTCAGCTTTTCCCCATTAGTAATTCTCAATAGGGTAATCTATATCCTTTGTGTATCAAATAGTTGTAGAATAGTTTATACTGTTTTGTCTTATAATAAAAAGAAAATGAAGGTCAAGAGACCTTCAGAATATTCCTCCCCCGATAAACAGGGAGGAGAACAGGATTGCAATCATGTTGACTACCTTAATAAGGGAGTTCAGTGCGGGTCCTGCTGTGTCCTTGTAGGGGTCACCGACAGTATCTCCTACAACTGCTGCTTTATGAGCTTCGGACCCCTTTCCGCCATGGTATCCATCCTCGATAAGTTTCTTGGCATTATCCCATGCTCCTCCGCCATTGTCCATTGTAAGGGCAAGGAGAAGTCCTGATATGATAATTCCTATGAGCAATCCTCCCAGGGCAAGTGGTCCGAGGATATAGCCTACAAGCAATGGAGTTGCGATTGCAAGAATGCCTGGAATTGCCATCTCGCGGATTGCAGCGGCAGTTACGATATCCACACATTTTCCATACTCGGGTTTGGTGGTACCTTCCATGATACCCGGAATTTCCCTGAACTGGCGCCTGACTTCATTGATGATGCCAAAAGCAGCTTTTCCGACTGCCTGCATTGTGACAGCACTGAAAATGAATGGCAGGAGGGCACCTATGAACAATCCGACAAGTACGACAGGGTTGTCCAGACTGAGTCCGCCGGTTTCAATGTTTACCTTGAGCCTGTAATCGGCAAAAAGGGCCAGTGCACCCAGTGCAGCGGATCCGATAGCGTATCCTTTTGTTACGGCTTTGGTGGTGTTACCTACAGCATCCAGGACATCTGTTATCTCACGCACTTCGGCGGGTAGGCCTGCCATCTCGGCTATTCCACCGGCATTATCTGTTATTGGTCCGTAAGAATCCAGGGTAACGATCATTCCTGTGGTAGAGAGCATTGCTGCTGCGGCAATTGCAATACCATATAACCCCATTGCAGGGCTTGCAGCCCCACCTGCAACGAAGAATGCGGCCAGGATTCCAATAACGATTGTTACAACAGGAAGGGCAGTACTTTCAAAGCCCATTGCAAGTCCTGAAATTACATTTGTACCGGCACCGGTCTCTGAAGCCTCTGCGACTTTCTTAACAGGTCTGTAACTCGTTGAAGTATAATACTCAGTGAAAACAACCATCAACACCATAATAGCAACACCTACCAGGGATGCATAATAAATGTTGATGTCTCCAATGAGTATGTCTGTTACGAAGTAGAAGGCAACAAGACACAATAATGCGGCTACAGCGACTCCCTTGTAAAGGGCTTTCATGATTTTGTTGTCGCTTCCGACGCGCACGAAGAAGATGGAGATGATAGAGGCAAAGATTGCCACGGCACCGAGGATTAATGGATAGATTATTGCATTGGGGTATGCCTCGAGAACCTGTGCACCAAGCAGCATTGCTGCAAGGACTGTTACTACATATGTCTCGAAAAGATCTGCACCCATACCCGCACAGTCGCCGACATTATCACCAACATTGTCAGCAATTACACCGGCATTTCTGGGGTCATCTTCGGGTATTCCAGCTTCAATTTTTCCTACGAGATCTGCTCCCACATCGGCTGCTTTGGTGTATATTCCACCACCAACCCTTGCGAAGAGACTGATTAGACTTGCACCGAATCCGAATCCTACTACCTGATCGACATTGCCGAATAATATGTAGAATATACTGGTACCCAGAAGGGCCAGTCCTACGACGGCAAGCCCGGTTACTGCTCCTCCGCGGACAGCGACCTGCATGGCTTCATGCAGTCCTCTGGATGCGGCGTTTGTTGTCCTGACATTTGCTCTTACAGATACATTCATTCCAATGTATCCGGCAATAGCTGAACTGGCTGCTCCTACTATGAATCCTATCGCTACTTTTCCGCTGTTTTCTCCCAGCAGGGCGTAGATTAAGAAAGCGAGGATTAAAGCAACTATGGCTATTGTCTTGTACTGTCGATTCAGATATGCCATGGCCCCTTCCTGTATCGCGGTGGCAATTTCCTGCATTTTTTCGTTACCGGTTCCTTCCTTGAGGATATGGGTTGCGAAAAATGCAGCAAATATCAGACTCACGATACCTGCCAGAGGGGCGAGGTATATTATATCCTGCATTATTGTTCTCCTAAATTTGTTTGATTTTTATGATAATGCTATGATGGTTTATCAGACAGATGGAAGTTCCAGCTGCCCTTTCCCTATAATTATTAATCTTTAGTGGTGCCACAAAGGCAGATTGAAATAGAACACACCTAATAATAAATTAACGTTTCAAAATTTTTAGATTGATGTGTGCCATGTTTGATTTGCCCTAACATATTTTTGTTAGTATTAATGTTTTACCTTTTATATACACCACAGATATGAATAGACATATTAATCATAGCGTATTATCCTATGCCAATGAGGATTTCAGGGCTTATACTCGTAATTTTGCTGCTTTCGTGCTCTGTAGCAGGGGCACTTGCGGCGGAGGATGGCGGGGATTATATACATATTTCAAGTATGCAGGTTCGATTTTCAGGTACTGATGCGACAGTTGATCTGTTCTATGATCTGGATTTTTTTGGGGACATGTATGTTTTTGCATTAGGCAGTCGCCATCTTAAACCTGAGTTTGAGGCCTTTTTTTATGATTTTGAAGAATTAAAGGTTGTAGAACTCGGAAGGGCCCATTCCAGATTCTTACTCAAGAATGTATCCCGGGAAAGTGATAATTTCTACCTTCATGATGAGAAGAAACTTGGCAGACAAGTTGATTCTCTTGTAGTTATTTATCCCGCAGGCCCTTCAAAGGCTATGGGTAGCGTGGATTCGATCCCCAATCTGTTTTATGAAAAACAATGACTCCTAAGTAATTAATTGTGTTTAATTTTGATGTCCGGTTTTACTTGTGTTTCGCATCCACTCTGGTCTGACAGTTAAATTTATATAGTTATGCATTATGATGCATTATTATGGTGCGTCCCAAGAAAAAGAGGATGGTGGGATACCGTCACAGGTGTCGGCGTTTCAGTCCTGATGATACGAATGAAAGTATGCCTGTTGTGGATGTCGGTGTGGATGAACTGGAATCCATGAGATTGAATATTTTAGAAAAATTGTCTCAGGAACAGGCAGCACAGAAAATGGGAGTCCATCAGTCTACATTTCAAAGAACCCTACGCAGGGGTCTTGAAAAAGTTACGGATGCACTGGTCAATGGAAAAAGTATCTTTTTAGAAGGAGGTGAACTCAATATGCCTGGAGGAGATGGCACAGGTCCGGATGGAAGTGGTCCGATGGGGACCAGGGGCCAGGGTCGCAAGGGTGGTGAAAATCGCCCGGGCCGAGGAGCTGCAGCTCCGCAGAATTGCAGGTGTCCTTCATGCGGACATCTTGAACCACACCAGCCGGGTGTACCCTGCAGTCAGGCCAAATGTCCTGAATGCGGTTCCCAGATGGTGCGTGGTTGAATTTATAGACTGAAAACAATGTATAAGAACAGAAAGGAGGTTGTATTAATGTGCCAGGTGGAGATAGAACCGGTCCCCGGGGAATGGGGCCTATGACAGGAAGAGGTGCAGGTTACTGCAGTGGAAATGAAGTGGCCGGATGGCAGAATAGTTTATTTGTTCATAATCCTGTCAGAGGAAGATTCCAGAGGTTTGGTGGTTTTTCGCGAGGCAGAGGTATGGGAAATTATGCTCGAAGACCTTCACACAACCCGTGTATGAATCCGGAACAAGTCCATCTTTAAAATTTGCATCTGCAAAAAGGAAACTTGAAAGTCTCTTGGGAAAGACAAGGAATGGATTTGTCAGCGCATAGAACAATTGAAAGAACATCTTACAGAAACAGGATCATTATCTGAGGATTAATGGTCCCTTTTTAATTTTTGATGGGATTTTAGATGACCAAACGCAAATCAAGGTTAATTTATGGACCAATCCTTTCACGAAGGTTGGGCAGATCATTGGGGATAGATGTCATAAGCAATCCTTCCAGTCGGAAAAACTGTAATTTTGATTGTATTTACTGTCAGCTGGGCTCTGTTGCAAACAAGATTCAATCTGTAGAGGATGTTGTTGGATGTGTCTCATCTCCTGAAATTGTTGAAGGGATAAAACATTATCATCGTAATATCGAAGATATTGACTACATTACCTTCTCGGGGACATGCGAACCGACACTTAATCCTGCACTGGGAAAAATGATCGAGGGTATCCGGCATATATCTTCTGTACCCATATGCGTGATAACCAATTCTTCTCTTGCGGGCAGGGATGATGTACGCCAAAGTCTTGCAAAGGCCGACCTTGTTGTTGCTACCCTGGTTTCAGGTTACGGTAAGACCTTTGAAAATATAAACAGGCCTGCTTCCGGTATACTGCTGGATGATATTATAGAAGGCCTTGCATCTCTTTCCCATATGGGCACTTGCAGGCTTTCCATTGAGGTCATGCTTGTTGACAGTGATAAATCTGGATACAACACATCGGATTCTGAAATCTCTCGTCTTGCTGACATTCTGGAATATATTAATCCGGATGAAGTCGAAGTACTTACCATAACCCGTCCGCCCGCTGAATCATCCTTAAGAGCTGTCGATGAAATAAGATTGAAGGAAATTGCCCGTTATTTTGACAGCAGGCTTGGCAGAGATAAAGTGCGCTTGGTACTGCGTGGTATCAGGAAGGGGCGCTCCACTATCAAGCATGAGAATATTGAAGAAGAGGTTTATGACTTAATCCTGCGTCGTCCCTGTACTACTGAGCAGGTGATTACCTCCCTTGGCCTTAATAGGGAAACCCTTATTCCTGTTCTTGAGAATATGGAATATGGGGGAAAGATTGAGTCGGTCCTGGAAGACAAAAACTGGTATTATAGAGTTTTGTGATTATTCTTTCCTGCGACCACTAAATTTATACATGAATAATCATTATAGATTCATGTGTATTTAGGGGATGGCATAACCTATGAAAGAAACAATAGAATCATCACTTGCAGAGGAACGTGTTTTTGAATCATCTGAAGATTTCAAATCCCAGGCCAATATGAATGACCCCGACATCTACAGGAAGGCTGAAGAGGATTTTGAAGGATTTTGGGCTTCAGTTGCAGAGGATATAGACTGGTTTGAAAAATGGGATAAAGTCTTAGAATGGAAACCTCCGCATAGCGAATGGTTCCTTAATGGCAGTCTTAACGCATCATATAATTGCCTGGACAGACATCTTTCTTCAAAGGGCGATAAGACAGCGATTATATGGGAAGGGGAAATGGGAAACAATCGCACCTTTACCTATAATGAACTCTTTTACTCCACATGTCGCTTTGCCAATGCATTGAAAGAATTGGGGGTGCAGAAAGGAGATATTGTAACAATCTATCTTCCGATGATACCTGAAGCTGTTATTGCCATGCTTGCCTGTGCCAGAATCGGTGCTCCTCACAGTGTGGTATTTGCCGGATTTTCCCAGGAAGCACTCGCCCAACGTGTTGAGGATGCAGGCAGCAATTTTGTAATTACCTGTGATGGTTACTATCACAAAGGTAAACTGGTTAACCAGAAGGAAAAAACCGATAATGCACTTGAAAAATCAGATGACATAGAACATGTGCTGGTTGTCAATCATGCGGCAAATTCTGTATTTTTCGCAGAGGGACGGGATGTGTGGTGGCATGACATTGAAAAACAGATGGATTATGAATGTCCGCCTGAACATATGGATTCTGAAGATACACTTTTCTTAATGTATACTAGCGGAACTACAGGCAAACCCAAGGGTGTGGTCCACAGCACCGGAGGTTATCTTGTCGGAACAGCGATCACTGCTAAATGGGTCTTTGATCTGAAAGATGATGATGTTTACTGGTGTACTGCAGATGTGGGCTGGATTACGGGTCATTCTTATATTACATATGGTCCCCTGCTGAACGGTGCAACTGTGCTGATGTATGAGGGAGCACCGGATTATCCAGAAAAGGACAGGTTCTGGAGTATAATTGAAAATTATGGAGTGACGATCTTTTATACTGCACCTACAGCTATTCGTACATTCATGAAATGGGGCGAACAATTACCTGCAAAGCATGACCTTTCCTCGTTGCGTCTTCTGGGAAGTGTCGGTGAACCCATCAACCCGAAAGCATGGCTCTGGTACTATGAGCACATCGGGGACAAGAAATGCCCGATAGTTGATACCTGGTGGCAGACAGAAACAGGTATGATAATGATCACGCCCCTGCCAGGCATTACTCCGATGAAACCCGGTAGTGCTGTCCGCCCGTTCCCGGGAATCGAGGTATCCATTCTCGATGAAGAAGGAAATGCGGTTCCAGAAGGGTATGGTGGATATCTTGCAATTGAAAAACCCTGGCCCAGCATGATCCGGACCATTTACGGGGATGAAGAACGCTTCATTGAAACTTACTGGAGTAAATGGGGTAATGATACCTATATGTCGGGGGATGGTGCCCGTACTGGCAGGGATGGTTATGTCTGGGTACTTGGAAGACTTGATGATGTGATCAAAGTCTCCGGTCACAGACTGGGTACAATGGAAATTGAAAGTTCCCTTGTATCCCATCCGGCCGTTGCAGAAGCTGCTGTTGAGGGGAAAGAGGATGAAATTAAAGGGGAGGTAATAGTTGGTTATGTTGTGCTTGAAGCCGATGTTCCTGTCAGTGATGAGCTGAAAGAGCAACTCAAGGGTCATGTTGTAGATGAAATCGGTCCGATAGCCCGTCCGGCGGCGATAGTTTTTGCAGAGGATCTGCCAAAGACACGTAGTGGAAAGATTATGCGTCGGGTCCTGCGCTCAATAACAAATAATACTGATCCCGGGGATGTGACTACTCTGCAGAATCCTGAAGTGGTTGAAGAGCTCAAAAGAAAAGTTAATCTATCAGATTAACATTCAAACTGCTAGAGGTTTAATTTTCATGGAAAGGAATACCGGCCTTATAGTTGCAATGGATGTTACGCGTATGGATCGCGCCGTCGAGATTGCCAGCGAAGTTGCTGAATGTGTGGATGCCATAAAGGTGGGCTATCCTCTGGTACTCTCAGAAGGTTTAAGTGTAATATCCCGACTTGCAGATTATGCTCCTGTCATTGCTGACTTTAAGGTTGCCGACATTCCAAATACGGATGAACTTATCTGTGAACAGGTATTCAAGGCAGGTGCCAGGGGTGTAATAGTACATGGTTTTACAGGTGAGGATAGCCTGCAAGCCTGTATAGGTGTGGCCCGACGTTATGATGGGGATATTTATGTAGTCTCTGAAATGAGCCACCCGGGTGGTGCGAAATATTTCCAGCCGATAGCCGATGAAATTGCTTCTATGGCGCATGAATTCGGTGCTACCGGTATTGTCGCACCTGCTACCCGGCCGGAAAGGGTAAAACACCTGCGTTCTATAATAGGTGATGGCCTTTCTATTATATCTCCCGGTGTAGGTGCACAGGGAGGTAAAGCATCTGATGTGATTGCAGCAGGTGCGAACTGGATTATTGTGGGTCGAAGTATTTATAATTCAGAAAACCCCAAAGAAACAGCCATGGAACTTGTAACCGGGATTGGTATCTAAGGAAAAAGCCAGTGATGATATACTCTTCTGAGATAGTGATGAGCCCTATGAGTTCTGAGGCTTTTACTTTTACATTCAGGTCCGGTGTTGATTTATATTCAGGAGAAGGTGCATGACCAAAAATGAGTTGACCGTAAATCGTCGGGATGGGGGTTGTGAACCTCTTCTTGAAACATCTGCCGGTGAAAAAGTTTTCAGGTCAGGCACAGATTCCGTTATAGTTACACTGCCAAAAGACAGGAGAATAATTTCCAATTCCTGGCTCAATGGGGGTATCCGTGATGATATCAATGTCCTTATCAATCAGCGGATAGCAAGACATGTTGGAAGTGAGGATGAGTTTAAGGAAGGAAGTGTTGAAGGCTATCTCGCCCATGTGGTGGAGCAACTTGGCTATTCTGCATCAAATGCAGCTGCATTGCTAACTGCTGCAAGTATGGAGAATGTTGCTTTTGTCACGCACTCTTTCCGTGGTCTTGAAGTAACAGCAATTGCAACCGCAGGCGTAGAAGTAAATGCATGCAGTCCTGCAGACCCTGCTTCCTATTATCAGGAAAATGGTAAATGGCAATCTCTTGGCGGAACAATAAATATGATTCTTCTAATAGATGCAAATTTGCCGTCATATGCTCTTACCAGGGCCTGGATGACTGCTACTGAAGCCAAATCAGCAGTTCTGCGTCAATTAATGATTCCAAGTCGTTTTTCAGAAGAATTGGCTACCGGAACCGGGACTGATATGATGGCAATTGTGTCCAATGATTCTGCTTATCTGCAATTGACTGACGCAGGTCCTCATTCCAAACTTGGTGAGCTGATATGCAAATGTATAAACCAGGTCCTTTTAAAAGCCCTGGATCAGCAATCAGGTATATCCGCTGTTTCCCAGCGGGATATGCTCGTAAGGCTTGATAGGTTTGGAATTGATGAAAAATACTTCTGGAAAGTTTCTACATCCCTTGAGGGAGATAACAAAAAAGGTCCATTTTATGACAATCTCAGGAATATTTCACATAATCCTGCTATGGTTGCATTGATTTCTTCTATTCTCCATCTTGTCGATGAAGTGAGATGGGGTCTGATCCCTGAAAACAGTGCAAAGAAAGTAGCTTTTTCCCAGATGGGTCAACTGGACAACGTTTTGAATTTGAGTGTAGATATCCCTTACGATTATTTGCTGGAGCCGAAAGAATCAATAATTGATAACTGGGTAAGAGTTACTTCCTGGATTGTAAAAAGAAATGTTTAATTCCTTCACTATAATATTAATATAAAAACGGTGTTTACCATGAATCTGAGAAATTATATAGCCACTTATTGTACCGATTCTAAGAAAAAGCCAACAGGTGTCATAGTTCATAGTGCAGAAATAGGAGACGAACTTCCTGAATTGCCGGATCGCTTTTTCTACATGGCCGAGTGGTCGGATGTGCCTTCCAGGCGTATATGGAAAAGTGAGCCTTATCAGTCAGTATTGATCCATGAAAATGGTCAACTCATCATACACGAACATCTCAGGAAAGCCAACTTCCGGATCCATCTGCTGGAGCTTGAAGAGAAATACGAGACCTCTTCACGAGCAGGGCATTACGTTCTCTCAGTACCTGAAGCTTTCGAGTTTGCCTATAATGCACACCGGGATACAGCAAGGCGATTTTCCAGGACGCCCTATATCTCTCATCCAATGGACGTTGCATCAATCCTCTTGAAGAACAGTGCCCCTGATATAGTTGTAATTGCAGGTTTGTTGAATTCGATCAAAAAAGAGTCTAAAATAGATATGGTTGAAGTGGAGAATCAGTTTGGTGAGACGGTTGTAAATTTTGTAAGAGCAGTATCTGAACTGGACCAAACAGATGATCCCTCCCTGTTATCTGTTGATAAAAATATGTGGAAGGAGCGCAATGAAGCCTGCCTGAAGGCACTTGAAGATGTTGGAAGGGATGTCAAACTCCTCTTCTGTGCAGACAAACTTGCCAGCATCAGGGATATGCGGGATGAGGAAAATATTCATGGTAATATAATATGGAACCATTTTATAGTAGGAAAAGAATCTCATAAATGGTATTATGGCCGATTGCTAAAGTCATTTGAATCCCAGCCTCACAGTATTATCGATAGCCCAATGTATAAACAATTGAAGGGATGTGTCGAACAGTTCTTCAGTGATACCTGATTTTTTTATTTTGTGGTACTAATATGGGTGTGTCTATAGTCGAGCTTGTATGTCGCTCGGAAAAACGGAAAAACTTGCTTGTCTATCTAAAAGATGGCTCCCGGAATCTGGCCGCTATCAAAAAGGCTCTTGATGTCACATCAACCGGTGTGCTTCCTCAGATAAAACTTCTTAAAGATAATGATATTCTTGTGCAGAAAGATGGTGAATATGAACTGTCTATTTTTGGTAATATTGTAGTGCAGAATATATTGCCGATTTTTAAACTGACCAATACGCTTGAAAAGAACCCTGTATACTGGTTTTCCAGGGATATTTCCGCTCTTCCAATGCAATTTATGGAACGGCTGGGTGATCTGGGTGATTCAAAGGTCATTGAACCGGATATCAATTCTCTATTTGATCCGCCTCAGGAATTAATAGACCATCTGCTTGTAAGTCGCCATGTTATAGCCATCACTTCTTATTTCCATCCTTATTATGTCAGGCATTTTTTGGAATTGGCTAGAAAAGGTGTGGAGATAAACCTGATTTTCACCAATGATGTCTATGAACGTATTGTTGAAGATCATGGGGAAGATGCAGAGGTTTTTTTTGGAATGGATAACACCAACATATATATCCACGAGGGTAATTTGCCGGTAGTTACTATGGTCTGTGCGGACGGGTTTTTCCTGTTGTCCCTCCTTAACCAGAAAGGAATATATGATCACACTAAACTTATCAGTACCAGTGAAGCAGCTATAAAATGGGGACATGATCTGTTTGAATACTGTTGCCTTGAGTCACAAAAGAAGGAATAATTACTATTGTCCTGCGTTCATTATTAATACATGAAACGAAATAGTATTTATATGATAACGGTGGACTTTAAGTTTGAAGAGTGGTGACTCGATGCCCAAAACCCTCGACATTGCAGAATTCAGGAATATGGTAGAAAAAACAAAAAAGTTGCACGAAGACCTTTCTTCCCTATCCCATAAGATGGATAATATGGATGATGAGGTGAAATGCAATAGGGATTATGGTTTGTCCCGACACTCTTCTGAATTATACTATGAATCTGATTTACTTTCTGCCGATAAACGCAAGGGTAAATAATCCTTGCTCATGTGCGGCTTTATGGCCAAATATCTCTAAGTGACAAGTATTTATTTATTTATGGAACGGGTCAATATGGCAGATAAAAAGAAAGGAAACAATCCGTCTGGTAGTGATGATTCTTTCAGTGATATTACTGATATGATCGAACAGATGATGCAGAGATTCGGAGTAGGTATAGAAGAATTCTCTGATGAGCCTTTCATTTATGGTTTTTCTATTACACAACGTGCTAATGAGGATCCTGAAATCAGGGAATTTGGCAATATCCCATCTGATTATAATGATTTTGAAGAAGAAATTGATCCTTTGGATGGTCCCATATCCATAGATGGGAAAAAGCCTCTGATAGACGTTCTTGAAATAGACGGGGAAGTGTATGTTACCGCAGAAATTTCAGGTATGTCCAGAGATGATATTTCTGTCTGTGCAACAGACCAGTACCTGGAGATCAATGCTTCCAATAAATATTATACATATTCCGAAACTCTCGAAATGCCTCTAAAAGTAGATCCTAATAGTGCAAAAGCAACTTTCCATAATGGTGTCCTTGAGGTAATATTTTCTGTTAGGGAAGAAGCCGGGAAAGTGGATATTAAAATCAATTGACTTTTCTCATTAATTTATTTTTGGGGTATATAGGATGGGTAGTTTTGGGAAGAAAGTACTTGTAGTGGATGACGAAGCACATTTACGTGACCTTCTTCAAAGTTTGTTGGAATTGAATAATATTTCTACATCGTGTGCTTCCAGCGGGGAAGAATGTCTTTTGATGCTTGAATCATCCCTGCCGGATCTTGTCCTTCTTGATGTTATGATGCCGGGCATGGATGGGTGGGAAGTTTTTCACCGCATTAAAGAAAAGTACGAACATTTGCCAGTTGTTCTTCTGACTGCCAGGAATCATGATTTTGACAAAATGATGGGATTGGATATTCTCAAAGCTGAAGATTATATTACCAAACCCTTTGGCAACGATGAACTCATAGAATGTGTTTGTAGCCTTCTGGATTAATCTTTTTCAACAAGTGGCTGGCATATAATCGCAGAATTGTCAGTAATATAGAGATGAATTGCTTTATCGCCATTTAATCCGTCTTCTATGCGATTACGGAAATTCCAGTAATCGTCAGGGTCAATTTTTCCTCTTATCAATGCATTTTTGGCATTTAGTTCTTTAAGTTTACTATTGATATCTTCAACAGATACCTTTGTCTCTGCCAGCACAACATACTGATTTTTAAGCAAGGGGGAATTCAATTTTTCATCAGATGTCATTAATGCCCTTTTCGAATCAATTCGGAACAAATATGTTTTATTATCTCTCTTGCTCATTTTTTCTGCAAGTTCGGGCAGAATATCTGCTTTCACAACAGATGGTTCAGGTTCATATGCAAATTTTTTCATTATTTCTGATTCGGGGATTTCTCCTTTCCCGCTGCCACACAGTGATTCTTCGGAAGGCAGTGTAGTAGCGGACCTGTTACATTTTTTGAGATGGTTTAAGTATAATGTAAGGCGATTTATTTTACCATTTAGTGACAGGTATTCCATTTCACAATCAAAGGGGATCCTTTCTGGAGTTAACTGGGGAGGCACTTCAAAGGCGAATCCTTTAGTCCGGGATGAATAAGCATTAATCATATCTTCTATGGATGGTGTAATGCTGGAAAGTAGGCGCCTCTCCTCTTTTTGGGGCCTTGCAGGATCAGAAAACACGACATCGAGTTCAGGAAGTTTATGTATTATTTCGTGGTCAAGGGCGTCACCACAGATAAATTCGACATTGTCCACTCCATATAAATGACAGTTCTTTTTGGCATGTTCTATCTTTACAGGGTCTATCTCTATGGCATAGACTTTTTTGCACTCCTTTGCAAAGAAAATGGTCTGTCCGCCGATACCACAACTTATATCCGCCAGAACGTCACATTTAAGTCTCCTGGCCCGGTACTTTGCTACAATTTCAGGAGTAGCAAAGCGCAAGCCATCATGGTCAGAACTTATCGGTTTGGTGAATTTGTCTTTGTTTTTCATTGCATTCCAATGGTTGATTGGTGCTTTTAAAGGTGTTGTTTCCTGCATCACTGTTTTTGTTCCAAAGCATTTATATACCTAATATGACATCATACAGCCCAAGCTGAGAATATAGTATGTAGATGATACATACTTCGCAGGTAGGCAAAAAGTGTGGAAATGTAGGATTTAACATAGACCATCAGTGGGCCAATTCAATGAAAGCCCCCATGCATGCGCGTTGTGTATGTGTGGATGGTAGATGTGTAAATCTTTTTGTGATGATGTTGCAGTATTGCTGCTCCTATCCGCATAACGTAGAATATCCATGTTGAGCTCAAACCTTGATAGGTAGCCCAACACACTCTTTTGTTAATTCAACCTGCGTAAGCGATTGAACATAAAAAAATTCAAGGAGAATACAAGTGCCAACAATACACAGACCAAGGCGAGGTTCTCTAGCGTTCAGTCCACGCAAAAGAGCAAAGAGCCACATCCCAAGGTTCAGGTCATGGCCTGAGGCTGAAGGTGAGCCAAAATTGCAGGGATTTGCAGGTTACAAGGTCGGAATGACCCATGTAATTATGATTGACGACGCCAAAAACAGTTTGACTGAAGGCGCTGAGATTGCCGTACCTGTTACTGTTATCGAAACACCGCAGATTGGTATTGCAGCAATACGTGCCTATAAGGACACTCCTTATGGAGAAAAAACAATTTCAGAGGCATGGTCAGCAAATCTGGATGGCGACATTGGACGCAGGATAAAGACTCCCAAAAATTACGATACGGAAAAATCACTTGAAAATATGGCTTCCATTGTGGAAGAAGGGAAAGTTTCCGAGATTCGTGTGATCACATATACAATCCCGTCTTCAGTAAATGGGATTCCAAAGAAGAAAGCGGATATTATGGAAACTGCAATTAGCGGTTTTGATGTAAAAGCCAAGTTTGAGTATGCAAAGTATATACTTGGAAGCAAGGTTGGAATCTCTGATATCTTCTCGGAAGGCAATATCATCGATGTGGCCGCTATCACAAGAGGCTACGGTACTGAAGGGCCTGTAAAAAGATGGGGTATCCAGCTGGCAAAGAACAAACACTCTCGTCAGAGCAGTTTGCGTCAGGTAGGTACTCTTGGGCCATGGAATCCGCCACATGTAAGCTGGAGAGTTCCACAAATGGGCCAGGCCGGTTACCATCAGCGTACCGAGTATAACAAACGTATCCTGAAAGTATCTTCTGATGGTGACGAAGTAAATCCTGCAGGAGGATTTGTTAACTACGGCCTTGTCGGTGGAGATTATATCCTTGTAAAGGGTACTGTCCCCGGTCCATCCAAGAGACTTATCAGGCTCAGGGAACCAACCAGGCCAAAGACATCTGCTGTTGGAGAACCTCAGCTTATGCATATAAACACACAGTCCAGGCAGGGGTGAGATAAATGGTCACAGCAAATATTCTTGATATTTCAGGTAATTCCAAAGGTGAAATAACCTTGCCCGATGTTTTCGAAGAGGTTTACAGGCCGGATCTTATCAAAAGGACCGTGCTTTCTTCCCAGTCTAAAAGGTACCAGCCCTATGGTCCCAGGATGTATGCCGGAATGGAAACTTCTGCAGTCTCCTGGGGGTCCGGTAGAGGTGTTGCTCAGATTCCAAGGCTTGTCAACGGAAGCCGGGTTGCAAGAGTTCCCCAGGCAGTAGGCGGAAGGCGTACCCATCCACCAAAACCTGAAGCTGACAGGACAGAGAAGGTTAACAAAAAAGAGAAACGTCTTGCAGTTCGCTCTGCAATAGCAACTACAATTAATGCAGAACTCGTGAAAGGACGAGGTCATGTATGTGACGCTACCCTGCCTCTTGTAGCAGAAGATGCCCTGCAGGATGTTGAGAAAACAGCAGAAGTTATTAAATTCCTCGAAGCAGCAGGTGCTTATGATGATGTCCTGCGTGCCAAAAACAGCCGCTCCATCAGGGCCGGTAAAGGTAAGATGAGAGGAAGGAAATACAAAAACAAAAAGAGTGTTCTGATCGTTGCCGGTTCAGAAAGTCCAATATTCCGCTCGGCACGTAATCTGCCAGGTGTGGATGTTACAACAGTAGATTCACTTTATACTGAATTACTTGCACCCGGTGCAAAGGCAGGACGACTGACGGTATGGACAGAATCCGCAATATCCAGTCTGGAGGACATGTTCATATGAGCGCTATTAAATTCCCGTTCATCACCGAAAAAGCTATGACGCATATGGAGGATAACAAACTTCAGTTTGTTGTCGATACCCGTGCCAACAAGAGCCAGATCAAGGAAGATGTGATAAAGATCTACGGTTTCCCCGTAAAGTCCGTTTGCATAACGACAACGATGAAGGGAGAAAAAAAGGCTCTTGTCACATTTGATGAAGTAGATGCAGCACACGAGATTGCTACACGTATTGGTTTGATGTGAGGTGTTGATTTATGGCAAGACGAATTATATCACAGAACAGGGGTCGTGGCACACCTACATACAGGGCACCTTCACATCGCTATAAAGCTGCTCTTAAGCATCCTTCAGTTGAAGAAGGCAGCACAATTTTTGCCGATGTGGTGGAAATTGTCCATGATCCAGCAAGATCCGCCCCTATAGCAAGGGTTTCCTTTGAAAGTGGCGAAGAACGTTTAATTCTCGTTCCGGAAAGTATCGGTATAGGGGATCGCATTGAATGCGGTATCTCTGCAGAGATCAAACAGGGTAACATCCTCCCGCTGGCTGAGATCCCGGAAGGTGTACCACTTTGCAACATAGAATCCAAACCAAACGATGGTGGAGCTTTTGCTCGTTCATCAGGTGCCTATGCTACCCTTGTGGGTCATGAAAGGAATAGGACAGTTGTCCAGCTTCCTTCAGGTGAAATGAAATGGCTGAATCCAAAATGCAGGGCCTCTATCGGGGTTGTTGCTGGTGGCGGGCGTGCCGAGAAACCATTCCTGAAGGCCGGTAAGAAGTATCACAAGTTAAGATCCAGGGCAGCCAAGTATCCGAGAGTTTCCGGTATTGCAATGAATGTTATTGACCACCCATTCGGTGGAGGTAACAGGCAACATCCAGGCAAACCAACTACCGTAGGCAGGAACGCCCCACCTGGCAGGAAGGTAGGACAGATTGCAGCCCGGAGGACCGGAAAGCGTTAAATGAGGTGTATATATGGCTAAAAAATCTTCATCAAGGTTACCAAAGAGGAAAGGAGAATATACCTATCGGGGCAAATCTGTGGATGAGCTCAAGGAATTGAGTATTGAGCAATTCGCCGAACTTCTTCCCGCAAGGGAAAGGAGGACCATTCGCCGTGGGCTTCCCGATGGGCATAAAAAAGTCCTGGAGAAATTCAGGGCTGGAAAGGATAGTGTGCGAACCCACCACAGGTCAATGATAATTTTCCCTGAAATGGTAGGTAAGCAAATTGCAGTTTACAACGGTAAAGAATTCGTAAGTGTAGATGTACAGCCTGAGATGGTAGGTCACAGGTTTGGAGAATTCGCACAGACAAGAGGCAGAGTTTCCCACGGAAGCGCTGGTGTTGGTGCAACCCGTTCCAGTAAATTCGTACCACTTAAGTAAGGTGATTGTTAATGGCAAGAATTGATTATTCAACGGAACTTGAGCCAGCAACAAGTGCCAGAGCTATGGGTTCAGAGCTACATATATCTCCCAAGAAATCACGTGAACTCTGTCGCGAGCTTAAAGGAATGCGTACGACATCTGCAAAGAATTATCTTGGAGAGGTAATTGATTTCAAAAGGGCTGTACCATTCAGGAGGCACAATGACAGTCTTGGGCACAAGAAAGGTCCAATGGCAGCAGGTCGTTATCCTGTAAAAGTGGCTGCAGAAGTTCTCAAACTTTTAGAGAATGCTGAGAGCAATGCAGAATACAAGGGTCTTGATCCTTCTCAAATGTACATAAACCATGTTTCTACAAAGAAAGGCCGGGTTATCCATGGAATGCGCCCCAGGGCTCGTGGAAGGGCTACCCCCAAGAATACGGAAACCGTAAATATCGAAATTATTCTGAGCGAGGTGCGCTAAAATGGCAGTAGAGAAGAAATTTGTTGAGGACGGCTATGTGAAAGCCTCACTTGACGAATATTTCGCAAACCAGCTGAGTCGGGCCGGTTATGGTGGCATGGAGATCAATCGAACCCCTATGGGGACACAGATTGTTGTTTATTCCGAAAAACCCGGTATGGTTATAGGGAAGGCCGGAAAGGTAATCCGCCGGCTCACAAGAGATGTCGGGCGCCTTTATAATCTTGATAACCCTCAGATTGATGCACAGGAAGTAAAGAGGCCAGAACTGAATGCCCAGATGATGGCAACACGGCTTGCCTCTTCCATTGAACGTGGCTGGTATTTCAGGAAAGCAGGTCACAATGCAATGCGTGCCATTATGAATTCCGGTGCTCTTGGGTGTGAAATCATCCTCTCCGGGAAGGTTACGGGTGCAAGGTCAAGGGTCGAGAAAATGGTAAATGGCTATATCAAACATGCAGGAAAACCTGTTGATGATATTGTGGACGAAGGGTTCGCGGTAGCCGTTAAAAAACTCGGTACAATTGGCTGTAAAGTGAGAATTATCCATCCGGGTGCTGTGTTGCCAGATTCCTACCACCTGAAAGAGGTTGTGGAAGAGGCAGTTGCAGAAGTTGTTCCTGAAGAAGCTGAAAGTGCGGGTGTTGAAGAACTTGTGGAAGCAGAAGCAACCGGTGAAGTTGCAGAAGCTGAGGATATTGAATCCACAGAAGAAGCAACAGAAGCAAAAGCTGCTGAAGAAGTACCTGAAGCAGAACCGGAAGTTAAAGCAGAATCCGAAGAAGTTGAATCAACCGAAGGCTCCGAAGAAAATGTCCCGGAACCAGAAGATGAACAACTCCCAGGTGAACAGCGCAGGCTTGTTGAAGGTGTATGGCAGCACAAGCATGAAGAACATGATTACTGGCATCCCATGGCACGTGTTCATAGGGGGGATAACTGATGGCAATCCTTCGTGTAAAGGAAATCAGGGATATGTCTCCCAATGAAAAAGTGGATGAACTTGAAAAACTCATGAATGAGCTTATCAAGGAACGTGCCCTTTCCTCTGCAGGTGGCGCGCCTGAAAATCCCGGTCGTATAAAGGAACTCAGAAGGACGATTGCGAGAATAAAAACCATCCAGAGGGAAATGAAGGAGATATAAATTGGATATATCACCCCAAAACCTGATCTATCACGAATTGATAGGACTGATGGTTGAGGTGGTTGATTCTACCAATCAATATCTTGCAGGCATTAATGGAAAAGTAGTTGATGAGACACGGAACATATTGGTAATCGAGGTCGAGGATATGTACGAAAAACAAGTACCAAAAAAAGGTTCCACATTTGTGTTTCATCTTCCAGTTGGTTCTGGATGTTCCCCGGCTACATCAGTAGAGGTCGGGGGCACCCTCTTGCTCTCACAACCCGAAAACAGGACCAAGAATATCAGGAAATTACGCATGAGGTAATAATCATGGCACGAAACATTGGATTGGATGTTCCTGAGCCTTCCGAAGAATGTGACGACGTAAATTGTCCTTTCCATGGCACTCTTCCCGTAAGGGGACAGGTGTTGTCTGGAAAGGTAGTCAGTGACAGTATGGACAGGACAGTTGTAATCCAGCGAAAATATGATAAATTCATCAATAAGTACCAGAGGTACGAGAAACGTCAGTCAAAGATACATGCTCATAATCCTCCTTGCATTGATGCAAAGGAAGGGGACATTGTAACAATAGCAGAATGCCGTCCCCTGAGCAAGACCAAAGCTTATGTAGTTGTTAAGGCGGAGGCACAGGTATGAAAGGAATGCGTTCCAGTGTCCCCAAATGCCTTAATGCCGGTGCACGTATCGACTGTGTCGACAATACCGGTGCAAGGACTGTGGAAATTATTTCTGTCAAGAAATACCGTGGTGTGAAAAACCGTCAGCCAAAAGCAGGTCTAGGCGATATGTGTGTTGTCTCTGTCAAGAAAGGAACTCCTGAAATGAGAAGACAGATCCTCCACGCAGTAGTTGTCAGGCAGAGAAAAGAATTCCGCAGGCCGGATGGAACCCGGGTTAGCTTTGAGGATAACGCAGTGGTAATTACAGATCTCACCGGTTTCCCCAAAGGAACAGACATTAAGGGCCCTATTGCCAGGGAAGTCGCAGAACGTTTTCCCAAGATAGGGACTACAGCATCAATGATTGTGTGAGGTAATCAATATGGTGTCAAAACAGCCAAGAAAACAGAGAAAGGCACGTGGCACTGCCCCTCTCCACGTCAAACAAAAATACATGAAGGCTCCTCTTTCCAAGGACCTGCGTTCCAAGTATGGACGCAACGCAACTGTAGCGGTAGGCGATACCGTACAGGTAATGCGTGGTGACCATGTAGGAACAAAAGGATTGGTAGAAGGTGCTTCTCTAAAAAGTGGAATGATTGTGATGGAGGGTGTCTACGTCACCAAGGCAGATGGGACTGAAGTACCCAGGCCACTTTATCCTTCAAATGTAATGATTACATCACTGGATTTGAAAGATAAGCAGAGAGAATCAAGATTACTAAAGAGCAGGTGATAGTGTGGGCAAACATCAAAAGAGAATATCTGTCCCGAAGAGCTGGCAGATATCCAAGAAATCTAGAAAATGGATAACCTCTACCAGGCCAGGCCCTCACAGCAAAGACCAGAGCGTACCTCTTGCCATAGTGCTGCGTGATATGCTTGGCATAGTGGATAACAGGGCAGAGGCAAAAAGAGTCCTTTCCGAAGGGAAAATTCTGGTTGACGGTGTAGTAAGGAAAGATGTTCGTTTCCCCGTAGGGATAATGGATATTATTACCATACCTTCCGATAACACTTCATACAGGGTTTTGCTTGACAGAATGGGAAGGCTTTCCCTCCAGAAAATGGACGGTATTGAGGAAAAGAAACTTTGCAGAATTGACGGAAAGACCTGCATAAAAGGTGGCAAGTTACAGCTTAATCTGGACGACGGGTCCAATGTGCTTGGATCAAACGATTACAACAGGAAGGATTCTGTAGTGATGTCCATTCCAGGCAAAGAGATCCTCAAGCACATCGAATACAAAGAAGGTAATCTTGCCCTTATTGTAGGCGGTAGCCACACCGGAGAGGTCGGCAAGATCGCTGAGATAAACACCGTTCTCAGTTCCAAGAAGAATACGGTCTCCATTTCAGGAGAAACCAATTTCGAAACAATTGAGGATTATGTTTTTGTAATTGGCGAAAACGAACCTGAAATAACAATGGGTGGTGAGCTGATTGACTAATCCCATGAAAAATCCCAGAGTTGACAAAGTAGTTGTCCATATGGGTGTAGGAGAGAGTGGTCAGCATCTTGTGGATGCAGAAGGAATATTGTCAACTATTACCGGACAGGGAGTTGTCAGATGTTATTCCAGAAGAACCATGCCTTCCTTTGGTATCAAAAAACATGAACCAATAGGATGTAAAGTAACCCTCAGGGGAAAGAATGCAGAAGATTTTCTTTCAACGTCGATTAACATTATTGAGAAAAAACTTTCTGTTTCCCAGTTTGATAATGATGGAAACGTGGCTTTCGGAATCGAGGAGCACACTGATTTCCCTGGAATGAGATACGATCCGAATATCGGTATTTTTGGAATGGACATAAATGTCATAGTAAATCGTCCGGGTTACAGGGTCAAGAAAAGGCGTGCTTCAAAACATAAAATCTCCAGTTCACATAAAATAACAAAGGATGATTCAATTTCATTCTTCAAGGAGAAATATGCGGTGGAGGTCGTATAATGGTACAAACCAAGAAAAGTTTTGGACGTGGTGCCAGCGAGTGCAGAAGATGTGGTCGTAAGCAGGGATTGATCCGTAAATACGGCATCTACCTTTGCAGGCATTGTTTCAGGGAAGTAGCCCATGAAATGGGTTTTGAAAAATATACATGAGGTGATTGATTATGGTATTATTAGATCCTCTTGCAGATGCTCTGTCGGTAATTAAGAATGCAGAATCCGTAGGTAAACAGGAATGTACCGTCAAACCTGCATCAAAACTGATTGGCAACGTCCTGAAAGTAATGAAAGAATCCGGATATATCGGTGAATTTGAGTTTGAAGATGACGGCAAAGCTGGTCTCTATAAGGTTGAACTTGCCGGAAGGATAAACAAATGTGGTGCTATCAAACCCAGACATTCAGTAGGTGCTGAAGACCTCGAAAAATGGGAAAAGCAATTTCTTCCTGCAAGAAACTTCGGTACATTAATTCTCACGACCCCTGCTGGGGTAATTTCCCAGTACCAGGCACGTGAGCAAAATGTCGGAGGTCAGCTCCTTTCGTTTGTCTACTGAAGATAAGGGGAAGTTGATATGGTTAAAGAAACGAAAAAGGCAATCCCAATCCCTGAAGGTGTGACAGTTTCCTATGAAAATAAGGTATTCACCGCCTCAGGAGAAAAAGGAACCAATACAAAGCGTCTCTGGTATCCCGGGATCACTATTACCGTTGATGAATCTGAAGTAACTGTGGATTGTCAGTCCGTAAGGAAAAGGCAAAAAGCAATGGTCGGAACCTATGCTTCTCACATAAGCAATCTTATGGATGGTGTTGTCAATGGTTTTGAGTATAAGATGAAAGTCGTTTACTCTCACTTTCCAATGCAGCTTAAAGTGGAAGGAGATAAATTGCTTATCAATAATTTCCTTGGTGAGAAAAGAGCAAGGGTTTCCAGGATAATTGGTGAAACCAAAGTCAAAACCAGCTCTGATGAAGTGACGATTACTGGCATCAACAGGGAAGATGTAGGACAAACTGCTTCCAATATGGAACAGATTACCCGCATCAAAACTTTTGATCCCCGTGTATTCCAGGACGGATTATATCTTATTGAGAAGAGTTGAGATAGGTGGTCTTAATGGAAGAGAATACTGATTTAAAATGTGGGCTTTTCGAAGATGCTGAATGTAAAAGGCTTTTTAAGGCACGCAGAATCCAGAAAAGTAAAAAACCCACTTTCAAAAGAGCGGGTTCCCACAAATTCAAGCGTCTTGATTCCAACTGGAGACGTCCCAGAGGTTTACAGGGCAAACTGCGTAGACATTATGTTGCCAAGGGTGCTATTGCACAGGCAGGTTATGGAAGTCCCAAAACAGTAAAGGGATTACATCCATCCGGCTTTGTAGAGGTGCTTGTGCACAACCCGGCTGATGTGGAAGATATCAATGCCTCCATACAGGCAATCCGTATATCTGGTAAAGTCGGCGGCAGGAAAAGAGCTCTTATTGAATCCAAAGCGGATGAAATGGGTATAAAGATATTCAATCGCAAAGGGGGTCAGTGAGATGACAAACCTCACCAACCAGCGCAGGATTGCATCTAAAGTCTTAGGATGCGGCTTAAACCGTGTCTGGCTTGACCCCGAAGCATCGGAGGATATCGCTGCTGCGATCACAAGGGAAGATATTCGTGAACTTGTTGAAAGTGGTAATATTAAGTCTGCACCGGTAAAAGGTGTAAGTCGCGGCAGGGCTCGTGCCAGAGATGCCAAGAGGAAATATGGCCACAGAAAGGGTCATGGATCCAGAAAAGGTAAGAAAGGTGCAAGAAACCCTCGTAAAGAGCAATGGATGAAAAAGATCCGTGCACTTCGTCGCAGGCTCAAAGAACTTCGTGATGATGGTACACTCGACAGATCCACCTATTGTAAGGTTTACAGGAAAGCCAAAGGTGGGGAATACAGAAGTGTTGCTCATCTTGAAGCTCACCTCGATATCGGAAAAGATGAATGAGTATTGATTAAAATGAATTTACATATTATATGTTGGAGGATAAATCATGGCAACAGGCCCCCGTTATAAAGTTCCTTTCAGAAGACGAAGGGAAGGGCGTACTGATTATCACCAACGTCTGAGACTGCTCCTTTCAAAAGAAAATCGTCTTGTTGTTAGGAAAAGTATTAGGAATGTCAGGATACAGCTGGTAATTCCAAATAATGAAGGAGACGAAACTCTTGTCTCCGCAATTTCAGGCGAATTGGGCAAATACGGTTATGAGGGATCTACCAGCAACACCACCGCGGCTTATCTTACAGGCTTGCTTTTTGGAAATAAAGCGCTTGCTGAAGGCTATGAAACAGGTGTTCTGGATATTGGATTGCAATCTCCCTCTGCCGGTTGTAAAGTCTATGCAGCTCTTAAAGGTGTAGTGGATTCCGGAATGGATATCCCGCACAATCCTGCTGTATTCCCATCAGATGAGCGCATAAGTGGAGAACATGTGGCAGAATATCTTGAAGGATCAAATCTGCCAGAGGTTTTCGAGGCGACAAAAGAAAAGATCCTTTCGGATTTCAATTAAGGTGGTTATATGGCATATCAATATGAAGAAGATTGGGTTCCCCTCACAAGACTTGGCAGTCTGGTATCTGAAGGACAGATAACTTCCATGGATGAAGCTATTGAGTCAGGTTTACCAATCAGGGAATCTAATATTGTAGATATACTGTTACCCGGTCTTGAAGATGAAGTACTTGATATTAACATGGTTCAGAGGATGACTGACTCTGGAAGACGTGTAAAGTTCAGGGCAACAGTTATTGTAGGAAATGGTGACGGGTATGTGGGTCTTGGTCAGGCCAAAGACGGACAGGTTGGACCTGCTATCCGCAAGGCAATTCGCAATGCCAAGATGAACATTACCCGTGTAAAACGTGGATGTGGTTCCTGGGAATGTGGTTGTGGACTTCCACACACTGTTCCTTCAGAGGTGCATGGCAAAGCAGGCAGTGTTAATGTAGAACTCAAACCAGCTCCCAGGGGTCTTGGTCTTGCTGCAGGGGACACTGCAAGGAAAGTGCTTGAAAAGGCTGGTATCAAGGATGTCTGGACAAGGACCGAAGGTCAGACCAGAACTACCCTGAATTTTGCCAAAGCAACTTACAATGCTCTCAAGCATACCGGTACAATTAGGGAACCTCTCAAAATGGAATGTAAGGAGGCCTGAAAATGTATGCGGTTATAAGAATGCGTGGAAATGTTAATGTCAGGAAAACAATTGCTGATACATTAACCATGCTTCGCCTGAATCGTATAAATCACTGTGTGATACTCGATGAGACACCCAATAACAGTGGTATGATCCAGAAAGTGAAGGACTACGTGGCTTATGGTAAGATTGATGCACAAACCCTTGCCCAGATTCTTGCCAATCGTGGTAAAATCGAAGGTGGGATCTCCCTTACCGATGAATACATTGCTGAAAATACAGATTTTGATTCGATTGCTTCTTTTGCAGAAGCTGTTTCCGAAGGCAAAGCCAGTTTTTCCGCAGTTCCGGGTCTGAAACCCGTATTCAGGTTGCATCCTCCAAGGAAAGGTCATTCAGGTATCAAGAGACCTACCCAGAATGGTGGGGTACTTGGTAACCATGATGAAAACATCAATGTTCTTCTTAACAAGATGAGGTGAAATCATGGGTAAAAATCAAACAAAGAAGTATAGGGGTTCCAGAACCTGTGGGGGCGGTACTACCAAAAACAGGCGTGGTGCCGGAAATCGCGGTGGGCGTGGCAGATGTGGTGAAGTCAATCACCACTTTGTCCTTGCACTCCAGGGTGGTTACACCCACGGGAAGTATGGATTCAAACGTCCTTTAAAATCAATTCATGAAGTTTCCATTGTTAATGTGGGTGAACTTGATGAACTTGCAGACCAGCTTGTAGTAGATGGTCTTGCAAATGTTGCGGATGGTGTCTATAAAATCAATCTTGCAGACCTGGAAATTGAAAAAGTTCTGGGTTCAGGAAAGGTTAACAAAAAAATGGAAATTACAGCATCCAGTTTTTCCGGATCTGCTCGATCAAAGATCGAGGAAGCCGGCGGATCATGTGTTGCTATAGAAGAGTAATGTCTAAATGACATTACTCTTATTAACCTGTCCGATATATTTACATTTATATATTACAATATTGGAACTCGGCAAAAGGTGTAATTGATGAGCTTTAAGGAAAGTTTAGAACCGTTTTTTAACAGATTACCTGCTGTGGCAAGTCCGGAAGGGCATGTTCACTTCAAGAATAAACTGCTGTGGACTCTGGGGATCCTCATGCTGTACTTTGCTCTTGCAAATGTACCTCTGTTTGGGCTTTCCCCGCAATCCATTGACCTATTCGAACAATACAGAGCTTTCTTTGCTGGAGCTTCTGGTTCTTTGATGCTTCTTGGTATTGGGCCTATTGTTACTGCATCCATTGTTCTTCAGCTTCTCACCGGTGCAGATATTATCAAACTTGACATGTCTGACCCAGGGGATCAAGCCTTTTTCCAGGGTGCACAAAAATTCCTGGTATTTGTTATGATAGTTCTGGAGGCGTTGCCTCAGATTCTTGGAGGTTACATTCAGCCCGATGCTGGTATTGCTGCGTCACTGGGAGTGGGTCTGGGAGCAGTTACGTTCCTGATATTCCTCCAGATATGTGTGGGTGGAGTATTGATCCTCTTTATGGACGAAATTGTTTCCAAGTGGGGTATTGGATCAGGTGTAGGACTTTTCATTGTTGCGGGTGTTTCGCAGCAGATTGTGACCGGTTTAATTAACTGGGTGCCTGGTTCATCCGGTTTACCTGCCGGTATCATTCCCAAATGGCTTTATATCATTCAGAATGTAGGGGCAGATTACCTTTTCTCGGGTGATGGTTTCATGTTCATCCTGATACAGGGAGGTATCCTGGCACTAATCAGTACAGTTGCAATCTTCTTTTTGGTTGTATATGCAGAAAGTACCCGTATTGAAATTCCTCTTGCACATAGTTCCGTAAAAGGGGCAAGGGGTCGTTTCCCTGTGAAACTGATCTATGCTTCAGTTCTGCCGATGATCCTTGTCAGGGCTCTTCAGGCAAACATACAACTTATCGGTCTTGTGCTTGCAGGTCGTGGTATTACGTTCCTCGGAGAATATTCAGGTTCAAATCCCATAAATGGCGTAATGTATTATCTGGCACCTATACACAGTCCCTATCAGTGGATTCCTTCTCTTGTACAGGAAAGGTTTACAGGTTATGGTGTGGCTGCCCCTGCACTCTGGCAAATAGGTCTTCATGTGTTTATAGATGCATCTTTCCTGATTGCTGGTGGTATTATCTTTGCACTGTTCTGGATAGAGACTACAGGAATGGGTGCCAAACCAACAGCAAGGAAGGTATTCAACTCGGGTATGCAGATTCCTGGCTTCAGGAGAAATATCGGCAGCATCGAGAAAGTGATGAATCGTTACATACCAAAGGTAACCATAATAGGTGGTGCATTCATCGGTGTCCTGACACTGGTTGCCAGTTTGCTTGGTACCATTGGTGGAACAAGTGGTACAGGGCTTCTGTTGACTGTGAGTATTGTCTACAGGTTGTATGAAGATATTGCTTCCGAACAGATGATGGAAATGCATCCTATGATGCGGTCTTTCTTCGGACAGGAATAATTACAGGAAGGAAAAATATGAATGTGGTTTTATTTGGGCCACCGGGTGCCGGAAAAGGTACCCAGGCCAAAGAACTTTCCAGGTACTATGATATTCCCCATATATCCACGGGGGATATCCTCAGGGCCAATGTAAATCAAGGAACCGAACTGGGCAAAAAAGCGGAGCATTACATGAACCGCGGAGAACTTGTGCCTGATGAAGTTCTGATTGGTATTATTAAAAATCGTTTGGCTGAACCTGATTGCAAGAAAGGTTACCTGTTAGATGGTTATCCTCGTACGATACCACAGGCTGATGCCCTGGATGGTATTCTTGATGAAATAGGAATGCCATTGGATGTCGTGCTGAATATTGATGTTCCTGATGAAGAACTTGTAGGACGTCTTTCTGGTCGCTACATGTGTAAATGTGGTGAAAGTTATCATATTAAGTTCAATCCCCCAAAAGCTGAAGGTATCTGTGATTCTTGTGGAGGACAACTGTATCAGCGTGATGATGATAAGGAAGAGGTAATTCGTCAGCGTTTGGAATCCTATAAAAATAAGACACAGCTATTGATAGATTATTATGCTAACAAGAATTTAGTGGTGCACATCAATGGCGAAAAGGGCATAAAGGATGTATTTGATGATATTCGTGATGTCCTTGATAAATATGTGAATTGAATTAAATGAAAAATGTCGGTGATGGTTGCCTTGGAAAATGCAAAATTAAAACAGCTGCTTGAAAGATTTGTCCTAGCTGTAGGTATATCTCTTATGCTTGGGATCGTTCTGGTTGGACAGGAAGGTAGGCAAATAATCGGGTCCGTTGTCGGAATTATTATGCACCCAATTATTATGCTGGTTGGTGAGGGTAATTTCCATGTTATGCTGTTTATAATGGCTTCCATTACTGCTCTCTATGCTTCTCTTATCCAGAAATATACCATTGACTGGGAACTGATGCGCAATACCCAGGAGCGTATGAAAGCTTTCCAGAAGGAGTATCGTGAAGCGCAGTTGGCCCAGAACAATTACATGATCAATAAGCTGGATGAGCAGCGTAAGGATATGATGTCTGATCAGATGGAAATGTCCAAGCAGCAGTTCAAACCAATGGCCTATATTAGTATCATATCTATTCCACTGTTCATGTGGGCCTATTACTACATAAGTCAGCATGGGAATGCTGTTCTTACATTTCCTTTCATGGGTGAGACCCTTTTGACAAATACCATAATCGGACCTATCCAGTACTGGATATTCTGGTATTTTATCGCTTCTCTGGCTATCAGCCAGGTTATACGAAAGGCTCTGGATATCGGTGGCGTGTGAATGCTTGTTACGATAAGCGGTCTTCCGGGCAGTGGAACCACCACCGTATCCCGGATGCTCGCCTCACATTACGACATCGAAATGATTTCAGCAGGTGACGTTTTCCGCACTCTTGCAAAAGAACATTCTATGAGTCTGGGGGAATTTGGAAAACTTGCCGAATCCGATCCTGCAATAGACAGGATGATTGATGAGAGGCAGCAAGATATTGCTTTAAGCCGGGATAACATTATTCTGGAAGGCAGGCTGGCCGGTCATATGGCAGGCGATGAAGCACTGTGTATATGGCTTAAAGCATCCCGAAAGGTCCGTGTTGAACGTATCGTTGGGCGTGAAGGTTCTTCTTTTGAAGCAAAACTCAACGAAACAATAGAAAGGGAATCTTCCGAAGCTTTGAGATATCGCGAAATTTATGATATAGATATAAATGACCTTTCAATCTATGATCTGGTGATCGAGTCAACCCGTTGGAACCAATACCAGATATGTGATCTATTAAAGACTGCAATTGATAATCTGGGTGGGTTTTTTAATGAATAATATTAATTTTGATTACGATTTAACCCGACAAAGGGAATATATTCTCAAAGGAGATGCTCATACAGATCCGTCATATGGTTATCCTCCTCTTAAGCGTCCTCTCTCTTTTTACATCAGGATGGGAGTGGTAAACCTTGACAAACCCGCCGGGCCTACAAGTCATGAGGTCACTGCGTGGGTCAGGGATATGCTTGAACTTCCCAGGGCAGGCCATTCAGGTTCACTGGATCCACGGGTGACAGGGGTCTTGCCCATTATGCTGGGTAAGGCAACAAAAGCTGTCTCCGCACTTCGCCTTTCAGCCAAGGAATATATCTGTCTTATGCGCCTCCATGAAAATGTTCCTGAAGAACGTGTGCGGAAGGTCTGCGATGAATTTACCGGTCCTATATACCAGACCCCTCCTGTAGTTTCGGCAGTCAAGCGTGCTATCAGGACACGCAATATCTATTCCCTGGATGTGCTGGAAGTTGAAGACAATCTTGTCCTTTTCAGGGTTAGATGTGAGGCAGGAACCTATATACGCAAACTCTGTCATGATATCGGGCTTGTGATTGGTTGTGGGGCCCATATGCAACAGCTCAGAAGGGTTGGCACAGGACCATTTGATGAGTCATCGCTTGTCACTCTGCATGACCTGAAAGACGCTTTTGTATTCTGGCAGGAAAATGGTGATGAAGAGCACTTGCGTCGTATTATCAGGCCAATGGAGGAAGCTCTTGTACACCTGCCACACATCACAATCCGTGATTCCGCCGTGAGTGCGATTTGTCATGGGGCAGCACTTACCGTACCGGGTATTGTCGGTTTAGATTCGGATGTCCAAAAAAAGGCTGATGTTGCCGTTTTTAGTTTGAAAGGTGAAGTTGTTGCTCTTGCAAAAGCATCAATGGACTCCTCTGAAATCCTGGCTTTATCCAGCGGAATTGCTGCTATCACCGAAAGAGTAATAATGGATGCAGATGTTTATCCGAGTCGCTGGAATACAAAACGTATGCAGCGTACATGAAATCATATTTGCTGAGGTAGTCTAGCGGTACGGCGCAAGCCTGGAAAGCTTGTGGGGCTTGACCCCTCGGGAGTTCGAATCTCCCCCTCAGCGTCTCTATTTTTTAACTAAGTGTAAAAGTTAATAGGAATTACCTGCAGAAAGTTACCTTTGGTTTATGTATCTGTTTTTAGCTTCTTTTATTACATTGATTGCTTTTTCCAGACTTTTCCATCCTATTATCTCCACATCTTTATTTTCTAAGTTTTTATACGTCTCAAAAAAATGAGTAATTTCCTTTAAAAGATGGGGTGGTACTTGATCTATCGTTTCTATGTGTATCCACAAGGGGTCACTTTCCGGAACACATAGTATCTTTTCATCTCTGCCTTTATCGTCCATCATATCAAACAATGCGACAGGGTGCACGTCTATCAAACAACCGGGGAAGGTAGGTTCCCATGTCAATACCAGTGCATCTAAGGGATCCCCGTCAAGGGCGAGAGTGTCGGGAAAGAAACCATAATCACAGGGATAAACCATTGAAGAGAAAAGCATCCTGTCAAACTTTATCATTTCTTTTTCCTTGTCATACTCATATTTATTTCGACTTCCCTTTGGAATTTCTATAAGTACACTTTCAACTTGTCTTTCAGCCATCTTCACACCCTGTTTGATTATATTTGTCCCTATTCTATTTCACCGTGGTGCATAATTTCAGTTATTTATATACATATTGGTACATGTCTCAATGTTACACCTGTTATTCAGATGGAGGTTCGTGGGGGGTGTTAGTCCAATCACAAAAACTTTAACTCCATAATTCCCTTCTTTTTTTATGAATGGGGAGGTTAAGTGGTATCGTGTTAATACAGAGGAGACCTTTTCTCTCCTTGAAAGCAATAAGGAAGGCTTAAGTGAAGATGAAGCATCTTTCCGCTTATCTACCTACGGGTACAATGAAGTTGAGGCAAAAAAGAAACATGGTCCACTGTATCTTTTTGCCAGACAATTTGCAAGCCCATTGATCTATGTGTTGATCGCTGCTGCAATAGTCACGTTCTTCTTAAGGGAATATGCAGATACTGCTGTGATTGCCGGAGTGGTGCTGGCTAATGCAATAATTGGTTTTGTGCAGGAAAAAAAGGCTGAAAACGCTCTGGAATCCCTTGCCCGGATGATGCGTCCCGAAGCTACTGTACTGCGCAACGGACAGCGCAAAGTCATCCCCAGTCGAGAACTGGTGGTAGGGGATGCGGTGCTCTTTGATGCCGGTGCAAGAGTGCCTGCCGATGTCAGGCTTTTCCAGGCCAAGAACCTGCGTATCGATGAATCAGCTCTTACCGGCGAATCCATGGCGGTTGAAAAGAAAACCACAGCCATTTCCGGTGAGGACGTACCACTTGCAGACCAGAAAAATATGGCTTTCTCAGCCACTCTTGTAACGCAGGGTGTTGGCTATGGTGTGGTGGTGGCAACCGGGCCCCGTACTGAGATAGGCAAGATCTCAGAACTCCTCAAGGAATCGGAAAGTATTTCCACTCCCCTGATACGCACTATCAATCACCTGAGCAAATTACTGTTTGTTGTCATAATTTTTGTTTCAGTCCTGACATTTATTATTGGGCGTCTGCAAGGCTTTGAGTATCTGGAAATCTTCCTGGCCTCAGTCAGTCTTGCAGTTGCAGCCATACCCCAGGGTCTGCCTGCTCTTATCACCATATCACTGGCTATAGGGGTAAAATCCATGGCCTCAATGAATGCTATCATAAGAAACCTGCCCTCCGTGGAAACACTGGGAGCAGCTACTGCCATATGCTCCGATAAGACAGGCACGCTGACTATGAATCAAATGACCGTAACAACCATATACACCTCTGAAGGCTGGTTTGATGTTACAGGTGAAGGTTATTCGCCCCAAGGGATCTTTGCCAGCGAAGGAGTGCAAGTTTCCCCTCATGATTATGGTTCCCTGATGGAGACTCTTAAGGCAGGTTCCCTGTGTAACGATGCGTATCTGCGTGAAGAAGGAGGTGTGGTTGGTGACCCCACAGAAGGGGCGCTGCTGGTATCTGCTTTGAAAGCATCATCTTTCCATTTACCCAGTATTGATTCCCTACCCTTTGAATCCGAAAACCGATTTATGGCCACCCTTCACGAAAAGGATGAAAAATCCAATATAATTTTTGTAAAAGGCTCACCTGAAACAATAATCAGGATGTGCTCCTCAACGTACGGAGATGATGAGGTTTTTGATCCGACCGAAATACTTGAAGTTGCTTCAAATATGGCATCTAAAAGCTTGCGGGTTATTGCAATGGCATACCGGGAAGTGGGATCTGACAGGAAAGAAGTAAAGGAAGAGGATATTGCTGATCTTGTTTTCCTGGGGCTGCAGGGAATGCGTGATCCTCCCCGGGAAGAGGTCAGGGATGCTATCAAAAAATGCAAAACAGCCGGTATCCGTGTAATTATGATAACGGGGGATCATGGCCTCACAGCTCAGAGTATCGCAAATCAACTCGGAATAACCACAGAAGGTGTACTTACAGGTTCAGAACTTGACAGCATGTCGGATGAGCACCTGCATGAAAAATTAAAAAATGTTTCTGTCTTTGCGCGTACTTCTCCGGACGATAAATCCCGTATTGTCAGGTTGCTGCAGGAGCAGGGAGAGGTTGTGGCCGTCACGGGAGACGGAATAAATGATGCACCAGCCCTCAAAAGGGCAGATATAGGAGTTGCAATGGGTAAATCCGGTACAGAGGTTGCCAAGGAAGCCTCGGACATGGTACTTGCAGATGATAATTTTGCTTCCATTGTAAATGCTGTGGAGGAAGGCAGAGATGTTTACGACAAAATCCAGAAGGTAATTTTATGGGTATTGCCCACCAATGCCGCCGAGGGACTTGCTGTTATGGCTGCAGTGCTGCTGGGAATTACCACTCCTCCTCTCTTGCCTTTACATATATTGTGGATTAATACTGTAACAGCAATCGGTCTGGGTGTACCCATCGTCTTTGAACCGAAGGAATCTCTGTTATTGAGAAGACATCCACGTCCGCCTGAAGAGCCGCTTTTACTGCCGGTAATAAAGCAGAGGATAGTCCTGGTTGCTCTGTTGATGGTCACGGCAGCATTCGTTTTGTTCTTCTTTGAGATTAATGACCAGAAAACCCCGGTAGCTACAGCACAGACCATTGCGTTGAATACCATTGTATTCTTTGAGATCTTCTATCTTTTCAGTTCAAAATCCATTTATGAAAATACATTTGGCCGTCTATTCTCCAACATGACAATGTTGGCCGGGGTGATTGTGGTAATCCTGCTACAGTTGTTGATAACCTATAACCCATTGATTAATGGTATCCTTGACACAGCACCTTTAAGGTTGGTTGACTGGGTAATTATAGTAGTAATCGCCAGTTCTGTGTTCTTTGTGATCGAAACCGAAAAGATGCTGCGTAAGCGCCAGAAAAGCAAGATTACCCGTTAAGGAAAGAATCAAGTCTTTCCATTCCTTTTTCTATATTTCCTAAACTGTTGGCATACGAGAATCTCACATGGCCTTCTCCACCGGACCCAAAGTCGATTCCAGGTGTGATGGCCACTCCGGTTTCTTCCAGAACCTGCCTGCTGAATTCAAGTGAATTCCTGGTAAATTTACCTGCATCAGCCAGAATATAGAAGGCACTATTTGGAGTATAATTAACGCCAAACCCGATACTTTTGAGTTTTTCCAGCATGTAAACACGACGTTTGTCATAGGTCTCAACCATTGATTTCACATGGTCCTGTGGACCTGTGAGCGCTGCCACACCGGCGTGCTGGACAAAATTGTTGGCGCATATGAAGAAATTCTGCTGCATTTTCTGGATCAATCGAATCATGTTAGGAGGCACGATCATGTAACCCAGTCTCCAGCCTGTCATGCAGTATTTTTTGGAAAAACCATTTAATACGATTGCATTATCCGTATATTCCAGTATGCTGTGGTCTTCTGCATTGCCGTACACAAGTCCCTGGTAAACCTCATCGGAAATTATCGGGATATCTCCTGCCAGATCCGCAATTGACTCCATCTCTTTTGGAGGCATCAGATAACCTGCAGGGTTGGAGGGACTATTCATAAGAATAGCAGCTGTATCAGCACCAATATTTGTAGAGAGGTTATCAGAATTCAGGCAATAGCCTTCTTCCTCTTTTGTAGGAACCAGAACTGCCTTGCCCCCAATGCCTTTGACGAAATTGGGATAACATGCATAATGAGGATTGGACATCGCTACCTTCATCCCTTCATCAACAAGCGCCATGAAACTCAACATAAGGGCCGGACTGGTGCCAGAAGTGACAACTACCTGTGATGGGTCGATATCAAGGTTAAAACGTGTGTTGTAGTCTTCAGCGATTGCCTCTCTTAGTTCGGGTATCCCCTGACTATGTGTGTAGGTTGTATTGCAGCCATCCAGGGCATTACGGGCAGCTTCACATATATGAGGGGCAGTGGGAAAATCCGGTTCCCCAATCTCCAGATGAATAATACTCCTGCCCTGTGCCTCAAGTTGCTGTGCTCTTTCCAGCACTTCCATCACATAAAAGGGTGGTATATCTGCTACTTTCCGGGATATCATGGTAATGATATGCGCTGTATTTGTTATTTAAACCTGACTTTTCAATCTATAATCTAATTCTCAAAAAACATTACCATTAAATTCCCTGGCATCCTCGCGTGCTGCATAACATATTTGTTCCCTGAGATCAGGTATTGCGGAGAGCACCCTTGTCCAGGCTGGCAACAGCATATCATGGGGTTTGTCAAGGTATTCTTCCCCGGATTTCATGATTACCTTTGAGAACATATCCACATAGGTTTCCTCTTCGTGACGGTTAAAGTTGAGGCCATTGAAAAGGGCATCAGTATAATATTTCCTTATAAGGTCCTGCCCTCTTCTCTTATATTTCACCTGTACACTATGTAAAAAGGAATGGGATATAGGAGTGGTTGATGATTCTGTGATTATACGCAAAAATGTTGAAAAAATATCGCCGGTCATCTTGCAGAGCCCTTCAGTGCGGTCTTGGCCAAGTTCTTTGTGTTTGTGATCATAAAACCCAAGATCTGTCTGGCATACTCTTTTGAAAGTGGCATTGCGGTAGACTTCTGCAAGCAATCCGACTTCAAGCCCCCAATCGGCCGGAATCCTTATGTTGAGTGCAAGATCGCTTGTCATTGCAAATTCGCCGGAGAGGGTGTAGCGGAAAGACCTGAAATAGTCCAGAATTTCTGAATCACATTGCAGTTCCTTGTGCAGGGTATCCATCAAGGGATGGACAAAGAGACGATAAACACGTCCATGCATAGTTTTTTTGTCCAGGTTCACCCTTGCATAATAACCTTTGTTGAAAAAGAAATTCAGATCGCGACTGACTATAGGATAAAGAAGTTTTAACGGAATGGCAGATGTGTAATTGACAATATCCGCGTCATGCAGGGCAATTGCATAAGAATTCAGGCTGGCAACGCCCAGTCCCAACCAGGCATCCATACCTTTACCCCTGAACCCTGTAAGGTCAAGATCAATCTCTTTCATATCATCAATGATCTTTTGAATCCTTTTACCGTTACACCATATCAACATGTGATCGGGTTTTAGTTGCTTGAAAAATTCCGCAGCCTTCCTGTACTGCTCAGGGTTGTCCGCTGCCATTGGAATAATTATCTGTTTAACACAGTCGCATCTGTTTAATGCCTCCACGATTTGTTGGAGGGGTCGTTTTTCGACTTCCTCGTATAATATCGGTATAATCAGGCAAGCAGGTCGTTTTTTTTCAAGTTGCTTGATCTTTTCTTCAAGTTTATTGACATCAATGCAAAAATCATGTATTGTAGCAATATCCTCCTGATGGAAATCCATTTAATACCCCCCGTTTATGGATGATGTTTGGTCCTATAAACCTATGAATATGCTTTTTGTTATCCTGATTCTTCCCCCCATAAAGTCGAATCAGTGATTGGAAGCCTATCCATAATTCCATTTTCGCTCTATATAATGGAGCCAAAAAATTTATAGCTTTCTATTTGCCTACAATCCCCATAGGAAAGTCGCACAATATAAATTTGCCAGTTACATCACGTCAGTATTTCAGAAAAGTATGATTAAAGACTGCAATTAATATATGTTTCACTAATTATTATGTCTGTAAATTCTACAAAATTGAATTATATGCTGTCCTTTTTGGGGTGATATAGGATAGATAATAAGTATTTTATACTTCCAGTTACCTTATATTTGTACTTATATTTTATATCTGGCATGGTCAGGAGCATACTATATATGGAAGGAATGGCGGCAGAAAAATGGTTTCAGCTTGGTTTTCATGCCGAATATCCTGAAGACAAGATTCGTTGCTACTCGCGCGTTCTCGAAGTGGAAAAAGATTCCCTGATATGGGATAACGAAGCGATTGCCCTTGTATGGACAAATAAAGGTATTGCCCACAGTGACCTGACAGAATATCAGGAAGCCATCCGTTGTTTTGATAATGCTCTTGAACTTGATGGAAATAATCCTGATATCTGGTACAATAGAGGTATAGTCTATTCCTAGTTGAAATAGCCAGAAAAAGCGATTGAGTGCTTTGACAGGTCCACCGGGATCGATCCAGATTATGATAATGCATGGCTGAATAAAGGCATGATGTTCTGTACTATGGAAAGATATGAAGAAGCCCTTGTGTGTTATGAACATATAAACGTCAGGGAAACGGATTCTGCTGAAAAGAAAACCATTTTGTGGAACTGTCGGGGCATATCACATTTCTTAAAAGGGGCATATGATGAAGCGACACGATGCTTTTCTAATGTACTAAATCTTGATCCGGAATGTGAAGAAGCAAAAAATTACCTGAAAAAAGCAATATCCATGCTTAATCAGCAAAAAAAACAAGCATCCAATTACTAAGTACCCATTATTTGTGTTTAATTTTATATATGTGAAATCCCAATATCTCTACGATCATACTACCAATTTATGAAGAGGGATGGAAATACTTGGTAATTTAAAAAACTCCATACGTCATTCTGTATTGCCATTTGCGTCCAGAATCCCCCTCTCTCCCGATGCCATCACATATATTGGGCTTTTTGTAAGTTTTCTGGCAGCTTTTGAATTCGCAAAAGGCGATCTTTTATACGGTGCCCTTTTTTTAATTCTTGGAGGGGTACTTGATGTTTTGGACGGGGCCGTTGCACGTGCCAGTGGCACAACATCGGCTTTTGGAGGGGTACTTGATTCGGTATGCGATCGTTATGCAGATGCTATTGTTTTTGCAGGTTTGATTTATGGTTTTGTAAACAACACAATTCAGGGGACCGGATTTTTTATAGAGGGCTGGATTTGGTGTATCTTTGCAATGATCGGCTCATATCTTGTAAGTTACACACGCGCACGTGCCGAAGCAGCAGGTGCACCCAAACTTGACATAGGGGTGGCAGAAAGATCAGAAAGAATTATAATTCTTATCATCGGCGCCCTTTCAGGTTTCCTCCTGCAAGCGCTTGCACTTATTGCAATCTTGACCCATATTACTTTTATACAACGGGTAATGGGGGCAAAACAGCGCCTATAGAAGAGATTATATAACAAATCATTTATGTCTAGGATTGGATTACTTTACAATCACAGCTGAGGATTAATATGCTATATGAGGCAGAAGTCACCATCAATCTAAAGGCCGGTATGCTGGACCCTGAAGGAACTACTATAAAACGTGCTCTGGGACACCTGGGCTATAATGCAGAGAGCGTTAAAAGCACCAAAAGGTATGTCATTGAACTTAAGGCAGAATCTGAAGAAAATGCCCGTGACCTTGTTGACCAAATGTGCCAGAAGCTGATTGCAAATCCTATAATTCATGATTACTCGATTGACCTGAGGGAAATAGAATGACTGTTGCCATCATACAGTTCGGTGGAAGCAATTGTGATAATGATGTCCTGCACGTCTTGCAGGATGTCCTTGGAATTGATGCCGAACTTGTCTGGTATAAAGAAGAAAAACTTGATGACTATGAGGCCGCTGTAATCCCGGGTGGTTTTTCATATGGTGACTATCTGAGATCAGGTGCTATTGCTTCAAGGACACCTATAATGGATGCTGTGAGAAAAATGGCCGACAATGGCAAGCCAGTGATGGGAATATGCAACGGTTTCCAGATACTTACTGAATCAGGTCTGCTGGAAGGAGCCCTTACAACAAACAGTTATCCCAAGTTCAAATGTGAATGGTCTTACCTGAGGGTGGAAAATACGAATACCCCCTTTACTTCAATGTATGAAAAGGGTCAGGTAATCCGCATCCCTATTGCACATAAGGATGGCAAATACTACCATGATGATCCGTCCCTGCAACAGCTGGAGGATAATAATCAGGTTGTATTTAGGTATGTAGATGAAAACGGCAACCCTACCGAAGCTGTCAACCCAAACGGTTCACGTCATAACATCGCAGGTATCACAAATAAAACCGGCAATGTACTGGGTATGATGCCACATCCCGAACGAGCATCGGAGACAATTATGGGTGCTGATGATGGTCTTTTGATGTTTAAGTCGATGATTGAATCTGGCCGGAAATAATCATCTGCTTCCTTTTAGTTTTGCAGCGGTTTTCCAGGAATGCCTGACAAAATCGGGTAAATTCCCATTTTTATCTATCCACTCCTGAAGGAATTTTTTAGTTTTTGGGTCTGATGGATAACCGCTTCCAAAATCTTTATTGATAGATGTTTTAATATTTCCGATAAGCTCATCTCTTCTGACTTTTGCAATAATGGATGCAGCAGATACTATCGGATATATATCATCGGCACGATGCTCGGATACGATTTCCGGCTTTTTTTCTCCTTCATGTTTTTTTTCATATGCAGCAAGAAGTCTCTTGCCGAACCTTTCTGCATTTACATCCGCAGCATCCACATATGCTATATCAGGTTTCAGGTTTTCGAGGACACTTGAAAAACCCCTTACCATGATATCATTCATGCTCATTATGTTGCGTAGTTCATCTATCTGGCAGGCTTCTATTTCCTGAATAAATATCCCATCTGCATATTTACGTATTTGGCGGGCGAGATTTTCCCTTTTTTTAGGAGATAGTTTTTTTGAGTCTGCCACACCCAGGTTCTTCAGGGCATTTATATTTGATTCATCCATAATAACACCGGCAACACACATTGGCCCGATTACCGGTCCTTTGCCAGCTTCATCGATTCCCGCAATTTTCATAGTTGTCCTCATCTTCAGATAAATAAGGTAAAGATAACGTAAGCAATTGTCATCATCACTATTGAATGTTTCAATCCGGCAAGGACTTTTCCTTCACCCATTGCTCCTGCCATCAGGCCGGAACTCAGTCCCTGTATCAGACAGGCATGTTTGAACAATCTAGTATACTCATCCAGGTTAAAACTCGAAAGGAAACTTCCCTGTGTTCCGGAAGCAGCCATTTTTGCACCCGCATTTGCCATTTCTGTCAGGAATGTAGTGGATATTACATAGATCACCCCTACAAAAACAAGAAAAGCAATGTAGATAATTACTATATAAATCATCATGCTCATTGAACGTTCCCGCTTCATATCCTGTTCTGATGATGCATCACGGGATGCTACAAGTAAAACCTGGCCTATATCTCCACTGGATTCATTGGCCTTGGTAATAAGGGTAAATGACCTTGCCACAACCTGGGTCCTCAGTCGATTTGCAAACCTGACAAGACTGTCATTTATGTTTACTCCCCAGGAAATATCCCTCCATACCTTTTTTATTTCCTGGCTGAGAGTATCAGTTTCCTTTCTTGACATAAGCTTTATTGAATCCTGTAATGTCATCCCGGTTTCGTTAGTGCTGGCCAGTTTTTTCAACAGATCAGGAATATTTTGTTCCAGTTTCTTCTTGCGCCGATTTTTCTTTTCATAGAATATTGTCAGGGGGACAACTGTTGCAAAAAATCCAAATACAAGATAATCATCAATAAAATCAATTATATCAGAAGGTAATCCACCATTATTCATATTGAGCAGGAGGGGAATTATTATTATACATGCCCCAATCGGGCCCGTTATAAACAGTGTATATTCGGGCTTTTCAAGCATTGGTTTTAAAGGATTCCTTATATACTTCTTATATTGAAGTTGCTTTTTTGATTTGATGAAACTTTCAAAATATCCACGTTTGTTTACCTTGTCCTCGTTTTCTTCTATAACTTCCCCGTTTTCGTCATAAACCGGCTGGAGGTGTAGAGGCACTTCGGGGATTCCATGATCATATGTAGCATTGGTCTTGAGTAACTTTGGTTCCCCTATCTCGCCAGGTGTTATTATGCTGATCATAACAACAAACATGAGGGAACCGATGGGGAGGACGGCATATATGATTGCATATACCATTGATTTTGAGCCGGAACCCATAATAATCATCATAACTCCCATTATTATTATAAACAGTGGACCGGCCACAAATGCGGTTACATATGATTCAGAAAGCAATGCCAGTGTTTCCAGGAAACCTTTCTGGTCTACCATACTTTTTTGCAAATACTGGTCTGATTTATCCTGGAAATATTTTGCTATGTCTCCTCCACTATCTATTATTGTAACAAGATTGTATATTAAATCCTGAAACCTGTCTGAAGGGGTAGTACTGGATATATTTGTCAGTGCTGTTCTGATATCATGCCCAAAATATTCCATATCCTTCACAATGGTATCGACTTCGACAGCCACTTCCCCATAGGTATCTTCTGCTTTTGCAAGGGATTTGAATACATCCAGGATATTCATCCCACCTCGCGTTAGTGCGTACATAAAAGTTACTGCATAGGGGAGCTGTTGATCGATATTATTTTTCCTCTCACCAGCCTGGAATGCCGGATAAAACATGAAAAGAACATAAGTTATACCTCCCAGCACAAGGGTCAGGAAAACTACAATAAAAAAGCCTATTATAATATCCCTGTAAGCCAGCAACCATGCAAACGATGAATTAATCTGGATGCCGGTGAGTTGATCGGGTAATCCTATGATGGTGAAAATAAGATAAGCAAATAAAAGTCCCAGCAAAGCCCCGAATATCCCTGCAACAACAGAATAAAATATCCCTGCTGATACATACATCTCATAAGACACAGGAATTCGGGCCTGTTTGAGCTGGAGCTGGAGATTTGAATACCTGTCACCTTTTTCTTTAACCCTTTCTCCCAGCAGGGCAAAAGGGATCTTTTTGGCAAGGTCAAAAAGAATTTGACCATACTCTTTCTCTGAGTTGCTTCTACCATTTAATTTGAAACGTGTTTTCAGATGTCTGGAAGAGTTTTTTATTTTTTGTTTGAACGACATTTTTTTGGTTTTGGCAGGGTGGGATATTTTGTTGACAGGATCCGTAGATTCATCGATTGCACCAGTCTCAACTGTAGTTTCATTTTCTTCAGTTTGTGATCCATCCAAGTTTATCCCACCATTTTATTGATCCATTCCAAATCTGGTAAGGGTCTTTTCGGGTGTTGCCTGGTACTCTTTAATGATGGCAGCAATCTCTTTGAAATCCCGGATGCCATTGTCCAACATATATTCAAGTATATTTTGCCGGGTTTGCAGTTCTCGCTTTATATCTTCTTCTTTCCAGCCCCTTTGTAGCTTTATATCGTCCAATGCTTTGGATTTACCAGTATGCCTGAAGGAATCAGTAGATGAATTCCATGTAAATATGTCATTGGTTCGAATATTGCGGGTATTTGGATCTATATCGGTGATCTCCACAAGCTTCAGGTTCCTCCTGACACGTTTACCTGCTGAAAATGTCTGTGCCTGAATACTCATTATGTCAAGGGCCTGGATCATGTTCCTGGGTACACTTATTGGAGGATTCTCCAGCCTGTGGATTGCCGATGGCACAGAATCAGCATGCATCGTGGAAAATGTGGTATGGCCTGTAGACATTGCCTGGAACAATGTCAATGCTTCTTTACCCCTGACTTCACCTACCAGCAGGTATTCGGGTCTCTGTCTCAACGCCGCTTTCAGCAGGTCGTACATATCAACGGCTCCCCTTTCGTCTGCTGTAAATGAATCCCTGGTAACTCCCGGTATCCAATTAATATGCGGCAATTTAAGTTCCCTTGTATCTTCAAGGGAAATGATTTTTGCTTTCTCAGGAATGAACAGGGAGACTGCATTCAATGATGAAGTCTTACCTGAAGCCGTACCTCCTGCATATATAAGGCTCTTATTATTTTCAATACACAGCCACAGATACGCCATTCCTGCCGAAGAGAAGGTGCCCCATTCAAGAAGGTCAATTGGTGTAATAGGGGTTTCACTGAATTTACGAATTGTGAAGGTACTGCCGTGAGTGGTTACAGTTGTACCCAGAGTCATCTGGATACGGGACCCATCTGGCATTGTAGCATCTATCATTGGCTCGGCTACAGATATATGTTTACCACTTTTTTGAGCAAGCTGGATTATAAAAGAATTGAGTTCATCTTCTTCAAAGTAGATATTGGTGGAAATATTGCTGTATTTTTTGTGATAGAGAAATACAGGCTTATCGTGTCCGTTACCTGATATATCTTCTATCCCTTCGTCATACATCAGTGGATCAATTTTTCCCAGCCTGACAAAATCCCTTTTTACATAGTAAATGATTTTTCCCAACATCAGGGGGGTAAATTTTATAGCATAATCCTTAAGGATGATCAGTATCTTGTCTTCCAGTATCTTTTCTTTATCCGCCAGTCTGTCAATATTTTCCACGAGTAAAACATCACGCAAACGATCTTTAATCTCTGTCAGGAAGATTTCCTCAAATTCATCTAATTTTGGTTCAACTATCTGGTACAGATAATCATTGAGGAGTTCATTATAAAGAATGACTACAAAACAAAATGGCTCCACAAGCCAATATCTCTCAATTTCTTCATAATTTGCTATCCCTTCAAAATATGTAATGGGGCCATGGATAGCAGGGTCATACTGTTCTATTGGTTCCATTTCCCTTTCAAGGAGATTACGTATTTTCTGAATGAAATTAATATTTTTGAAACTTGTTTTTATTTTAGTCTGTGAATCAGTCTCTTCGCCTGATTCTTTATCGTCCTCTTCCAGTTCATCCACCGATAAATTTTCCGTGTTATCAGTGGCAGTAGGAACTTGAGATAAGGAAGTCTTCATCATACTGCTGTTATTTAGTTCTTCAGAGTCATCGACTTCAGTTATTTTTTCCTGCATCTCTTTAATATTTATGTCAGCAGTTTCGTTTTCTGGGGGTGGGGTGAATATATTTGGCAAATCCTCGTTAGAATCGGAAGTATTTGATTCTCCGCCGAATAGTTTTCTTTGTTCCTCATTGTTTTCATTTGAAGGTGGATTTTTTCTACGTATGGTTTTTTCATCTTTGGAAGGTGTGAAAATAATTTCATCTTTTTTTTCTTTAATAAACAAGTTATCTTTTTGAGAAGATTCTTCTTTTTTATGGAAGGAGCCGGGTTTGAAACGTTTTGGTTCCATTAATCCCGACTCTTCTTGCTTGCCAGTGGATGAGTTTTTATTGTTCTTTGAAAGTTCTCCCCTGTTTGAATAATCCATACCCCTTTTTACGGAATCTTCATCACTCATTTTGTCACCGGAAATTAATTATTATTTATGGGTATTATGAGCCTAAACGCAGCGTAGATGTATATAAGTAATAATATTATAATCATTATTATAGTTATGGATAATATTCTCCTTTGACCTATCCATGAAAAACATTAAATCTTAGATACCCATTACTTTCCAAGCATACAGACCAACTTAACGGAAGATCCCCATGCCCATTATAACACTGGATTATGAAGACCTTGAGAAACTTACAGGTACTGACCGGGATAGCATAATAGATAGGGTTCCCATGATCGGAGCAGATATCGAACGTCTTGAAGAGAATTCCATTGATATCGAATTCTTCCCCGATCGTCCCGATCTATATAGTGTTGAAGGTGTTTCCAGGGCAATGCGGGGATTTATGGATATTGAAACAGGCCCTGTAAAATATGATATTAATGATTCAGATGTTGAAATATCTCTGGACGATGATATAAAGAATATCCGTCCTGTGCTTGGTTGTGCGATTGTCCGAGGGGTCAAATTTACTGAGTCTTCAATAAAATCCCTGATGGACCTGCAGGAATCCCTGCATTGGGGATTGGGGAGGAACCGCAAGAAAGTGTCAATCGGGGTTCATGACCTCTCCGGGATCAAACCACCTTTTAAGTATATAGGTGCCGATCCATCGGTGGAATTTGTTCCTCTCGATTTTACCGAACCCATGAACCTGGCAGAAATTCTTGAAAAACATCCAAAAGGTACACGTTTTGCCCATCTTCTTGAAGGCTATTCAAAATATCCCCTTATACTTGATGCTAATGATCAGGTGCTTTCTTTCCCACCTATCATAAACGGAACACTAACCATGGTGGACAAAAACACCACCGATCTTTTTATAGATGTAACCGGCCTGAGTGGCGAAGTTTACACAGCCCTCAACATTGTTGTGGCTGCACTTGCCGATCGTGGAGGCAGGATTGAATCTGTTAAGATCAATTATCCCGGCGGGGAATCAAAGATAACTCCTGATCTCTCACCGGAAAAACGTATTATTTCAATGGATGAAGTAAAATCTCTTGTTGGTATGGATTTGACATCAGAGGAAGTAGCAGGCCATTTGAGAAAAATGCGTTATGCAGCATCACCTGCAGACACCAATGCAGTAGAGATAGAAATTCCTCCCTACAGGGCAGATATCCTGCATAATTATGACATTATTGAAGACATTGCAATTTCAGTAGGTTTTGACAATATTGAGGCAATATTCCCGTCCACTTCCACTACCGGTGAGGCACACCCCCTTTCCCTGATGCAGGATAATATCAGGGAGATTATGATTGGATTGGGATATTCTGAAGTGATGCCATTTACCCTTACCAGTGAAAAGGTGCACTTTGATAATATGAGGAGGCCCCATACAGAAGATGTGACGCCTGTAATGCATCCCATCAGTGAAGACCAGACAATGATACGTACAACCCTCCTACCCAACCAGCTGGAAATTCTTTCCCTGAACCAGCACCATGAGCTGCCTCAGCGCATATTTGAGGTAGGTGAGGCTATCGTAGATTGTACAAATAAACTGCATCTGGCAGCTACGTCCATTCATGCGCTGGCAAATTTCGAGGAGATAAGAGAAATTGTTGATTCAATGATGATGGAGCGAAATGTTCCCTATTCAGCCAAGGCATCAGAAGACCCTGCATTTATTGAAGGCAGGAGAGCAGATATTCTGGTAAATGGTATAAAAGTGGGTGTGATGGGAGAAATTCATCCGCAAGTCATACTCAATTTCGGGCTTGGACAACCGGTTGTAGGATTTGAAATAAACCTGGATGAATAAGTACCTGACATTCGATTATAATTAGAAAAGAACGGGCCCGCCGCGATTCGAACACGAGTCAATGGGTATCTTCGCACCTTTCTAGGTAACATCGAAGCCCATCAGGATATCCTGGCTACCCCACGGGCCCGCAGGGAGCAGCTTTATCATAGTGATAACGTCTATTAAACTTTTCTATAGGGCATTTAAAAACTGATACGATATTGCAACAATACAGCAACTACTATAAGCATCAATCCGAAAATTTTTTTGAAATATTTTCTGGAAAGGGTTTCAAGATTCCATTTTGAAGTATACATAATCCGGGAGCCAAACTGGCTTCCAATCAGTGAGGCAGTTGCAAATAGAATCATTGTAGTACCAGAAATTTCTATATTGTTGAGATGGGAGATAAGGCCAGACAGTGAAGAGATCATTACAATTAGCGATGACGTGGCAGGTGCCTCCCTTATCCCATATCCAAGACCAAGGAGCAGAGGTACCACGAAAGTTCCGCCCCCGATACCCAGCATCCCCGCAGTTATTCCGACCCCCACTCCCACAAGCGACCCCAAAAGCAGTCTCCTTTTGGTTGCTGGTTCTGCTATGTATGTTTGTTTTTTGCCATTAATGAGCATGCTTAATCCGACAAGAACTATTACAACACTGAAAATAAAGAGAATTGTCTCCTCAGAAACTCTCATGCCAATATGTGTTCCAATTGGTGCTCCGATTACTGAAAAAATAAGGAAAGGAATTGCAGTATGAAAATCTATCACTTTCTTTTTCAGGTATGTAAATGAAGATGAACCGGCTGTGGTCACATTGAGTAGAAGGGCAAGCGGGATTGCTATTCTCAGGTCAATACCAATCCAGTAAAAAAGGGGTACATAGATTACTGCCCCTCCGATTCCCAATAATGCAAAAATGGAGGAAAGTCCCAGGATTAGTATTGTAAGAAGAAAGGGGTCTAAAGCCATTATATCTTACTTATCCTTTACATCTTTGTATCTTTCTTTGAAGCGGGCAATATCCTCGCGTGTGCCTACAACAGATATGACATCTCCCTTTTCAAGGACTACATCATCCAGTTCTTCTATCTTTTTCGTATCTCCTTGCATATAGCCGATTACACGACACCCGATAGTACTATACAGATCAAGTTCGCCGATTGTCTTTCTTCCCATGCTCTTACCCACGACATGACGCTCAATTTCAATTCCCTCATAAAGCATTATATCTTCTATCGGGCAGTATCCTCCGCCCCCATAAAAAACAGAAGTGATTTTTGCCAGCATCTGGCCGGCAACTATAGAAAGGGAAGCAACATAATCGGCTCCTGCTTTGTATATTTTGTCAATGGATTCGACTGAATTTGCTCTGGAAAATATTGTGGACTCCGGATTTAATCCTCTGGAGATAAGAGTGGCAAAGATAACATCCGTATCGTGATTCAGACAAATTATAACCGTAGAGGCATTCTCGATACCCGCATTTTTGAGTACTTCTTCTTCCGTACCATTACCCACTATATATTCAAAATCCGGTCTCAGGAAAAGGTCTTCTTTTGAATCAACAATGACAAAAGGGATATCGTTCTCGTCAAGTACTTCTGCAATCCTTTTTCCTACATCCCCATATCCAAGAACGATTATATGGCCCATTTGCATTCCAGGTCACCTGTCATTTTGTAAGATCCTTTAATTCACTCAAATGTTCCATTGTACCGGTTGCAAGCAGTACAGTATTTTCTTTAATTATTTCTTCATCCTCAACTTTCAGGAGCAATTTACCTTCTTTTCTTAATCCTATTATATTTGCTCCTGTTTTCTTGTGGATATTAGCTTCGTTGAATGGTTTGCCAATAAGCTGGCTTGCAGGGTATACGGGAAGTTCTACAATGTTATATCCATCCATAAATGTAGTTGCACCGCCAAGCCCCATTACATAGGGGTCCAGTGCTTTTTTTCCCAGGAACCTGCCAAGTACAAGTTTGGGGGAAACTACACGATTTGCACCTGCATATTTGAGGTATTTGATATTTGCTGAATCTTCGGCTACTGCTATTATGTGAACATCTGCAAGACTGGAAGCGGTAAGGACAATACTGGCGTTTTCTTCATCAGAGCGATTTGCTATCAAAAAGCGAGCATTGCGAATCCTGGCATTTTCCAGTGTTTCGTCATCTGTAGCTTTACCGTATATGCATGGTCTTTTTTTTTCAATAAGGCTTCGAAGTATCTCTTCATTGTCTTCAATGATTATGAAATTGACTTTCTGGTCCTCAAGTTCATCTATGAGTGTTTCCATTAACCGGTTGTAGCCACAAATGATTATATGGGAATAAAAGGAGTCCTGGGCTTTTGTTGGAAGGGGCATGTTCAGGGCTTTTTCAAACCATGGTGTGATGACAAAAGTAATCAAAATCCCAAATACCATGGCTACGCCACTCAATTCTACGAAGATGGCAAAAATTTTGCCAATTGGACTTGTTAAAACAATGTCTCCGTAACCTACAGTAGTGGTAGTTGAAATCACCCAATATAGAGCATCTACAGGATTATAAAACTGCGTTTGCCCCTCATAATTTACCAGCAGGAGGAAGAAGATCGTATCTATGATTACCAATCCCAGGGAAATTCCCAGGTAATGGTACAGTGATCGTCTCCACTTGGCCGGTAATTTCATTTTCATCCATCCTGTGTTTAGAAACCATGAACTATGTAAGGTCCGAATATCATCAGGACAAAGGACAATATGATTAGGATTGTAAATGTGCCTGCTATGGTTCCTGCAAGAGTGGTTGACTTGATTTCATCTCCTGTAAACCGTTTGAGGAACGATTGGAGGTAATCCCTGAATACATGTCCTCCGTCCAGCGGGACAGCCGGAAGGCAGTTGAATAAGCCTACATAGAAGTTCAGCCATCCAATCCAAAGAAGGCTGTTGGCAACCCAGAATATTCCTACACCGAGAGGCTCGCCCCACCCAACAGGTTCATAGAACTGGGCAAAAGTGCCACTAAAGCCGGGGAATCCTTCTCCTGTAAATCCTATTATGGGCAGGCCTAACATAATTACCCAGCCAGCTACACCGGTAAGCATAGAAGGCAGACCTTTGAGCATATCCAGATATTCGTGGGCGGGGTACTCGCCGATGGAAAGTCCGACCGGTATATTCTTTACGCCATCTGTGCCATAATAGACTCCCAAAAATCCTTTTTCAGAAGTGCCATCCGGATGTTGCCCCAGTGTCAGAGTGTATTTATTATATTCTCCCTCAGTTGTCTTGACCTTTATCTCCACTTCCTGGCCGGCAGTTGTGGTATTCATGAAATTGACAAATTCTTCAGGGGTTTGGGTAGTAACATTATTGATGGATAGTAAAAACATCCCTTTTTCAAGGTTACTTCTTTCTGCAGGTGAACCATCTACAATATCATTGATATATATTCCAAAATCTCCGGTATCCTGCTTGTCGGTTACTTTCAGTTCATACTCTCTTACCTTTCGGTCTTTGGCTGCTTTCAGGGTGACCGTAGATCCAATTTCTGTTTTGTTCAAATAGGCTACAACGTCATTGGCATAACGTATTTCCTGATTATCGATGCCGGTAATTATCATTCCCTTTTCAATACCTGCAATATCAGCTACAGAGTTTTCTTTAACATTCACGACCATTGTATCGCTCATAGGAGCTATAGCCCCCAGCACTGGTCCGAAAAAGAGAACAAAAGCAATCAGGGCCACTGCAAAATTAGACATCACTCCGGCAGCCAGGACGCGTGCACGCTGGTTTCTGGTGGCCTTTTTTTCATTTATTACAGGACTTCCAAATTCGTCTTTCCCTTCCCCGAAAAGTTGCTCCTCATCGGGTTCAGCAAATCCTCCAATAGGCACCAGGGCAAAAAGTATTCCCATGGATTTTACCCTGATATCTTCTACCCTGGCAAGAATGGCATGGGCAAATTCATGAACCACAAGTGTTACTACCAGGGCAATGATGCCCCAGGTAAGCGGGATAAATTCGTTGACACCGGGGATCAGGAATACATTACGTGCCTCGTTGAATTTCCCGGGTTGAGGCATTGCATTCTCTGTAAGGGAAGAAATAAGCGCGATATCTGAAAGAATGACAATAAAAAGCATGGCAAACATGCCTATGAACATTAGCACAATGCCGGTATTTGCAAATACTCTCCAGTAACGGCGGGGTTTTGCAAGTTTATCCAGAAGAGCCACACCCCTGACAGTTCTGATCATGAGTATAGGGCCATATGCGGATATGTTGTACTTCTCCAGTACACCCCTTTTGTTAAGATAGGCAACTGCGGCCCAGTATACTAAAAATATCGCCAATATGAGGTTAGTAGTGTCCAATTGAATTCTCCGAAGAATTATTCCAGTGATGTTTTGATGGTTTAATTAATATCTTTTTATATTAAAATCAAGTGGGCAGAGGATAGTGTTGTCTGCTATATAATAAATTACAAATCGTCGGGATAGACTCCAAATTGTTGGGTAAAATTGAGCTGGTCGACCTCTTCCCATTCCTCGGCAATCTTTTCACCCTTCACCCTGCTTATGGTCATTCCCGTAAAACTAACTTTGTGGTTTGTAGGAAATACACCCTGAAATGCCCTTTTATGGGTTCCTTCTGCTTTCCAGCGCGTAACAACCTTGTCTTTTTCAGCTATTATATCTTCTATTTCAAAATGAAGGTCTGGAAGGGCATGGTGTATGGCACCCATGAATTCCTTGAGATTTTCCCTGTCCAGTTTTTCTCCGCCATAATGCATCAGATAATCATCTGTACAGTGCTTATCTACGATAACAGGATTCCAGCCTTCTCTGGCGACTTTCAGCACAATTTCTTTGTTTTTGTCAAGAGAGCCACAGGTTTGCTCATCGTTAGTCTCATTTTTTCCCATTGCTAGTAATAGACAGGGTCTATATTTAAAAAGTTTATTTCACGAAAATTGCAGAATTATCCTGAAGTATCAGTATATGTCAGGTACAATTGGTTCTGACTTGTGGTTCTGTGATATATTTATTCTATATACTCTGTATATTATATTGTAGAAGTATAAATGCAACAGAGGAATGATTATAACTTCTGGAAGAGTAAGGCGGAGGTAATTGGGCTTAGAAACAAAAAGTCCCGAATTGTATGGTTTGCACCTGTTTTACAATACCTCTGCCTTCTTCCAATCTCTGAATCTTATTTCTAATTATTGAAACCTTGGGCCATCCACATCTGCATTATTATTGTAGCCGCGGCTTTCCCAGAATCCTTCATAACTGTCGTTGTCCGTAACCTCTATCGCTGTGATCCATTTAGCCCATTTGTAACCATATTTTCCCTCTGCTACAAGTTGCAGGGGAAAGCCTCTTTCCTGGGGGAGGGTGACGTTGTTAAGTTTGTAGGCAACGATAATATTGTTATCAATCAGGTAATCCAGGGAAAGGGATGTAGAATAACCGTCTTTTGAATAGAAAATAACCGTATTCGCCCCTGCACTGACTCCCGCTTCTTCTAAGAGGATTTCCACTGGTACACCGGTCCACAGTGCTGTAAAGCGCCAGCCTTCTACACAGTCAAGCGGCACAACCCTGGAAACGGCTGGGTAGGAGGTGAGCTGCTCATAACTTATATTTTCAGTTTCATTTACCATTCCACTGATTTTGAGTGTGTAGGTATCTCTATCAATATACTGGCTTCCCTTGATGCCATTGTTGCGCTGCTCTTCAATAGGTGTAAGTTCAACACCGTCATTTTCCAGTGTTTCTGTCTCATTGTCCTGCACACCACTTTCTGTTTCCTGCGGTGTGTTGGAAATGCAGCCTGCTACAAGCACTATAATGATAAAAAAAAGGAATATTGGATATCTAATGAAACCACCTCTGTATATGGAACTTGGAACTTATTGCAAAAATAGGTTTTGTATGATGTATTGAGGTGTTCCTGCTATCACTAAAAAGGAAAATGTGGGCTTTTCAGCCCCTAAACCAGCCCTTTGTACGCAGGCATATCTTTACCAGCATCAGCATTACCGGCACCTCTATCAATACTCCTACGACCGTTGCAAGGGCAGCTCCGGAGGATATTCCAAACAATATGGTCGCTGTTGCAATGGCTACCTCGAAGTGATTGGATGCTCCTATCATTGCCGTTGGGGCAGCATTTTCATAGGTAAGACCGATTCCTTTTGAGACCACGTATCCCAGGGCAAAAATCACACACGTCTGGATAATCAGTGGTACTGCTATCCACAGGATAGTCAGGGGCTGTGCTACGATCATGTCACCCTTGTAACTGAACAGGAGGACCAGTGTAATGAGCAGTGCAGTGATGGTTATCGGAGTCAGCAGGTGGAGGAAATTGGTATTGAACCATTCCTCTCCTTTTGTCCTCATTATGAACTTGCGTGACAGGTAGCCTGCAATAAGTGGCAGGGCGACATATATGCCAACCGAGAGAGCAAGGGCTTCCCATGGGACTGGAAAACTGCCTATGCCCAAAAGATAGCCTCCAAGTGGGCCATAGAGTAGTAGCATTGCAAGTGAATTGATTGCGACCATGACCAGTGTGTGGCCGTCATTGCCTCTGGCCAGGTGGCCCCAGACAAGCACCATTGCGGTACAGGGTGCAATACCAAGCAGGATAGTTCCTGCAAAATAACTGCGCCAGAGGGGTACCTCAAGCATTTTCACCCCATTTTCAAGCACTACCGTACCTTCACCATAGGTTGCACCCACAGGCAGGTTTAGTCCAAGAGGCATCTTGATTAGATCCACTGCTTCCGGGCCAATGAAATGCAAAAAAAGGCCGCCGAGGAAGAACAGGGATATTGCATACATAGTGAAAGGTTTGACAGCCCAGTTTATGAAAAGTGTCAGGCCGACGGGTTTGAAATTCTTCCCGGCTTTGAGTACTTCATCGAAATCGATTTTCACCATGATAGGATACATCATGAAGAACAAACAGATTGCTATCGGGATCGAGATTACGGGGGCACCGTTGGAATAAATAGCAAGACTATCAAGGTATATTGCAACTCCGGGGGCGAACCTGCCAAGCAGGATACCGGCAACAATGCATAGTCCTACCCACAGGGTCAGGTATCTTTCAAAGAAACCAAGACCTTTTGCTTCTTTTGTAATGCAGGATTTATCTTCCATTTATAAGACCTCTGTTGCCATAATAATGCATTTCAATAATTGTTAAATCGCGTTCTATCTATATCAATATATCTGTTTCAATAAATATTGAAATGGATTCCATATGCACAAAATCACAAAAGTTTCCACATTTCCTGCGATAGATTTATAAAAAATCATGTTATTTAGACGTTGCAATATTTTGCTTGCAGGATAATTATTATCCTTAACTTCAAAACCAGTGTGCGAGAGTAGCCAAGCGGCCAACGGCGATGGACTCAAGATCCATTCTCGTAGGAGTTCGTGGGTTCGAATCCCCCCTCTCGCACCAATCAACATCTAATATTTTAAAATTTGATTTGTAATTTTTTTGGTTTTAAAACAATACTATGTGAATATATTGTAACCCAACTTTGACAGTTTTATTTTTAATCAACTGAATGTCTCTCTTTTTAGGTTCTATTCTAATCTCTATGTTTATCTTTTTTCTTCTGGTCGTTCGCTAGCATCTTTTCTTTCTTCCATGCTTGTTTTTATAATTTTATCCATTTTTTGCCCCATTGATTTGACAGTATCACATAAGTCATTGGATTGTGTTTTTTCTGATTTTTGCCCATTTTTTGGACAAAGAATTTGACAGATGAGCATTATTCTTATGAACATAAGGGTTCAGCGAGTAAATTCAGGCCAAGATTCCTGAAAATTGCATCCATTTTAAAGAAAACCGATGAAATCGGAGTTTTTCACATGAAATTGTTTGAACTGTCAAATAGCTTTTCCTGACAAAAAAAATGAAAATTTTGGGTTGAAAGAGAAGACATTCTCTTCAAGATAGAGTAGAAACTGTCAAACTGGGGTTATTTGATAAAAAGGGAAGAAAGTATCTTCTCAAGACACTTTTTTAACATCCGACACATAATCATAGATTAGCGCTGCAACAAGTGCTCCGATGATAGGTCCGATCAGGTATATTGGGTATTGCCACCACAGATTTTGCCCGCCTAACAGAAAGTCTGCAATATATGGACCAAAGGTACGAGCTGGATTCAGGGATGAACCCGTTATATTACCTACTACAGTGACATCCGCAGCAACCACAAGACCTATGGCAAGACCTGCAAATCCCCCTGGAGCCCTTTTATCCACAACAGTTCCCATTATGGTAAGCATCAGGAAGAATGTTGCTACAGCTTCACATAATATTGCTTGCCCATAGCCCAGACCGCCTAACATGGCAGTTGCGCCAAGGCCGCTTGCAACGGCCCTCGAACCAAGAATGCCCACAATGGTGAAGGATGCAAGACTTGCACCTATGAGCTGGGCTACAATATAACTGACCATATCCGAAGTTTTCATGCGCTTTGTAGCCCACAGCGCAATGCTGACTGCCGGATTGATGTGCGTTCCCGAAATATGCCCGAAAGCATAGATCATTGCCAATACAGCAATTCCGAATGAAATTCCTATGGCAAACCATGCAGCGATATCAATTCCTATATTGAAAGTATTGCTAGGAATCAAAGTATCCCCTTGTGTCAGCAGGACAGTTGTCACAACTGAACCTGTTCCCAGGAAAACCAGTACATAAGTCCCTATCAATTCTGCGATGGATTTTTTAAACAGACTTACTTCTGACATAAAACCTCCTGCCTGAAAACAAAATGTGCCTCATCGAGGCACATCTGTGATCAAACTGCCTCCGTCCAGTTACAGTCCTTGCACTTGTAATCGAAGTAGTTTGCTGCACAGAACTTGCAGGTACGTGCAGGTGAATGTGGTTCGGTCTTGTGCAGAGCTATAATGTTGGTCAGCATTGTAGCAGTTACGGGCTCACTTGTCAGCATGCATGGGAAATCAGCCAGACGCATAAGTGCCGAGAAACGAACGGTGATGGCACAGGCAGGATATGTGTAGCGCTGAGGGTTGTTGAGGACCTCGTTCTTCTCGATCGGACTAAAGTCAATTGGTATGCCCTGGATCATTCCGCCCATTCCCCTTGGCTTGTGATCAATGATACGTTCACCCTTTTCGATCAAGTCCATAAAGTCAACGTTGTGAAGTTCAGCTGCGGCACCTCTTGTTGGATTGGTGAGCACAAAGTTATGGAATCTCTTGACTAGCAGGTCGAGAACCATCATAGTTGTGAATCCATCCATCCAGAGTAATTTCGTAGTTGCTCCTGCGGCTGCATCTGTTGCAATGGTCAGCGGTGAGTACTCATTTTTGAAATTGCCCATGGCATTCTTCATGGTCCCGTCCATGACGTCTGTCACGGCATTGATAACTGCCATTACGACATCATCTTTTGTCATGTTGAACATCGACTGCGATATGTGATGAGCAACATCTCCCACACTATATGCAGGAACTGTGACGATATTACCGTAGAAAACATCAGCATCCATTGCAGCTTTTATAGTTGGCTTCATTCTCTGCTTATACTGGTTCATGTATTTCTTCACATCAAAAGACGTGTGGCCAGCTTCATCCATTAACTTGATCTGTGCAGCCATGGGAGTATCATAGACCATCTGGAGCATCTCAATTTCTTCTTTAACAGCTTCATCAGGAGTCTTGCCGTTCTCAATTGCCATCTGGAACTTGGCACCTATTCCGTATGATGTGTTCATTCCCCATGACTTGGAAGAAAGGATTGCGCGTTTGTGATCTACCGGAATGTCTGTTTCCTGCAGTATTCTGTTAACAACATTACTTGTGCTTCCTGGAGAAAAGGCAAAGTCTACCACACATGTAGGACCATAGAAGCCTGCATATCTTCTCATGGATTCTTTGCCTATAAGTGCCTCTGACCTGCCAATCATGTCAATGAACTTTTCCACTGACTCCCTGAAGGCTGGGTCTTCCTCATACAATATCTCCAATACGGGGGGCGTCTGATAATGTTCTACATAAGGATCGTCTTCCGGCCTTACAGTGTCGGTTAACCCGGAGAGGACCTCATAATGCGTGTTAACTGAATTGATGTGCAGATCGAATACTTCTTTGCACTGTTCACCTTTGGCCTGCATTTTATTGACTGCATCTACGTATGGTTTTGCATCCTCTACTTTAAAGGCAGTGCCTCGCTTCTTATTTATAGTACTTACAACTGCCTTCTGTGCGTTCATGGCTTCCATTGCCATTTTGTCATATATCTCTTTCATTTAATACCCCTACCTAGAAGATATGCTCAAAACAATCAAAATACTCTGCACCCTAGATTTAACCAGGCCTTTAAGGATAAGACCCTGCATTAATACATAGAGCATCGCTTAAATATTTCAAGTTATCTTGGCATACCTCCATAAAAACATGGGGCATGGTGGTATTTATATTTAATGGGACTCCTAATAACCCTGGTCTTGATTTTTACTCTTCAGGGTGAAATGATAATCAAATATCCTCTCCATATTGCCTTGATTGCTATACCTATCATAGTGCAAACATATTTTATATTTGCAATCAGCTATGATGGTGCAAAAAAGCTGAAAATCCCCTTCTATGAAGCTGCACCTTCTACATTTATTGCACCAAGTAACTTCTTTGAACTGGCAGTAGCCACTACATTAATACTGTTTGGTGCAACTTCAGGAGCAACACTGGCAACTGTAGTAGGTGTACTGGTCGAAGTACCTGTAATGTTATCACTTGTAAAGATAATGAAAATTAACAGGCACAAATTCCAGTTTGAAGAAGGAATGTGACAGTTGGTATGAAAATTATGAAATGTACAGCATTTTTTGTAATGCAGGTGATCTTTCTTGGAATCAGGAATTAAACACGAAGACATTGTGGAAGCAACCGTCTCAGCCATACAAAGGGCAGAAACTGAATTGCCGGATGATGTAGTTGCTTGTCTGGAAAACGCTGAACAGGAGGAGAGCAGTGAGATTGCACGCTCCCATTTGCAGGCAATACTGAAAAATACAGGGATTGCTCGCAGGCATTCTGTGCCCATATGCCAGGATACCGGAATTATCATCCTTTTTGTGGAAATCGGCCGCAAAATCTCACCCCTTCCAGATATTGAACAAGCTCTTATTGAGGGGGTCAGGAAAGCCACATCTGCCGTACCTCTTAGGCCCAATGCCGTACATCCTCTGACACGCATTAATAGTGGGGATAATACCGGAGATGGGTTGCCGGATATAAAATATTATTTTAATGACTCAGCAGAACTGAGGATCACAGCCGTTCCTAAAGGTGCAGGCTCGGAAAATATGAGCATACTGAAAATGCTTAATCCAACAGAAGGTGATTCAATCGACCGTCTTGTCCTTGAAACTGTCAGGAATGCCGGGGGGAAGCCCTGCCCACCTGTGATACTGGGTATTGGTGTTGGTGGATCATTTGACAAGGCCGCCCTGCTTGCCAAAAGCGCTTTGCTGGAGCAGGTAAATGACATGGATGAAAAGGAACATGCTCTGCTGAAAAAAGTCAATTCCCTGGGAGTTGGTCCTATGGGTACAGGTGGCGATACGACGGCTCTGGCGGTTCATATCAGGACAGCCCACTGCCACACCGCTTCCCTTCCCGTGGCTATCAATATCCAGTGTTGGGCCAACAGGCATGCCACAGCTGTTATTGGAGGTGATGGCAAATGGAATATCATCTGAAAACCCCTCTTTCCATCGAGGACATAGAATCCCTGCGTATTGGTGATGTGGTCTATATATCCGGCAAGGTTTTCACAGCCCGGGATGAAGCTCATAAACGTATCCTGGAAACTCCTCTGGAAAACATGCCATTTGATCTGGAAGGAGCCGCTATCTATCATTGCGGCCCCCTTATGCAAGAAAAGGAATCCGGAATATGGGAACCTGTGGCTGCCGGTCCGACTACCAGTGCACGTATGTCTGTGATGACTCCTCCACTTCTGGAAAGACACAATGTGAGAATGTTGATAGGTAAGGGTGGGATGGACCATGTCGCCGATTCAATGAAAGGAAAATGTGTCTATCTTGTCTATACGGGAGGATGTGCTGCACTGGCGGTCAATTCCATAACAGAGGTTTGTGATGTTCACTGGCTTGATCTGGGCATGCCCGAAGCGGTATGGGTACTTGAAATGGATGAATTCGGTCCTCTGGTAGTGGGAATTGATACTGAGAGACAAGATATTTTCAGGAATATCAGGGAAAAGGTAAACGAAAATCTTGAAAAGGCTCTCAGATAAGGAAGGTGAAAGTGGCCCAGGCTATGATGGTCAGCAATAAGGAGTGCTTTAAGCCTGCTGATACCTGTCCTTCCCCCATCTGGCCTGCTACGATTCCTGTAACAAACCCCTGGATCACAGAAGCGTGGAATAATATACGGGTGAAATGATCCGGATCAAAAGCACCTATGAATTGACTTCCTGCACCTGCAGATGCTGCTGCATTCCCGGCTTCTGCCATGGTTGGTACGAATTTAGAGGTTAACATAAGAACCACAAAGAGGAAAACAAGGAATGACATGTAACTGATCACAACATAAACCACCATGTTCCCCTTTCTTTCCCTCTGCAAGGTCTTGATCTCATTTGCATCCCTGGCAGCTGCATCAAGTACGGATGAAGTTCTTCCGCCGGCCCTGTTTGCCTGTGTAATTAAAGCTACAGACCTTGATATAAGGGGGGTATTGAGACGTTGGGCAAAATTCTCCAGGGTTACCTCAAAAGAAATGCCCCAGGAAAGGGAAGCATCCATTTGTTTAACTTCTTCTGTTAGTACTCCATAGTCAGCTTTTGTCAATGTATTGACTGCTGCAGGCAATGTAAGTCCGGCACGGCTCATCTCTGCCATGTCCCGGAGGAAATTTGGTATGTATTCCTCTACCTGATTTATAAAACGCCTTTTTTTGAAGAAAGTGTATGCAGGAAGCGAAATTGAAATTAGAACTGAAAATATTATCACATCATCTATAAATGGTGTACCCCACGTCAACTTCAGTCCTATTATCAGAAAGATCAATGAAAGTGGTCCGCTGAAGACTATAGAATATAATGGGTTTTTGAATAAGAATTCCTTTGGGGTTTTAGTAAATTCCTTTATTATCACATGTTCTTTGGCTTTTTCCAGTTTTTCTTTTATAGTGAGGTCTTCAAGTACCTGAAGTTTTTCCTCACTTAAAGGTTCATTACTTTTTACCGGATCTTTGCCAATAAGCTTCATTTTACTCCTCCGGAGTCAAACTACTGATAAGAATTACAAACAAAATACTTCCTACAGGTACTATGGCATACACAAGAATGTAGAGAAACAGCATATTTGCCCCACCCATTATAGACATGATCGATATGACTATTATAAGGAAAAGCGGACCTGCTACAAATGCAGTAACATAAGTTTCGCCGAGAAGTCCCAGTGTTTCAAGAAATTCTTTTTGTCTCTGCCTGTTTTCCACTATATATTGATCGGTCTTTATCTTAAAATATGGTTCCAGTTCGCCCCCTGATGTAACAACCGTAATTGCCCCCTGCAAAAATTCCTGAAGCATAGGTGATGGAGTGGTAAGCGAGATATTCTTCATGGCGGTTACCAGGTCCTTCCCCAACACTTCTATGTCCCTTACCAGATAACGCACTTCAACTGCAACTTCCCCGTAAATGGAATTTTTAGCCAGGGACTTAAAAAGTTCTACGGGAAGCACTCCTGCTCCTGACATTGCAGACATATAATTTATCGCATAGGGCAGGATTTGTTCTATGTTGCGTTTTCTGTCTCCTGCAATCAAAGCTGGATAGAGAACAAAGCCTTTAAAGATGGATACAAAAGATAATAGCAGGATTGCTATACTTCCAGATACCTGCACAATAAGGGCTTTATATGGAACAATGGGAGCAAACCAGTAAGGCAAATATAAACGTGTGCCCGGGACTTCCGGTACACCCGTAATGAAAATTAATATATTAAAGAATAGAAATACAAGTATGCTCCCTATTATAGCAGAAAGCATTGCTCCGGATAAATACATATCATAACCTATGTTCATCCTGCTTTTCAGCAGGTTGTGGCGGAGACGATGGTATTTGAGTCTCTTTTTTGCAAAATGGTCCCCGAAAAGGGTATAGGCATAGCTGAAGTATCGTTTACTCATCTTGCATTTCCTGTTTTACCAGTTTTATTATTGTTTCAGGTTCTCTCTTATAGGCAACAATTATCTTCGAAAAATCCTTGTAATTATTAATCCCTCTTTGCAAAGCCCACTCTATAACATCCTGTCGTTGTTGTAATTCCTTTTTGGCAGTTGCATCATCCCATCCACGATCAAGCATCAAACTTTCAATTACATAGGATCTGCCTGAGTACTGGAAAGAGTCTTTTCCTGCCCCCCACAAAAACACTTCATTTGTAAGCAGTTCACCGGTTCGCGGGTCTACTCCAATTATCTCCGTAATAGACTTGCATCTCCTAACCCTTTCTTCACCAACTTTGACTTGTGCCTGCACACAAACAACATCAAGCGCCTGTATCATAATTCTGGGTACATTGATGGGAGGATTTTCAAGGCGATGGACGATTGATTGTACGGAATCTGCATGTATGGTGGAAAATGTGGTGTGGCCTGTAGACATTGCCTGAAAAAGTACATATGCTTCAGCTCCTCTTACTTCTCCTACAAGTATGTATTCCGGACGCTGACGCAGGGATGCTCTCAGGAGTTCATACATACCTATGGATCCTCTTTCTTCACCTGCAAAAGCCTGCCTTGTTACACCCGGAATCCAGTTGGGGTGAGCAAGATTAAGTTCCCTCGTATCTTCAATCGAAACTAATTTCATTTCGGGCTGAATGAACATGGAAATTGCATTCATGGAAGTTGTTTTACCTGACGCTGTACCACCGGCAAATATGATACTTTTGTTTGATTCAACAGCAAGCCAGAGGTAGGCCATCATGGCTGTAGAATAAGTATGGAAACCGATCAATTGGGATGGAGTTATTGGGTTTTCATTAAAACGGCGTATCGTAAAAGTGCTTCCATAGGTTGTTACTTCTCTTCCAAGGGTCAGCTGTATCCTGGACCCATCCGGCATTGTTGCATCAAGCAATGGATTTGCAATTGAGATGTGTTTTCCACAGATTTGGGCCATTCTTATTACAAAAGAATCCAACTTTTCATCTACATCAAATATTATACTTGAAGGAATTGATTCGTATTTTTTGTGGTAGACATAGATGGGGGTGCCAGGTCCGTCACAGGAGATATCTTCAATATCCGGATCACGCATCACCGCATCAATATCCCCATAACCCAGGAAATCCCGCTGGATATAATAGATAAGTTTTTCCCTGTTTGCAGGGGACAGGTCTATCCTGTAATCTCTCAGGAAATCGACAAACCTGGATCGGAGTACATCTTTTGCATCTGAGTTTTCGGTTTCCTTCAGATCAATATCCAGGGTCTCTATCAGGCGCAATTTAATGTTTTCAAGCAACTTTTTTTCCATATCAGTTAGTTCTGGCTCAATGACCTTGTACTGATATTCATGTATTTCCATGTCATAAAGGATGCGAATGTAGGAATAGGGAGGATTTATGGGATAAAGTTCAATTTCACGTACACCAGGTTTATCTTCTCCGGATAGGTCTACAAGAGGACCATGTTTTACAATATCGTATTTTTCGAATTCAATCTCACGTTTTGTGATTATGTCTTTTATTTTCTGCAACATTGAAGATTTGTGAATTTCAATATTTTTTTCATCAACCTTCATTTGTTCTTCTGTAATTTCCCGGATGGCTTTTTCCCAGACACTTTGAACTTCTTCTGGTATCTTTCCCTGTTGCAGTTCCTGATTTATTAATTCTTTTTCAACAAGTTTGTCAATCCCTTCATTGACATTAGGTTCACTAGCTAAATCTGAAAATACAGTACTCATTGTTTCAATCTGTTTTTCAAGATTGAAATCATCTGGATTATCGCCGTCCCCCCCAGACGCATTTTTATGAATGTCCGTATTCCTCTCTTTATAGGACTCTTCCGTGTCCTCCCTGCCCCTATTTTCTTCCATTCTCTGTATTTGTTCTTCTGAAGAGGAAGCCATATAATTGCACCTTCATTTATTGAGCAAAAAATATACCTTTAATTCTCTGGAAAAAACCCTTTTTAGGCTGCGAACCGGTTTCGTCCAGGTAGGCAGGGTCACTTTCAATACCTGCCATTTGCGCTGCTATTCTTTTCAAACTCAATGATGCAGCTGATGTTGGATAGTTGTAAACGACGGGTTTTTGGAGGGAAAGAGCTTTTTGGATTGCAATATCAGATGGTACTTCACCTATTATGTCCATACCACTTGATTCATGGACCTTGTCTCTCAAATTCTGACTAAGTCGATCTTCAATACGGTTAACTACAACCCCTCTTAGCGGCACATCATAACTTCGGGCTATTGTTGCCGTTTTAAGGGAGTCTGTAATTGAAGTAATCTCAGGATTCATGACCACCACAACATAATGTGAGAGTTTGAGAGGGATTATGATATTTGGATTGATTCCGGAAGGAGTGTCCATTATTATGAAATCAAATTCCCCGTTTAACTGGTCAAGCACTTTTTCAAGCATTTTGATATTAGCTTTCTGATAGCCTTTAATTGTGTATCCGGCAGGAAGTATTTTGACACCGTAGGGCCCCTCATAAATTGCCTCTCTTACATCAATATCTCCTGCAAGCACATCGTGTAGGGTTTTGTTTATATTAAAACTGAAGAGCAATCCCACATTTGCCATACCAAGGTCGGTATCAATAATTAGCACTCTTTTCCCCATACCCGCAAGAGCTGTGGCTACATTGGCAGAAACAGTAGTCTTTCCAGTCCCCCCTTTCCCAGAGGCAAATGTATAAATCGAAGCCACTTTATTACCCAATAAATATTATATTTATTTATTATATATTAAGATTTGTTTTCCTGCAGAAGTTTATATAGCTTTTTCGATATACGACTCCATTACGATTTGCCTTTGAATAAGCATAAATGAAAAGTAGATAATTTGATTAAACAAAATCCTCTTGAAAACTTAAATAAGTTATCAATGTAATATAGTACAAAACTCATATAAGGTGTAAAAATGGAACTTAAAGTCCAGCCAATCGATATCAAAGTCGGAAAATACAAAATTATACTTAACTCCATAGATGCGAAAGAACTGGGTGTTTATGAAGGTGACAGGGTTCGTGTAACAGGACATGTTACAGTTACAGCAATTGTGGATTTTACAGAAGATATGATATCTCCCGGAATGATCGGACTGTATCACGAAGTTAAAGAACAGCTTCAGAGGGAGTGGACCGAAATTGTAGAGATCGAACCTGCAGAGAAACCCAAATCTGCGCGCTTGATCCGCAAAAACATGGATGGGGAAAAACTTGTTCAGGAAGAGATCTACGGTCTTGTCAAGGATATTGCGGAAGAGAACCTGAGTGAAATCGAACTAGCTGCTTTCCTGACATCCACTTATATAAATGATATGACAGATAACGAAACCGAATGGCTTACCCGGGCGATGATAGATACAGGAGAAAAACTTGAATTTGCGAAGGGTCCGATCATGGATAAGCATTCTATCGGAGGAGTGCCGGGCAATAAGATTTCTCTTCTGGTAGTACCAATTGTAGCAGCTAACGGGCTACTGATCCCAAAAACAAGCTCCCGTGCAATTACAGGTGCAGGGGGGACATCTGATCTTATGGAGATTCTGGCACCGGTTGAATTTTCCGCTTCCCAGGTAAAGGAAATGACAGAAAAAGTTGGAGGTGTTCTGGTATGGGGTGGCGCCACCAACATAGCCCCTGCAGATGACAAACTTATCAAAGTAGAATACCCCCTCTCCATTGATCCACACTGTCAGCTGTTAGCATCAATAATGGCTAAAAAGGGAGCTGTTGGTGCTGATAATGTGGTTATTGACATACCCACCGGCCCCGGTACCAAGATTGCAAACGTGCAGGAAGGCAGAAAACTTGCTCGTGATCTTATCAATCTGGGTGAGCGACTCGGAATGAATGTGGACTGTGCCCTTACCTATGGTGCTTCCCCGGTTGGTCGAACTGTAGGACCAGCACTTGAAGTACGTGAGGCTCTTCAGGTACTTGAAACTGGCGAAGGACCAAACAGTCTTATCGAAAAAAGTATGGTTCTTGCAGGAATGCTACTTGAGATGGGTGGAGTGGCTGCCCGTGGTCAGGGTAATGAACTTGCCATGGAAACCCTTAAAAGTGGCAAAGCTCTTGCCAAATTCAGGGAAATAATAGAAGTACAGGGCGGCAATCCAGACGTCACTTACAAGGATATCATTCCGGGTGAATATACAGCTGAGATCACTGCGCCGGCAAATGGTTATGTGCTTGAATTCAAGAACAAGCGAGTGGTACAGATTGCTAGGCTTGCCGGTGCTCCCAACGATAAAGGAGCAGGTGTGCTGATTAACAAGAAACAGGGAGAGCCGGTTAAAAAAGGTGAACCCGTTCTTACCATTCACGCAGAAAAGAAAAATAAACTGGAAACAGCTCTGCAGAATGCCCAAAGAGATTCCCCTATAGTGGTTGAAGGCATGCTACTTGAACGAGTACAATCCTTTAAGGAAGTGTAAAGCGGCCATTACGCTTTAATATTATTTTTCCTATTTTTGCCCATGAAAAGAATTGTAATACTGCGTCTGGGGCACAGGCCTCAAAGAGATAAACGTATCACAACCCACGTGGCTCTTACAGCAAGGGCTTTCGGTGCTGAAGGGATACTCCTTGCAAGTAACGATCCCTCTATTACCCGGAGCGTGACCCAGCTATGCCAACGCTGGGGAGGAGATTTTTATATCCGTAATGATGTAAAATGGAAGACCGAGATTAAAAAATGGAAATCAGAAGGCGGAAAAGTGTGCCATCTTTCAATGTATGGTATCAATCTGCCAGATGCCGTACCCTCTATACAGGAATGTGAAAAACTCATGATCGTTGTCGGGGCGGAAAAGGTCCCCTTTGAGGTATATGAACTGGCTGACTGGAATGTTGCTGTGGGTAACCAGCCTCATTCAGAAGTGGCTGCTGTAGCCGTTACTCTGGACAGGATCGCAGAAGATGATCCCCTGGAGAATGAATTTAAGGATGCACAACTTCAGGTTGTACCAATGGATCACGGGAAAAAAGTAATCGAAAATCCCTGATTCAGTCTTCCTTTTTCTCTTTAACCTCGACACCCCTGTATATCTTATTGCGCTCGTATCCACCAAATCCCCGGTGCTTGCGATCCCTTTTTCTGGATGATTCTGCAAGCATGTCTTCCAGTTCTTCATCCGATATTTCATCTGAATCTATATTCTCACCTCAGGAAGTACGTATCAGGGGATTGTGGTCAATAAATTCGGTGTCGATACCCAGGTCATTTTCCAGACGGGTTGCAAGGGCTTGCATTGCAGGATTTTCGGTGGCATAGTGGGTGGCATCAACCAGCAGCATATCCGTAAAGTTGCGAATCACGTCATGTTTCATTTCAGAGGATACATAGGCATCTACCTCCATTGAATTAGCAATATCAAGAAAAGGTTCTTTAAATCCACTTCCACCGAAGACCATAACTTTGGAAATCATTTCTTTTTCACCGACGTATTGTACATGGGTGTTTAGGGACTTGCACACGTGGTTGATGAAAACATCCTTCGAGACAGGATCCATTTCTCCTATACATCCCATATCCAGTTTCTCAATATTTTTAAGACCCAGCTTTTCAGCAAGGATATCATTCACTCCTCCTTCTGCCCGGTCATAGTTGGTATGCATTGCATAGAGGGAAATATTGTTATCCAGCGCGATCTTCAGGTGTTTTGCCAGGTTGCAGGATATTGAATTAATCGAATGGAACAGTAGTGTGTGATGTGTGATTAACAAATCTGCACCTATATCTGCTGCCCTATTAAGTGTGTATTCGGTAGGGTCAAGAGCCACAGCTATTTTATTAACATCATTCTGTAGGTCAAGGGTCAGGCCTATCCTGCCTTCATCAAAATCTTCTGCAAGTTCGGGAGGTGCAATAATTTCCAGTTTATTTACAATTTCTGAAAGGTTCATATTTCTGAAATTAATTTGTCCCAATATCAAACTGTCGGGTTTTAAATCGATAGCTTTTTATTGATATGTACGCATGTACATAACACATAGGAAATAGCCGATTGTCTCTGTCGGAAAAAGCACTGGCCGAATAGATGTGACTTCTCTTAAAAATCGTTACATGCAGCATTTATCGTTAGTCTCCAAACCCTTTTAGTCTATTCGGAAAGTGTTATTCTATGTGTCTGGCAAAATGAGGGATGTCCAGGAATTTTTATACACTTAGGATTTGAAATGCTGGCGTAAATTAAAGGTTGGTTTAGTATGATAGAGTATTTTGAACATTACTTGCAGGAAGATTGTCCTTATGGGGATGAAACCACAGAATTGCTTCAGATAAATGGTGAAGGTACTCTGAACATTCTGTCACGGGATGAGGGAATTGGAGCATGTGCCGATGATCTGGAACAATTCTACAAAAACAAAGGACTGGATGTGACCTACAGAGTTGAGAACGGTGAATATTTTGAAGGAGGAGCTGTAATATTCTCCGCACAAGGAGATCTCAGAGAATTGTTCAAACTCTGGCGTGTCTCCCAGACTTTCCTTTCAATAGTATGTGCCATTGCAGCGCGGACTCATAATTTCGTAGAAGCTGCAAGAAAAGAAAATCCCGATATTATGATTGCCACAAGTCGCAAAACCCATCCAGGTTTTCGAAAATATGAATTAAAGGCGGTAAAGGTAGCTGGAGGAACACACCACCGTAATTCCTTGAGTGATTCCATTCTTGTGACACAGAACCATCTGGATGTGGCAGATGCACCGGAAAAACTCAAAGCAGTAAAAAAGATAGAAATCGAACCACGGGATAATGACGAAGCATTAAAGTACGCTGAAATTGCCGATGTCCTGTTACTTGATCATTATTCTCCTGAAGAGATGGCCGTGATTGTTACTAAACTTAAAAAGATAAATCCTAATCTGGAAATAGCGGTAGGTGGTATTAAATCGGACGAAATTCCGCAATATGCCCCTTATGTGGATATTATTGTCTCCACTGCGCCTTATTATGCCCAACCTCTTGATCTGACCACAAGAATTGAAAGAACGTGAGATGTACCAATGAGTGATATACTAACCAGATTGATTGACAGGCTTGCTAAAGAAAATGCTGATACTTTTCCTGAAAGCATTGTAGATGAAATAACTCTGGGAGTGGTTTACAGTGGTGCCAGAATTGGTAACCACGGTGGTGTTGCTGCAACTCAGATTCCTCAATCAGCCCACTGTGAAACCCTTTCATCCGCAGGTAATATTCATAATAACCCTTTGCCTCGGGTTCTTGAGATGGGAAAATCACCCAGTTCACTAAAACGAACAGTGGCGACCAGTGCACTCAATGCTTTCATCAAAAAGACCCGGGGCGAGATTTCTTCTTACGATTCGTCAGATGCCAGTGTATTGGATATTATAAAAAATAATGATAGTGTAGCAATGGTGGGTCATTTTGCCCCCATGATTCCCGGTATACTAAAAAAGGCCTCAACCCTTTATGTGGCGGAAAAAAAGCCAATAGAAGATGAAAGGATAACCATTGTACCTGAGGAAGAGCTGAAAGAAACCATAGCATCATCCGATGTTGCTATAATCACAGGTACCACTCTTTTGAACAATTCACTTGATCCTTTGATGAAATCAGTAAGCCAGGCATCTAACGCGATTTTGCTTGGTCCTACTACACCCCTTTACCCGGACCTTTTCTTTGAAGAGGGATTTAATGCTGTAATGGGTACAAGAATCGATGATGCGTCAACAATGCTAAAAATCGTAAGCCAGGCTGGCGGGACAAAACAGATTCACAGGAATTGTGGCACAAAGATATCCTTTGTGCAGTAAATATTAGATCAAGCGCTCAGGATTGGAATAGATGTAAAGATTGGGTCTGCGGGCAAATCCTACAAGTGTCATATTATTTTCCTTGGCATGTCTAATCCCCTGGTTCATTGGTGCTGCTTTACTCACCATAAGGGGGATTCTGGCATTGACAGCTTTTCCCACCATTGTAACGGACAACCTCCCTGAAGTTGCCATTATGCAGTTATTAAGTTTCACATCGTCCAGTGCAGCTTTACCGATTGCCTTATCAACTGCTGATGCCCGGCTTACATCCTCACAAAATGTGAGTATTTCCCCCTCAGAGGTTGCGATTACAGTAGAATGGGCACCACCGGTACGCCTCCATATTTTACCCTTTTCAAAAATGTAGTCGATAAGATCGAACAGGGTTTCTCTCCTGACCCTCATATTGGGGTTGGGAATGGTTTTGTTTTTTGTAAGCTGATGTATCTTCCACAGTGCACAGTCACATAAGTAGGAAGAGATGATAGCATTTTTATCTTCCGAGGAAGATTTTGTTTTACATAACAGTTTATTTTCATCAACATCAATTGAAATAATCTGGTCAATATTTTCAATGTGTCCCTCACATAGGAGGTGGCCAGCAGCCATTTCCTTAAGTTGCCGGGGACTTGCCAAAAAAGAAGATATGAAATTGCCATTCAGGAAAACTTCAAACATTTCCTCAATAACAACATCCACACTGATCTCTTTTGGAGAATTGTCTCCTTTCACTTCGATACATTTTATGGGAATATAAGGAGCGGTATTATCCCGCTCCTCTTCTTTCCACGTAATCTCTGTATCCGGTTTCTTATCGAAGTGCCAGTCTTCCTTACTCATGCTTAACTCTTCAGTTCCTTTATCTTCGCAAAGAGCTGCTTGAGGGTATCCTCATTGCTTTCTGTGAAGTCAAAAGGAGAGGTTGTGAAGGGCTTGAAGTAAACGGACACATTGTCCAGCCTGTAGAATGTACCATCACATTCCATAGCATCAATTACGCCGGGCAGTATTACATCCGCTGCAGTTGGTGTTGGGCCTGGAGCAATGTCTATGCATACCATTGGAATTTCTGCAAGATAGGATGCACAGTTTGCTGGAGTGTGTGCCATAAGGTCGGCACCTACAACCATTGCCGCATCCGTATCCTTTTCCCTGAGAATATCCACACAGGTGGTTTCACCGGGGTTATACCTGGGGTAGCCGCGTGTGAAATCAAGACCGAAGGGATAACCGTAGAGATAGGACGCAACCATGTTAAATCCTGCAACATTGCAGTGGCCACGCAGTGCACCGATACTGGCTTTAGTGCCGTGGTTGTTGTTCAGCTCCTTGACCACGTTAAGTGCCATTTCGATGTTACGATATTTACCATATGATGAACTGACACCCAGACCAACGGCGAAACTGGCAAAGTTGGCATCGAGGATCATGTCCGCCATTTCTTCCATGATGGAGATTGGTACACCGGTGACTTTTTCAACGGAGTGGTGAGGTTCTTTCCCGTTAAGGATTGTCAAAAGAGCATTGAACAATTCATAATCACTGTTGGGATTGAGCTGGACATGAAGGTCTGAAGCATCGGCTGTCGGTGTTCTTCTTGGATCCACAGTAATAACTTTCCTGTCGAAACGTCCTCTCTTTGTCCAGTAACCTCTGGGGAAAATACCATACTTGGACATATGTCTGGGCATGGATTCCAATGGGTTGTTGCCCCAGTAGATGTTTACATCACTGCGGTTCTTTTTTGTACCCGCAGTTGCTGCAGCACAGCCTGCTTCCTGGATACCCATTACAGTTGGACCGTGACAGATTGTCGCATTGGAATCTACTGTTCCACCAAGATATTCGCCTATATGCAGACCTACTTCCTGGGCTTCACAGGAGGTTTCACTACCCATAAAGAGCATGGGTTTCTTTGAAGCAGTGAGGATTTCTGCGGCCTTTGTCAGGGCTTCTTCCCAGCTGACTTCCACGAATTCCCCGTCCTTTTTTACCATGGGTTTCCTGATACGATGCTCGCTTACTACCTCCTGGAACTTTGCATTCCCCATCTTACATGCGTTCTTGACAGTGATGCTGTTATCTTTCAGTTCAACCTGTACATCATCACAAGAAGCACCACAGACGGGACAGAATATGTTCTTGAACATTTCACTTACCTCCTGCATATACTTTCAATACAATATCCTCGGCTGTGAGAACCTCCTCGTCAGTAGGCTCTATATCTACAGGACTTCCCTTGTAAATCGGTGATCCTGTGGAGAAGGTGTGCGGATCGATTACTACGTTGGACCAGATAGCACGGGGCATGAATATGTTACCGCACATCACCCTGTCAGTGCATCTTGTGTATACAGCTACGGTATGTGTACCATCCATGCTGGTTACTTTAACCTTTTCAGGACATCCCATTTCTTCAAAATCCAAGGGAGAGATCCAGCACAGGGCACATTCCTTCATATAACCTTCGGAATATTTTTCGCCACCTTTGGCGAATTGTCCTTCGTAAATTGTACTTCCGGTATTTAGTAATGCTTTCATAATATCACCTCAGAGCTCCAGGTTTGCTTCTTTGCCAGCATACAGGACTCCTTTTGGTTTTTTGGATATGGCAAAGTCACCTGTGAATTTTTTGAATACTCCGCCACATTCGATGTCTTCGAAACATAGATCATATTGCTCGTCTTCATACTGCATACCGGGAGTGAAATTGGTAATATGGCCTTCAACCACAATTGTTCCACCGCTCATTTCGGCACCAATTGCACGTATAGCATTTCCTCTGATGACAATAAGACCACCGGACTGGCGTATACCACAGAAATTTTCGGCATTACCGTTAACAATGATCTCGCCGCCTGTTAATCCTCCGCCGATCTGGCTCTGGGCATTTCCGTCAACAACGATACGGCCTCCGGTCATCCCTTTCCAGCTGCCGCGGTAGGCACATCCCAGGTGATCGACTGTGTTGCCCTTTACATGGAGCAAACCGCCTTTCATCTCGGTTCCTGCCCAGGAATCTGCATCCCCTTCCACGACAATTTCGCCGCCTTTCATCTCAGCTCCGACTTTCAGGCCGGTGGAACCCTGTATAGTGATCTTGCCGGCCGTCATTTCCGCTCCAATCATTTTCACACGGGCTACATCCCCTTTGATCACAATGGAAGTCTCTTCAGCAGAGCTTCCACCCTTACCTTCTACATCAAAGAAGTTCTTCAAGGGCAATTTGTCCGGTCCCTGCCAGACAATCAACTGCTCAATTTCTTCCTTGCTCTTGCCTGCAAACTCATCTGGTTTGATTACATCGGCTTCGATCTTAATATCAATTTCAGTGTTTGGTGTAAGTACTACCTCTGTCATGACATCACTTCTCCATGTTTACGTTGATGGGGGTTGGGTTGACGAGGTATTTCTCAGGCGTCGGATAGTTCTCGAAACCAAGGGTGTAGTACCTGAACCAATTCTTCACGTCCTCAAGCATCTTCTTTTCCTCGTTTGCATCGACCTTTATGTCACTGTAGTAGGTCCTTCTTTCGGGAATCGACATTATCTCGCCGTTATGGGCTGCAATTTCTCCGCCCTTGATGGTATAATCGGCATACCTGAATTTGGTGAACAGATCATTGTAGTTGGCTGTAACGTCCAACCTGGTTGGATCGATATCATAAATAGTTACATCACCATCTGCTCCAACAGCAAGACTTCCTTTCCTGTGTGCCATACCATTGGTCTTTGCAGGAGTGGCACGGGTAATTGTTGCAATGTCATAGAGAGACAGTTCACGGCTGACACCGCCGAGTGTACTTCTGTCATTTGCCCATTTGTGGACTTCGCTGAATGTCTCATTCCTGTAAGCCTCTGACATCAACCAGGTCATGACATTCGGATATTTGGTGAATGGTCCACCGTTAGGATTATCGGTTGTCATGATGGTCTTCCATGGATCATCGATCAGAAGCAGAGATTCAAGTCCCATTGCCCACTGGACACTGTGTACGGGGTTGCTCTTAAGATATGTGAAAGGGCATACACCGGAACCACATTCAAGTTCCACATCACAGTTGGACCATTTACCGCCTGTAAGGACTGCGACATCATGAATAGACGGACCGTCACCGGTCATACATGTGGCTTCACCGAAAGGTACACTACCACTGTCAATTACCACATGGTCCTGACTGTTGACATAATCTGTAATATCCTTCACACCGGATTCAAAGTCTCTCCAGGATGTTCCGCCAAAGGCATTGAATTGCAAGTGAGTCAGGTAGATGGATTTATCCTTTGTAGGATCAATCTTGGTTTCTGCCCATTCAACTCCCATATCCTGATTGGGTTTGACTTTTGATGGAATGGTAAGGGATTCCTTTGTTGTTTCATAACATCCCGGGTGACCCAGGTTGTTGGCGTGTAGGTGTACCGGCATAGGAATACCGAGCATTTCATTGACTTCGGTAAGTCCTTCGATCATTTCCCTTGGTGTAATTTCAAAATGGATGTTGGTCTCATCCAGGGATTCGACATTCTTACCCCATCCCCAGTTCTCCACACCTGCAGGGTTGACACATTTTATACCATAGGTCTTGTGTGTCCTCATCATCCAGGCCACATATGCAGCAGCCTTGTCAATGTCGCCTTCCTTGAGATAGCGCATCATGAACCAGTTGTTACCAAGAACAAGGTATCCTCCCATGTCAAGCATTGGGATGGAATGCATCTCTTCATGGGTGTGACGTGCTTCCAGAGGCGGGACCGCAGCTTCAAAAGCTGTGGTATATCCCATCTGGGCATACTCATATCCTTCAAGATATACGGAAGGTACCGTTTCCCCGGTTCCGCAATGGGTTATTGAGGTCTTTGGACGATTCCACTTGTAACTATCCTCTGGCCGCATCAGACGACCGGAGTTTACTTTGGCACCCGCAATATGGGTGTGGGAATCCACACCACCTGGCATTACAGTTTTACCAGTGGCATCAACGACCTTTGCGTCTTTCATTTCCGCATCAGATAATTCAGGGACGACTTTTCCGTCCTTGATATAGATGTCCATGATATCCCCATTTATCTCATTGAGGGGATCAAAAACATGTCCATTTTTTATTGCAATAGTAGCTGCCATATTATTCCACCTCTCTCTTCTCCAGCCATATAGCGTTTGTCGGGCAGATCATGGCACATGCACCACAGGAGCCACAAACGTCCTGATCAACTACATTAACTGCTCCGTTCTCGACTTCCAGCAATGCTTTTTCATCCATGTTATTGAGGTGCCCTGCAGCAAGTTCCTTGTTTGCATAAGCGTTCACAGGACAGACAATTACACAGTTTCCGCAGCCAAGACAGTCATATTTATCGGTGACAAGTTTGGAAGTAAGTGTTGGCTTGACGGAAGGTTTGTCGAGGAGTTTTTTCTCGAATACTTTCTTCTTTTCCATTTCAGCTGCAATTGCAGTTTTCTTGACATCAATTGCCTGTACTGGACAGGAAACTGCGCATGCTCCACAGTAGATACATGCATCCGGCCTCTGGGCCACTTTGTCAACACGTTCCCCGGCTTCCCAGTCCGGGTTGAATAATGCATTGCAGGGGCATACATCAACACAGGTACGGCATGCCTGGCAGATATCCTCGTCCCTGAACCAGGTTCCTTCAAATGGTTTCTCAACTTCTATGGCATCAACCGGACAAACGGATTCACACCATCCACAGTGTACACAGCATTCCTGGTTGATTGTTGTTGTACCATCGATTTTTGCTTCATTATCGTTGGAGAGCCACTGGTCCACTTCAATGCAACCCTGTGGACATACCTGTTCACAAAGTCCGCAGTGTACACAATCATCATTGACAGTGGTTGGTTTAATAGCATTTATGAGGAAGGTTTTTTCCTCTACTGGCTTTCCGTCTTCTCTCATTTCAAGAGCGCCTGTAGGACAAACTTTGGAACACATTCCACATGTTATACATGTGTTCGGTCTGATATCCAGGAACTCTTTGTCGATGAGTCCTCTGGCAACCGGTCCGACTGAACCGATGACCAGTGTCTCTTTTGGACAAACCATGACACAAGTTCCACAGCCGATACACTTCTCAGGAATGTATACCACCTGTTTGTTGTCCTTTGTCGATATCACTGTTTCATTCATATTGTAGTCTCCGTTTGGCTATCATTACATGCATCACAAAGAACTTCATTGTTTCTTTGAATAAAACTTTCATTACATTTCTGGCATAATTTTATTGTCTTTTTCTTTTTTACCGGCACATCTATATCCACCATTTCATAGGAATAGACATTCTCACCGGCTTCAAGAAGCACAGGAACAACTTCTTCGTGGCGAAGTTTTTGCGTGTTCATATACCAAGCATGTAATTTAGGGTAATCTTTAGTCTTCTCCGGGTCGAGATATATTCTTACTCCCTTAACAGAAGCAATTCCCGATGGAGCTTGTTTGTTCACAGTCACAGCCATTTTACCTGTATCGTGAACTCTCAAACGTTTATTGCCGGTTGTGGCACTTTCAAGTATCTGAAAAGGGTCCGGTATACAGTTATACGTTTCACTTAATGCGTATATCCTTTCCCCTTCCTTTACATCAAGTACCCTTTTTGCAATATTTAGCATGTGGATTCCTATTAAAGCACCACTGCTCAAAAAACCGTGGAATGGGACGACCTTTTCAACCTGTGAAAATAGTTCTGGATATTCCACTTTTATCTTTTCTAGGATCTCATCCATAGTTTCCATATAAAAACCTCTAATAAAGAAGGCCGGTGAGATGCTTATAAGCGTCCGGATGCCTAAAGAACATAGCGATGAAAATTATATATAATTATCGATGTGCATCAACCCCGCAGACGTACCAAAAAAAAAGGCTATGCAGCCTTGTTAAAGGCTGCAATATCTATCTGCAAAGAATCTTGTCCTTCCTTTTATTCGGTTGCTGTGGAATTGTCTTCAGCCAGGCTCTGTGAAAGCTGGTTTAGCACATCTTCCATCTGATCTATTTCTTCCCCATAATCGGCCCAATTGCCTTCTTTCAGATATTCCTGGGCCTGGTTGTAATGGTCCAATGCCTGTTGTGCAAGCTCCCGGGAGGTTTGGGATACTTCCGGCTGATCGGTTCCTTCTTCCCTGTCAACCCGGCCTTCAACCAGCATTTGCAGGGATTCTTTCAGATTCTCTCCCATGACAACCTTTTGTCCCGAAGAAGCAACAACTCTTCTGAGCTCCGGAATTTCAGATTGTTCGGCACTTATGAACAGGGGTTCTGAATACAATATCGAGTTACCTATTGGAATCACAAGCAGGTTTCCCCTGATTACGCGGGAACCGGTTTGACCCCAGAGGGTCAGTTGCTCAGAAATATCAGGGTCCTGATCGATTCTGGACTCTATTTGGGTAGGTCCATAGACAAGTTCTCCCTTTGGCAATTCGTAATGCTTGAGCTGTCCATAGTTTGGCTTATCACATCTGGCTGCAATCCAGGCAATCATGTTCTCTCTGTTACGGGGTGTAAACGGTTGCAGCAACACATACTCCAATCCACCATTATCGGGTAATTTGGTGATCATGTAATAGGGTTCCATCTCAATGCTGCTTCCCCTGTAAACTTCCCTGGGTATTTCCCAGGCATCCTCTTTATTGTAGAATTCTTCTGCAGATTTCATGTGGTAATTTTCGTATAAGTCCATCTGAACACTAAAGAAATTCTTGGGATAGCGAATATGTTTTTGCAGGCCTTCTGGCATTTCATCAAATGACTTAAACAAATCCGGGAATATCTTAGAGTAGGTATTCACGACCGGTTCGTCCTCCATCATATAGAAATCAACCGTTCCATCATAGGCATCTACAACAACTTTCACTGAATTCCTGATGTAATTAATACCGTTAAACTGCGCTCCGTAATAGGTTTCAGAATAAGGATACTTGTTAGACGTAGTGTAGGCATCCATTATCCAGTAGAGCTTGCCTTCATGGATTACCGGATACGGGTCATTGTCATATTCAAGGAATGGTGCTATTTCCTGAGCCCTGTCCTCGATCTGTTGACGGTACAACAAGCGGGATTCATCATCGATATACTGGCTCAGGATAAAATTCGGTTCACTAAAGGTATATGCGAATATCAGCCGCTTTACAAATGAATCCAGTAGTATTCCACCTTTACCTTCATATTGTGTAAATGCATTCTGCCCTTGCTTTGGATAATCAAATTCATCCTTTCCGGTATTTACTATATTGTAATTCCGGTTGATTTCCCCGTAATATATCCGCGGATTATCAACTTCAAATTCTCCCCTTGGAGGAATATCCTGTAAGACGAATTCAGGTCTACCGTCTTCGGTCTTTGTACTGACAGGATTCATAACCATCCCGTAACCATGGGTATATACCAATTTTTCATTGACCCATGTCTTGGCTTCAGGGGATAGTCGAGAGGTATCCAGTTCCCTGGCCGATATCATATACTGCTTGTAGCCGTCGTCCATATGATAGCGATCTGTATCAACATCGTTGAAAGTATAATAGGTTCGGATCTGCTGAAGCTGTTTATAGGTCTGCTCCAGGGCACGCCGGTCCCATATCCTTATATTATCAATCACCTCTGAATTGTCTTCCAGCTCTGATGAAGTCAAATTCATATTGGCTTCGAATGGCTTTTCTTCAACATCAGAAAGACCGTAAGCAGTTCTTGTATAATTGATATTGTATTGCAGGTAGGGTTCTTCAAGCTGGATTTCAGTAGGTTCTACCTTGAATTGCTGATAAACCCCCGGGACAAAGGAACTGGCCACTATAAATAGTGCTATAAGGGCTATAGCCACAAAAGGTATTTTTATGTTTTTCAGCTTTACGTTGGCCAGTAAAGCAATTGAGGTCAGTACTGACAATACAGTCAGGATGGTGAAAATCGGCAGACTTACGTTCACATCGGTATATCCGGCGCCTGCGACAACCCCTTGCTGGGAGAATAATATTTCATACCTTTCAAGGAAAAATCCAAAAGCAATTAATGCAAACAGGAATGCAAGTATTGCGGAAATATGGACCAGAACTTTTGTGGGCAATTTGTCCATAATTTCTTTTAAATCGATTGACTGATTCAAAAAATAAGGTTCTTCAGAGTCTTCTATTTCAATTCTATCGGAGCTGAAAATGGGTTCAAGCCTGTAAAAATAAAGAGCCAGTACCAGTATCAGAGAAAGGATTGTCAGGCCGAGGAAAACGCCTCTTATCATATGAAGGAAAGGTAACTGGAATACGTAAAACCCAATGTCATTCATAAGAATGGGGTCTTCTAATCCGAAAGATGTACTGTTAAAATATAACAGTATAGTTTTCCAGTTTCCACTGAATATGAGGCCAAAGATAAATGATACAGCCACAATTGACACCAGAATTATCTGGGAATCCACTTTTTCGGATGTAATGTTCTTCTCTGTAAGGATCTTATCAATTGAGTCTCGGGCAAATTTTGCATTTATATAAAGGAATACAAATGCAATTATAAAACCGGGAATTATTGCAAGTAATTTCCATTGTAATATTGTTGTAAATACGGATGTATATCCTACCATGTCAAACCATAGGTAATCCGTGTAAATTCCTACCAGGGGACTGATCCCCACAAATAATGCCAGAATTAACAGGAATATAATTTTCATATCTTTCATAATAAACCCCATGAGTAATCTGACTCATATAAAAGTCTCATTTAGAGAAGAAGTTGAACGTTAATAAACCTTTTTTCCCATATCATTGGGATAATTATATGAGTATTGGTACATTAAATCAATACACAAAGTAAATATAATCTGCCTTATATACATCCCCACTAATAAAGAGGTATATCCATGCATTCAAGACTTTTCTTATCCCTCCTGTTAATTTGTGCTATGGCCACCACAGCATCTGCTTACACACTTGATGATATCGAGTGGGACACCAGTATCGATTCTACAACCCTTCATTGGGGAGATTCCGTGGAGGATAATGGCTATACTATTACTGCTGAGGATTTTCAAAAGGATGAACACGTCTATATCAGCATATCGCAAAGTGGACAAACCTTGAAACATGGAGCATTGCTTGTTGGCGATAATCTTGAATACAGGGATACTGAAGAGGGAAAAGACATACGGGTCCATGTAAATAAGGTCGAGGTCAATATTGACGAGTGGACTGGAAATATGGAAGACCCCACCGCTGAAATTCAGATTGATAATCGTGGGGAACCTGAGTTTGACATTAGCATCGAAACAGACAGGGATGAATACGACCCCCGTATAAATTCCGAAACCGAAATTGAAGTCACATTGAATATCAAAAACGATGGTTCAGCCAAAGCTGAAGATGTTCAGTTTACTGTTGATCCGGCAGGAATGGATGTTGTTGAAGGTGATCTTACAGAAACCATATCTTCGCTTGAGATCGATGAGACAACAGATGAATACAAATTGACTTTAAAGGTACCTCACCTATGGGAAGAGACTGACTTAGACATTGTTGTTACAGCAGGTGGATATGATCTCAACGGGGAATTGCATGAAAATGAGGAAAGTGAGACTGTAACCATCGCTCCTAAGGTTGAGTTAATGATAACCAAATCCATACCTGAAGAAATATATATGGATGAAACAGCTCGGGTTTCAGTTTCAATACGTAATAATGGTCTTTATCATGTGGGTGATATTGCTGTAGAAGATGAAATCTTCGATCATATGGAGCTGCTTGATGACGTAGCTCTTAATAAGAAAATTTCTCTTGAGGCAGGAGAAACCATTAAACTTTTTGAATATTCACTGAAACCCACCAAATCAGGAGAATTCACAGCACCCGGTACAGTTGCTTCTTTCAAAGCACCTAACGGGAAAACCTATGAATATGACTCGAATGAACCAGAAATTGAAATAAACGGCCCGGTAATATCAGTTACACAGAGCACGGAAACTTTAACAGTTAGGCCATCAGATGAAGTAAAGGTTTCTGTAAAAGTGAGCAACAAAGGAAACAGGGATGCGAGTGTGAACGCAATATCTGAAATACCAGAGGATGTTACCTTTGTAAGTGGAGAAACCGGTCTGGATCAGGTTATTCCAAAAGATGAATCGAAAAGTTATAATTACATTATTCGTGCAGGAAATGATGGTAATTTCACAGTACCTGCTGTTAGAGCTTCTTTTATTGACATGGAAAATTATAAAGGAGAAAGGGTCTCCAATATCCTGCAAGTTAATGTCACCAACACTTCAACTCAGGAAACAGCAACTGGCACATCAAACAAGGATGATTCACAAACATCTGATGATGATGGAGATGATAATAGTATTTTCAGTGATGATGAATCAAATGGTGGATCCGGTTCAGGTGAAAATAATGAAAACAACAAAGTTGAACCCGGATTTGGTGCATTGATGGCAATCTTTGTATTGGCAGGAATATATGTATTTGGGAAAAAACGGTAAGTGAAGGAAAAGTATGAAGTACAACCTCACATTATTGCCTTTCAGGATTTTTCTTTTTTTTCTGGTAATCCTTTTTGCGGTAAATATAGCTGTAATGGCAGTTTCGGCAGATGATATAGATCGGAAAGACCCGGAAGAATATACTCTCGATTGGGGGTGAAGAGGTTAATAAAAGATTTTGTGAATGTAACAATGAACATCATATATGATTCCCTCAATTTTTAATAATTGTAGTGCTATTGACACAACAAGACATGAAAAAAACTGATACAATTATATTCACACATGGTGATTCGGACGGAGTATGCTCGGGAGCCATAGCCAAAAGTGCATACCCGGATGCCAGGGTCTATTTTACCAGTCCGGTGAGTCTACATAATAGACTTGATATGGCTGAAGATTATGATAATATCATTATCTGCGATATAGCCGTGGATGAACGCTCATGTGTAAATCTCTACAATAAGATTAATGATATTGCCAGTCGTGCAGATGTCACCTATATTGACCATCATCCTCTTCCAAGGATGTGCTGGGATGAACCCTGGTTTTACCATGACCTGGATACATGTGCCGCAGAACTTACATACAAGGTTTTTAAATCCCGTCTGGAAAGGGATATCCGCAGGATTGCGGTGTATGGTGCAATAGGTGATTATAAGGATAATACACCTGCAATTAAGAAATGGACAAGGGATTGGGATAAAAGAAGTCTCTATTTCCAGGCAGGAACATTGATCCAAGCATTGCAATATGTTGGCAGGAACTATGATTTTAAGAGAGAAATCACTGACCCTCTTTCTACTGATCTGATTCCTTCTGAAATACCCAATCTCATTCCCTGTGCAAAAAAAGCATCAAGAATTGAAGAAGAGTTGAGGATACGTGTAAAGGATTTGGTCCATCCCCTTCATTCCATAGCTTATGTACTTGATCCTGAAGGTTACCTTTCCAAATCCGCAATCTATGCAGCTTCTTATGGAAGAAAAGGAATAGGGATTGCAGCCGAACACAGGAATAATAAAGCTGCTTATGATCTGAGCTTGCGCTCCCGGAACAGCAGTGTGGATATCAACCTCCTTTTGCGAGATCTTGCTCCCAAATACGGAGGTAGTGGCGGCGGGCATCCAGTGGCTGCAGGGGCCCGTATTCCGGAAGGAAAACTTGATGAATTCCTTCAGGAATTTGACCGTAGGGTGAGTCTGGCCGAAACAAAGCAGGAGGATTTATGAATCCTGCTGTAATCCCAAAAAACAATGATTTTGAAATTGTATTTGCCGGTCGCTCCAATGTAGGCAAATCCTCTATTGTAAGAGCTCTTTCCGGACGCAAAGTGAAGGTCGGCAAAAGGCCTGGTGTCACCCTGAAACCCACTCATGTGAAGAAAGGGGAATTAGTGATTACCGACCTTCCCGGCTTTGGATTTATGAATGGTGTAAAAGAGCGCAAACAGGATATCGTAAAGGATAAAATCGTACGTTATATAGAAGAGGGAAATCAGCGGATTAACATCGCTGCTATAGTAGTTGATGCAGGTTCTTTTGCTGAGGTTGTGGATCGCTGGGATCAACGGGGCGAGCTTCCCATTGATATAGAAATATTCGATTTTTTTACAGAAATGGATCTTGAACCCCTGATAGTTGTAAATAAAATGGATAAGGTCAAGGAAGAGGATAAAGATAGGGTCCTCGATGCTATTATTGAAAGATTGGGGCTTTTTCCACCCTGGAGACAGTGGATTGGCAGGGTAGCACCGATAAGTGCTAAAAAAGGAGATCTGCAGGCCTTAAATTCTATTCTAAAGAAGCGCATCCACTCGGCTAAAAGGGATTCCTTGCTAAAATACATATGAATATATGTAATTGTTAGCCCCTTATGCGGAAATCCACGCCCATGTCCCAAGCCATCTGGCTGCATTTTTCAGTATCGATTTCAGGAACATCTACCACGCTGAAACGTACATGGAGGCCTGCTTCTTTTGATTCTTCCGCAAATTTCAGCAGGGCAGCATAAGAGTTTTGGTAGAATGGTTTACAAATCCTGTCATAAACTTCTGCGGATTCTGCGTTAAGGCTGACTGAAACTGCATCCAATCCGACATCCACAAGACAATCAACCACATTGATCCCGGGATTTATAAGCTGGCCGTGTCCATTGGTATCCAGTCTTACATATGTTCCCTTTGCTTTCAACCAGCGGGTGACAGCAATCAGTACGTCAAAACGGGCTGTAGGTTCCCCGAATCCTGTGAAAACTATCTCTTTGTACTTTTTCAGATCATGCTTTTCCAGTTCTGCAATTATTTCATTTTCAGAAGGGTCCTTTTGAAGCCACAGATTATATCCATATAATCCTTCTCCCTGGTTGCGGATACAAAAATAACAGTCCGCACTGCATTGATTGGTTATGTTCAGGTACAGGTTACCATGGGCCTCATAGCATATAGAGGGTTCATCAGTTTTCATTTCTTCCAAACTCCATCGGGAATAAGAGGAAAGTTAGAGGTATTACATTCAGAAGTATCAAGAAAATACATCCCGGCTTCTCTGTTGCTTTCCAGTTTTACTTTTTTTCTTGTGAAGAACTTGCCTTCAAGTATATCAAGGCTATTTAACATATCCCTGTCAATACAATATACTTCTCCCTTGATATTACAACAATTGCCAGTGTCCACAACAGCTGGAAAACTACCCAGATCGAACATGCAATATTGATCAGCTGTAGTATCTTTTCCAATAAATACAGAATCCCTAATTATATGATGATTGGAGAATCCATTTTTAAGAGTCCCATAAACAAAAATATCCATGATTAACCCAATCCGAAATTCAGCTTTGTGAGTGTTTTTTTCACAGGATCAGGAAGTTTGCCACACTGGATTGCTTTCATGTGTTGTGGTGAGATAGTCTTTATGGCCTTTGACATCAATCTGTCAGATCTCATCAGGTTGTCCATCATTTTCCGGATATAAACAGCAGTTTTTATCTCCAGTCCCATTTGCTCCCTCCATCTCCTTTCATAAATGGAAAGTTCGCATTTACCTGCAATATATTTTCCAGCCGTTTCTCCTGCCAGTTTTCCCCCTATCATCGCCGTGGGAATCCCTCCGCCGTTGGTAGCGATCAACTGGCCTGCAGCATCACCGGCAAGCATTACATTGTTTGAGACAGTTTTCTCGGGAGCACCCCCTACCGGCACCACTCCGGAAACCACGGAAAGTATCCTTGCATCCTGCAGTTTATCGCTGGCAATCGGATGTTTGTTCATGAACTTTTCCAGATAATCCCGGGCACACATATTCTTCTCGAAAAGCACTTCCCGTATCCCCACACCGACGTTTGCGGTGTTTCCTCCCTGTGAAATAATCCAGGCATATCCACCGGGAACATACTCTTTTCCGAAATACATCTCTACGGCATCCCTGTCCGCCCCGGTGTTTGCAAGTTCATACTCAAAAGCCGTTCCGATTCCCATTGGATCATGTTCCCGTTTCATGCCATGGGCTCTTGCAACAGTAGAATTTGGACCGTCTGCACCTATCAGGACTTTGCCCCGGATTGTCGATGGTCCAAAGACTCCGTCCACTTCAATTGCATTTCCATGAACATTTGTGACATTGGTTCCAACCATCAATTCGGCGCCTTCTTCAGCTGCCCGGGATGCCAGGTGTCTGTCAAACCGTCTCCTGTCTAGTGAATCAGCCTCTACTTCAAAACCCTTTGAGTAGCCGTCGGGTGCAATAAAACGCTGGTAATTGCTGGTAGCATGCACACAGCTCTTCGGATAATCAAGCAGGGTGTAGGGAAGGTCTGCATCGGGCACAAGTTCATGCAGGGTATCGGCATGGGGCATAAACCCACCGCATTGAAGGGGCACACCGATGTCTTTTTTCCTGTCCACAAGTAAAACGGATGCATCTCCCCGTGCGGCATACATTGCAGCTGTGGTGCCCGCAGGGCCGGCTCCGACAACTACCACATCATATATTTCATCGGGATGCATGGGAATAATTGCTACTTTGGTATTGCTTATAAACCTATTTCGTCAATCACATGCCGCCCCCAATCTGGGACAGCTCGAATTCCATGTCATCGGGGACTCTTGCAGTGAATACAAAAACAGTATACCTGAGTTTCCTGGCCTCGGAGATAGCTGTCTTTTGCCTGTCGCTTAATTCCTCAGTAGAACTTATGCACAGCATCTTGCGGTTTGCTCCAACCAAAAAATCAAATTGTTCCGCATAAGCATTCAAGAAATCAACCATATCCCGGAGTTCATCCCAGCGACTGCACATATGCAGGCTTTTCGTAGAAGAATTTTCTACATACCAATCTTTACTCATATAGGGGTAGGAATCATACTGATCCTTAATTTCTTCATAGGCTTTCTGAATTCTGGGCATGTCCTTTGCAAGGTTTACCCATTTCCATTCATTCTGCGAAAAGTATTTCCCGGCCAATATGTCAGCAATTTCTTTTTTATCTTTTGAATCAAGTTTCATGAGATCACCTGTTAAAAATCATCGTCCTGTACATAGCTCCTGTCAAATTCAATCGCAATTTCAGCTTTTTCCAGTTCCCTTCCAAGATAACCGGCATGCTCAAGACTTGTGACAAGTCCTTTATCTATTATCATGTCCAGGATTTCTGCAGCATTTTTACCGATGATAGTTTCCTTTGCATGTTCTGCGACTATGTACCTTTTTCCATCATTTATATGTGTAATTCCTATATGGAATGCTCCGGCTGGATCCAGTTGCCAGTTGGGGTTACTCTTTGCAGTAGATGCATCATCGGGCATATCTATATCCGGTCGCTTTCGTTTTTCTTTGATCATGAACATGTCAATTCCCAGGTCCTTTGGGGAACTGTGCCTTTCCTCTGCCAGTTTCATCATTGAAGAGGCAGTTTTTAGCTCGGCAATGGAACCCTGGGTCTTATCACTGTATTCGGGTGTGAAAAGAATGGCTGCCCCGACCTCATGTGCGATTCCGCACAGGGTTGCATTTATACCTATAGAATCAGCATCCATAAGTTCTGTAACATTGCCGGCCCCAAAGAATAGAGGGATATCCGGGTAAGTATCACGGAAATTTCTGTATCTTTCTACAGAAGATGTAAATCCATGGCCAATTGGATCCAGCACAGGGTCTGCAATTATATTTTCAATTCCTAAGTCCTTTGCTCGTTTGATATTCTGCACCAATGTGTCATATTTGCTGCCACTGTCGGGGATGATCACAACCGCACACCCCTTTGCCGCGATCTCATCTCCAAGCTCATCAATATTTGTGTCATTGAGGCTGAGGATCATATCAATATCAGCATCAATTGCACTACGTATATGGCCAGAATCCAGTGTATCCACACTTAATGGTAGTCCGGTCACTTTTCTTGCATTGAGAATGGCTTCATGGACGTTTTCAGGGGGTGTATCTATAGCCATACCCAGATCGATGATATCAACACTTTTACGGGTGAATTCTGCCACTTTACTCTGAAGATGGTCACAATCCATATTTCCCGCATCAACGATTTCGCCCATGATTTTCATTTGGGAATTGCCCCCTATTTTGGTGTCATTGAGTATTAAAGGAGCAAAAGCATTCTTTTCCATCTGGCCCAATTTTTTGTATGCTTCCTGTTGGCGTATATCTTTAAGCAATTCACAAGCAGGGACTTCATTTGAAAATTGCACATCTCCTGCAAACCGTATCGCGTAACCCAGATCATAAGCGTGTTTTGGACCTAAGTAGACAGGGCAACCTATTTTGTTTGCAACGCCTGTGAAATCACCGGGGACAAGACCGGGAACAAGGACCATATCAAATTGTCCGGGTTTAAAATTATTGTCTTTATAGGAATGAATTAACCTGTGTGGAGTGATGAAAGCAGCCACATCAGTATCCACAATAAGTACACTTGTGTCAGAACCAACCGCATGACGAACTGTGTTTTCCGCCAGCTGACCTGTAGCTACAAGAATTTTCATGGGAGAAGAATCGGTTGGATATTAAAAATAAGTATCTGTGAAAGATGCTTTTGATGCATCTTTCCAGATTTTAATTAATTATGTCTATGATAGAACCGCCATTGTCAGAAGAGCGATTCATAGGTTCAACTACCTGACGGCTTCCATTTGGAACCCTGGTATAACGTGATTCGGTATTCTTTTCTACAATATCGGCCTGATATTGAGGTCCGAGTACCTGTGCTGACTGCACTCCGGTCATAATGGCCATTACACGAATCTTTCCTTCATAGTCATCGCGAATTCTGGCTCCCCAGATTACATTTGCATTTGAGGACAATTCGTATGTCAGGGATGCTGCAACTTCTTCAGCTTCCTTGAGACTCAGGTCCGGTCCTCCGGTAATATGTACCAGGCTACCTGTGGCTCCGCGGTAATCGACATCGAGAAGTGGGTGATTCAAAGCTGCCCGGACTACATCTTCACTCTTGTCCTGGTTCTTACTTTCCCCGACAAGCATTACAGCCACTCCACCACAGCCCATAATAGCACGTATGTCTGCGTAATCCAGATTGATAAGGGATGGCTGTGTGATCGTTTCAGTGATTCCCTTTACGGTTTCAGCGATTAGCTGATCCATTACTGAAAACGCCTGCTCGATAGGAAGGTTTGGTACATAGTTGAGAAGCCTGTTGTTGTCAAGTACAATAACAGTATCTGCTGCATGACGGAAATCCTCAATTCCCTCTTCTGCTTTCACAGCACGGGCCCTTTCTACCCTGAATGGACTGGAAACCATACCTACTACAATTGCTCCCTGTTCTTTTGCGATATCAGCCACAACAGGGGCCACACCGGTACCGGTACCTCCTCCCATTCCTGCAGTTACAAAAACAAGGTCACTTTCCTTGAATACTTCTTCAAGGGTTCCGCGGGCAAGGTCTGCGGCTTTGGCCCCGACTTCCGGGAAGCCACCCGCACCAAGTCCACGTGTTAAGGTTTTACCCACAAGGATCTTCTTGTCAGCACGTATATGATCAAGATGTTGTTTGTCTGTGTTTATAGCAATAGTTTCGGCACCTTCGATACCGATATTATACAGACGGTTGATGGTGTTGTTTCCGGCGCCTCCGCAACCAACAATGGTTATCCTGGGAAGTCCGAATTCAAAATCGTCTTCCTCTTCAAAATTCTTGCGATACTCTCTTTCCTGTTCTGATAGTTTTAATGCATCTTGCACCATGGACTGCACATTCATCCCCTCTTGATGATTCGTGACGTTACGGTTTTTTAGGTAATGACAGGGTATCCAGCATCCCCGATATACGAAGAAACTCTTACCGCTATCCCCAATTAATTCTCTCATGGCCGCCCGCATACTTCACTTACGGACGGGAATCCCGCCGGAACTACATGTAAATCAATCAGGACCAATTGTTGTTTGGAAACCTGAAATTTATCTCTTAATTATTGTAGCCCTCAGGCATTCGACATTCGTTCGAATTAAGTCCGACTTTCAGCGGCCAAGCACCCGCCTTTGATCTGACTGAATTCTTACATTCGTCTGACTTATTATTTATAAATAGTTGTATATAAGGGTATCCATTTATATCATCCTTTTGTGATACAATCGTAATCTACACGGGTTTTGTTAAGCCTGGGTAGATTTCCCCACATACCAACATAATCGCCCTGAATAACAAAGGCACCATTTATTCCCTCAATCCCGTCTACTACTTTAAATGCTTTTTCCACTGCCTCCTTACCAGTATCAGTAGCATTTGAAAGAGCTGTTGCAGCAGCATCAGCAAGGGATACATTTTCTGAAAAAACGACTGCAGCATCTGCCATTCCAAAACTGATCGATGGGCCAACAGTGCCTGATGAAGTACATATCCCGGCCACATTGTCAATAGGTTCAAGCACAAACCCAATATCCTTTACTGCGGATTCTCCCGCATATATACCTACCACAATCTGTCGGTCTGTTATATAGGCTATGTCTCCTCCATTGTCAACCAGTGCAAAACTTGCCCCTGCCTCTACCATTGCTTCAACAGCAAGTGAAGCAATCGTACCGGCCACGGCACTCATTGGACCAAGGCCCATTGTACTTGAAGCATCTGTCATTCTCCTAACGACTTCAGGAGAATCTTCGGAGCATGAATGAGGTTCCAGTGTAATCTGAAAATAAGGGTCCCTTCGAATATAATCCTCAAGTAATGACCTGTGGAAGCCAATAGCTTCTTTGGCTGCTTTCACATGGCTGGCATCATCTGCATGGATGCTAACTATCGTTTCCTTGAGATGGTAATATTCTTTCATGCTTTGTGAGGAGCTTATTTCTCAAGGCTCAGGGCACGATGCGGACACATCTTGATACAGGTGCCACACTGTATACATTTTTCTGTATTCTGGGCAATACCCCAGTCATCATCAAAGGAAAACACATGTGCAGGACAAACCGATATACAGGCTCCACACTCTACGCATTCTTCTTCATCCCTGACTATCGGATAATCTAGAACTGTTACCTTAGCACCCTTTGATTCCAGTGCTTTTCTTATAGCCTTGAAATCGTCAGTTTCGACCTCGGCAATTATCTCTCCGTAAGTGGAATCGAAATGTGCCTGCGAGATGTTCAGGGCAGTTCTAGTTTTAATCATTGATTCTGCAAGTATGGGCTCACCTATGACATTGGATGAAATGTTGATTTTTATCATCATTCTCACCGCCTCCTCGCAAACAGTTTGCTGATATCATTACTCGTGATTATACCGATTACATATCCGTCATTATCTATCACAGGCATTGCTGATACATCCTTCATGTCAAGATTGCGTGCTGCAATATCTATGGGATCAGTGGCATTGGAGGTGAGAACCTTTTTTGTCATGATATCCTTCACATAATTACATCCCGTTTCAGCAACAGCTTTGGATATGTCCCATGCAGTCACAATACCTGCCAGTTTTCCATCCTCTGAGACAACAGGCAAATGGCTAAAAGTATTTTCCATGATCATTTTAGCTGCTTCATGGAAGGTTGCATTCTCATCGATGACTACTACATCTTTTGCCATTATATCCTGTACTAATGGATTTCTGGTTGTTTGTCTCATTGGTTTGCATGTGGCTTTTGCAGGAAGTCTCTGGGAGGGGCTGTTTACAAAAAATTCTCCAGCTGCGACCCATTTTTTCAGTTCCCCTGCAATCTCACGTGATTTTTTGAAACTTGACATAGAGGATGTGGGTGTATCTCTGCCGTTTATTTCGATGCTACCGGTGCGTAGTTCTTCATAATTGACCTTTCTGAGAACAGGCCTGTCCCTACTTGGCACGCCGTAATCCAGTACGTTTGTCACTACATCTTTATCTGTAACTGCGGTTGATTGTGCAAGTTGTTCATTCAGGATAGGTATAGGTATGCCCATCCCAACGTAGAGGGAAGTGCCGTATTCATGGAAATTCGCCGCACGAATATAATCGGCACTCATATCTTTCAGGTCACCCCTAAGCATCAATGTACCAAAATTAGTTTCCGGGCTGTGCTGTGTTCCTTCCCCAATAATATGTCCTTTTGTCCCACCAAGGAAGATAGGGGTACCAACTCCTATTGTCTGGTAATCAGGATCATTGGATAATGGTGACAGTACGCCGGCGCCGGAATAGGTTACATTTCCATAGTTGGGAAGTAACGAACCCATATATGTGTAAATCGTTCTGTTTATCCCGTTAGTAGCAACATTGTACTTCTGATACCCGTTACGGGGGTTGATCATAATTGCCTGGTTCAGGTCATATATGTTGAGTGTAGTGTCAAGCGTTTTTCTGGGATAACAATCAGTACCATAAGATGTGGCATGAAGATCAATGGATTTTCCGCGTATCAGGTCCTCAATTACATGGGCCCCACCATAATCGAAACCTTCAGTCTCGGAAAGTTGTCCTGCGCCTATAAAGGCATCTACTGCAGCTACGCCTGAGTAGGCTTCCACACCATTCAAAAAAACCTTATTCATTTTCATTGGTGGCTCTGGGTGTCCGAAATTGAGCCAGACTCCTGAGGAACACATTGCTCCAAATGTACCGGTAGTAACTACATCAACTTCCTTGGCAGCCTCTTTTGCACCCAGTTCTCCCAATATACCTACCATTTCCTCAGCCGTCACAACATTGACATTACCCTCTTTTATTCTCCTGTTTATCTCCTCTATGGATTTTTCTACCATGAAATCTACCTCTGTTAATATCAATTGGTAATATTAGAGTATATATATATTACTTCTGGTTATTGGATATAATTCTTTTTTGTTTTTGTGAATCAAAGAGTTATTATATTTGGTGAAATATATGGCAAATGGGAGTTGGTATGGTGTTAATGGGTACTAGCATGCATAATTCATTATTTGACGATATGTTTTACGAAATTCTGGCAGAGGATATATCATTTGACCAAAAGATGGAAGAAATTGCAAAAGCCCTTCCTCAAGTACTTCGGTATCCGGAGAAGGCATCTGCAAGGATATTGTTTGGTCCTTATTCTTATAAGTCTCCTGGCTTTAAGCAGGGTGAATATCAAATCTCTTCTTCGCATATATCCAAAAATGAAGAGAAAAGCCATGAGTTATGTCTTGAGTTATTTTATAATAACCTTTCATTGAAAAATAATTACGAACCTTTCACTTCTGATGAAAAACAAAAACTTGAGTTTATTGCAAAAATTTTGTCTGTATTTATTAATAAGGAAATCAAATTGAAAAAAGCCCGGTATGATTACGATTTCCTTTTGGGTAGTACCAATGAAATTCCTTATTCCCTAAACAGTGAAGGAAAAATTGTCTATATTTCACCCAAGATTCAAGAATACGGTTTACGTCCTGAACAAATGATTTCCCGGCCATTTACAGATTATTTATGTCTGGATGATAGGTATGAGTGGTTGAATATATTTAAAAAAATAAAGTCAGTGAATATCTTACCTCTTAAAGCACAGATGCGTATTCAGAATTACAGTAAAGAGTTGCATTGGTTCCAGAATCATATAGATCCAATATATGATGAAATGGGGAATTTTTTGGGAAGTAATGGTTTACTCAGTGAAATAAACAGGAGAAAAGAGGCAGAAATCCATTCTCAGGAACAGTCCAATGCGTTTCGTTTTCTAGCAAGAGCGTGCAATCAGTTCGTAGACCCGTTTTTTGAAGATATTGGTCTGCTTATAGAACCAATTCTGGAAAAGATCAGGGGAATTCTTGATGCAGATTCAATTTTTATCTATGAACTAAACCATAGCGAAAATAATATGCATCTAACACATTACACTTGCGTGCCACTTTTAAAAGGTAGATGCGAATTGGAAATGGATAAATTAAGCTCACTGTCAACTGCACAATTCCCGACTATAATTGAGAAATTCCAGAAAAATGAGCCATATTATGTGAATTCTATAGAGCAACTTCCAGATTCTGAAAAAAATCTGAAGGGACTCTTGACAACATTGGATCTTGAATCGGCTCAGATTATGCCTGTACATGTCGAAAATCAGTTGGTAGGATTTATCGGTGTAGTTTCGGCCACAAAAAACAAACATTGGCCATCCTATAGTGATGATCTCCTCAGGATATTGTTTGATTCTATATTCAATGCAAAGGAACGTGGTAAGACCTATATGATGCTTGATAATACAATGCATCTTTACCGTTCTCTTTTTGACAGATCAAACGATGCTATCTTAATCCACTCTTCTAAAGGTGACATAATAGATGCCAATAGAAGTGCCTGCAAAATAATTGGCTGTTCCCATTCTGATATGTTATCTATGAAATTTGCTGATCTTTATCCTCATGAATCTAAATATATGGCACAGTCACGATCAGCAATCCAGAAAACATTGAATGAAGGATCTACACGTTTCGAATCGAAAATGAAACATATGAATGATTCAGTTATTGATGTTGAGATCAGTTCTTCTGTACTTGATAAAGAAAATAGTATCATGCTCAGTATAGTCAGAGATATTACCGAACGTAAAAAGTACGAACTGGAACTGGAAAGTTATCGCAAACATCTGGAAGAACTTGTGGACAAACGTACCTCCGAACTGCAAACTGCCAATTTCTGGGTCTCTGCTCTCTATGACAATGCTCCTATCGGTATCGGTGTGCTTAATAAAGATCTGGAATTGATTGATTTTAATAAAGGCATGACCGAACTTACTGGTATTCCGAGAGAAAATATTGTAGGTAGATCCCTGTTTTCTATATGCACTGAAGGATCTTCGAAGTATCTTGATAAGGACTTAGGGCCAGATATTCTTGAAAAACAATTTTCCACAGAGTTGCACTGGGTATGCAATAAAAAACACATCTGTATACAGTTCAATTCTCAGCCACTGGATTTGAAAGATTCCCCCCAAAAGGTAATCTTTACTGCACAGGACATTACACGAAGAAAACAGGCTGAAATCTCCCTTATAGATTATGCAGGTCAATTGGAGAAATCTAACGAAATGAAGGACCTTTTTACCGATATAATGCGCCATGATCTTTTAAATCCTGCAAATATCGTGAAAGGTTTCACAGACATACTCATAAAGAAAGAAAAGGAAGAAAAAAAGATTCATTTCCTATCAAGGATCAGGAATAACACAGAACGCTTGATCGATATGATCGAAAACACAGCTTACCTGTCCAAACTTGAATCTACTGAAAACCTTGAACTGCAAAAGATGGACCTGGGTCGAATATTAACTTCCTGCATTTCAGAGATGGCTCCTCTGGCTGAAAATGAAAATATGGATATAATACACGATCTGCAACAGCCATATCCTCTAAAGGCCAATCCTATAATCAAGGAGGTTTTTATCAATCTGCTTTCAAATGCAATCAAATATAGCCCCTCTGAAAGTTCAATTCATGTAGGGGTACATGATAATGACGATTCATTTAAAGTAATGATTACGGATGGGGGTTCTGGAATTGCTGATGACGATAAACCATACATATTTAACAGGTTTAACAGAGCACAAAAAGGAAGCATAAAGGGTACAGGTCTTGGCCTTGCAATAGTAAAAAGAATTGTCGATTTACATGGCGGCAGCGTTGGAGTGGAAGATAACCCGCAAGGGCAGGGTAGTGTTTTCTGGGTATATATGAAAAAAAGACCCTGAAAAACAATACAAATTCAGGTCTTGGGTAATTTCACATGAACTGTAGTACCCAATCCTTCCATACTCCTTGCCCATATACTTCCGTTATGAATATCGATTACCTTTTTGCATATATGGAGTCCCAGGCCAACACCATTATAGATGCGGGTTGTGGAGCCATCTATTTGGTAAAACATGTCATAAATACGCGGAAGTTTTTCTTTTGGTATGCCTATACCATTATCTTTTATCTTTATGTGTATATATTCTTCTTCCTCTTTCAGGGTAATTTTTATTCTACCGGATCCCTGTGTGAATTTTGAGGCATTGTCCAGTATATTCAGGAAAACGTTTGTTAGCCTTTCCCTGTCACCACAGATAGGGGAGAGTTTACTTTGGAGATCAATGCCTATATCGACATCTTTTCCTTCTGTGTGGACTTTCATTTTATCCATAGCATCCTTTATGATTTCACCAACATCAACTTCTTCGAAGTGATACTGGTATTTCCCCTCCTTTTCCATACTCATATAAAGCAGGGAGTCAATTAGCCTTTTGAGCCGGTCTGCATTACGGACAACTGCCAGATTTGCTTTTTTCTGGTCTTCGTTTAATTCACCCAGTCGTCCTTTATCAAGCAGGTCACTGAATCCCTTGATAGATATCAGGGGTGTTTTCAGTTCATGGGTCAGGTTTGCGAGGAATTCACTCTTTAGCTTATCCAGATTTTTAAGGTCTTCATAGGCTCGCTGGGTTATCTCGAAAAGTTGGGCATTTTCAATTGCAATCCCGATGTGTTTGCCTACATGCTCCAATACTTGCAGGCTTTTTTCACTGACCTCATGATTGAGGGGGATAGAAAGCTGGATAAAACCCATTATTTTTTCCCTGGAATAGAGGCGGAATAAAAGATACTTTTTGCGCTGCATTTGGCCCTGGTAATGGAAAGTATCTTCTGCAACAAGGGGGCTGGATGGAGAACCTGCAGAATTATCAAACATGTTTTCGACTGCAGAATAGTGAATGCTTTCAGGATATTCTCTTTCAGGACCTATATAGGCACGCAACACTGCCTCCTTTTCTTCTGGATTTATTATGTATACCCCACCGGCAGTAATGTCAAGAAGGTCTCCCATTTCCATTAGCATTTCATCAAGGAGGTCATCCACATCAAGAGATTCTGATGCAAGAGCAGATGCTGAATATAGGATGGATATGTCACGTTCTTTTTCCAGAATTGTCCTCTCGGACATTTTACGGTCTGTTACATCAAGCAAAATTCCATGGTATTCCAGATTATCATCACATTTGCAGGGGAATGTAATCTCTGAAATCCATTTTATGCTGCCTGAAGAATCTACAACACGGTATTCACAGGTAAACTGATTTGACGAATTTTTCCGGAAACTTTCAAACTCATTATTGACAAAGCTGCGATCTTCGGGATGGATTAATTCATTATATGTCATCCTCCCTTCCAGGAAATCTTCAGGCCTGTATCCAAAAATTGTTACTCTTTCAGATACATAATTTGTCCTGACACGCTGTTCCCCCTCCCAAAAAAAAACAATCATGGGGCTTTTATTGATTATTTCTTCGAAGCTTGTTGCAACTGTGGAAATATCAGTGCCTTTATATTTGTTCCCGGGCTTAAGATAATTCAAATTGTAACCCTGTACGGACTTTTCTGTAACCATTAATATTCATCCCTTCTCCATCCTTAATTAGCAAAATTATATTTCAATGGAGTGCTCTTTTTTAAACATATATAAACTTATATATGTTTTGTGGAATATATAATATTGTTGTCAATGTATAGAAATCAAGTCCATACATATTATAATTGAGATGTTATTTTTATTTTAAATGTATTTCATTTTCGTCATTATTATGAGAAAAATATATATAGCATGTTTTGTTGCACTATTCTTGCATAAATGACTCATATGGTCGTTTTACCCGTTCATCCTGTCGTCTAGTTTCCAAAAAGTTATATAAAGGCAGAAGGCTATACGGGACAGACCTTTAACATATCATACCAAAACTAAATTCAGAGTTGATTATAGTGGCAATCGAGAACGGAGATTTCATAAAAGTATCATATACTGGTAAATTCGAAGGCGACCTGATTTTTGACACTACCGATGAGAAGCTGGCCAAGGAAAACCAGATATTCAATCCACGTGGAGTTTATGGCGGTGATGTGGTAGTTGTAGGTGCCGGTCATACCATTAAAGGACTTGACGAGGATTTTGTTGGCAAGGATGTTGGATACAATGGAGAACTTGTTATTCCTCCTGAAAAAGGATTTGGAGAACATGATCCCAAGCAGGTTGAGACTATTTCCCTGAATAAGTTCGAGGACCGTAAAGCAACTCCCGGGATGGGTGTAGAAATAGAAGGAAAACGCGGTGTGGTCACCAAGGTCATCGGAAGACGTGCACGTGTTGACTTCAATCATCCCCTTGCAGGCAAAGAAGTAACTTATGAATACACCATTGAAGAGAAACTCGAAGGAGATGTCGACAAAATTAACGGTCTGCTTTCCCTTTACACAGGAGTACCAGAAATCGAAGTTGAAGTTGAAGATAAGACTGCCATTATCAATATCCCCGTTGCACTGAGTTTCAACCAGCGCTGGCTCATGTCAAAGAACAGGATTGCTTCTGAAATAATCGAAAACATCGGAATGGAACAAGTCAAATTTGTCGAGACTTATCCGGTAGGATTCCCTGCAGAAGAGGCAGAAGCAGAAAGCGAAGCTAATGAATCAGGTGAAGAGTAATTCTTCGCCAATTTTTTATATCATAAGCGCTGTTCACCAGCTGCTTGTGATTGTTTTTCATTATGCTGAGGTAGCCAAGCGGCCTACGGCGCCGGTCTTGAAAACCGGTGGTGCTCTGCGCCCCGGGAGTTCGAATCTCCCCCTCAGCGTCTCTCTATTTTTCTAATAATCAAAAAAAAGAAGGTAGATTATTCTTTCAGGAATTCCAGAACCTCTTTGCCGAATGAGCGGGCAGCTTTTGGGTCTCTGGCAGTGATTATATGGCCGTCTCTGATAACATCCTGGTCCTTATATTCGGCTCCTGCCTTTTTGATCTGTTTTACGCTTTCCGGATCATTGAATACGGTGCTCTTTTTGCCTTTCAGTATTCCTGCTTTTGCCAGCACTACCGGCGATATACAGATAGCAGCGATTAATTTCCCCTGTTTGTAGGCATCCTGGACAATTTCATGCAGTTCCTTGTTATCCCAGAGATATTGCTTTGCACCTCCGCCTCCTGAAATAACGATGGCATCATAGCTATCTGCCTTTTCAGAGGAAATGGTTGTGTCGGGCTTGACTTTACCTCCAAGCATCCCTCTGGCAACTTTATTTTGGTTTGTTGCAACGGTTATATCAAATCCTGCCTTTTCAAAGATCTCTCTGGGTTGAAGGAATTCTTCGTCACGGAAATTTTCCTGGGCGATTACCATTAGTATTTTCTTTTTATTATTCATATCGATCACCGTATTATGGTATCTGTTGTATCCTATTTGGTATTACCGATTACAATCCTAATATAACAAATCATCCTGGACTTCTCAGTTAATCCTGGTTTATACAAAACTGGTAAATTAATTTTTCATAGTTTTGAGATTATTGATCAGTTGTACAAGTTCCTGACGTCGGAACATTCCTTTATGCATAATGCAGGCAACATTATCGTCAAGCATTTTTCTGTTTTCTTCGGTAAGTTCCTGTGCCGTACAGATAATAATAGATATATTCGAAGTCGAATCCAGGTTTTGAATATATTCAATAACATCATAGCCACTGTACTCTGGCATCATCAGATCAAGCAGGACTATATCAGGTTGCTGTTTTTGGAGAATTTTGATAGCTTCTTCTCCTCCGGCAGCATCCAGTATCCCAAAACCTTCCGAATCCAGCATGGAATGGATAAGTTCCCTATCTTGTTCCTCATCATCCACCACAAGAATCGTTGTCTCTTCTGGTTTCATATTTTTCCTGACTCTTTCAAGTGTTTCGATAAGGTCTGTTTTGTCAACAGGCTTTACAAAATAATCCTCCGCCATCCACATGTTATCGATTTTGGCCTTGTCCAGTACGGATATCATGATAACAGGTATGCCCCGTGTATGGCTGTCCTTTTTGAGTCTATCAAGTACGGTCCAGCCGTCCTGGCCCGGCATCATTATATCGAGGGTGACGGCAAGCGGTTTGATTTCCCGGACCTTTTTTATTATCTGATCTCCTCTTTCCACTCCGACTGCATGGTATCCTTTAGAACTCAGCATCGCAAGTAGAAGTTCTCTTGATTTTGGATCATCTTCAGCAACGACAACTACCGGGTCGTCTCCTTTAGGATTGTGAGGTGCAGCGACAAAGGTTTCCTCATCCACTTTCGTCTCAGGTATTTTCTTTTCAACTTTATCTTCCGGTATCAATTCGTTTGTTTCTGCAGGATCAACAGGTATGGAAAATGTAAATGTGCTGCCTTTTCCTTCTTCACTTTTCACTTCAAGTGATCCGCCGTGAAGTTCTATGAACTTAGTTATAAGTGCAAGACCCAGTCCTGTACCTTCATATTCTCTATTTGCCGATGAATCAAGCTGGACAAAGGGTTTGAACAATTTGTCCCGATTATTTTCAGCAATGCCTATGCCTGTATCCTCTACAGCCACAAGCACCATATTTTCGGATGTGGTAGGAATAATTCTAACATTCCCTCCCTCCGGGGTGAATTTTATCGCATTACTTAACAGATTATAAAGCACTTGCTTAATTTTTCCTTTATCTGCTTTTATTTTTGGAATGTTTTCGGCTGGTTCTATCTGTAAGTTTATGGATTTCTTGGATGCCAGTGGTGAAATGATTGTTTTAACTTCTCTGAACACATCATCAAAATAGAACATCTCGTACTGGAGATCCATTTTTCCTGCTTCTACTTTTGATATATCAAGGATGCTGTTTATGAGCTCGAGCAAGTGTTTGCCGCTTTTAAGCACATTTCCCACATACTTGGTTTGTTTTTCGTTCAGTTCTCCAAAAACCTGGTCCAGTAGTATATCCGAAAATCCGATTATGGAATTAAGTGGGGTGCGCAATTCATGACTCATTGTCGCCAGGAATTCACTTTTTGTGCGGTTGGCAGTTTCAGCTTCTATTTTTGCATTTTCCATCGCAAGTTCTGTATTTTTACGTTTTGTGATGTCCACTACAATACCGCTTACAATAACCGGATTCCCTTGTTTGTCTTTTTCTGTAATTGCACCCCTGTCGTGATACCATTTCCATTTACCACCCTTTGTCTTTATTCGATAGTCCACTTCATAGGTAGGACATTTTCCTTCTATATGGCAACGCATTGCTTCCATTGCAATTTCCTTATCATGGGGGTGCAGCAGTTTCATGAAATCAGTATAATGCGCATCTTTAAATTCATCAATGGAATATCCCAGTCTGGTAACTTTGCCCGGATCAAAGTTTACTTTGCCACTAGGGATGTCCATTTCCCACCAGCTAAGGTTGCCTTCTCCCATTGCATTCTGTAATCGGTTTTCTAATTTTCCAATCTCTTTTTCATAGCGGCGGCGCTTGTCTTTTACATTTCGGTTTCTGATGTCCTTGTTCAATCCCTTTGACACCAATTCAATCATTTTCACTTCTTCATCCAAAAAATCTGTATTTATTAATAATTTGTTCTTGAAATACTCCAGTTTGCCTTTTGTATTTCCATTGACGTTGATGCTGTGCTCAAGTTTAAGGTCAGTCTCAAGGAAGGTGGTGCTTGTAAATATTTTATCTTCAAAAGTTATGCGTGCAAAATATTGATTTCCACCACATCTGTCTGCCAGAAGTTCTGTAATATCCTCCATCAGCTTATCTGTATTCTCTGAAGATGCCAGGAGATCGTAAAAACTGTCGAGACATTCCAATATCTGAAGGCCACAAAAGTTTTCAGATTTTGTATCAGTATGTTTTTTGGTGGTCATGGCTATTGGTTCCTTTTGTATATACAAATTGTCTGTTTGGTATTTATTTATAATTATCACTTATAATAAACAGGTCTCTACTATTTTTGATCACAACTTATTTTTATGTGGAAGGTGTTAGCACAAATATCGTCTAGTACCGATTGAGCCTTTGTCCTGATGTTTTTTTCAGACATTAACATTATATAAGAGAAAGTCATATTGGGCCGAGTAAGTCTGTATCATAGGTTTTTACACAGCCTGTAAAAAGGCAGTGCTGGACCTTAGTTCCAGGGCTACGGGACGCAAGAATGTGTCCTTAAGGAGGTTTATAATGGCAGACGAAGAAATAAGACATCTTGTACGTATAATGAACACTGATTTGCAGGGTAAGCAGAAGGTCCTTTATGCACTCACCGGTATCAAGGGGATTGGCAGAAGGGCTGCAAGGCTCATTGCAGAAAGTGCAGAAGTAGATCCATCAGAAACCATTGGTTACCTTTCTGATGAGGGTATTGCCAGGCTTAATGAAGCTATAGAGACATTTGAAAACCATCTTCCTGTGTGGATGCTTAATAGGCAAAAGGATTTGTTGACAGGTGAAAATAAACACCTTCTTGGACAGGATATTGACCTGACTATAAGGGAAGATTTGAACGATCTTAAAAAGGTCCGTGCCTATCGTGGTATACGCCATGAAAGAGGTTTGAAGGTACGTGGACAGAGAACCAAATCCGCAGGACGCGGTGGGTCCACAATAGGTGTCAGTAAAACAAGATGAAGGTGATTCGACATGGTTTATCCCGGAAAGAAAAGAAAAAGTTATGACACCCCGAAGCACCCCTGGCAAGCTTCCCGTATGGCAAATGAGGTTGACCTGATTAAAAAATACGGCCTCAGGAATAAAAAAGAACTCTGGAAGGCACACAGTATTCTCAGACGTTACAGGGCAGATGCCCGTAGATTACTGGCTGATTCTGCAGAAGCTGAACTTACCGGTCACGCAAAGACTGAAGCAGACCAGATTCTATCCAAATTGATTCGTTATTCCATGATAAAAGGCGATGCCGAGATCGATGACATTCTTGGATTAAATACAGAAGCTATACTCGAAAGAAGGCTTCAGACACTTGTCCACAGACTTGGTTTAGCCAGAACTCCCAAACAGGCAAGACAGTTTATTACCCATGGTCATATTGCAATTGGTGGTAAGAAGTTGACAGTCCCTGGTATGCTGGTGTCAAAACAGGATGAGATGATGATAGATTACTATGGAACATCACCTATGACTACCGAGTCACACCCGGAGAGACCCGCTCAGATTGCATCTTCCCTTGTGGAGGAATGAAGGAGGTTTGAATTATGGCAAATGGAATATGGGCTGTTGCTCACATCAAATGTTCATTTAACAATACTATAATCACAGTTACCGATATAACCGGTGCTGAAACAATAGCGAAATCATCCGGTGGGATGGTAGTCAAAGCTGCAAGGGATGAGAGTTCTCCTTATACTGCTATGCAGATGGCCGGCCAGCTTGCTGATACTCTCAGGGATAAAGGTGTCGAAGGTGTACACATTCGTGTCCGGGCTCCCGGTGGTAACAAGCAGAGAAGTCCCGGTCCAGGTGCACAGGCAGCCATTAGGGCTTTCGCACGTGCAGGTATCAGGATTGGACGTATTGAGGATGTAACACCTGTGCCACATGACGGTACCCGTCCAATAGGTGGCAGGCGCGTCTAATTGCAGTGTAACACATATGACAGGTTTGTAATTTCACGAGGTTCCCGAAAATGGATATCGATATACTTGAGCTGTCTGATAGATCTGCCAGATTTATTTTGTCAGATGTGGATGCAGCTTTTGCGAACGGATTGAGGCGGACTATGCTTGCCGATGTCCCCACTCTCGCAATCGATGAAGTCAATATTTACAACAATACTTCAGTCCTTTATGATGAACAGGTAGCTTTGAGGCTGGCGCTGGTACCTCTTTTGACAAGCTTCGATGAGTTTACTCCTCATGAAGAGTGCTCCTGTGAAGAAGGGTGTCCGGCCTGTACGATTTCCCTCACATTGAGTGTGGAAGCACCAATGGGTGAGGAAAAGACTGTTTATTCAGGGGACCTTGTATCCGCAGATCCTAAAGTAAAAGCTGCTGATTCCAACATCCCGGTTGTTAAGCTTAAAGGCGGGCAGCAACTTGTCCTTGAAGCGATTGCAAAGATGGGTTACGGTCACGACCATGCTAAATGGCAGGCCGGAGTTGCCTGTGGTTATAAGAATGTGCCTGTGATCAATATCGAGGGTTGTGATCTCTGCGAAAAGTGCGTTGAGGCCTGTCCTCGCGATATATTGGCCCTTGGTGAGGAATCTGCAGAAGTTGTGGATGATAGACTTTTGAATTGCTCTCTCTGCAAGCAGTGTGTAGAAGCCTGCGGTATTGATGCAATCTCGGTTAGTGAGAATGATACATCTTTTATTTTCACTCTTGAATCCGATGGTTCATATAGTGCAGAAGAGTTAATTATAAATGCAGTGAATACAATCAGGACAAAAGCTTCAACCCTTGATAATATCCTGGGTGAATTGTAATAGGAGATATTCTTTCCTATTATCCCTTTATAGGATTTAATATCAGAAGTAAAAAACTATAATTGTAATTTTGTTGATTGTGCAAATGGGCAAGGTATATATAGTATCAGCCCGTTTATGGCGAAAAACAACAGCGTGCGAGGGTTGCCCAGCCAGGCCAAAGGCGCTAGGTTGAGGGCCTAGTCTCGTAGGAGTTCGAGGGTTCGAATCCCTTCCCTCGCACCAAACTTCTTTTTTAAATCACTGAGGATATTTTTATAATTGTGTTTCTTGGTTTTATGTTCTCATTATATCACATAGGCATTCCTTAACTGTGTTATTTTGAAGATAAGTTTTGGATTTACTGCAGGTCAACTTAAACTCTCCTTTATCTTTTTGGTGTGAATTTGGTAGGTTTGCGTTTTGCACAATAGTTAAGTATAATTGAGTTATTACAAAAGTAGTTGATTAAATATCGCTCCATAGTCAAAGGGGGATTTATTCATTTCAATAAATAATATCTGGGGTAAAATAGAGAATACACTAAAGTCAATAAAAGGCATCGAAGAAACTCTTTTACTGAATCAAACGGACAGGTCTTATATTTTTGGGCTTGAGGTTTCGGATGAAAAGAAAGCTTCCGGAAGCCTTGGAATAAAAAATAATACCGGGGTAAAAAAAACACTTGGCTCACAGATTCTCGTCTCTTTCCTGACAAACCAGGAATATGACTGGCCAGAAAATAATCTGAAACTCATATACAGGGATGAAATTGTGGGTGAAGATATCCGTGATCCGCTGGAGCTTGCACGACTTGAAAAACGCAAGGATTGCTGTGTGATGGGTAACATAGTGTTTTATAATGACCGTTTCAAACGCCTGAAATCACCGGATTTAGAACTTGAAATGTTAATTCAGGCAAAACCCTTCCCTGAAGTTGAGAATATCTCCTGTGTTTCAGAAGCTATGGTTGCATTACCCTCAAGGTTAAGTGATTCCTATATTAAATCCAGGATGGGTATTGAACCGAACAATTCTATGGGAACTTTCCTGTTAGGTCTGGATTTAAAACCGGACTTTTTGTACAAATATGGAATATTGCGAACCAGCCAAAGTTTGTAATTTTTAACTCGGATTCATCTTTTTTTTGCATAACGCCCAATAATCGGCAATAAATTGGTAAAGTATTAATGCTTGAACTCACTTCATATACTCAATAATCGAGAATTGATTATTTATGGGTGTAATTTTTAGATTTATATGATTTAAAAGGAGATTGATATGTCTGTTTTGAGGGATAGGAGGTGCAATGTTCCTTCTAGGATTGTTAGCAATTTTGATCCATTCTATAATCCGCAGAACATTGAGGGCATGATTATTGGCAACGATCTAGACTCTCTTCTGAGTGCCTCTTTCCTTAAAACAAAATTTGGATGGGACATAGTTGGTGTTTATGACTACAAGACATTAAGTTTTTCAGATACTGTGGGAGATTTCCACAATAAGTTGCTTGAAGGAAAATATATTGCTGTGGATCTGGACATATATCATCCATGCATCTTCTCCATTGGACATCACATAATAGGATCCAGCTGTCAAGACTGCCTTGAAGGTCATTCAAATTCGCTGAATCCGAACCTTCTAAGGGGTATCTATCTCCAAAGTTACAGGAGGAAATATCCCTTGAGTACCATTCATTTTCTTCTCTGGTTGTTTGAATCCGAAGCTGGCCTGGATATAAAGACCAGAAGCCTTGTATGGCTTGCAGATTCTTCTTATGTAAATGGACAGCGTCACAGATTCAGGTCGAATGTTCATGAATGGGTGATGAATTTTTTCAGATCACAGGCTTTTCTGGATTCTTTCGAATTAATTGACACGTATAAGTTTGAATATTTATTATCCGAATGGCTATTTCCTCTCCTTAAGGGAACCGGTTTGAATATCTCAAGGGGTCAGGTTAGGTCTTATCATCTGGGTCTTTCCGGTTATCAATGCCAGTGGACATCTACTGAAAATGAAAGAGATTGTATCATTGCGATGCTTGAGCTGATAGAACATATTACAGGTTGGCATGTCCCTACCTTCCCGCGTAAATTCATCGAAATAAAAGGTGTTCGCAGGAGTATTGTTCTAAGCGATATTTTTAAAGATAGTACTAACCTGGATTCTTTTCTGCTAAAAAATAATGTGTTTTCGTTTGTATTTCCCACATCAAAAACAATTAATTATACAACAGGAATTAAATTGTTATCCTGATTAAGTAAAGATGATTGGTTTTATTGTGGATGCTTGTTTTCATCCATTTTGCTAATTTTCTTAATTGCTTTCTCGATACTCCATCTTCCCCTGCCCAATTCCTCCCCAATTATCTCTATAGTATCTTTTTTGTTTTGTCCACTTTGGCGCAATTCCCTGTACCTTGTACACATGTAATCCTCCTCTTGTGAAGTCCAGGGGTTCCCCTGGTTTTCCAGGTTCTTGATTACAGGTTTGCGTAATTCCGGTATCATAAATCCTGGTTTGATAACATTGCTCTGGCCAATTTCACGGGTTCTTGTTCTAAACATCGTTTCTGATACTTCAAAACCAACGCAGCGTCTATTAAGGCCGATTGCAACAGTTGCAGTTGAAAATCCGCCCAGGAACATGTCACAAACAAGGTCGCCTTCATTGCTACTGTATTGTATAATTTTCTTCAGGAGTTTGTAGGGCAATTCATTTTTATTTTTAACTTTGCCGGGTTTGTACTCCCTGTTAATTACCCAGACATCTTCCCTGTCCCTGTAATTCAGCGATCTGCCATCGTCTGTTTTTTCACAGGTTCCATATCTTGATTCCAGATTGAAGGTGCGCCTTTTGCCGGGTTTTTCATAGTATAAAATATGATAATGGGAGGATACGTATTTTGCTTTTGTGTAAACACCAAAATTGTATTTCCATATTATGTGATTGATCTCTTCCAGATTTGTCTGGTACAGGGCATGGAGGATATGGTAAAGATTTGTGTATCCCGAAACAATGTAGATGGAGCCACCAGGTTTGAGAATTCTCTCTGCTTCTTTAATCCAGGCCAGGCTGAAATCTGCATATTTATCTTCCGGGATTTCTACATATCCATCAACTACAAATTTTTCATTCCTGTTGTAATGCTGGTGTAATTTGTCCCCTTTTATCCCATATGGAGGATCGGTAATAATAAGATCTACCGACGCATTGGGGATATGAGTTGCAGCTCCTGTAATACAATCCTCATTGTAAAATACATTGCCATAAATGTCAACGGGCTTCATTTTCAACTCCTTACGCCAGGTATTTTCATAACCTATCTGGAAGAATAAATAAATATTGTCTGAAGAGTGGCTGTTTTAGAGTCTTCTATATTACTTTCATCTTGCTTGGAGGTCCTTGAAATAGTTTATATTCTTATTTCTTATTGAGGTGATCAGTATGGATGAATTCTTCAAAGGACTTATAGAGAGAACCAAACGCTATGAAAAACTGGACCACTTTAGGAACAATTAACAATAAAAAGGCTGGCCGGTATTCATCACCCTCCCGTCATGGTTTCTGATGATACCGGCCTCTTATGAATTTTAGCTATTTTTTTTCAGGTAATTTTTTTGGTTGAGAATCAATATCTCTTACATCCAGTTTTTTCTCTATATTATGGATAAAATGCAGTGTCCTGTTGGCAAGTGTAATGTTTCTTTCTTCCTGTCTCTGCTGGTATGTACGGATGGAACGGAGGAAATCGATTTTCCTGAAATCCGGCCAGTAGGGGGCGCAGAAATAGGCTGCACATTCATTTCCACATGCTTGCCAGGGAAGGAAATTTGAAACCCTTTCATTTCCTCCTGTACGGATTATGAGATCAACGTTTGATACGGCCGAATTTTTTTCTGGATATAGGTGTCTTGATATGGTTTTTTCAGTTATTTCACCCATTTCGATATCCCCTGTTTTTACCTTCCTGGCAACTTCACGTATTGCCTGTATGATATCCTGTCTTCCGCCATAAGCAATTGCAATGTTAAGTTTTAGCCTGTCATAGTCCTTAGTTGCCATCTCAACTTTATCGATACTCTGCAGGAGGTCTTCGGGTAAAAGGGTTCTGTCCCCAATTACACGTACTTTTAGGCGTCTTTTATGTGTCCTTTCATCAACACACATCTCTTCAAGTCTGGTTCCTATAAGTTTTAGTATGCTTTTCTTCTCATCTTTTTTCCTGTTGAAATTCTCAGTAGAAAAAGCATATATTGTCAATTCCTTGATGCCGCTTTCATAGGACCATTCAATGACTTTTTCAGTAATATCGGCTCCCCTAGTATGGCCGTATGAGGTGAACTTACCAAGTTTTTTGGCGTATCTGCGGTTTCCATCCATTATAATAGCGATATGCTGCGGTAATTTAGAATTACGAATATTTTTTTCCAGAACAAATTCATATCCTTTATACAATAGTTTAGGTAATATCCGCCACATCATAATCAGAGCTACAGGCGATGTTAATAATTGTCAAGTACTGAGCGTACGATATCCCTGTAATCATTTTTTAATAAATAGATATTGTGATCGCCGGTTACATCAATACTCAGGATTCCCAAGCGTGTGTTCATGAGCCCAACCATAGCTGAAACTCCCCTGTAACTGATATCAAAATCCTTTTCGTGAAGGTATTTATAGATATCATTGGTGGTATATTTCCCGCCGTCAAGGAACAGTTTAAGGACCACTTTGCGTATCCCTGTGTCATCCCGGCCAAGATATTTTATCAGCCTTGATCTTACCCGGTTTTCTATGGTTTCCAGCACGAACACCTCTATCTAAACTATGTTATTTTTGCATATATATTTATGCTAACTTGTAATATGTATCCCTGAAAAGAAACAATCGCAAGACCTTTTATTTTTCTGATGCGGGATGCTTATTTATCTGCCTTTTAAAGCTTGAACTGCCCCTTATAATTCATTTTAACATAAAAACATATTGTTTTATTTTAAGTTCAAGGGTATTTTTGCACTTTAAACAGGCATGCTTTCCACAATAAGGCCATCTGAGGTAGGGTATTTTTCAATAATTTCAATTTTATCACTAATGTCCCGGATCTCATCTGCAATATCTTCAAGTATCCAGGATGCGATTTCAATATTGTTTGCCTTTAGTTCATACATTTCTTCAGGAACTTCAAATTCCTGCAATTGCTCAAGTATTTTAGCAGTATTTTTAGTATGTATTATTCCAAATATGATTGTTCCATCATCGGTTATTTCGTCAAATGGGCGTGAGGTATTTTCTGCAATCCTGATAAGACGTTTCCTTAGCTGTATAGCGTCTTTATACGTAGATGAGCAGAAATGTCCCCTTCTAAAAAGTTTCATAACTTTTAATGCACTATCTCGTGAACCTGCTACAGCATTTGAAATATCGTCCTTTAACCGGTACCCTCTGCGATGCAATTCCTCGTAATTTGTATCTGTAAATTCCAGTTCATTGAAATTGATGTAACAATCAACGTTATCACACAAACCAGCAAACTTTCCAATGCCTTCTATGGCAGGCACTTCGATTCCTGTTTCCAGACCTGCTTGTTTACAATTGATAATTGCCGTTTTAAATTTACTTTTTCCAATATTTTCCCATTCCTGCAGAGGAGGGTGAAAACGTATCTCATCCAGTCCTGCTTCAACAAGATTATTAATTGTTTTTTCATCTACGGGTAAGGCAGTATAGAGATGAATATGGTACTTTTGTCCGAATGTGCTTTTCAGTAGATTGATGTAATGCAGGACCCTTCCCATTTCAAGGAGGGGTTCACCACCCGTAATTCCTGTTCCCAGGGCCTGCATACGCATGCTTTCTTCTATTACTTCATCGTCGCATTGTACTTTCCTTTCATTGGCATATACGGCATCGCCTTTTCTCTCTTCTGATAGCGGACAATAGAAACAATTCTTACCGCAATGACCGGTTATGTATAATACCATTTTTGCACCATCGCGGCACATTTTGCAGCCGGTTGAAAGATAACTGTAAAAAGAGCCTGCTTCTGCTTGCTGAATATTTGCCATTGCTTTTGCATGAATATATCAGTATATAACTTTTTCTTTACCCATCAGGGTTAACTAATATGAAATCAGAAGACATTTCATGATTTATGCGTCACATGTGGCCGTATTTGGATGCAAAGGCTGTAGAAAATGTATATCTATTTGTGGTGAGAGTGCAATTTTCTATAGTGGCGGCCGCGTTCAAATAGACATACAAAAGTGTAATGCTTGTGGGCAATGTGTTTCTCATTGTCCAAATAATGCTCTTTTGTTGATGGATTAAGCAGCCGTTAATCCTATAGGCAAGTTACATAAGTGTTTCCCATCATGTTTTTATTTGATAGTGGAAATGATTGATACATGAAAAACACATGCTATCCGGAATCTGTTGGTTATGTGAAAAGTACCTTTAAGGAACCTGTATTTGATGAAAAAATGTATTCATCAATTTCCTTTATTGAAATCTATCCTGATTTTGCAGAAGCCCTGGATGGAGTTGATGAATTTAAGAAAATCCAGATATTGTTTCAGTTTGACAAAAGTCAGGGTTATAAATTAAAGCAAAAACGTCGAACAGATGGTAAATTGGTGGGACTATTTGCCACCCGGAGCCCCCATCGGCCAAATGGTATAGGGATAACAACGGTGAACCTGCTTTCAGTTGATGGATTAACTCTGGAAGTAGAAGGTCTTGATGCTATAGATGGTACCCCTGTACTTGATATTAAACCATATACCAGCAAATTTGACTGAAATAATTTTCCGGGATTCGATTTTACCAATAAGTATAAATGATTGTTTTTACATTCTGGGTGTGTCGTAAGCGGGCGTGTGGCCTAGCCAGGATATGGCGGCAGCCTCCTAAGCTGTAAGTCAGGGGTTCAACTCCCTTCACGCCCGCCATTTTCTTATTATGTAATTAATTATATTGTATTTCTTTTTATACTCAAGTTTGTAAATTCTTCTATTCTCTATTATAATTAAATACTATGAAGTACGAATTATATATTGTTATACTAAGAATACTATATGTATTTGTGCAATATCGATTAATTCATAGAGGTGAGTTGATGAGAATAAGGATGTTGAATTCCAAATATGAGATTGAAACGCTTAAAGAAGATGAAGAAATTGTACATCTTTCTTTCAGGCCGAGCAATACGGATATTATGCAGATTATCACCAGGTGTAAGGGCTTAAAGGCTCTGCAATTGCCTTCATCCTACAGGAAAACATTGTCAGATGTGGCAATTAAATTCCTTGAAATGGAAGATGTTGAGTTACTTGAAGGCGACCTGAAAAGTAGTGGTATCTCAATGTATAAAGAAATAGATTCAGAAGAGTGATTATAGTTTTTATAATATTATTTGTAATTTTTATATTATTTATCCCTGTCACGTGCATCTTCCAGACAGGGTTATTACAATTTTGACTCGATATTTTTATTTATCTTTTTGTTCATTCGTAACAACCATGCTACTATTTCGGAGGTATCTAATATCCATAAGCAGTTACCGGGTATAATTCGTAAGGCTGTAATTGAGGATGTAACTCCCATGAAAGACCTCATAAACAGCTATGCGAAAAAAGAGATTATGTTACCCCGCTCTGTGGGGGAACTGTATGAAAACATAAGGAACTTTTATGTTTATGAGGAAAATGGTGAAGTGGTTGGTTGTTGTGCTCTTCAAGTTGTATGGGAAGACCTGGCCGAAATCCTGTCTTTTGCTGTTAAACCCGAATGCACTGGAATGGGTATTGGGTCGATGCTACTCGATGTCAGTATCGAAGAGGGCAAAAACATCGGGGTGAAAAGAGCATTTACCCTTACTTACGTGCCAGAATTTTTCGAAAGACAGGGTTTTTCAAAAGTTGAAAAAGCATCATTGCCGCATAAGGTATGGGTAGGTTGCATAAAATGTCCCAAATTCCCGGATTGCAATGAAATTGCTTTGCTCAGGTATTTGTAATTTCTTTATCATGATTCCCACTTGCATTTAATAAAGGAAGGCTATGGATGATCAGGACCAGATTAAGGGATTTTGTACGCACAGATGAAGACTGTTTTTTTTCGGTAGTCGATTATTTCCACTCCGACGGTGTAAGGGGAATACTAAGGTATGCTCCGGATGAGGAGGGGAATCGCTTTGCAAATGGAATCAAGTACAGGAAATACGATTTCGCCGATTCTTTCGGTTACATGCGCAAGCATCACCCGGATTGGATAACTGATGTACATATAATTCCACAGGAACGGATTTCAGAAATTCTCAGCCCTGTAGATCGGCTACCTGAAGTAGTTGACTTGGATGAACGAATTAAAACAATAGTCAGGGTTCTTTCTGACGCCGGTATACCTATGAACAAGCAGGGAGTTACCGGTTCAATCCTCCCTGGTTTACAAAATGACATGTCGGATATTGATTTTGTGGTTTACGGGCCGGACTGGTTTAAGGCACGTGAAGCCATAAACAGGGCAAAACTATCCGGTTCCCGAATTGAGGCAATCGATGAGAATATGTGGCAACGTATTTACAGAAAACGCTCCCCTGAAATTTCATATGATGAGTTTCTTCTGCATGAATTGAGAAAAGGAAATCGTGGAATGGTAAATGGCACCTATTTTGATCTCCTCTTTACAAGAGATTGGGATCAGATACATCAGCCTCTGGAAAGGGGGACAGATACCGGGCATATACAAATAAAAGCGACTGTTACAGATGCGACATTTGCTTTTGATAATCCTGCATTGTATGAAATTGATCATGAGGAGATCGATCATATCCTTTCATATACGCACACTTATTCGGGTCAGGCATTAGCAGGAGAAAGAATAGAAGTAAGGGGAGTGGTTGAGGATCTGGGGCATAAAAAAAGGCTTGTAGTAGGTACTTCAAGGGAGCCACGGGGTGAATGGATGCGCTCCCTGACGTTGCTTGAGAAAGAAGGTTTATTGTAATCAGCCGCCTCCAGTAGACTGATATACATTCTCCAGATTTCCGGAAGAGGCTTCCTCGTCTTGGTTGAGCAGGTAATTCTTGACATCGGTGGAGCTGTATTCTTTTTCCCTCCTTATTCGTACTTTTTCGTCTGATACTTTCAACGTATCGACTCTGTAGTAAAGGTCTGTGGTATTCATCAGGGCCCATGTGCCTTCATCATCTTCCTTTATATCGATGATTTCTCCCAGGGTCCCGGTATTGAGATACCTCACCACCATGCCTTTTTCAAGGGGATGTCCATCGATGTCAGATATTTCCATATGTTCCATCTATATTTCCTTCTTTAACTATTTGCAATCTCATTTTTGAGATCACTGAAATCCGCAACCCTTTCTGCAAATGCATTATGCCTGTGTATACTTTCCTCATTTATCTGTTTAATAGTTACGACAGCATCATCGGGCAGGTGGGGGAACTTTTCTACAACTTTCTGTGCCATTGTTCTCACACAGTCTTCCACGAATTTTGGATTTCTGTGAGCGGTTTCTACCACAAAAGCTTCGTCCTGGCGCTTCAGTAATTCGAAGACACTTGTACTCATGGAGTTTTCGATAATCTTTATTATTTCTTCCAGGGACACTTCGACATCACAATTTGTCTGGATAGAAATTGTACCCCTGCCACGCTGATTGTGGGTGGGCATTGGCATCCTTTTGAGGAAAAGGGATACAGTCTTCTCATCCACTCCAAGTTCTGTAAGTTCTTTCATGGCCTTATCCCACATAATTTCCTGTGCACAGGGGCATGCAGTCATTCCTACAACTTCTGAACCAATAAGTTTCTTGACTTCGATGTTGTTTTTTTCATCACGGGTGGCAATGGATTCTGCGAATATATCGACAACTTCCTGACATTGCATTTTGTTCACAGGTGCTTCACGTTTGATCACATACTCACTTTTCATTCTCACTTCTGCCTGGGTGGCATATTCATGTCTTGTGAGTAGGTTCTGTGCAACATCGCCACAAAGTTCTTCTATCTCATAAACAGGCATATTGACCGCCTTTTCGAGAACCTCGTCTATAGCTTCAAAATTACGCGAAAGATTCGCCCCCTTTCTGTCAGAGGGCAGATCAACAAAAATATCAAAAGTAGATATAAGGACGATTGGTCTTTTATCTTTTCTCTTAATCTCCACCAGTTTTTTCACGTCGGTTACACCGACTCTGGTAAGATTTATCGGTATTTTTGGTTTATTTGCCTGAACATCTGGTAAGTCTAATACTGGGAGTTCCATATGAATGACCTCAAAACGGATTATGTAAAATCAATTGATTGCAATTGAAACTATATTTGAAACTTATTCATAGCATGTAAATGTTTTGTTGACGAATTTATTGTATGTGTTTACTACTGCGCATTAACCTTTTTGGTTTATTTTAGGCCAAATCATTATCAAAAGGCAACATTAAAAGTTAATTATATATATAACAACATTACAACTAATCAATAACCGGCAACGGTGGACAAGGTGATTAAATGTCTAAGTCAGAACCGAGAAATTTTGTATTAAGGGATGAGAAAGGAAACGAACATGGGGTATTTACAGGAAAGCAACCAAGGCAGGCAGCTCTTAAAGTTGCAAACCGTGGTAAAGGCACCAAGGAGAACCCTGATAAAATCATGCTCCGTGAAAGGGGAACCAAGAAAGTCCATATTTTCTATGGATGGAAACAGGAAGTTGATGCTCCCAAGAACAAACCAGACTGGATGCCTGACAGGATCAACAAGCCTTTTGTAAGGAAAGAAAAACCAGGCATAATCAAACTTGAGCAAGTCTGATTATTTCTGATTACTTTTTTAATGCTCATATAGGGGGATATCCCCTTGTTTACTTATTTTTCTTTACAAAAAGTTTAAAGCATTGTTTTCCTATGTAGCCTTTATGTCAGAAGGCCAGTATAAGAAGGAAAATATATTGATTGAAGCCCTTCCCTACATTCGTGAATTTTATGATTCTTTTATGGTGATAAAGGTTGGAGGGCACGCAATGGTAGATCCCGAAATAATGAGTGCAATTGTTGAGGACATTGTGCTTCTCAGATTTGTGGGTATACATCCGGTCATCGTACATGGCGGTGGACCTGAAATTACTGAAAAAATGGAGCAGATGGGCAAGAAACCCGAATTCGTAGGCGGCTTGCGTATTACTGATGACGAGACCGTGGAAATCGCCCGTATGGTTCTTGTAGGCAGCATCAATACGAAAATTGTGTCCCTGATTGGCCAGCACGGTGCAAAAGGTGTGGGTCTTTCCGGTAAAGATGGGAAAATGATAATGGCACGCAAAAAACCTGCCCAGAAGATTATGATAAAGGATATTGAGCACAGTGTGGACTTGGGATGGGTTGGAGAGACCGAGATAATCAATCCAGAATTGATCCATATAGTTACAGAACAGGGCTACATACCTGTGATCTCCCCGATTGCTGTGGATAATGAGGGCAATGCCCTGAATATCAATGCAGATACGGTTGCCGGAGATATTGCCAAATCCCTGCAGGCTAAGAAACTCATTCTAATGACTGATGTGGCAGGACTTATGAGGGATCCTTCAGACACTACTACAAGGATTTCACGGGTACTTGCACCCCAGGTCGAGGATCTGATTGCTGAGGGAATTATTGGTGGCGGTATGATTCCCAAAATGCGCAGTGCATCCACAAGTGTGGAAAACGGTGTAGAAAGGGTTCATATAATAAATGGAAGTGTGCCCCATTCCATCCTTCTGGAACTGTTTACAGATGGCGGGATAGGCACTATGGTATTCTAAGCTTCAGGGTCTGATGGGGCAGCCAAAGGTTAACCCGTCAAGTTCCAGTACTTTTTCCCATTCTTCCTTGCAATCACAGTTGAGGTTTTTCAGTATCGAGATATCCTGTGTAAGGGAATAATCCCTGATCGCATCGGCAACCATGTGGCTGCATCCCCTGCAGTTATGAGGTCCACGCTTTGAACCGGCTCCGACGGGATCGGATGTGATCACGAGTTCGGGGTGTTTCTTTTTGGACTCGATGAGTATCCGGACAATACTCCATAGCCAGGGCGGTCTGTACTGGTTCCTTTCCCATAGGCGTTCCACAAAAGTTCCCCTCTGGACATTACACAGGTTTATGGATACTGTGTCAACCAGATCGGCAATATCATCTACCGTATCTATAATGTCCTCCATTCCTTCGGTTTCTGATAAAAAGGGTGGTTTGAGAAGCAGGTATGCCTTCACAGTGACATCTTTCTCGTGAGCAAGGTGTACCGCACGGGAAAATCCTGCATATGTAAAACCCTTGTTTATGGAACGTTTGCGTATTACATCACTGCTTGTCTCAAGACCAATAGCGATTTCAAAACCGGTTTTTTTAAGTACTTCTGTGCAGGAAGTAAGGGTATCTTCTGTTACAAATTCAGGCCGGGTTTCTACGATTACTTTCTTGATCCTTTCGTCTGTTTCCAGCTTACTCAGTAGCTGTTTTCTAACCTCTGCATCAATTTCCTTTTCATCCAGGAAACTGCCGGATGTGAATATTTTGACTATGAATTCCTGCAATCCCGAAGAACGCTCAAGTGCTTTTTCGTACTGCTGTAAAAGGTCTTCAGGTGAAGGTGGGGTGGAGGCTCTGTCATAAACAAAACCACACATTGTGCACCCTCCTTTTATTCCCCACCAGCATCCACTGGTCTTGAAAATAAGGGTAAGGGTATTGGTTACTTCTCCTTGAAGAAGGTCTCTGCCTGTCCAGACAGCAGCAGGCTCATTGTTTGGGGCCTTTTTAATGCGTTGCTGCTGTCTAATTTCCAGTATTCTATCATTAAGATTCATTCGAACTCGATTGTAGCAGGTGGTTTTGGTGTTATGTCATAGACAACTCTTGCTGCAGTGGGAATTTCCCCGGTTATACGTGAGCTGATTTTCCTGAGGGTCTCCCAGGGCAATTCCAGGGCCTCTGCGGTCATACCATCTCTTGAACCTACTGCGCGCACGGCAACGATCCAGCCATGTACCCTGAGGTCGCCTTTCACGCCGGTCCCTTTGCCCAGGACTGCCGCGAATGTTTGCCAGGGGCAGAACTGTTCAAGCAGTTCTTCTTCCACAATCGCATTTGCTTCCCTGACAACATCGACTTTTTCTCTTGTAACTTCCCCTATTATCCTTACTGAAAGACCCGGTCCAGGGAAAGGCATTCTTTCACATATCTCTTCTGGCAGGTCGAGTGCATGGGCTACTACCCTTACCTCATCCTTGTAGAGGTCATCAATGGGTTCTATAATATGTTTGAAATTGATATGTTCGGGCAGGCCGCCTACATTGTGATGAGACTTGATACCACCATCGGATTCAATTTTATCCGGGTATATGGTTCCCTGGATCAGGCATTCTGCCTCAATATCTAGTGCTTCTTCTTCAAACACACGAATAAAAGTCTCACCGACAGCTTTTCTTTTTTCTTCAGGGTCCTTGATTCCCACCAGGCTGTCAAGGAAACGATCCTTTGCATCGATGATTTGGAGATTCATGTCACCGAATATTTCCTTTATTCGTTCGGTTTCCCCCTTTCTCATAAGACCCGTGTCTATATAGATCGGTATCAGATTATCACCAATTGCACGGTGTGCAAGGACTGCACATACGGAACTGTCAACACCTCCCGAGAGGGCGATGATAGTTTTCCCCTGTGCTTTGGCTTTAATTTTCTCGATTGCTTTTGGAATGAATTTTTCGGTTTTTACCATGAAAGGAAACTCCATATGGTTTATGATAATTTGTGCTTACTAGGTATTTTGTATAACTTAATCGTATCGATGCAATTTTTACATTTTAAGCGGGAAGTCCCCCTCCTCAAGCAGCCACTGGCTGCTAGGTGGGGGATGAAAGCGATCCATACCGTATAAAAACGATAACGGATACCAACATTTAAATAGTTTTAATATATTTATAAGTATGGGAATATTATATGCAGTTAACATTACCAATCCTTATTAAACCTACTCCTGAACAGGAATCAGTCCTGTGGGATATTTCTGGAAAATGTAGGCTTGTATATAATTTTGGATTGAATGAACGTCGTGATGCATATAAAAACAAAACCAGAATCAGTTACGTTAAACAACAGAATGGATTGCCTGGGCTCAAACAAAAATATCCTGAATATAACTGGGTATATTCCAAAGTATTACAGGGTACTTTGAAATGTCTTGATAGTGATTACAAGTCTTTCTTCAATTTGAGAAAGAATGGTGATAAGAAAGCAAGATTACCTAAGTTCAAAGGTAAACAGTATTTCACTACGATGATATACAATCAGTCTGGATTTGAGATCACTGATTCAAACAATCATATTGTTATACGTAAATCAATGGATACCAGAATCAATCGACTCGATTCAGGATATTCTATTCATGATAAATTATATATTGATTTTTCACATAAACATCCGTCTGGGATACCTTTGAGATTTGAATTACCTGTTGTTTTATTTGATGAACGAATATTCAAACAGGCTACGGATATTGATCAGGTAAACATTTACCAAAAGAATAACAGGTTTTATATTTCCGTTACTTATAAAGTTCCATCGATCCAATATAACAATAACAATTCATATCTTGCTATTGATATTGGTACTACAAAACAAACAATGGTAACTTCGGATGGTGATTTTACAGAACTGGTTAATCGTCGTCCTGATAAATACTGGGAACCTAAAATTCAACAGGTACAATCAAGACGGGATCATTGTCATAAAAATAGCAGGAAATGGAAACGATTAAACGATTGTCTGGTTAAGATGAAAAAACGGTCATCCAATCAACTCAAAGATAACCAGCATAAAATTACACGTAATATTATTGAAAATAATAATAATACCAATACCATAATTATTGGTGATCTTGACATTAAACAAATGGCTTCAAAGAAGCCAAATTCAAATAAACGTAAACGAAGTATTAATCGAGGTACCCATAACTCGGGCCATATGGGACGATTTGCTCAATTCTTAACCTATAAGGCTGAAAAGTCAGGTAAGAGAATAATAAGAATTGATGAATCATATACTTCAAAGAAATGTTGTGTTTGCGGAACTATCAAAAATATGCCACTCGGGAATCGAACATATGAATGTAATGTATGTGGAAATATTCTGGATAGAGATTCAAATAGTTCAGTAAACATTTTATTGAGGTATCTCAAACGTAATGCTCTGTGGACGAGCTATCAACAAACAGTTGATAATCTGCGACAAACAGGTTTATTGATCGGGATTATTCCTAACGGAATGATTTCGAAATGATATAAACACTCGCGGGAAGCCTCTTCCTCAAATTAATGTAACATCGTTACATTAATTAGGGAGAGGTAGTTCACTTTATATAGATATGTTTTCCGGTCGTCAACGTTTGCAAATAATACTTTCAATCCGCTATTTACAGCTTTATATGGATTCAGTGCAATCTATGTAGCATGCGGCAAACCCTCTACGACTATTTCGGTTATGACAAATTTCGTCCTCTGCAGGAAAATATTATCCAGGATGTGCTGGCCAGAAAAGATGTATTTGTATTGATGCCAACCGGGGGCGGTAAATCTTTGTGCTACCAGTTGCCTTCCCTGCTTATGGAGGGCGTTACTGTCGTTGTGTCCCCCTTGATATCCCTCATGAAAGATCAGGTTGACAGGTTGCTTTCACGTGGCATTGCCGCTGCCTATATGAACAGTACCCTTGACAATTCCGAAATGAACCATGTTAAGGATTCTCTGATAAGGGGAAAACTCGATATTCTCTATGTGGCTCCCGAAAGACTGGCTATGCCGTCTACTCTTAAATTGCTTGCAAAAGCAAATGTCAACCTTTTTGCCGTTGATGAAGCACATTGTATATCCCAGTGGGGGCATGATTTCAGACCTGAATACAGGAAATTAGGTGCCCTGCGCTCCGGTTTTCCAGATATTCCTCTAATAGCACTTACAGCTACTGCTACTCCTGCAGTTGCCCGTGATATAACAAAACAACTCAATATGGTCAGTTCTGAGAAGTATGTAGCAAGTTTTAATCGGACCAACCTTTATTATGAGGTTAAATCCGGAGAGAATGTAGATCAACAAATCACATCATACCTGCGCTCTCATCCCGATTCATGTGGAATTATTTATTGTCAGACACGAAAATCCGTAGAAGGACTTGCTGGCAGACTGAAAAAATTAGGAGTCAATGCGGCATTCTATCATGCAGGTATGTCAGATGATCTGAGGCACCGTGCCCAGGAAAGGTTCCTGAATGGTACTATAAAGGTGGTTGTGGCAACAGTCGCATTTGGGATGGGTATCGATAAGTCCAATGTTCGTTTTGTTATTCATTATGACCTGCCAGCGGACCTGGAAAGTTACTATCAGCAAACCGGCAGGGGTGGCAGGGACGGGCAACCATGTGATTGTATCCTTTTTTTCAAGAGAGGGGATTGGTATAAACAGCAATACTTCATTGAACAGATGTCTTCTAAAAAAGAACGCGAAATTGCCCTTTCCAAGTTACGCCTCATGATGGATTACTGTGAAACAGTTACCTGTAGAAGGAAAATCTTACTCGAATACTTCGGAGAGTCCACTGAAAAAGATTGTGGCCATTGTGACGTTTGTATTAACCCGCCACAACAGGTGGATGTTACAGAGGATGCATTGATTATTTTTAAGTGCATAAAGGAGTTGAACCAGAAATTCGGGGCAACACATGTTGCATCGGTAATTGCAGGTTCAAAGGCTAAAAAAATTGTGTCATGTGGTCACCACCGACTCCATTGTCATGGTAATGGTTCCCACAATCCGCAAGATTACTGGAAAGACCTTTCTCATCGGCTTTCCTCCCTGGGATTTCTGGAAGTGAAAGGCGGAAGATATCCGGTCTTAAAGTTAAATAAGAAAAGCCGTGCAGCTCTCAATGATGGTGCTAACGTAATTATACCTCAATTATCTGCTGCAACAAATTCAAAGAACAAATCATCCGGGCAAAGTAAGGTTTCTTCGAAGTCATCTCATGTTGATTGTGAATATTCGAAGTTATTTGAAAAATTGCGCAGACTCCGGTTGCAATTTGCAAAAAGGGATAATGTGCCACCCTACATTGTCTTTGCGGATACCAGTTTGAAGCAGATGGCCTCCAGCAAACCCCAAACTGCAAACCAGATGCTCACCATAACAGGAGTCGGGAAATGTAAAATGGAAAAATATGGTGACGCATTTTTGTCAGAGATCAAAAGTTTTTGTTGAGGATTTTTCAGGCCATGAAGTATAAGGTGAGTTTAAAGATCAGGTCACCGTAAAATACAGCTGCTAAAAAACCGGCAGTTATAGGGACTATAAAAGGCAAACCCGGGGTAACCCACACCATATTGTCGATAATTCCCTTCTTTGAATATGCTTTTAATTCCTCAAGGGTTTCCCTGTCTATTTCTTTGCCACTTCTCCTGAAATAGGTCCGAATGTTGCCATTTTCATCTTTTTTGTACTGCTGCATGAGTTTTACATGCCTGTTTTCAAGCTTTCCTATTGGTGCCCTGTAGCCTATAAACATAAAATAGGGTTTTTTGAGGGTGGTTTTAACGTCAGGTCGGCTCAGGTTATAGATAAAAAGCCCCAGAGGCACGATTATTGTCAGCAGTATTGAATTACCAAATACTGTAAAAGTAAAAAAGTTCATGATCGGAACACCTTCTGTGGGGAAATAGGTCCCTCCCATAGTAAATGCCGGGTAGAAAGGAAACACAATGGACATTACCATCAACAATTTGGCGTCTGCACCTCCGAATGCTCCCAGATAGAACAGGACGTAGGAAAAAACAAAAATTAGTCCAAAGGAGATTGCCATTTGTATAAGATATGTAACCGGGCTGGATGAAGTTGCAAACTCATAAATTATAAATGGGGAAAAGGCTGCCAGCATAATTATCCATGCCCTATTGCCTACCCTGCGCTCCTTTATGTCCCTATAGGAGGCATAGGCGAGAAATGCCAGGCATAGAAGTATCTTGGCAATAACTATCATTTTTGCTTCTCCCACTTTTTGAGTTTAAGAATTTCAGAAAGTGTCCCTCCCCTACGGATTTCATCAAATAATCTTTCTTCAGTTTTTTGTACTTCCTTTGCACGTCTTGCGATCTCGTAGGCTCTTTCTGCAGGCACTACAACAACCCCATTATCATCCCCGATGATGTAATCGCCAGGTTTGACCTTTTGCCCGCCACAGTTAATCAGTGCATTAACTTCCCCAAACCCCTTGGGATCACCTGCGTTTGGTACATTGGAAGTGGCAAATACCGGAAGTCCGAGTTTGCGTATTTCCTCTATATCCCTTACCGCTCCATCGACTACAATGCCTGCGATACCACGGTTCAGGCTGCTCTGTGTTGCCAGTCCACCCCAGGGTGCGATATGAGAACTTCCGTTGTAAATTACTATTACATTACCTTCCTTTGCTTCATCTATCGCTTCCACTGTTTTGGCCCAATCGCCCTCGAATGTCTGCACCGTTACAGCCGGTCCTACCATTTTGGTATCATTTAGCATGGGTTTGATGTTTTTCATGGCACCCTGTCGGTGCATGGCATCTGAAATATTGGGAGTGGAAATTTCCATGAACAACTTGCGTATTTCTTCGTCCATATCGAGTTTTTTTGCCTGATTTAATTGTGGATTATCTACACTATGGCGAATCGTTTTGGAAGCTTCTGTTACATTATCAGAGCGAATTATATTACCGCCCACAATGACAATATCAGCACCTGCTTCAACAGACCGGGCTGCAGTTTGTTCATCCAGTCCACCTGCTACAGCAATATCAGCCCTGATTTTGGAGGCAATCTCAAAAACAAGATCTACCGGTGTTTTCCCGGTCATCTGCTGGTCTATTCCCATGTGGATATTGATGAGGTCCACACCTATCCTGTCCAATTCCAGGGCCCTCTGAACAGGTTTTGGGGTGCTAATGAGATCTGCCATAAGCCGAACTCCATATTTTCGTGCGGCCAGGAGCGCATCTTTAATCGTTGAGTCATCGGCTGTTGCCATAACCATAACAATATCTGCACCGGCTTTTGCAGCCATTTCCACTTCAAGGCTTCCGGTATCTGCAATTTTCATATCTGCCACGATGGTGTGTCCGGGAAAGTTTTTCCTGAGAGTACGAATAGCATCCATGCCCTCGCTTTTTATAAGGGGAGTTCCGATTTCTATCCAGTCGATATCTCCCTTTACTGCTTCCTTAGCAATCTGCACAGCTCTATCTATCTCCAGTATATCAAGAGCAAGCTGTATTATGGTTTTAATAGGATCACCTTGTTAACTTTTATTTGGAATTATTGATAATGATTTCTTCAGGCTGGAGAATAGAAGTGAATCACTATAAAGTTTTCCAGATTAGTCTTTGATGCTGCCCCGGTCCCTATATCATTCGGTCCGCGGAAAGAGTCAAGTATAAAAGAACATGATAATTGGCAATAAGTTTATACGCTATCCGCAAATAATCGCATAGGAATAAAAAACGCCTGCGGTTGATTACTATGAAAATAATTCCTAAAGCTTTAATCTGCAAGGAGCTGTATTTTGATGTCATTTGAGCATATGCATATCATTTCTATGAAAGAATTCACACGTGATATGATTGACCATGTTCTGGAGGTCGCCGAAGAAATGGAACCAATTGCCAGGTCAAAGTCAAGTTCCGACCTCTTAAAAGGCAAGGTGCTTGGTGTTCTGTTTTTTGAACCCAGTACCCGTACAAGGATGTCTTTTGAGGCCGCCATGATGCGACTTGGCGGGGAAGTGCTGAGTCTTGGTTCGGTTGATGCAAGTTCTGTTGCAAAGGGTGAAACCCTTGCTGATACCATAAGGGTTGTAGCCGGTTACAGTAATGCCATTGTCCTTCGCCATCCTATGGAAGGTGCTGCACGACTGGCTTCTGAGTTTTCTGCAGTGCCTATACTCAATGCAGGCGATGGTGCAGGCCATCATCCCACACAGACGTTTCTCGATCTTTACACCATCAAGCGCGAAAGTCATCTTGAAGGCTTAAAAGTAGCTCTTGCTGGGGATCTCAAATATGGCAGGACTGTACATTCGCTTTGTTATGCCCTTTCTCTTTATGGTGCCGAGATAACCCTAGTATCACCGCCGGAACTTTCAATGCCTTCAGAGATTATCGAGGATCTGAAAAAGAAAAATATCAAGGTAACAGAGGAAAGTTCTATTGAAGATGCCATACAGGATGTGGAAGTGCTTTATATGACGCGGATACAGAAAGAACGTTTTCCTGATCCGGCAGAATATCAAAAAGTCGCTAACCACCTCCAGATTACACCTGAAGTATTGAAAAATGCGAAGAAAAATCTACGGATAATGCATCCTCTCCCCCGAACAAACGAAATCACCCCTCAGGTGGACGAGACGCCCTATGCTTCCTACTTTGACCAATCTTTTTATGGTGTTCCAATAAGAATGGCTTTACTTTGTCTTGTTATGGGGGTGTTTGAATGAGTGAGGTAGCAAAAAAAGAAATTCGTGTACAACCCATATGTTCAGGCACAGTAATTGACCATATTACAGCCGGTCAGGCTCTCAACGTTCTCAAGATTCTGGGTATAACCGGCACTTCCTGGGGAATTGTAAGTATCTTGATTAATGCCCCCAGTTCATATGGAAAAAAAGATGTGGTCAAGATAGAAGGGCGTGAACTTGTGAGTAGTGAGGTGGATAAGATATCTCTCATTTCTCCTGGTGCTACCATCAATATAATCCGGGATTATGATGTCCGGGAAAAGAATCAGGTAGGTATACCCTCGCATGTAGAAGGTGTTGTAAAATGTATCAATCCAAACTGCATTTCCAACAGTAATGAACCCATAGAATCTAAATTTGATGTGGATGCGGGGGAAGGTAAAATCGAATTACGTTGTGGCTATTGTGAAAGGGTGATCTGTGAAAATATTGCAGATCATCTCCTTTAATTTATAGTCCCAGAATATCTTCCATGGAATAAATGCCGGATTTTTTATCTTTTAACCACATTGCGGCTTTTACAGCACCTGCGGCGAATGCATCGCGAGAATGCGCCTGGTGTTTAATTTCAATCCTTTCACCTTCTCCGGCAAAAAGGACCGTGTGGTCACCGGCAATATCTCCTCCACGGATTGCATGAATACCTATCTCATTTTTACGAGGTGCATTGCCCTGACGTCCAAAGATGTACTCTTCACGCCCAACAGCTTTACCGATAACCTCTGCAGCCCTCATCGCAGTTCCACTGGGTGCATCCTGTTTCCGGTTATGGTGTGCTTCAATGACCTCTATGTCATAATCTGGAAGGTATTTGGCCGCTTCCTCAATAATCTTGAAAAATACATTTACACCAACCGCATAATTTGGAGCAATAACGGCTGATACACCATTTTTAAGGATACTCTCTTCTATAGTTTCCTTCTGTTCTTCGCTAAAACCGGTGGTCCCGATAATAAGGTTTACACCACTTGCGGCGACGATTGGTGCGTTGGAAGCAGTTGCTGCTGCAATGGTAAAATCAATTAGGACATCGGTTTTGCTTTCCTTGAGGACTTCTCCGAGGTCTTCTACGCTGGTAATTGAAACACCGAGGTTTCCTGCACCGGCCACATCTCCTGCATCTTCACCGATTTTATTCAGATCAAATGCAGAGGACAGCTCAATACCTTCGCTTCTGGCGATGTTCTGTATTATCAGACCACCCATTTTCCCGGAGGCTCCGATTACTCCTGCCCGTATCATTTGAGACACCCGATTCCCTTTAATGCTTCTTCCAGTATCCTTTCATTCTCCGGCAGGATAGGCGCCAGTGGTGCTCTCAGCGGACCTGCGGGCATACCTATCATTTCCATTGCACGTTTGACAGGTATTGGATTTGTTTCAGTAAACAGGGCACGTGTGAGGGGGGCAAGTTCATAATGTTTTTTCCTGGCAGTTACCATGTCGCCTTTAAGGGCAGCTTCTACCATTTCGGCCATTGTCTTTGGAACTACATTTGCGACAACTGAAATCACTCCAACTCCGCCCAGCGCGACAATAGGATAGGTTAGTCCATCCTCTCCGGAAATAACGCTGAAATCTTCATCCACTGTGTTTTCGATTATCTCTGAGATTTTGGGAATACTTCCACTTGCTTCTTTGATCGCAACTATATTGTCAATCTTGGCAAGTTCGACAATTACTTCCAGTGGAATATCCTGTCCGGTTCTGGAAGGCACATTGTATAATATGATGGGGATGTCTGCTGCTTCTGCTACTGCAGTGAAGTGACGGATCAGTCCTGCATTATTGGGCTTATTGTAATATGGGGATATAATAAGTGCTCCCCCTGCCCCGGCATCAGCAGCGTGTTTTGTAAGTTCTACGGCTTCAACTGTATTGTTAGACCCGGTTCCCGCAATCACCGGCACATTGGCACATTCCACCGCGGTATTGATCACTTTTTTGTGTTCAACCGTAGAAAGGGTGGCGGATTCACCTGTTGTTCCACAGGCCACAACTCCGCTGGCACCTCCCTCTTCAGCGTATCTTATGTTTTGTTTAAGACCACGGATGTCAATGGTATTGTTTTTTGTGAACGGGGTTATAAGAGCCGGTAGAACTCCTTCAAACATAAAAAAACCAGCTCCGGTTTCACTCGTGTCTCTTGTGATTGATCCTTCTTGTCACGTAGCCTGCAACACGGTTTCTGATTACTTTACTTTCGATTGTTGTGTATTTCGCAACAAGGCGCTTGTTAGCATCAAAATTAGATGTGAATACATTTTCGTGGTTGGCAAGCAGACGTGAGGTTATGTTCTTAATATTGTTTTGTCTAATATTTCCCATAATTAATAACTCCATATAGTTGGATAGGGTATTGTTAATTCTTCTTTTTTGAACCGGCTTTAGGTATTTATAACTTTTGGACACAGTGTTGTGTTATAAGTTCACTGCTGCAGGTCGGTTTTACCCAGCATTCTTTCGGTTGCATTTGCATCATTGAACACTTTTTCCCTCGTACCCTTTTTATTGAGGAACATGCCAATAAGCACTAATAATAGCCCTATGTTGGGATTTAGAGGTGTGATAACAGCTCCTATCAGTACGATTGTGGATGCGGCAATTCCTTTCATTGCTCCTTTTCGATATGATTCGAAACTAGTGCGGCGATAGATTCTTATGTCTCGCAATGTCAGGAATAATACTACGAAATATGCTGCAATTGCAATATATACATACATGTGGTACCTAGATTGAATTTTTTGATTATAAATCTTCTCAACTGGATTGGTTTGCTTTTGTTCGGCACTTATAGACTTTCTACGGCATGGCTTCCCAGACAAAACATTATTATGGACATAATACAATCCTGTCAACCATGTTCACGATTATTACCGGTGCCCAATTCGGTGATGAGGGCAAAGGCAAGGTAGTAGACCTGATGGCCGGTGACTATGACATTGTTGCCAGGTTTCAAGGTGGCGATAATGCAGGCCACACTGTAAAGGTTAAGGATGAGGTATATAAATTACATCTGATCCCCTCTGGTTTTCTTCTTGACAGCCGGGTGCTCATTGGGCCGGGTACGGTCCTGAATCCGGAAGTTATGGTAGAAGAGATTCGGATGCTTGAAGAGGCTGGTGTAAGAGTATCTGCTGAAAAACTGGGTATTGATGGTAAGACAAGCATAATTATGCCCTATCATATAGAACTCGATGGTCTCAGGGAAGCTTCTCGCTCGGAAAAGATCGGTACTACGAAAAGGGGTATTGGATTTGCCTATATTGATAAGATTGCAAGGGATGAAGTTCATTTTTCCGACCTGATAGATGAAAAACGCCTTATGCAACGTCTTTCAGATCTGGCTTCCCAGAAGGAAGAGGAAATTAAGGCAATGGGTGGAGACCCTTCCATTGTAACTGAAAGTTCTCTTGTGGACAGGTATTTATCCCTGGGTAGGGAACTTGCTCCTTATATTGCCGATGTTTCCTATGAGATAAATAATGCGCTGGATGAAGGCAAAAGTGTACTTGCTGAAGGGGCACAGGGTAGTCATCTGGATGTAATTCATGGCACTCAGAAATTTGTAACTTCTTCAAGTACCATTGCGGGTTCAGCATGTACCAATCTTGGTGTCGGCCCGACTCGGGTGAATGAAGTACTTGCCATCATTAAATCTTATATTACACGGGTGGGAGCAGGTCCGCTTCCTACTGAACAGGAAGGTGACGCAGGCCAGCACCTGCATGACGTAGGCCATGAATTTGGTACCACTACAGGCAGATCAAGGCGGTGTGGCTGGTTTGATATGCCTCTTGCTAAAAAGTCAGTCTACCTTAATGGTTATACTTCCATAGCTCTTACAAAATTGGATGTACTGACAGGTCTTGATCCTGTAAAAATATGTGTTGGCTATGAATTGGATGGAAAAGTGATTAATTATCCGCCGGAAGATACTTCGCAACTTGCAAGATGTGTGCCTGTTTATGAAGATATGGAAGGCTGGGATACAGATTTGACTTCTGTATCTGGTTACGAGGACCTGCCCCCCAAAGCCCGGGAATATGTTGAACGGCTTGAAAAATTGATGGGAATTCCGGTCAAATATATCTCTGTGGGGCCGGGAAGGGAACAAACGTTCATGAAATGAAGGTTTGCAACGTTTTCGATCCAAAAACCATATATATGAACCGATAGGTTTAAGAGTCTTATTCCAGTGCATATACAGACGCGTTTCAAAGTGAATGTCAGTCGTAAACGTTATGCCTGATGCTATCTTTATTTGAAGGAGGATAGAATGACTACAGCATATGATGTCCCTGCTAATGATATTATCAAAAAGACAGCAGAGAAACTTAAAGAAAATGAGAAGATCCAACCTCCGGAATGGGCAGCCTATGTGAAGACCGGTGCACACAGAGAACTTCCTCCAGTGGAAGATGACTGGTGGTATACTCGCTGTGCTGCGGTCCTCAGAAGGATATATACTGACGGTCCGGTAGGTGTACAGAGACTTCGTTCCATATACGGAGGAAAGAAAGCAAAGCGTGTAACCCCTGCCAAGAAAGCAAAGGGTAGCGGTGCAGTTGCCCGTACAATAGCCCAGCAGCTTGAAGATGCCGGTTTTGTAAAGAAACAGAAGGCAGGTAGGGTTGCATCTCCAGCAGGAAAGTCTTTGCTTGACAATACAGCTAATGAAATCAAGAAAGAACTGGTTTCTGAAATTCCCGAGATGCAGAAGTACTGAATTAATATAATCCGGGTTGGCTAATAACGCCAGTTCTTCTTTAAAAGGGGTTTTATACCATGGCAGATGATCTCGAAGCAATCCGCAGGAAAAGGCTTGAAGAAATGCAGAGGCAGCAAGCCTCCCAGCAAGAAAACAATCCACAGGCTGCATACCAGCAGGAACAAGCACAGGCAGAAAGGGAAGCAAAGATCCATGCTGTCCTTCGCCAGGTCACGACACCCGAAGCAAGGGAACGCCTTACAAGGTTGAAAATGTCTCGCAAAGAACTGGCAGAACAGGTCGAATCCCAGATTGTGGGACTAGCTCAGAGTGGCCGGTTGCAATCCACCATCGACGATGAGAAAATGAAAGCCTTGCTTACCCGGATGCAACCTAAAAAACATGATCCCAAGATCACAAGATTGTAATCTGATATGAAAGCAAGGGTGATGTTTAGTGGCGGGAAGGATAGTGCCCTGTCCGCCATTTTACTGGAACCATATTTTGATGTTGAACTTGTAACGTGCACTTTTTCCCTCGTCGATGTAGGAAATATTGCACGTAAAGTGGCTGATGAATTAGGTTTTGATCATTCGGTTGTAGAACTTGAGCGTTCAGTTTTGGATGAAGCTCTTGAGATGGCAGTTGAAGACAATTTCCCAAAAAATGCGATTAATCACATTCACTCACATGCCCTTGAAAAAATAGCGGCATGTGGTAGTGTTGATATGATCGTTGATGGGATAAGACGTGATGACCGGGTGCCCAGGATGGATATATCCAGACTACGCAGCATCGAGGATCGGTATGGGGTGCATTGTGTGTCCCCTCTGCAAGGGTTTGGTCGTGCTGCGGTTGATTTAATGGTTTGTGGGCATCTTGAAGTTGAAGAAGGATTGAGTGACAGAATTTCCAAGGCGGATTATGAAACCGAATTAAGGTATCTGATTCGACAGGAATACGACGATGAAAAGATCCTTTCCATATTTCCCGAACATGTTCAATCGAGAGTGCTGAGGAAAATTAAGGAAAAGACTACCAATTAAAATTTTATATCATTAATTGATTTATAAATGTAAATTTGAGAGCAATGTGGATCAGGTGAGACAATTGAGCCATAACACGAAAGGACAGAAAATGAGATTGGCAAAAGCCCACGTCCAGAACCAGAGGGTTCCTACATGGGCAATTATCAAGTCAAACAGAAAGGTTGTCAGTCATCCCAAGAGAAGGCACTGGAGAAGGAACAGCCTTAAAGTGAAATGAGGTGATGGCAATGGCAGATGATATAGTAAAAGAACAGGTTTATACCATCCCGCTCAGGGATGCAAAACTGGCTCCTAAATGGAAACGTACAACTCGTGCGATGACCCTGGTAAAGAAATATCTGGTCAGGCACATGAGGACGTCTCCTGAACAGGTCAAAATTGATAGCAGTATCAATGAATTGGTCTGGAATCGTGGAGCTGAGAAGCCACCTTCCTCAATCCGGGTACGGGCAGCAATGTTCGAAGACGGTGAGGTTCAGGCAGAATTGGCATAATTTGAATGCCGATGCAATTCCAAGTTCGAAGTAATTTATGATCCGAACCCTAAACATATATGAAAATCCCGTAATAGGGGTATTTGCAACCTGTACAGAGGATTTCGCCCTTGTGCCCCCGGGTACAAACGATAAGACATCTGGTATGCTGGAAGAGATACTCGATGTGGAAGTAGTTTCCACTCTTGTAAATGGAAGTGTAGTTGTGGGTTCCCTTTCAAAAGGGAATTCCTCAGGATTCCTTGTGCCGAGAGGCTCAGGTCCGCTTCCTAAAAAAGTAGACCTCCCAGTAGCAGAGGTTCCAGATAATTTATCGGCAATAGGAAACATAGTGCTTGCAAATGATTCAGCAGCTCTTGTCCATCCGGATATCTCTGACAAAGCGATTGAAATAATTGAAAAGACTCTTTCAGTTGATGTCAGAAGAGGCACGATTGCCGGTATCAAGACTGTGGGGATGGCGGGTGTGGTCACCAATCATGGATTGCTTGCCCATCCAATGATAAAACAGGAAGAAGTTTCCATTCTTGAGGACCTTTTTGGACTTAATGTGGAAATAGGTACTGTAAATTATGGATCCCAGGTAGTAGGTTCCGGTGTGCTTGCTAATTCTTCTGGATATGTTGCAGGTTCGGAAACCACAGGTCATGAACTTGGAAGAATTGAAGATGCATTGATGTTTGATTGATTTAACATATTATGCGGGTGATTTTATGAGCGACTTTGTTGTAAAAGGCACATTCAAAGCGGGTCCTATCTGGGAAAATTTCACAAAAAATGTGGAAAGCCAAAATGAAAAGAACGCTGTTGAGAAAGTTTATTCCCTTTTTGGAAGCAAGAACGGTATCAAACGCTACTTGATTAAGATAGACAGTGTCGAAGAGGCATGATTATATGGCAGAAGAAGGTCAGCAGAATATCCAGAACCTGGCCCTTCAGCACAGGGATCTCCAGAAACGTGCCCAGACCATACAGCAGCAGACAAATATGTTGCAGATGTCCATTGAGGATTGTGGGCGGGCAATAACAACTCTTGAGGATCTCCAATCATTTTCCAAAAATCCCGATACTCTTGTACCTATAGGTGCAGGTTCTTTTGTAAATGCAAATATAGTCAATGACAACAAAGTTGTTGTTGAGGTCGGTGCCGGGATTAGTGTCGAAAAGGATGTTGATGGAGCCATAGTCACTCTTAATAAGCGCAAAGAAGATTTGCAGAAGGTACTGGAACAGATGGACCAGAACCTTGAACAGATCAATCAGCGCATCCAGTCCATAGAGTCTATGGCAAAACAACAGCAGCCACAGCAATAATTTTTATGGGGCATAACCTTGTTTAATAAGCTTAAGAACAAACTTTCGGGATTTAAGCAAAATTTCAGTTCCAAAATTGAAGATAAAGCCACTCCGGTGGAAGAATCATCCTCTACTGAGCCTGAAGCCGCAGAAGGGATTAGTTTCCAGGAAAAAGAGGCTGTTGGAACTAAGGATGAAAACAAAACAGGGTTTGCACATAAAGCCAAAGCTTTGGTTTTTGAAAGGGAGTTTATCCTGGATGAAGCGGACGTCGAAGATATCCTCTGGGAATTGGAGATGTCTCTTCTGGAAAGTGATATTGCAATTTCGGTTTCTGAAAAAATTGTTACTGATGTAAAACAAGAACTTGTAGGCAGCCGTAAGAAGATAGGTGGCAACACCAGCAAGATCGTAGAAGATGCATTGAAAAAATCGATTAATGAGGTCATGTCTGCTAATGTATTCGATTTTGATGAATTCATTGATAGTCATGAGAAACCTGTAAATATTGTTTTTGTTGGTATTAACGGAACAGGGAAGACGACTTCTATTGCCAAGATTGCCCATCGCCTTAAAGCCATGAATAAGTCTGTCGTAATTGCAGCAGGGGATACATTCCGTGCAGGAGCGATTGACCAGATCGCGGTACATGCTGAGCGTATCGGTGTAAAACTGGTTAAACATCAGGAAGGAGGCGATCCTGCAGCTGTTGTTTATGATGCGATTCAGTATGCAAAAGCCCATGATAGTGATGTGGTTTTGTCTGATACTGCCGGCAGGATGCATACCAATGTAAATCTGATGGCACAGCTCCAGAAGATATGCCGTGTAAGTGCTCCGGATCTTGTGCTTTTTGTAGACGAGGCGGTTGCAGGCAATGATGCTGTCGAAAGGGCCGAACAGTTCAATGAGGCAGTGCCAGTTGATGGGTCCATTCTTACTAAAACAGATGCCGATTCAAAAGGCGGGGCTGCAATTTCCATTGCATACATAACAGATAAACCAATTGTTTTCCTCGGTCTGGGGCAGGAATATGAGGATCTGAAAAAATTCGATCCTCACTGGTTTGTTGACCAGATTTTCAGTTAAAATCTTATCTGCAACCTTCTTTCAAATCCTTTGTTATTTCTTTTAAGCGGGATATTACATTGTCTTTGCTGGCTATTATATTTACAAAGGTAGAACCCACGATTACAGCATCAGCTCCTGCAGCGACCATTTCTTCTACATGTTTTCTGTTTGATATTCCAAAACCTACGGCTTTTGGGAGGTTTGAATTGATTTTATCCAGAAGGCCTGCTACATTGGAAGAGATGTTTTTTCCTTCTCCGGTAACCCCGAGTTTGGATACTACATAAATAAAACCCGAACTTTTGCTGCTAATTGCATCCAGTCTCTGATCGCTTGTATTTGGTGCGACAAGGAATATATTATCTATTCCTTCCTCTTTGCAGATCTCAATCAGTTCATCTGCTTCATGCAATGGCAGATCGGGTATTATCAACCCCGATATTCCCGCCTCAGCACACTTCTTCACGAAATTCTTGCTACCCTGGCGATATATGAGGTTGTAATAGGTCATACAGATGAGGGGCACATTTACTTCCAGGTCTTTTATCATCTCAAAATAGCGCTCTGTGTTCATGCCAGCCTCAATTGCGCGGCAGGTTGCAGCCTGTATGGTTGGCCCGTCTGCTACAGGATCGGAGAAAGGCAGACCCAGTTCTATTATATCCGCGCCGGCTTCAACAAGCGCATTTACAATAGAAGGTGTGGTTTCCGGATCGGGGTCCCCTGCACAGACATAGGCGATCAGTGCTTTTTCATTTTTGTCCTTAAGTTCTTCAAATTTTTGGCTGATGCGCATATTCACTCCTCCATATCCATAATAGTCTGGAGATCTTTATCGCCCCTCCCGGAGAGATTGATGACGACTGTATCACCAAGTATGCCACTATCTGCCATTTTCATTACATATGCAATGGCATGTGAAGATTCCAGTGCAGGGATTATTCCTTCTAACCTGCTAAGCTCATGGAATGCCTCAAGGGCTTCCATATCGGTTATGTAACAGGGTTTCACCCGGCCTGTTTCTGAGAGCCGGGCAAGTTCGGGTCCCACGCCTGCATAATCAAGGCCGGCTGCTATTGATGTGGATTCCAGTATCTGCCCGTCCTTGTTCTGCAGGACCTTAGTTCTGGCACCATGCAGTATACCTTCCTCTCCTGTTGCCAGGGATGCTGAATGATAGGCGATTTTATCGTCTTCCCTTAGTTTTTCACCGCCTGCTTCTACTGCAAAGAGATTCACTTTATCATCCAGGAAAGGGTAGAAAATACCCATTGCATTACTTCCACCGCCTGCACAGGCCACGATCGAATCCGGGTATCTTCCCTCAACTTTCATTACCTGTTCCTTTACTTCCCTGCCGATAACGCTCTGGAAATCCCTCACAATCTTCGGGAAAGGGTATGGGCCGACTACCGATCCAATGAGGTAGTGTGTATCCCCGACATTTGTGACCCAATCTCTCAATGCTTCATTTATTGCATCTTTCATTGTCTTTGAACCGGTATCAACTGATACTACCTCGGTACCCATCAGTTTCATACGGTAGACATTTGGAAGCTGTCTCTTTACATCTTTTGATCCCATGTATACCATGGTTTCAAATCCCAGTTTTGCTCCCACCATGGCAGTTGCGGTGCCGTGCTGGCCGGCTCCTGTCTCTGCGATTAATCTTTTTTTGCCCATGAATTTTGCAAGAAGGGCCTGCCCCAGGGTATTGTTGAGTTTATGTGCTCCTCCATGTACGAGGTCTTCCCGCTTGAGGTAGATTTTTATGCCGTATTTATCACTCATGTTCTTTGCATAGTATAGGGGCGTACTTCTTCCGGCATAATTTTCAAGGTAGTCATCAAGCTGGGAGGTAAACTCAGGGTCTGCCTTGTATTGTTCATACGCTTCTTCAAGTTCTTGAAGTGCCGGCATCAATATTTCCGGTACGTATTGTCCACCGTAGTCTCCGTAATAATGGTTCATACTATCTCCTGCTTCTTATTTGCTTCAATAAGGTGTTTCATTTTTTCTTTCAGGTTGCCTTCCATCAGGTAGGTTCCAACAAGCAACGCGTCAGCACCTGCCTTTATCATCCTTTTCGCATCATCTGTGCCCTTGACTCCGCTTTCCCCTATTATCAGGTGTTTCTGGTTGTATTTACGGTCATGTTCTTTCACAAGAGGAATGAGTTCTTCAGCGGTTTCCAGACTGATTTCAAGGGTTTCAAAACTGCGGTTATTTATCCCTATAAGGTTTGTGTCACATTCAAGTACATATTCAAGCTCTTTTTCATTGTGTACTTCTACAAGAGGCTCGATGTTCTTTCTCCGGGCTATTTCTATAAATTCCGGTAGTCTTTTACCCAGTACCCCTGCAATCAGCAATATGACATCACTGTTGGCTTCATGCATCTGATTTTTGTCCACAATAAAATCTTTGCGCAAAACCGGTATTGAAGTAGGTTCTCGTGCACTTTCAAGGTTTTCTATACTTCCCTCAAAGTAACAGGGTTCCGTAAGGACAGATAAGGCTACAGCTCCTGCATTTTCCATATCACAGGCAATCTGTGAGGCTATTTCCGGGTTTACATCAGCAAATTTGCCTGTTGGTGAGGCAGGTTTCACTTCGGCAATTATTGGTATGTGTCCTCTGTTACAGGCAAACTCGATAGATTCGAAAATATCCCTTCTGTCATTACATCTGGTCTGTGTGTCAATTTCAGAAAGTGCATTTGCCCTTTCTTTTGATTTTTGGATTATTTGTTCGATCTTCGAATGCATCTGGACACCTATGTACTTCAATGTATTTGTATGTACATTAGTGTCATAGCATTTAAATTTATTGTCAGGGCATACGATCTATCATTGCCAGTGTCTTTTTTGTTTTGAAATAGAATTCCTTGCTATTATGGAGATAATCAGCTCTTATAACTCTTCCTTGATATCTGAAGATTCAATAACCTCAATTAAATTGATATATTCTGAAACCAACCTTAATTAGTGAATACATTAAGGGGGATTATATGCCAAAAGTAATTCTTTTATATGCAAGCTGGTGTCACAACTGTCCCAAGGCTGAAAAGCTCTGGAGAGGCCTCAAGGAGGAACATGATTTTGATTATGAAGAGGTCGACGTGGAATCTGAAGAGGGGCAAAAAATAGCTCAGGAATATTCTGTGATGGCTGTGCCAACTACTGTGATCGATGGAGAGGTGGCTTTTATAGGCATTCCTTCCAAAGATGAAGCTCTTGAAAGCATTAAGTAATCTTTAAACGTCGGGATATTGATGTATGATTTAATAATTCTGGGTGCTGGACCCGCAGGAGTTACTGCTGCAATTTATGCAGTGAGATATGGATTGGATACTTTGCTTGTTGATAAGGACAGTATGAGTGGCCTGATAAGCACTGCAAAAACGGTCGAGAACTATACAGGTTTTCCCTCGATCGGTGGAATGGAACTGATGGAAGAGTTCCTTGACCATGCAGAACAGGCCGGGGTCACCTTTAAAGTCATGGAACTCAACTCCGTGACTGAAGTAGGTGATCACTTTATTGTTTCTTCCAGTGAGGAAGAACTAAAAAGTAAATCTCTCATTGTTGCAACGGGTTCTTCTCCCAGGGAACTGGATGTGCCTGGTGAAAAGGATTTCCTGGGCAGGGGTGTTTCTTACTGTGCCACCTGTGACGGTCCCTTTTTCTCCGGCAAAGAAGTAGCAGTGATCGGTGGCGGGGAATCGGCTGTTACAGATGCTATATTCCTTTCGGATATTGCTTCAAAGGTGTACGTAGTTCATCGTCGTGATAAATTGAGAGCATCCCAAATCCTTCAGGACAGGGCATTTGATCGTCCAAATATTGAATTTGTATGGGATAATGTTGTGGATGCAATAGAAGGAAAAGATATTGTTGGATCCCTGCAGGTACATAATGTAATTACTGAAGAAACAAAAACACTTCCTGTAAACGGTGTTTTTATCTATATAGGCCTGAATCCCAACACCGATTTTATAAATGTTGAAAAGAACGATAAAGGTTTCATAATCACTGATGAATCGATGGCAACATCTGTCAGAGGCACATTTGCCGCCGGTGATTGCAGACAATCTCCCCTTTACCAGGTAATCACTGCAGCCTCAGACGGGGCCATTGCGGCTTATTCTGCTTTTAAGTACATCGAAGGCATCTAAAGAGATGTTTTTCTTTGTTTTTCGATAAGTATTATATTTTTTGAAGTCTATTAGTATGTAAGGTGGAATTATGATATGCTTGAAAATATGTAAAGACTCTACTGCAGAGGACCTGGAGCCAATTGCATCTGCAGTTCACTCTCTTCTGGGTATTCCGACTACCATACGCAGTGTAAACTGTAAGGGTATCCGAATGGAAAGGGGAGAAGTTGTAGACTGGGATTATACGGGTCCTATACTTGAAAAAGTCCTGGAGGACAAGACTACCATCCGTACAGTCCCCAAAGAAGGTGTATATAATGGAAAAGCGGTTGCTGTGACTCCGATAATGACACCTGACGGAGAATTGGTTGGTTCAATAGGGGTTGTGGATCTTGTGGCCGCTCTGGATATACTTTCTGTTTTCCGGGAATATCCCGATATAATAGATGAAGTGGAAGAGGCCAAAAAAAGGCACACTTAATTATCCTTTTTTATTTTGTGATACAATGATTGCCGATGTACTCAGGTTATTTCCTGGTATAACCTCCAGGGACTTTCGTATTCTAACAGGTATTGAAGTAGGCATGCAAGATCATGAATGGGTGCCTTTTGATGAACTTGTGAAATATACACGTATCGACCATCAGAATCTGGCCTATCTGTTAGGTGAATTGATTGAAAAAGAGCTTGTTGTGGCAACAACACAACCTTATGAAGGCTACAGGCTGTATTTCAATGGTTATGATGCTCTGGCTATCAATGCACTGGTAAAACGGGGTAGTATCTCTGCACTCGGGGATGAAATTGGTGTGGGTAAGGAATCGGTTGTTCATGAGGGTATGAAAGAACCTGAATTGCCCATAGGCGATCCTGAAACAGTGATAGTCAAATTCCACAGGGAAGGGCGCACCAGTTTCAGGGATGTTAAAAGGGTTCGTGGACACCTGGTTAATAAAGAACATTTTTCCTGGATATATGCCGCCCGGCTTGCAGCAGGGCGTGAATACGAAATAATGTCCCGCTTGTATCCTGATATCAGCATTCCCAAACCTATTGACGGTAACAGGCATGCTATAGTAATGGAACCTGCAAAAGGAGAACTTTTGTTCAAGGTCAGGCTGGAAGATCCCGAAATCTTTTTTGATATGATAATGGAGCAGGTTGAAAAAATTTATTGCCATAATATAATTCATGCCGATCTGAGTGAGTACAATGTTTTTGTCAATCCCGAAGGTGTGCAGATCATCGATTGGCCTCAATATGTAACTCCCTCTCATCCTCATGCAGAGGAGCTCCTCAGGCGTGATATTTCGAACATAGCTGCTCATTTCAAGAAAAAATATAATCTGAAAAGAGATGTCGACGCATTATATGGACAGATAGTATCCAGTACCGATAATATTAAAGATTAATACAAACAAAAATATAGATAATGACATCAAATGCCATTTATGGTATAGACGTTGCCAGGGGGTCGCCGCGTTCCGGTCAGGTACCACGTTATGCAGTTGCTATCCTGAAAGACGGTTCTGTTTACAGGCATTCGATGCTGAAAATGCATCGTATTTTCAGGATGATAAAAGACGATCATCCAATGATCATAGCTGTAGACAATATCTATGAACTGGCAAAAGATAAGAAGGAACTGATTCATTTTCTGGAAAAACTCCCTTCTGGTGTGAAACTCGTACAGGTCACAGGTGGATTGAAGCAGGTTTCCCTGCCCTTTCTTGCCCATAAGTATGATATTTCAATAGATCCCCGCGATCCCGGGGATGAAGCAGAAGCATGTGCAAGACTGGCTGAAATGGGGGTAGGAGTGGAAGTATCCCTTTTTGAGGATAAAACAAAAATAAAGGTAAGCAGGGCACGCTCTCTGGGTAGAGGAGGGTGGAGTCAGAATCGTTACCGACGTAAGGTTCACGGAGCTGTGAAAGTAAAAAGCCGTGAGATCGAGTCGATACTTAAAAGGGCGGCAAAGGAGCGCAATTTCAATTACACAAGTAAGGTCGTCAAGGGTTTTGGAGGTTATGTCAGGTGTGAATTTACCGTTAATGCACGCAAGTCCGACGTACCCATCCATTCTTCATCCGGTTTAGATGTGCAGGTAAATGTCAGGAGTCTTGTGAGGGATAAGATACAGTACATACCTTTGAAAAGCAAGGAACGCAGGCCTACTATTGTGGGTGTTGACCCGGGCACGACTGTTGGCCTCTCCATACTTTCCCTTGAAGGTGATGTTCTGCATTGCGCCAGCTATCGGGGTATTTCCCATGATGAAGTGGTGAAACTTATTTCTGAATACGGCAAACCTGCAATAGTGGCAACCGATGTATACCCCATGCCTGCAGCAGTGGAAAAAATCAGGCGCAGTTTCAGTGCTGTCAGTTATTCTCCTGGTGGCCCAATTCCATCGGAAGAAAAGATTGAACTGGCAAAACCTCATGGTTACTCCAATGACCATGAAAGGGATTCGCTTTCCGCTGCCATATCAGCTTATAAAAAGTACAGACAACTTTTCCTGAAGATTGAAAGCAAGTCTCCTCCTTACATGGATATCGATAAAATAAAAGTCGAAGTCATCAAAGGTTCATCCATAGAAGATGCCATTAGTTCTCTGAAAGAAAACAAGCAAGCAACTAAGGCCCAAAAAAGTGTAGCAGAAACTTCTGGCTCTTTTTCTGATGATATTGATGATGAAACCTATCGTAAAATGACAGAAAAGCTCAAACGCAGGGATTCGGAGATTGCTGAATTACAGGAATATGTGAAAGAGCTCATTGATCAACGCAGGTCAAGGGATAGTACAATCTCCAACCTGGAATCAAAAATTCGGCACATGCGTGAAACTGAACGGATTAAGCTACAGAAGGAAAAAGAGATTTCAATTCGTAATAAGAAAATTGCGAACCTTAAAAAGGATATCAAACGCCTGAATAAGAGGCTTCATGATTCTAAGACTCAGGTAAAACGTCTTAAAAGTATTAAAAAAATGGAAAGTAGGGGTGAAGGCATTCCTGTAAAGGTCATTTCCTCTTTTAGCCGCGAATCCATCTTGAATGTAGCAGATGTATATGGCTTAAAAAAAGGAGATGTCGTTTATTTCCAGGACCCCAGTGGGGGAAGTGCTTCAACGGCTGGCCTGCTTGCCGATTATTCTCCAATAGCGCTTATCGTGCCTGCAGGAATATCTTATGCGGCAAAAGAGGTATTTTTCGAGAAAAGTATTCCTGTAATTGAAGATCTGGAAATACAAAAGGAGGGTGATTTTGCAGTTGTATCTCCTAAAACTTTGAAAAGTGCAATTGAAAACTGGTTTGGCAAAGCTGATCACTGGAAAAAAGAAAAAGAGGAAGAGAAATTAAAATCCCTTGTGGATGAATATAGAAGTGAGCGCCGTCGTGGTATAACCTGATATTCAGGGCCATTTCCTGTCAAAGAAAGGGCTTTTTCCTGAAACGCTTAATGGAATGCCCAGAACGACATCCGCTTCAACCAAACCCAGTGAACGTGCGGCGTTTCCTGCCGAGTACATTATGCGGTTATCTATGCACAGGTCTTTTGCTTTAGCCACAGCAGATCCAATAGCAATTCCGAGGTCTATATTCTTGAAAGCACAGTTAGGACCCGCATAATCTCCTTCTATCCTTTTTTGAGCTTTCATTTCTGCACATGTTGCAAAGCCGCAGGCAGCACAGTTTAATTTAAGCGGCTCGGCATGCTTGACTCCTATAGCTATAAAGGCATCCGCCTGTCTTACATTTGCTGCATCCCTTTTCAGGAACTGGAATCCATTACCCTTTTCATCAGAGATCTTTTCCATCTCGGTTGCGATATCTTCCATATCTTTTCTGTCGGCCAGGGCAGTTACTATATCATCAATTCCCTTGCCCTTAGGAGCAGTTCTGGCTGCTGCTAATACAATCCTCGCCATTTCTGCTACTTCTTTTTTTTCCGGATTTTGTTCCATGCATAACGGATTGATTATAATGGTCTTTAATTGTTTCGGATATTGCACGAAAGTGTAATATTCAATGCCGGGATTGTTGGCACTATGCCACGTTCGGCCCTGATACTTGCAGGTGGAAAAGGAAAGCGGTTTGGTTATAAAGAAAAGGCCCTGATAGAGATTGAGGGAACGCCTGTAATCAGCCGGATAATCAGCACACTTGAGCCTCTTGTGGATGAAATAATAATATCCCTGCGGGATAAGCACCAATATGATTCACTTGCTCCAGTTATGGGAGAATTACCGACGGCTTTTGACGAGCAGGAAGGTGTCGGCCCCCTTGCAGGCATACTGGCAGGATTAAAAGCTGCCTCCTATGAATATATCTTTGTCACAGCCTGTGATATGCCTTTTCCTGACCCGAAAATAGTTGAGTTGCTCTTCTCAAAGTCCAAAGGTCACGATTGCGCTCTCATAAAAAGAAAAAACGGCAGTTATGAGCCTCTCTGTGCAGTTTACAGGGCTTGCCTGCTTATTCCCCTCATTGAAAAGTCGATACGGGATAACAGCTATTTCATTCTGTCACCCGTATTTGAAATGAATGACATGGTTGAAGTGGGTATAGCGGAAATAGAAAAAATAGATCCATTGTTTGCCTGTCTCCAAAATATTAATACCCTGGATGACCTCAGGTCAGTCAGGAATGATTTCAGCGGGTCATGAGGGTTTCACCGGTTGCAGGGGCATAGGCCTCAACACCAATCTCGTCCCGTATCCATTGTGCGAACTCTTCCGCATCATCCCCGTGCATTGTGTACACGGTTTCAGTTGTTCTGTCGCAAAAGTTCCTTACAAGTTCTTTCAACTCTTTATCTCCGCAATGAGCTGAAAAATCGTATTGCTCCAGTTTGCACCTCAGATGTTGTATCCGGTCCTTTATTTCGAGAAAACCACTATCAAGGGCAAGTCTGCCATTTGTTCCTTCGACTTGGTAGCCTGTAAGCATTACTTTTGTTTTCGGATCGTCAGCTTTCTTATCCAGATAATGGAGTACAGGACCCCCATTAAGCATTCCCGCAGTTGTTACTATGACCGAACCTTCCAGAGGAATTTTATTTCTCTTGTTTCCTTTTACAGTAGTAGCAAAACCAAATGCCTTTTCCAGTTTTTTTGGATCTTTTAGATATTCTGGATGATTCAGCATCTCACCTGTCATTGCCACTCCCATACCATCCACAAAACAGGGAATCTTTTCCGAATGGAGTAACATCATAATTTCCTGTGTTCGTCCAATGGCAAAAGCAGGGATAATGACCGTACCACCGATATCAATTGTATCAATAATAGACTCAATAAATGCTTTCTCGATTTCCTGTCGGGGTGGGTGGTCTTCTCCGAAGTATGTGCTTTCTGTAATCAATATGTCTGCATCAGGCATTGCGTCAGCCTTTGATACAAGTCTTGAATCACTGGTACTTATATCACCGGTATAAAGCAGACTTTCCCCTTTTTTATCCTCAAGATATATGGATGATGCACCCGGTATGTGCCCTGCACTGTAAATCCTGGCAAGATAGTCGTTTGTCCTGACCTCTTCTCCAAAATGCTTTCTTCTTGTAATCCGGGAAAGTTTCTGCAAATCTCCTTCATCATACGGTTCGGGTAATCCTCTTCTTTCTGATATTTTGAGTGTGTCCCTGCCCAGGATTTCAGTAAACCTGGAGGTCATATGTGTCATGTACACCTCTGGACTCAGGTCCATGAGGTTGGGAACCGCTCCGCAATGGTCAAGATGGCCGTGGGAGACAAAAATGCTTTTCGGAAAAATGCCATCTACAGGATAATCGGGTCGGTCTCCCGGTTTGATGCCGTAATCTATCAGGATCTCTTCATTCACCAGGATCGCAGATCGTCCTACCTCCCTGCAACCCCCTTTAAAATCAATACGCATAGTTTTCTCTCCCTTAATATGCAACTGCTTCCTGCCATCGGATTATTTTACCCAGAGGTATATTTGTAGTTTTTGAAATTTCATTTGCATCTGCATTTTCAAGTTCATCAACAGTTGAAATGCCTGCAGAATTTAGTTTTTCTTCGGTAACTTTCCCGATACCCGGAATATCACTGATCTTTTCCGGTCGAGGTGTTGCAGCTTTTTCTTTCTTTTGTTCTTCTTTCCATTCAAGATAGTTACAATAGGGACACCCCAGATCCCATGCTCTTTTCTTCTGCCCCTTTACTTTTATGTGGTACAGGCTGTGTTTGTCACATGTCTTGTCGGTAACAAGGATATGTCCGCTTTTTGGAAGGGGCAGGGAGAATGTGCAGTCTGGGTATCCTTCGCATCCGATAAATCTTGAACCCCGGCGTGAGCGGCGTACTATCAGGTCACAGCCACAATCCGGACATTTGCCAATGATCTTATCTTTTCTCAGGCCTTCCCTGAGGGATTCGGATATTTTTTCACGGTTATCTTCCAGTTCCTTAAAGACATCTGTCAGCATGTCCCTGGATTGCTGCAGTACATTTTCTTCAGATGTATTGCCCTCTGCAATGCGGTCCATGTCTTCTTCAAGGGTACTGGTCATATCTGGTCTGGTAATTGTGGGGGCATAATTTTCCAGACCTTCTACCACCGCATATGCAGTTTGGGTCGGCTGGAGGGGATTGTCATGCACGTATGCTCTTGAGTAAAGCTTGCTTATAATCTCATGACGTGTGGCTTTTGTTCCCAAGGCCATGTCTTCCATCATTTTGATAAGTCTTCCCTGACCGTATCTGCCCGGAGGGTTCGTTTCCTTATCAAGCATTTCTTTATCATTAACAGGAAGTATCTCCCCTTCTTCCAAAACAGGGAATAATCGATCTTCCGGAGCATTGTAGGGGTAATACCATCGCCATCCTGACTTTACAAGCCGGGAACCATTTGCCCTGAATTCTTCTTCATTGATGTCAAACCTCACTTTCATGGTTTCCCATTCTGCATTTTCGGCAAAAGTGGCAAAGAAACGCCTGACTACAAGTTCATACAGTTTCCATTCATCTTCCTTAAGCTGGGATTTCTTCGCAACTGATGCAGGAAAGATTGGCGGATGGTCTGTAGTTTCTTTCTTTCCCTTTGTGGGTTTGAGCTCTTTTTTTGCCAACAGCTTTTTTGCATATTCACTGAAATGGCCTTTAGAGAACATTTCTATCTGTTCCCGCAGATCAATTGTTGAAGGATAAACAGTATTGTCGGTCCTGGGGTATGAAATATAACCGTTGGTATAGAGGGATTCTGCGATTCTCATGGCATTAGCCGGGTTAAATCCAATCGAGTTGGCAGCCCTTATGAATTCGGTTGTATTGAACGGCGTGGGTGGCTTGTCTTCTTTAGTGGAAGTTTCCAGGGAGGAGACCAGTGCTTCCTCACCAATAACTCCAAATACCCGGTCTGCTTCTTCCTTTTCCCAGAAGCGGGTTTTCTTATGCCTGATCTTGAAATTTTCTCCGTTTCTAGCCAGGTCTACATATATTTCCCAGTAAGGTGTAGGTACAAAAGCCTCTCTCTCTTTTTCTCTGTCCACAATAAGGGCAAGGGTTGGCGACTGTACACGTCCGACCGATAGGAATTGCTTTCCAAGTCTTCTGGAGGCCAGGGAAATAAAACGTGTGAGACTGGCACCCCATACCAGATCAATCACCTGTCTGGAATGTCCTGCATCTGCGAGATTGAAATCGATTTTTGTAGTGTTTTCGAATGCTTCCTTGATAGCTGCAGGTGTGATTGCACTGTATACTGCCCTTTCATATTCGATGTTTTCGTTTACTCCTTTTACGATATTGAGAGCTTCAACACCAATAAGCTCACCTTCCCTATCGTAGTCAGTGGCAATCGTAACTTTTGTTGCTTTTTTACCGAGTTTTTTCAGGGCGCTCACAATTTTTGCGTGGGTAGGTGTAACAATAAGTTCGGCGTCTACGAGTTCTTTTGCTTCAACCTTCTGCCAGTTATTATATGCGGGAGGGAAATCGAGCTGGACGATATGTCCGCTAAGCCCGATAACTATGGTTTTTTCATCGTTCCCAAACTCATAGGAGTCAATACCGCTAATCCTTTTTTTCTGCGGCTTTTTTGGACTGAGAATGGATGCAATTCTTCTTGCTGCAATTTGTTTTTCGGCTATTATCAGGTGCATTGAGAATCAGGTTATAAGTTGTTTTTTCTATTATCTATAAATATTTCTGTCAAAAGAGTCATTGCATATAAATGTATCTTTCAGCAAATATCAATAATGTAGTCTCAATTTATCTGTTTAAATGCCATATCTACCGCTTTTTTTGCCGAATGGGCAGGGATTGTTCCTTCAATTTCCCACTTTGAACACAGTCTGATGACGGGTTTGCCGTTTTTAAGGGATAATGCAATTTCTGATAATGTACCATATTCCCCGCCAACTGCTATAGCCGCATCGCATGAAGCCGCAATGATTGCATTTCTTGCATGTCCCATGTCCGTTACTATGGCGATGTCAACATAAGGGTTTGCTTCATTTGCAGAAGACCCGGGCAGTATTCCAACAGTTTTGCCGCCTTCTTTCTTACATCCTCTGCAGGCAGCTTCCATAACACCTTCCATGCCACCACAAAGAAGGCAGGCTCCCCTTTTTGCAATCTCCCTCCCCACCTCTTCTGCGAGGCTGTCTATTTCACTGCCGCAGGACCCGGCCCCTATAACTCCAATCTGTATCTCCATGTTTTGCCTCCGTCTCAGATATATTCATTCTGGATTTGTATGATTTCTTCACTATTGATTGCTTTACTATAATCTTCCAGAGGTTCCTTGTTCAGTTCCAGGAAAGTATGTCCCCATCTAAATTTTGACAGAATATTTTCCGCCTGTTCCTTGTTTCCCAGAATATACAAAGCTGCGGCAAAAGCTTCGACAGAATTTAATTTAAAAGGTTTGCCAAAATTCACCGGGTTTGAAGCTAGTAGATAGGGCAACGCACGATGTTGTAACTTGCGGTGCAACAGTTTAGGAAAAATTTCTTCCACGGTATTCCAGGAGCAGTCAAGGACAATAATATCTGAAATCTCGCCGTCTGCAGGTGAAAGAGCTTTTTCTGCCATTGGGTCAAGTAAAATGGATCCCTTCGGGAGTGAAGGTATTTTTTCATGCAGTCGGACAAGATCAAATTTTTTGAGTCTTTTACCTGTGCATTTTTTGGGATCACATTGACGGGCATGATAAATATGGAGTTTGAAATCTTTCATTCAGGCAATATTATTCTTTAATGATACATATTGTTTGTTCAAAAAAGCTTGTGATCCGGCCGAGTTTGGGCCGGCCGGAATCAACAAAGGTGGTTGTATGATATTTTGCTCCCGGGATTTGCCGGGGCCGGGCAGACTTGCTAATCTGTCCCTCTACAAAATGAGGTAGTTCTATTATTTAAATGTTAACGGCGAATACTTTGTATAATTCCATTTCCTTTTTTGCATATTTGGGATGTCTGTTTAATATAATTAGGGCTTTTTCGGATGCCAGGGTATTTTACAATCAAAAATCATACCTGATTTTATCAATAATCTTTGCATCATCTTCCGTTTTCCCATATGTGTATATATCAAGTTGATTCTCTTCAATAAGGCATACAGCGCCCATTGCAGGGGTGCCATGGTTATTCAGCGTGGAATGTATTGAAAGTAATTTATTTCCAAACCACCATCTATATCCTGTATCCAGTGAGCTATGGGCACGAATAATCATTTGAAGGTCATTAAGGCGCAGAAACCCTTCCACAATGTCGGGGCCAAAAGTCCGTATATCTTTTCCCCTTATGGAGAAATTCAGGCCCGGTATATCAGAAGGATCATTCCAGAGATAATTAAATGAATTTCGTTTTGTGAGCGTTGTTATTTTCCTGATATCCTCGATACCGCCGTGCACACAGAATACTTTTTTGTTTATTACAGCTGCCACAGGCATTTCTTCAAACACGATATTAGCAAAATTGAACAGCTCACTATCTTTCAACTCATCAAGGAATCCACTTTTTTCGTTCATCTGCTTTGTTTCATGATTCCCTCTCAGGAGGAAGATATTTTTCGGTGAGGCAATTTTTAATTCCAACAACCTTGAAAGGACTTCTGCAGAATTTCTTCCACGATCTACATAATCTCCCAGGAATACTAGGTTTGCAGGTTCTAACTTTTCTTTGATTGAAATTACCGTGTTCAGGGCTTCAAGGTCTCCATGCAAATCCCCGATTATCATTGTGGGAAGTTCGTTTATTCTTATTACTGCATCTTCTTCCCTGAACAAGTTTCTCGCATCTGCTAGATTGGCCTGGAATTGTTCGTTCTGGTTCATATCCACTCTCTTTGAGACTTCTGTAGAGGAATATTTAAATTAATTCTGGTTGATATAGGCTCATATTGAAGGAGGCAAAAAGTGGGTTTGATTAAAGGTGCCGTCATAGGCTTGATAGTTACATTTGTACTTTATCTAGTTCCGGTTGTAAACATGTTTTCCCCATTTGTAGGTGGCTTTGCAGGAGCTTATTCAGAGGTGCGCTCTGCATGGGATGGCTTTTTAGTAGGCCTATTCATGTTCATACTGATGGTAATTCCCGGTTTTATTCTTGCAGGCTTTGTGGGTTCCCTTTTTCACAATAGTTTGATGGCAATTGTTACAGGAATTGGTGCAGGTGTGTTCGTCCTGATTATGTTGCATACCGGTATAATTGGTATTATTGGTGCAGTTCTCGGTGGACTGCTGGCTCATGATTAAAAGGATGTCAGATTTTTGGTATTGATATGCCTGAATCAGAAAAACAGGTGATGCATATTTATTATCTTTTTAGGCATATTATGATCTGACACAAACAACAATTGTTTGGGTTTATGGTTATGAATTGTAATTTATGGGAGTAGATACGAGAGTTGGGAAGTTATTGAAATATTTATGAATTTTACTTTATATTTGGGTTTTACTGATAACATTTATAAATTAAATATTCTATACTGTAGACCATGGGCTTTGTAAATAAATTAAAGAAAGCATATGATGCTTTCCAAGAAGATGAAGTAAATGATAATGAAGTAGCAAGCGAAAAACCTGTTTTTGAAGAACAACCAGAACCTATAATCGAAGAAAAAGAAGATCAAGTTAGTGATGATGAAAATAAAGTTGAAGAGAGCATAAAAAAAGGTGATTCTTTCGAGCAATTTGTAGCAGACAAATTCAGCAAAAAGTATTTTTCTATAGTCGATTGGACCACAGATGTTACTAGAAAATACAATCGTAAGGTTGAATCCAACTCCAATCCTGATTTATGTTTTAGATATACGCCAAATGATGACAGATTTGCGGTAGAGTGTAAATTCCGATCAGGTCTTTATCAGGGTGGTATAAGTTGGTGTAAAAAGTATCAAATGGACAAATACAAGGAATATTCTGAAAACAATGATATACCACTGTACATAGTAATTGGACTGGGAGGATCTCCAGAAAGTCCTGAAAGAATGTTTTGTATCCCTATTGAAGAAGCAAAATATACAAAATTGTATCCTTCGATATTTGAAAACTATGAAAGAAATACAGATGAATTATTTTTCTGGGATGCGGAAAATAAAAATTTAAAATGATTATCACAGCGACTGTCAGGAGTGTCCCTTCTTTAGTCCGTATGGCGGCCGCAGGAAATTATGTATCAGATTAACCAATCTGCTTAATATCTCATATTTTCCCCAAACCGGCTAATGGACCCGGGATTCTACGGAGCATATCAAAAGGCCAGGGAGGCAGGAGTAGATTTTTATCCGCTTCTGTTTCCCTTTCGGGAAGGGAATATTTATTTTAATAATATACTTCCTTCACATGAAATTTGAATTGTCTACATGTCATACTGGACAAAAATTGGTAATGTGCAAGTTGTATGTTCTTTTCAATACACTCAATAATAAGCATATACAGAGCCAATTACTTATTTGAGGTTGATTATGTATATGCCAATCATGAGTATATATTTTATGTATAACAAACCATAAATATGGTGTTTGATCATCTACTTTCTGCTATAGGGAAATCTGTTGGTGTATATGGATCAAAATATTATTGAATACAGGGACCTTAGCATTATTCATTCGCATCAGAAGGTTCTGGAGAATTTCAATCTTACAATAAAGGAAGGTGAAAAAGTTCTAATTCGGGGGAAATCCGGGACCGGTAAATCCACCCTTTTCCTGTGTCTGCTGGGATTGATGCGCCCTTCAGGCGGGGATGTTTATTTTGATAATTTGCCGGTTAATGGTAATTCTGTTTCTGTTGTGCGTACAAAAGTAGCCTATGTTCCCCAGGATGTTGATGTTGGAAGAGATAGTGTAAACGAGTTCTTTGACACTATATTCACCTATAATGCCGTTGGTTTTACTCCTTCTTTTGAAAAAATCCAAAGGTTGCTTGAATGGTTTGAACTTGATGATTCCATTCTCAAAAAAGAATTCAAATCTCTCTCTGGAGGGGAAAAACAGCGTATTGTACTCATTTTGTCTCTACTTCTGGAAAGAAATGTATTCTTGCTTGATGAACCCACTTCTTCCCTCGATTCTTCATTGAAATCAAAGGTAGTTGACTATTTTGCCAATGACCCTTCATTAACAGTAGTTGTCATTTCACACGATCCCCAGTGGGAAAGAGAAGGTTTGCGTGTTGTGGATATTCCAAACAAATGAGGTGCATAGATGGCAGAAATTAACGTAATTCAAAATATCGGTGTTTCCGGTTTCATATTCTGTACCTTGCTGCTCATTCTCCCCTTTCTGGTAAGTTATTATTTTAAATTGGGCATCATAAAGAAAAGTGTCATTATCGTATCGCGGATGTCTTTCCAGTTATTCCTGATAGGGCTTCTGCTTACCGTAGTTTTTGATATTAATAACCCGCTTATTAACGTTTTATGGGTATTTGTAATGCTGTTCTTTGCGACATATACCATACTCGAAGGAACGGATTTCAAGACAGGACCTTTTCTTCCCACAATGCTAATCCTTTTTTCCATTGCAAACATACTGGTTCTGTTTTATTTTACCGGTTTTATCATAAATCTTGATGATATCTTTGAGGCTCGCTACCTCATACCCATTGCAGGTATGCTTATGGGTAACTCCTTGCGTGCAAATATTGTTGCATTGAACGATTTTTATCAAGATGTAAAGAACAATGAGCAACGTTACCTGTACAGGCTTTGTGTTGGTGCATCCAGGAAAGAAGCCTTATTTCCCTATATGCAAAGGAGTATGCTATCTTCTCTCAAACCGACTCTTGCCAACATGGCAACTATGGGTATAGTATTCCTGCCGGGTATGATGACCGGTCAGATATTGGGGGGAGTGAACCCCATACTGGCTATCAAATACCAGATAACCATAATGGTAGCTATTTTTGTAACTACTGTACTGGGTGTCCTGGTTTGTGTGATTGTAGTCGTGGAGAAAGGCTTTGATGATTATGACCTGATGGTCGAAGATATTAAAAAAGTATAATTAAAAGGTTCTATAGAATTCTTCTTTTGAATAATTACTGAAACAGTGATAGCCAGTCTCCATTATAACTTAATAATTTGAACTTGACCACTTTCACTGATTTCTGTATTTTGTTGCCTTCAGTTCTTCCTCATATCTCCTTTTTAAAATATAGAAAGCCATTTTACAATGTTTATAATGATAGGTATCTTCATCAAATTCATCTTTCAAGTGAAAGGAAGTTATTTTCCTTTCCTTTTTTCCTTGGCAAGTTTCTTTTTGGCATCTTTGTCGCCGCTGGCTGCTAATTCTTCCAGTTTTGCCAGTTTTTCTCTCTTTGCACCTTTTTTTCTGTTTATATCTTTTTTCGACATTGCCATAATCAAATACCTTCGTTGCATTTTCCTTATACGGCAGTATAATTCAGTTTAAACACTATTTATGAGTTTCTATGAAATTGGCTTTGCAGAAAATCTATATTCCATGTATAAACCACAGAGAAAGCGAAGATTTTATATAAGACATCCAAAGCGTAAAACACAGGGATGGAGATTATTATTTCCATTTATCTGTTGAGAAAGAAAGGGGTAGTTGACTAGCTGATCGGTATGGTCTTTTAAAAACAGGTGGTTCGGATTATCATGGTCCGGGTCATAAGGGCAGATGTCCACTTGGCCAGTATTACTCTTATGGGTTTGGTTATATGATCAGGAGGAAGTGTTGCAGAGTGTCCAGGTAAGGCCACTGCTTTCCTGTATCCCATAAAATTTAAAGTTGCTTTATTCCAAGTTCTTCGGCAAGGGCATGAACTCTTTCCATAGCCTCTTTGGCGACACCCTTTTTCTTCATCCGGTTGATGCGCTCCTCTGTGGATATACGTTTTGTTCCCTTCACAAGGTTATCCGCATGAGCAACAATTTTCTCTTCCATGGAGAGGGGCATATAATCCTGTGGCGGAAGTCCCATTTCTTTTGCTTCATCCTTGGGGATACCTGCACCAATATGGTTCCTTATAATATCTATTAGTTTTTCATCAAGGCCCAGTTCAGTAGCACGCCGGCTACCGGCATCTGCATGCATAATGCCGTGTGTGGTACCTCTTCCGATATCATGTAAAAGCCCGCCAATTCTGGCGAGTTCGATATCGACATCATAGCCCCTTTTTTGAAGCCTTTTTGCAATCTCTTCTGATGCCCTTGATACTTCAATGCAGTGTTGGATTACTTTTTTGGAGCACCCTTCGTTTTCGAGTAATAGTATTGCATCCCTGTAAGAGATCATTGCTCAACTTTCCTGCAAGGCAGTAAGTCTTTCTTTTAGTGTATCAACCATTTCTGTATTTTCCTGGAAAGTCAGGTCTTCACCACATACCGGACAAAGGAAGTGGCAATCAGCTGCATTATTGAACAGGATCCTTATGCATCCTTCCGGGCAGACGTAAAAAACGTTATCCTCTTCAAAATCCAGACGAGCCTGAAGGTTCTTAACAAGTTTTTTCTTCTCTTTTGTCAGCTGGGTGTCAATGTCATCCAGGTCAAGTTGCCACAGGTATGTCAACCAGCCGCTGCTTGAATCCCTTTCCCGGCGACATATGGCGAGTTTATTCTCGTTCATTATGAACAGGTTTCTTCGGACAATATTCAATAACACGCCCGTAGCTTCTGCTATTTCCTCGTCGGTGACTTCACCTTCGGGCATGTTTTCAATAATTGTGATTCCTTCTTCTCCAAGCAGCTGTATCAGGTATCCTCGTACTACAGGGTCATTTAAATCTATCAATTGATCGCCTCATGGAAAGGAATTAGTAATAAGTAGAGTTTACGCTTTCTCTCTTCTTATTATTTATAGTTATGGGGTTGCATGGGCTTGCCCATAAAGTCCCCTACTTTGTGGTCAACTACCCTACTTTATAGTCAAATAACCCACTTTGTGGTCAAATCGCATATCGGCAAGCTATTTCCTACTATTGAGCGAATAAAAAAAGCAGCATTTTGATTGAAAATTCGAGGTTAGGTCCTCATTTATGTTGCCGCAACTAAAAAAGATGAATCAATGAACTTTTGAGAAATAACTACAGTCAAAACCAAGAGAATAAAGATGAGATTATCATTGGTTTACTTTAAACTTTCATCTGAATTCTAATGCAACACTAATGATTTCCACGGGATTCTCACTTTGTTCCAAAAATAGAGTATTAGCGGTCACAAACATGAATTTTCAGTCAATCGTTTGTACTCAACGGGGGCATAATTAATTAACTTAATTAACCAATGATTATAAATATTAATTAACTTAATTAACTATAATGCCTGATCAATTATCCTTTGAAAATGTCAGCATCTATTACAACAAGATCGTCAACGACGGGAAACTTGACAATAACAGCGACCTGAGTGCAAGATTGTACCTTTACTTGACTCTGATCAAGAAATTAGGTGACCCGACAATGTCAGAACTGGCAGCCAGTGCGAGAGTATCAAAACCCGCTGTAAGCAATGCTGTCAAAAAGCTTCAGGAAATGGGGCTTATAGGTGTTCGGGAATCTGATAAGGACAAGCGTGTCTCTCACCTATGTATTTCCAGCACTGGAAAAAAAGTCCTTGAAGTTCTTGATTCTGCAGATCAACAGTTCTTCAGAAAAATAGGGGAAATACTTGGTGATGAGGACTTCAAGCTATTCGCAGACCTGTGGGATAGGATGTCCAGAGGACTTGAAGAGGAAACAAAGTCCTGAATAACAAATAATTGACAGTTGAAAGTGTATGCTATATGATAAAAAATCAAAAGGTGGAGAAAAAAATGAGTAGAAAGGTTATTTTGTATATTGCAATGAGTTTGGATGGATATATCGCACGAAAGAACGGAGATGTTGACTGGCTGGAAGGTGATGGCTCTGAACCAAATGCTGATTTTGTTGATTCTGGTTACGACAAGTTTTATGGATCCATTGATACAGTGATCATGGGTCGAAAGACCTACGACCAGATACTTACTTTCGGAGAATATCCATACAAAGGAACCAAAGGGTACGTTTACACATCAGAAAAGATGGACAATAACGAGGAAGTTGAATTCACTGATGAAAATGTCGAGGATCTTATAGGGAAATTGAAGGACGAGAACGGCAAGGATATCTGGTTAATAGGCGGAGCAGGGATCATCGATGATTTCATGAAGAAAGACCTGATCGATGAATACCTCATTGCTGTTATGTCTTGTATCCTTGGAGAAGGGATTCCTCTTTTTAAAGACAACAACCCTGAAATCAAGCTAAAATTGTTAAAGACTGAAACTGCGAATGGAATGGCAATGCTCCATTATGCAAAAAGGTAAGTGGTATTCCTATGGACCAATTCATTGAAATAAAAGGAGCAAAAGAGCACAACCTAAAGAATGTGTCAGCTAAGATACCTAAAAACAAGTTAGTTGTTTTAGCTGGACCTTCTGGTTCGGGAAAGTCGACTTTTGCCATGGTATATTGCAAAGAGAGTGTCAACGGCAGTATATGGAATCAATGGGATTGGTCACCGACGGCATGAGTAAACCGAAAGTTGATGACATCATTGGATTATCTCCTTCTATTGCCATTAGCCAGAGGTTAACAAACAGAAGTCCCAGATCAACAGTAGGGACATCAACAGAGATACTCACTTATATGAGAGTATTGTACGCAAAATTAGGGGAAAGACCGTGCCCAAATTGTGGGCATATTGTAAAACCAGTATTTCTGGATGATTCAGATCTTGAAGATGAACTTGATGATCTGGATGATCAATACTCAGATGATGATTTCCAGAATGGGGAGTTTATTGAATGTAGAAACTGTCAAACTGGGGTAATACGGATGCTGTGTTCCTTGTCGAAAAATATTTGAAATTGCTACTATTTTCAGAAAATCGAGAGCATTAGAAGGTACTGATTTCTTGACTTTATGGTCAAACGTACTACTTTGTGGTCAAATGACGGAGTTTGTAGTCAAGAGGACTTTATGGGCAAGCCTGGGTTGCATTACAGTATTTTATGGAGCATTTTCGCCTGTTCTTTCATATGTCCAATTACATCGTTCCTGGAATTGCCCTCTGCTAGAATCGAAACAACCGGCTCATCCGGGTATGCCTCATAGCCGGGTTTCGGGATGTCTGCAAAACGTCCCTTTCCAAAGACTTCAGATATTTGTTTGCTTATTGTAATCGGTTTTCCAGAAGCGTAAATTATAGTTCTCCCGCCACATCGCTGGTATTTCGGTTTTTCGGGCAGTTTTCCGTTAAATGCATCCACATGTGCCTGGAATAAATTGATTCCTGTTGCAATTTCCACACTATCCAGGCTTCCCTGAAACCTAGCATTTATTTCCAGTATCACAGGTCCCTTCTCCGTAATTATGAAATCCATTCCATTGGAACCTTTCAGTTTAAAGTGTTTACATAATTTTTCGCAGATTCCAATCATTTCCTTTTCATAGGGTGTCTGCATGGGAGTAATATTTCCACAATAAGCAAACGGCATGTTGGTAAGCCAGGGAATTCCTATGAGTTGTTCATTAACAGCAATTGCAGTAGCCTGTTTTCCATTACTTATCATGGAAACACTTGCTGCAGTGCCTTGTATGACTTCCTGCAGAATAAGTTCATCCGGTTTGAAATTTCCGGTTTTGCATAGACTGTCAACCTGGTATTCCAGTTCATCTGCACTGGTTACTATTTTATTGAAAATCCCTCCGCCTCCCATTGCTGGCTTGAGTATCTTTGGGGTGTTTATTTGCGGAGGATTCGTAGCTACATGGGTTTCAGGATGAGGGATACCAAGTTTTTGTAATTCTTCTGCAAAACGTTTTTTATCCGATACAGTTCTCATCTGTCTTACAGAATTATTCAGGACTGGGCAGTCAAAGATTTCTCTCTCAAGATTTTCAAACCCCGAGCCCAGGACAACTCCGTCAAAATCCGTTTCGAAATTATCCATTATCCGGACAATTTCTTCCCTATCCACTTCATGGATGTCTTCTTCCATCAAAGCATGGCATTTGCAGGTATTATATTCCAGATCCCGGTCACAAAAAGCATCAATTGCATATACATTATATCCTGCACCCCTGGCAGAACAGGCAATATTCCTGCTGCTGTACCCGATTATCAGGATATTTTTCATGCTTTTATCTCTTCGGGGATGGGTATTATTCCATATTCGGTTTTAAGTACCGGAATTTCCTCTCCCTCTCTGGCAGTCAGGAAAAAGGGTTTTTTGAGGGTCACTGTCTGGTAGTTTGTGGGATCAAGGACCATTATGGCATTGTCTTCAATTGCCACCAGCACAGCCCGTATTGCATCATTGTATACTCCCAGGAATTCGGCCTTTTCGATATCTTCTATGGATGCAATAACTTTCTTGCCGGTTTGCAGGTCTATACATTTGGCCTTTTTATCACATTTTTTTATTTGCAATACCTGATTATTAAAATAGAGAATATCTCCGGGAACATATTTTGGCAGACGTACCGCATATGATACTCGATAGAGCTCCTTACCATCTCGCTGGCTGAACAGGGACGGGGATTCCTGATGCTCTCCTCCAAGTTTGGATGTTATAATTTTACAGATCTGCCTGCAGGCTCCGGATGAGCCGATATAGTAATCTGTTCCTTCCTTTGATGAAGACATGTTTGAAATAAAAGCCAGTCTGTCCCCCTTTTTTTCCATCCGGATCAGGGTGTCACGGACCAGGTGGTCACATTTTTTCTTTTCCTCATCTGTAGGATTCCTGTTACTTGCCCTAAGCTGGATAATTCCTTCATAGTAACCGGCAGCTATCCTGCTGCATGCATCACAGACACCGCGCTGGACACGGACCTCAGTTGTGAGTTTTTCTTCCAGAGGCATGCCGTAGATTTCTGCCTGAATGTAAACATTAACAATATACTGGTAGGGAGTCAGTTTTTGAGGTTCAAATCCAAGTTCAATTATGTCTGCATTTTCATGAAGCAACAATTGGCTTTCAACTTTTTCGAGTACTGTATCTGTATCGTGTTTTGTATCTGTCCAATGTCCTCTTTCGTACTTGGAGCCACATCTGGCACAGATCTGGATGCTTAGCACAGGATCTAATTCGGCAAGTTTGAACTGCTTGAAAAAACAGGTCTTGCAGACATTTTCATAAAGATTGTGAGTAGTATTGCCACATTTAGGGCATATGAGTTCTTTCATTAGACGCTGCATTTGATGTTGTGTTGTATATTAGTCTTTTGGACATATTGTCGGGGTTTCTGCTTTAATGTAGTTTTCTATTACTTTCTTTTTATAATAAGTGTTATAAGGATAGTTTCTTTTTCCTTATAAATGGCCAATTTATGTTACCCAAATGGGTTACACATGTTATCCTAAAACTTTTTTTTATATACTATGGATATACTCGAGATAGCAAGTGTAATTGATTTGTTAATCGGTCAAGTGAATTAATTATTGGGCAGTACAAGGTATAATAGAAACTTAGAGTAAGTTTCATTTGTCCGACATAATGGTGGTTGTATATCAATGAGTGCAGTATATTTAACGGTCATAGGAATTTTACTGGCGATAGCTGTGTTTGCAGTTAAGGCCGGAGTGGGATGCGGATGTTCGACTATCGATCGCAGACAGTCATTAGCCATTGCAGGGATGTATTTTGTATTATCAGTAATAATAGGTGTAATTCTTAATTATGTCGATATATCCTACCTGCTGAATGCTTACCAACTTGGTATGGGTCTGCATGTGGTAATGGCTCTCTTGCTTTTGGGCGTGGGAATATACACATCCAAAAAATGGAATTGCGGGGTGGATGTATCCCATAAGACTTTCCTTGTTATCTCCCTGCCCTGTCCGGTATGCCTTGCAGCCCTTTTCATGTCGATTATGCTGCTTTCTAATACCGTTGAGATCAGCAGTGCGCTTCTGGGACTTGGGGTCGGTGTCATCTTTTTTGCTTCCATCGTTTCTTCTTCCCTGGTTGTCAGGAGGCTTAAAAAGGATCCAACAACCCTGGGCAATGCCATGACTTTCGTGGGCCTGTTCTATTTAATGGGTGCAGTAATTGCCCCTGCCTACATGCATGCAAAACAAATGGGTCTTCCGACTTTCAGCGGCCCAGAATTCGATATTATTCCATTCATCGGCTTTGCAATTCTTATCTCGGCTGGCTTTGCACTTAATCGTATCAAAATCCAGCATTAATTTAAGGAGTGATAATAAAAAATGGCAATAGATTCTTCGTTATTCCAGATAATGTATACAGTTTCTTCTTCACTATTGTATCCTGTTATTATACTGCTTTTGTTAGCAGTTGTATCATCTCTGGCTCTGATCGGTGAGTTCATTTCCGAATATTCCAAGAGGCACCGCAATGTCACCCAGCTTGAAGCTATTGGTAAAAAGGTGCAGGATTCCGTGAAATCTTCTGATTTTGATTCTGCCGCTACACACCTGGGTGAACTGAAGCAAAATTCCCTTGTAATGGCATTTGCCCGGGATGCTGCTGCCCATCTTGGCAGCAGTGCTGCCACATCTATTGATTGGCTTTCCGAGGAGTATGAGGTGCGAATGACCAAGAACCTCGAGTATACCAAGATCCTTTCCACGGTTGCCCCGATGCTAGGCCTGATGGGAACGCTTATTCCCCTCGGTCCGGCGCTTATAGGTCTTGCAGAAGGTAACATCCTCCAGCTGGCTCATAACCTGATGGTTGCTTTTGCGACAACGGTACTCGGTCTGTTTGCCGGTATCGTAGGATATGTCCTGACCGTGGTACGTAAAAGATGGTACTGGCAGGATATGGCTGATATCAATTATCTGCTTGAATGCATGGAGGGAGAGGAATGAAAAAACGAAAATACAGGCGAAGTGGCCTGCTTTATGAAGGAGATGAACAGAACCCCTTAACAGGCGTGGCCAACCTTTTCGACATAGCCATGGTCTTCTCCGTAGCCCTGCTTGTGGCCCTGGTGATGTCCTTCCAACTTCCTGAGCTGCTGTCTCCCACGGATGATGTGACCATTGTAAAGAATCCGGGAGAGGAAAACATGAAGATCATCGTAAAGGAAGGTCAGGACATCGAAGTGCTCAACATGACCGAACAAATTGGAGGCGGGTCAGGTGAAGCACTGGGTACGGCCTACCAGCTGGCAGATGGCCGGGTGGTTTATGTGCCCGAGGGTAAAAACGAATCGGGAGGATAACCCGTTTTATTTTTTTGTTATATAAAAACAAGTTTATTGATTATATGTAAGGAGAAATTGTAGATAAATTTAAGTTGAAAATATTGTGGTGACATCCCGACCTGTCGGCTGGCGGGCTTTTGGGTCGGGATGTGCTGCATACTATCGAGGCGATAATATGCGATTTGGAAAAGTGTGTTTATTAGTTTTAAGTGTATTGATTATGTTGGCAGTGGCAATGCCGGCGGTATCGGCGGCAGAACAGGTTAACGTTACTTATATAGGTCTAGAAGACCAAAAAGGGATTTTGAACAATGCTTCTTCGGGCAATCCTTATTCTGACCAGATAAATTATACTTTCGTGCCTGCATATGACGGATGGTCGGTAAGTGATGAGATTCAAAATGCTTCAACCAACGGTTTAAATGAGTTCCTGCTGACTCAGGATGTAATTTTCTGCGATATGTTGTGGGAACCTAGCTGGGAACCTTTAAATGATACATTATATGCAGCTCATCTGAATGGGACGTCTTTGTTAGCTATTAGGTCATCCAGTATTCCTTCTTACTTTGATTACAAACCTGACGGGACTAAAGAAATATGGGCGGAAGATAAAATCTGTACGTATTTTAATAATATGGACAGTTCCTCATATTCAGGCAGGAAAAGTGCCGAAAACCTGTTGATACATCTTTCAAGGGATTATGGGAACCATCCTGAGATCACTGATAGCTGGCCTGTGATCAATATTACTTATATAGCCTATGATTCCAGCAACCCTCTTTCCAAAGCAAGCAGAACCAATCCTTATGCTGAGTTCATAGATTATACATATATACCAAGCTTTAACACATCTGATTGGAGTCCCAGTGATGAGCTCATGAATGCTTCTGATTCCGGATTCCTCTCTACACAGGATGTCATCTTCTGTGACATGATAATGTATGACGATTTTTATAACAGTACTTTCTACGGTCCACATGAAAATGGCACATCTCTGCTAGATGTTAATTCCTATGGGACACCTGACTTTTTTGATTATGTCTCAAATGGTTCTGTCAATGACCATATATGCAACTACTACAACAATATGGAATCTTCAGGAAACGGATTGAAGAGCGCTGAGAACTTTTTGCTTCATCTCTCAAGGAACTATGGTAATCATGCGGAAATTACAGATGAGTGGCCACAGTTGAACTTCACCTATGTCTATTACACTCATAATGAACCCATCGAGCAGGCAAGCCTTACTAATCCCTATGCGAAATTTATAAACTTCACATATATACCTTCCTATAAATCTGATTGGAGTGGTATGAGTGATGAACTCGGCAATGTTTCTGATTCGGGTTTCCTATCCACACAGGATGCCATCTTCTGTGACATGATAGGTTATGACAGTGAATTTAACAGCACTTTTCTGAAGGCGCATGACAACGGCTCTTCTCTGCTTGATATTAACTCTGCAAATGCCCCTGCTTTCTTTGATTATGTATCCAATGGGTCGGAAAATGATACGATTGCTCTGTATTATGCTAATATGGGTGAAAGTTCCTCTGGCAGGATTAATGCTGAAAACTTGTTGATATATTCTTCAAGAGAATATGGTAAGATGAATTTCTTGACCGAGGGCTGGCAAATTTCAGGTGAAGGTGATGTAATTCCTGAGGCGGGTCTCTATCATCCTGCTTCAGAGAAACGTTTCTTTGAGACAACCGAGGAATATATTCAATGGTATTCCAATGTTTCTGCAGGCAATCATAGTTATGATCCTGAAAAGCCCACTATAGGAATGTGGTTCCATAGATCGGACATCACAAAGGAACAACTGGATGTTGTAAATGCCCTGATAGAGGACATTGAAAACAAGGACTGCAATGTGCTGGTGGGCTTTGATACTTTCAATAATATTACCGAATATTACTGTAATGAGAACGGCACTCCTCTGGTTCAATCTGTAATATCTCTAAAGAGTTTCAGGTTAAATTATTGGAACAATGAGAAAGGAATTGAGGAACTTAAAGCCCTTAATGTACCGGTGCTGCGGGGTATAGTTGCCGATGTCCCTTCAGATCCTGATCCTGCGGATGCTAACAGGGGTATTCCTAATTCCCAGATGGTGTACAAAACAATCGCACCCAGCGTGGACGGTATCTTTGAATACATATTGATAGGTAATGCTGTATATGATCCGGATACTGAAAGCACCCAGTACATACCGCTTGATTCCCAGATTGACTGGATTAGCAATCGTTCCATTAAATGGGCTAATCTCAAACTCAAGGAAAATAAAGACAAGAAAGTTGCTGTGATTTACTATAATTATCCTTCTGGTAAGGATAATATCGGGGCCAGTTACCTTGATACCATAACAAGCATGAGACTTTTGCTTGAAAGAATGGATTCCAAAAATTATACGATTTCCAATATCCCTGAAAATAACTCAGTCCTTCTTGAGCAATTACAATCCCAAGGAATAAATGCAGGTTCCTGGGCACCTGGAGTAATGAATGAGATGGTTGAAAACAGGACAGAATGGGGACTGCAATTAATTCCTATGGAAACCTACCATGAATGGTTTGAACAGGAAGTTCCCGAAAATCTTCAGAATCAGGTGATAGAGGAGTGGGGTGCCCCATGGGAAGAAGATTTACCTGAGAATAAATCCCTCATGATCTGGGAGAATGAGACCGGTAAATATCTGGTGATACCGGCGGTACAATGTGGTGATGTCTGGCTCATGCCACAACCTGCCCGAGGAATGATGCAAAATGATGACACTCTCTATCACAGTGCACTTGTACCACCGCCCCATCAGTACATTGGTTTTTATCTCTGGCTCAATAAGGAGTGGAATCCTGATGCAATAATCCATTTCGGAACACACGGTACTCATGAATGGCTGCCAGGACAGACATACGGTCTCAACAGGACCGAAGAATGGGCTCCTGTATTATTACAGGATCTACCTAACATTTACCCCTACATTGTTGCTAATGTCGGAGAAGGTCTGACAGCAGAGTACAGGGGCAATGCCCTGATCATCGATCATTTGACGCCTACTCTTGAAAGGTCTGGCAGTTATGGTGAGATTGCCAACCTTTCCCAACTCATGCAAACATACTATGGGCCGGAAATGAGTGAACAGACAAAACAGGCCTATCAGGTTGAGATAATTGATGAAATTGTTGACCTGAACCTGAGTGTGGATTTGGGACTGAATGTCACTGAACTCTACGATTATAATACAAGTGAATTTGGAGATTTCATCAAGAACGTACTCCATGAATATGTGGAAGAAATCGAGGGAGAAAACATTCCTTATGGTATGCATGTTCTGGGAGAAGTTCCTTCTACCAATATGACATATCCTGAAAAGGATGAGCTTTCCTGTATGGTTCGGGCCATGATGGGTAACAAATTTGAAGAGAACGTAAGTGCAGCCTTCTATCCAGAAAGTGAATATCCTCTTGGAATTCCTTCGAATGACACCAGAGTTAATCTGCTTGTCTGGGAAGTGGTGACTAATGATACCAGTGTGAACGATTCCCAAATGCTTGTGTACAATGCGACTAACGCTTCAGTTTCCAGTGATCTGGAAAGGGGCATTGTCTACAGGGACAGGCTAATTGGATCGGCAGCCGAGATGGACAAGATGATGTCTGCACTCTCGGCTGGTTATATTGAACCAGGGCCTGGTACAGATCCGGTAATGAATCCTTCAGCAGTACCTACAGGCAGAAATTTTTATGGAGTGGATCCGCAGTTATATCCTTCCGAAGCAACATGGAGATTGGGTAAATACCTTGCAGAACAGATGCTCACGGATTATTATGACAAGCATGGTGAGTATCCACGGAAAGTATCTTTTTCACGTTTTGGTGTGGAATTCATAAGGGACCATGGTACTCTGGAAGCAGAAGCACTCTACCTACTTGGTATAAAGCCGGGATGGGATGCCAACGGCAGGATTGACCTGAGCAAGTTCGAAGTACTACCTGAAGAAGAATTACAGCCTTCTTATGGTGATTATCCGGGCAGACCCAGAATTGATATTGTCTATGCTACTGCGGGTATGCGTGACGCTTTCCCCGGGAAGATCAAGATGCTTGACCATGCTGTTGCAATGGCAGATAAAGCACCTGTAGGGAACTATTCCAACTATGTGAACGAGAGTACATCGGCCATCTATGATGAACTATATGCACAGTTTTCAAAGGAAATGACTGAGGAAGAAGCAGATGAGCTTGCACGTCAACTTGCTAACATGCGCTGCTTTGCCGTAATGGATGGCACCTATGAGATCGGAACAGGTAACGCGATTGCTGCAAGTGGCTCTTGGGATAGTGAAGGCGAGATCGCTGAAATATACCTTGAGAAGATGGGCTACGTGTACGGAAAGGATCTCTGGGGTTTCAAATGTTCTGAGTTGCTCACATCAAACCTGCGCAATGTGGATGCTTCCATTCACTCGGATTCTTCCAACCTTTATGATACGTTGGACAATGATGATTTCTTCCAGTATTTCGGTGCATTGAATCTTGCAACAAGGTATGTTTCAGGGACCACTCCCGAGATGTATGTATCAGACACCCGCGATCCGGATGCAGCCACAATGGCGGGTATGCAGGAATATCTGATGAAAAATCTACGTTCACGCTACTGGAATCCGAAATGGATGGACGGCATGCAGGAATCCGGCTATGCTGGAGGACGCATGATGGCCGAGTTTGTGGATAATCTCTGGGGATGGGAAGTTTCCAATCCCGAACTTGTGGATGATAGTGTCTGGCAGGAGACCTATGAATTGTATGTTAATGAAGATATGAATGAGTGGTTCGATGCTAACAATGCAGAAGCTTATCAATCGATTTCCGCAAGAATGCTTGAAGCCGTAAGAAAGGGTTATTGGGAACCATCCAATGAAGTAAAGGAAACTCTTGTTAGAGAGTATGTAGAATCAGTTGCTGAAAATGGTCCTGCATGCTGTCATCATACCTGTGGAAACCCTTTGCTGGACGATTATGTAGATGGAATTATGTCTGTTCCAGGTGCTGATGTTGTTGATCAGGAAACGATGGACAAATACAAGGAGCAATTAGAAGCTGCAATCGGATCATCCGAAAACCCGTCTGATTCCGAAAGTTCTTCCAGCAGCGGTGGTGTCGGCAGTGCACAGATCGTGAACACTACAACCACAGGTACTGCATCCAATCAGACCACCACTACTTCAGATGGAGGTTATGGTGAATCTGCACAACAACCAACATCCGAGTCAGCAGAATCCAGCAGCGATTACGTGGAAGGCTATGAGATGACCAAGGAAAACCCCAGAAATAAGGAATCCGGGGGCTCATCCTTCTCCGGTGCTGACATTGTTGGAACCGTACTGGTGCTTGCAGGTGTGGGTGCCATGTATGTTGGTTTCAGGAGAAGACAGCTGTAAGGAAAAGACGACAAAAAGAGCAGATAAGGATATCCTTAATCACAGGATATCCCTCTATTTTTCATAGCAATATGCAAAAAGAAAGACCTTTCAGTTTTCCTTTTACGACTAATGGGGTGTAGGGGTAGAGAAAGCCTATGACTTTAGTCATAGGATGAATCGTACCCCTCCTCGTAGTATTTTTAATTTTATCACAAACCATTTAAGCAAACAGTACATATTAAGATA
>NZ_RDSK01000008.1 GCF_003722075.1 Methanohalophilus sp. RSK | reverse complement strand
AAGGTATATATATCAAAAGCGATATTCATGAGTTCCCGCACAATACGTGTGTGGAAACATAATCACCTTCATATCAATGGAGACAGGAGATAACAATTCTGTCTGACTCACGCAATGGCAGTTCGGTGAATTCTGATCGTTAGTATTAAGAATTCACTGTGCAGGGCCTTTAATCAGCATCCATGTTGTTTAAATGGTACCCTGCCAACAATTTCCTTTAACCTTCAAAAGGTGTGCTAGAAATAATTAAAATTCTGGTTGATCCTGCCAGAGGTTACTGCTATCGGTGTTCGACTAAGCCATGCCAGTTAAATGTTCTTCGTGAACATAGCGGACTGCTCAGTAACACGTGGACAATCTGCCCTTGGGTTCAGCATAACCCCGGGAAACTGGGGATAATTCTGAATAGATCACATATGCTGGAATGCTTTGTGATTTAAAGATCCGTCGCCCAAGGATGGGTCTGCGGCCTATCAGGTAGTAGTGGGTCTAGAGTACCTACTAGCCAACGACGGGTACGGGTTGTGAGAGCAAGAGCCCGGAGATGGATTCTGAGACATTAATCCAGGCCCTACGGGGCGCAGCAGGCGCGAAACCTTTACACTGCGGGAAACCGCGATAAGGGGACACCGAGTGCCAGCATACAATGCTGGCTGTCCACATGTGTAAATAGCATGTGATAGCAAGGGCCGGGCAAGACCGGTGCCAGCCGCCGCGGTAACACCGGCGGCCCGAGTGGTAATCACTATTATTGGGTCTAAAGGGTCCGTAGCCGGTTTAATCAGTCTTCCGGGAAATCTGACAGCTCAACTGTTAGGCTTCCGGGGGATACTGTTAGACTTGGGACCGGGAGAGGTAAGAGGTACTACAGGGGTAGGAGTGAAATCTTGTAATCCCTGTGGGACCACCAGTGGCGAAGGCGTCTTACCAGAACGGGTCCGACGGTGAGGGACGAAAGCTGGGGGCACGAACCGGATTAGATACCCGGGTAGTCCCAGCCGTAAACGATGCTCGCTAGGTGTCTGGAATGGTGCGACCGTTTCAGGTGCCGCAGGGAAGCCGTGAAGCGAGCCACCTGGGAAGTACGGCCGCAAGGCTGAAACTTAAAGGAATTGGCGGGGGAGCACTACAACGGGTGGAGCCTGCGGTTTAATTGGACTCAACGCCGGACAACTCACCGGGGGCGACAGCAACATGTAGGTCAAGCTAAAGACTTTACCTGAATCGCTGAGAGGAGGTGCATGGCCGTCGTCAGTTCGTACTGTGAAGCATCCTGTTAAGTCAGGCAACGAGCGAGACCCGTGCCCACTGTTGCCAGCATATCCTTTTTGGATGATGGGTACTCTGTGGGGACCGCCGATGCTAAATCGGAGGAAGGTGCGGGCTACGGTAGGTCAGTATGCCCCGAATCTCCCGGGCGACACGCGGGCTACAATGGTTGGGACAATGGGCTCCTACACTGAAAAGTGACGGTAATCTCATAAACCCAGCCGTAGTTCGAATTGAGGGCTGAAACCCGCCCTCATGAAGCTGGAATCCGTAGTAATCGCGTTTCAATATAGCGCGGTGAATACGTCCCTGCTCCTTGCACACACCGCCCGTCAAACCACCCGAGTGAGGTATGGGTGAGGGCGCGGACTTTAGTGCTGCGTTCGAACCTAAATTTCGCAAGGGGGGTTAAGTCGTAACAAGGTAGCCGTAGGGGAATCTGCGGCTGGATCACCTCCTAAGCAAAAAAACTTTCGATCAGAAACCGAAAAACTGCCATTGCAATCATATAATCCAACATCGTTGGGAAACCAAGGGCTTGTAGATCAGTTGGAAGATCGCTGCCTTTGCAAGGCAGAGGCCCTGGGTTCGAATCCCAGCAAGTCCATATTTAATGCACCAGGCAAGTAATTTTGCCCGGGAAGGATGGATGTGCTCTTTCTGACCAGGAAGAGCACGATGAGATCGTGTATAAGTTGCATACCTGACGCTTACTGGAGTAAGCAAACGGATAATGGCATTTATGCCAGCAGGTGAATGGCTCGGCTCAAGGACCGATGAAGGACGTGTCAAGCTGCGATATGCCCCGGGTAGGCGCATGAAGCCTATGAACCGGGGATCTCCTAATGAGACCTCTTGACCTATGGTCGATCAGTAATGATCGGGAACGTTCCGAATTGAAACATCTTAGTAGGAACCGGAAAAGAAATCGAAGAGATGCCGCTAGTAACGGCGAGTGAACACGGCGAAGTTCAAACCGAATCCCTCTGGGAACAGAAGGGAAATGTGGTGTGGAAGGACTTTTCCAAGGATCCCATCTCACAGAGACCGAATTTGACTGGAACGTCAAACCACAGAGTGTGATAGTCACGTAGGTTAATGTGAACGGATCTGGAATTGTTCCAGAGTACCGTGCGTTGGATATCGCGCGGGAACCCGGGAGGCATCAACTTCCAAAACTAAATATCTCTTGAGACCGATAGTGAACTAGTAGGGTGACCGAAAACTGAAAAGTACCCCAAAAAGGGAGGTTCAAAGTGCCTGAAACCTGTTGGTTATGGAACGATATGGCATGAAAGGATCTGCGAAATGAAGGAAACAGTCGCGAGGCTGCTGTACGAGTTTCGTTGCCGGTGTCATATCTTACGTTTTGAAGAACGGGCCAGGGAGTGTATTTCAATGGCGAAGGCTAACCGAAAGGGGAGCCGAAGCGAAAGCAACAAGCATGCAGTCTTCGGACAAGATGCGGCGTATACAAGTGCGTGGAGTCATTGGAATACGACCCGAAGCCGGGTGATCTAGGCGTGGGCAGGTTGAAGCGTGGCGAAAGCTACGTGGAGGACCGCAAGCGGTACTGACCTGCAAATCGTTCGTGTGACCTGCGTCTTGGAGTGAAAGGCTAATCAAACCCGGCATCAGCTGGTTCCTTCCAAAACATGTCGTAGCATGACCTAACCGGAGATAGTCGGTGGTGTAGAGCACTGATTGGGGATCCCGGGGGAGAAATCCCTCGCTCCCCTGTCAAACTCCAAAACTACCGTCGTCTGAGAAAGTTGGAGTCCGGGCTACTGGGGTAAGCTTGTAGTCCGTAAGGGAGAGAACCCAGCCCGTGGTTAAGGTCCCTAAGTGTCGACTAAGTGTTAAAGATAAAGGGTGTCCCAGGCCCTAAACAGCTGGAAGGTTAGCTTAGAAGCAGCTACCCTTTAAAGAGTGCGTAACAGCCCACCAGTCGAGGTCTGGGGCCCCGAAAATGGACGGGGCTCAAGTCGACCACCGATACCACGGAGTACCGAAAGGTAATCTTGTAGGAAGGCGTTGCGTTCGGGCAGAAGCAGGGTTGTGAAGTCCTGTGGACCGTACGGAAACGAAAATCCTGGTAACAGTAGCAGCATAGTCAGGTGAGAATCCTGACCGCCGAAGGGGCCAGGTTTCCTCGGCAATGATCGTCAGCCGAGGGTTAGTCGGTCCTAAGACGTACCGTAATTCGAGTACGCCAAAAGGGAAACAGGTTAATATTCCTGTACCGTTTAGCATTAAACTAACGTCTCAGGGCAGGTTGAGCAGCGTTGTCGCGCTGTCTAAGCATCGAACCCCGTGGAGAGCCGTAATGGCGAGAAGCGGGCGAATATGTTATTGCGAAAGTCAACTGCACCCCGGGACCCGTGAAAAGGAAGCTAAACGACCGTACCGAGATCTGACACTGGTGCCCCTAGCTGAAAAGGCTAAGGCGTGTCGGAATTAATCTGGCTAAGGGAATTCGGCAAATTGGCTCCGTAACTTCGGGAGAAGGAGTGCCTGCCATGAAGATGGCAGGTCGCAGTGACCAGGGAGCTCTAACTGTCTAATACCAACATAGGAGATCGCAAACCCGAAAGGGCTAGTACGATCTCTGAATCCTGCCCAGTGCGGGTACCTGAAACTTCGGTCCAACGGAAAGAAGGGCCCGTAAACGGCGGGGGTAACTATGACCCTCTTAAGGTAGCGTAGTACCTTGTCGCTTAATTGGCGACTCGCATGAATGGATCAATGAGAGCTCTACTGTCCCTAGCCAGAATCCGGTGAAGCTTACATTCTAGTGCAAAGTCTAGAGACCTCTAGGGGGAAGTGAAGACCCCGTGGAGCTTTACTGCAGCCTGTCGTTGGGTTGTGATTTCGGATGTACAGTGTAGGTAGGAGGCATCGAAACCCGTGCGCCAGCATGGGTGGAGCCGCCAATGGGACACTACCCTTCTGAAGTCGCGACCCTAACTCCGTAAGGAGGACCCCGATAGGTGGGCAGTTTGCCTGGGGCGGGACGCCCTTGAAAAGATATCAAGGGCGCGCAATGGTTGACTCAAGTGGGTCGGAAACCTGCTGAAGAGTGCAAGAGCATAAGTCAGCCTGACGCGATTTAGCATAGCAATGGATCGCGAGACGAAAGTCGGTTCTAGCGAACCTTTATGTCCTGCTTGATGCGGGCTAAAGCTGACAGAAAAGTTACCCCGGGGATAATTGTGTCGTTGCCGGCAAGAGCACATATCGACCCGGCAGCTTGCTACCTCGATGTCGGTTCTTTCCATCCTGGCCGTGCAGCAGCGGCCAAGGGTGAGGTTGTTCGCCTATTAAAGGAGATCGTGAGCTGGGTTTAGACCGTCGTGAGACAGGTCGGTTACTATCTACTAGAGGTGTATGTGGTCTGAAGGTAAGTTGCTTTTAGTACGAGAGGAACAGGGCAACGGCGTCTCTGGTCGATCGGTTGTCTGACAAGGCAGTGCCGAGCAGCTACGCGCCAAAGAATAAGAGCTGAAAGCATCTAAGCTCGAAATCCAACCTGAAAAGAGACCACTGTAAGGATCCCGGTAAAAGACCGGTTTAATAGGATCGGGATGTAAGCACTAAGGCAACGAGGTGTTAAGTCCGCGGTTACTAATAATCCGTGCCGCTTCCAATTGCTTATTCCAGGCGAAATCAGGTATGTAATGTATAAATACACGGTCAGATAAAACGCAAAGTTTATGACGGTTGCGTCATATGATACGCTTCGCACGTAAAAGTGCCAAGGTGGCGGAGCGGCTACGCAATCGCCTGCAGAGCGATTCCATCCCGGTTCGAATCCGGGCCTTGGCTTTCATCCATCTCATATAAGTTGAGGACAGCGGCCATAGCGGCAGGG
>NZ_RDSK01000007.1 GCF_003722075.1 Methanohalophilus sp. RSK | reverse complement strand
CGGATGATTCAGGCATATCGTCTTTAAGTTCGTCCACACCGGCCTGCATGGCTTCTGCAGCCATCATAACATGTGGAAGGAATAATTTACCCCTTTCAAAAAGGGTACCGACTTCATTCATACCTGCCGCAAGACCATTCTCAATGATGTCGGGAGCCTCGAGTTCACCACGGGCTTTTTCGACAGCAGCAAGAACCTGGTCCTTCTTGCAACTTACAATTGCATCAGACAGTTCTTTGTATAATTCTTCTTTTGACGTAGTTACAACCTCCTTTCCATAGAGATTCAGAGACCACCGATTAAATCGGCTTACTCTCATGAAAAAGAGGATATGAATTGTATATAGCCTGAGTTGCATCGAATTTGCGAAAGATAAATGAATAAGCAAACCCTATGAGATTTGTCAAGGGACATAAGTAATTACCAGTGGCATGGGAAATTATAACGGTTTTAAAATACATAACCTCGTTTTAATGGACCTTGTTCTGAAATAATATAAATAATATAAACAAAAGAAGTTTAACCCCCTTAACTAAAAGGTGAATGTATGCAATCATCATTGAGTGATACTATCTGGCTCTCTGAAAAAAGGAAAAGGCTTCTTTTACTGCTAATGGAAGGACCCAGAAATATAGACCAGATCAAAACATCCCTTAATGTTACATCCAAAGCAATGATGCCCCAGATAAAAATACTCAGGGAACAAAACCTAATCATTGAAGAGGACAGGGTCTATCAGCTTTCGGATATAGGAGAAATTATAGTAAAAAACATGATCCCACTGTTGAAAACCCTGGGAGTCATAGAGGAAAATAATGACTACTGGGCAACCCGGGATTTAAGTTCAATTCCGGAAGAACTTGATTCACGGCTGGGTGATATAGGGGAATGTATGGTAATAGAGCCGGATATGAACCATCTTTTTGACCTGCCCGAGGAATTCAGCAAGAATCTTATCAAATCTAACAAAGTTATGACAATAATGGCCTATTTCCATCCTCTCTATCCCGATCTATATTATGAACTGGCAAATAACGGCGTTCAAATAGACATTATACTTACTGAACCAATTTACAAGCGGATGAGAGAAGAACATACTGATAAATTCCGCCACATTGTTGAAAGGGAACATACCAATCTCTACATTTGCAACGAAGTAAATCTAACATCCGTTGTAACAGATAGGTTCCTTTATCTCTGCCTCTTCAATAAGAATGATATGTACGATCACAAGAAAATAATGAGTTTTGATTCAAGTGCACTTCAATGGGGTACTGAATTATATGATCACTTCCGACAGAAATCAACTCTAATAGACTGGGATTTTCCCGAACTGAATGATTGAAATGGCATGGAAAAATGTACCACTAAAATCCAAACTTGTGTTTTTTATCCTGGTAGGGATACTTGTGGTACTGATTACATCCACTGCAGTAATTATTTCAACAGTGACTACCCAGGAAGAGGAACTGGCATACCAGCAATCAATAGAGAAGGCAAAAAATTATGCCAATAAGTTTAATACTGAAATGCGATCAAATCAGGTCACAGGAGAGGCGATCGCCCATTCCCTTACACAGTACCATTCAGAAAACCGTACAGAAGTAAACAATATATTGCTAAAGCTTCTGGAAGAAAATCCTGATTTGCTGGGAACCTATGTTTGTTTTGAACCCAATGCTTTTGATGGTATGGATAGTAGGTATGTAAACACAACCGGTCATGATGAAACCGGGAGATTTATTCCCTACTGGAACAGGATATCGGGAAATATAACACTTGACCCACTACTTGATTATGAAACATCTGGATACTACCAGCTGCCAAAAAAACTAAAGCGGGATATAGTTACTGAACCCTATTACTATGAGGGTGTATTCATTGTAAGTTATGTCACACCCATTATGAGAGAGGGCGAGTTTATTGGCATCGGGGGTGTCGATGTATCCCTGAATCATCTGAATGGAGTAGTAAACAATGTAAAAGCCTTTGATACCGGCTATGCGATTATGACCGGAAATACCGGGATTCTCATATCCCATCCTACAGATGAAGAACTGGTGGGAGCAAAAACCCTCTATGACTACGGTGTGCCGGAAATTACACGCATGGCTGATGAAATAAAACTCGGCAAGAGTGGCTATATTGAAACAATCGATCCCATCACCGGCAAAGATGTGGTCATGTTCTATGAACCAATAAAAACTTCAAATTTTGCATTTATCCTGGTGGTACCAAAGGATGAGATGCTTGCAGGAGTGACAGACCTCAGGAACAGATTACTTTTGATTTCTTCAATATCATTGATATTCATGGGAGCTGTTGCAATCCTGATTACCAGATCGGTGACAGGCCCGATAAATGAAATAGTGAACGATTTTAAGGACATATCTGATGCTGCGATCGGAGGTAAACTTGATGAAAGAGCCGAAACAGACGTAGATATTGATTTCCGGGAAATACCTGAAGGATTGAATGATATACTCAATGCTCTTGAGAATGCCAGTCAGTTACGAGAAGAGATGGAAAAGGTTGTCAACAACAGCCCGGTAATTGTTTTTAAATGGAAAGCAGAAAAGAACTGGCCTGTTGAAGTTGTATCAAAGAACATATCCCAGTTTGGGTATTCTCCGGAAGATTTCGGACCGAATGGCCTTGATTATGGAGATATTGTACATCCGGATGACCTGCCTGAGGTCGAGGCAAAACTAGGAGAAATATTCTCCGGCAAGGAAACCCAGTTCAATATAGAGTACAGGATATTGACAAAGGATGGTGAAGCCCGATGGGTTGATGAGCGTACCTTCATCCAGAGAGAGCATCATGAGATCATACACAATATGATTAATAAAAATAATGACACCGAAAGTCAGGTTTCTGAACTGGAAGGCAAATGCCATGATGTGAAATATCTCCAAGGTGTAATCGTTAATATCGATGAAAGGAAACAAGCTGAAGAAGCCCTTCTTAAAATTGAAGATATACGAAAAAAAGAAATACACCACAGGATAAAGAATAACCTTCAGGTTATATCCACACTATTGTATCTTGAATCTGAAAAATTTAGGGACGAGGATGTGCTGGATGCTTTCAACAATAGCAGGGACAGAGTTCGTACAATGGCTCTTGTACATGAGAAACTTTACCAGTCAAAGGATATGGAAAGCATCGATTTTGCAGACTATAGCAAAAATCTTATCAATTATCTGTCCCAATCCTATGTACTTGAAAAAAGTGAAGTCGATATAAAAATTAATGTGGAAAACATATTTTTGGGAATGGATACAGCCGTTCCGCTCGGAATCATTATAAATGAACTTGTATCCAATTCATTGAAGTATGCTTTTGATAAAGGTAAAGGCACTATATTAATCGAACTTCAAAAAATAAATGACCATCACAAATTGATTGTCAGTGACAATGGTATCGGAATGAAGGATGAAATTGATTTTGAAGATACGGATTCCCTTGGCCTTTTGCTTGTCCATACACTTGCACAACAGATAAATGCAACAATAGAAATAGACACATCACAAGGCACAAGATTTGAAATTATTTTTCAGGAAAATAATCAAGAAATAACAGAGGGCAAATATGTCAGGTGAAAAAATTCTCGTGGTAGAAGATGAAAATATAGTAGCCCTTGGCATAAAAAAAATGCTCAAAGGAATGGGTTTCAGGGTGCCCAGCATAGCAGCTTCAGGTGAAGAAGCTATACAAAAAGCTGAAATCACTTTTCCGGACCTTGTACTTATGGATATAATGTTGAAAGGTGAAATTGATGGAATTGAAGCAGCTGAAAAGATATATGACACAATGGACATCCCTGTAGTATACCTTACAGCTTATTCGGATGATAAAATGCTCGAAAGGGCAAAAAGAACAAATCCCTACGGCTATATTATGAAGCCCTTTGAGGAAAAATCCCTGCAAAGTACTATAAAATTAGCTCTGGATAATTACAGGAAAGAAAAAGAAAAAAAAGAGTGAAAATATTTATTTGAATTCAGTATAGCCACATTTACCACAGGTTAACCTGTCCTTATGTTCGGCAAGGAATACACCTTCACCGCAGCGAGGACAGAACTGTCTGGTACGTTCGATATTATCGCCGTCTACTTTATAATACTCTTTTACAGCCATGTAACCACCTTACTCTTCACTTGCTTGTTCTGCTTCAGGTTCTGGAATCTCATTTCTTTTGAGGCTATATCCCTTTTCAACTTCTTTCATGCGGGACGCATCTTCATAGATCCTGGCATAACCGGATAATTCCTGTTTACCAAACATGTTTCTCATGTCCTGGACTATAATAAGTTCAATAGGCACATTCAGCATGGCTGCAAGTTTTGATTTAACGTCATTCCTTGCAGGTGTTGGTCCCTCAAAAGTCACATTGAAATTCAGTTCCTTTCTGTTTAGAAGAGTGTTGATCTTCTCTTCAATTATGCTGATATCCATACAACTTCCTCCACATAGTGTATAATTCTTCTTTACAATGCTGTTTATCAATGATCTTGTCAATTAGTTCTGTCATCTCTTCCTTTTTGGAAGCAGTAATCCGGACAAACATCATACCTTCATCAGGTTGTCCATAGAGAACGACGGATCCTACAGGGGCCATCATTATTGCAGGAAGAGATGCAAGATCCTCTTCTCCCTGCACAAATATCCTGACTCGCCGATTTGAATCTAGTGCTTCCGCAAGTGCATCCACCAGTTCTTCTGTAATTGAACCGGCGGGATTATTTACAACCAGTTCCTTGAAACCTGATTGTTTTGTACCTGTGATCATCTGCTCGCAAGCAGGTTGGCGATGAGTTTTATCATCGATTACAAGTATATCTGGAATAATATTTGATTTGAGCAAGTGGAACGTAGTAACATCACCTACAGATATAAGTTTTATGGGGTCATCAAGATCCCTTGATACTTTTCCAATGTTTTCTTCACCGGGTCCTTTGTAAAGGACTCCAAATTTTTTACGTAACAAAGGACGCAGGGATGCGGGTATCGAAATCGTTCCACCCAAATTACCGCACCTTCAAAGCATATTTGTCAGGAATCGTAACCCCTATCTTTTTTGCGATTTCGGACTTTTCAGGGTCCACTATAACCAAAAGTCCGCTCCAATCGTTACTAAGGTTAGTGGTGCCACAAACCGGGCATTCCTGACCTGCAACAAGCCTGTGACAATCCATGCAAACAGATTCAACCATAACTAGAACTCCTGATTATTTATTTGCTACAGTGGGTTTTCTCTGTTCATCGAGCCATTCCAGCTTGCCCAGAGCAGGTTGTCGCATTGTCAGACCGATCTTACTGTCACGTGGCTCCCTTTCATTAATGCTAACAGCCACTATGCGAGCCCTTACGCGGTCGCCTTCTGAAAGAGCTTTACTTACGTTCTTACTGATCAACCTTCCATTCTTTCCATCATAGGACATGAAATCGTCTGTGATCTGGCTAACATGCAGAAGACCGTCCATTGCACCTATGCTGACAAAAGCTCCAAATTCAACGGTTTCAACAACTTCACCTTCGATTACTTCCTGCAGCGTCGGTATGAACATGATCGCTTCAAAAGTAACATCATAATAGACTGCGCCATCTCCTACAAGAATATGACCTTCACCAATCTCATCAATATCAGTGATCGCTACAACAGAGCCGATCTTTTTGTCAACTCGCCCTTCAAGTTTATTCTTGAGAGCATTTTTGACACTGACCCTTACATCATCGGCAAGGAGACTGGGAGCGACCCGGACTGTATCAACAAGCTTCATCCTCTTGTACATATAATTATCTCCGCAATATCATTATATAAGAATATCAGAACTTCTCATCCCTTATAAATCATTGTGCTATTTATCCTGATTACAGGAAATCAAGTTTGTTCTTTTGCCTCAGCCTTACAATAGGTATTTCCTTTTCTTTCAATCTTTGCTGTAATCCAATATCATTGGTCAATACAGCTGCATCATAAACGGGTGCAAGACGGACAATCACATCATCCGCAAATCCCTCTCCTTCTATAATATCACATCTTTCGGATAATGAAATAGCTAATTTTGCAGCCATTTTATCCTTACCCCGGCAACGTCTTACAAGGCCATCAAGTTCGTGCAGGATCGCTGTGGGAAGAAGGAATTGGTCAAAACCCAGTCTCCTGAGTTCTGTGAATATGTCCACACCAAATTGTGCTGGAAGCATTATCCCGTTTGTATCAATGATAACCTTCAATTCTCAATTACCCCGATACCGATCAATCTCCATCGGGAACCAATCCTGCGGCTTATGGCAACCATTGAACCAATGTCTGCACAAACGGGTCTTTTAAGATTGACCTCGGCAACATCTTCCCTAGCACTTGTTACAATACCCACAGTTGTGGCTGTGCCGGCATTTAGCATAAGGGGTTCACTTGTCTTGATCTGGCCAATTTCTCCTTCATCATCCACTCCGACAACACGTTCAAGCAGTTTTAACCTGAGGGTAAAAGAATGTTTGGTACTGGGTAATGTCCCGGGTTTACCTGCTACCTGTCCGGTAAGGGAATCACTTTTTGTCAGATCCGGGTCAAGCTCAGTACCCACTGCCAGAAGACCTCCGGGAGTGGCTTCATCAACAGGAGTCGTACCTGCTATAATACCAGTTACCTTTGTATGAATAGGATCCCAGTGGATGGCACCTTCACTTTCAACTTTCCTGCCTGGTTTTATTTCCAGCTCATCACCAGCCTTCAATGTGCCCTCCGTAAGGGTACCACCGATAACACCACCTGATATCTGGTCAATAGGAAGACCTGGCCGATTTATGTCAAAAGATCTTGCAATGAGCATTCTCGCCTCTTTATCAAGTTTATAAACAGGAGCCGGAATCATTTTTTCCATTGCATCTATAAGTACATCGATATTGACATCCTGCTGGGCAGAAATCGGGATTATTGGAGCATTCTCTGCAACCGTGCCTTTGACAAATTCCTTTATCTGCTTATAATTCTCTATGACATCTTTCCTGTTTACAAGATCAATTTTATTCTGGACTATGACAATATTTTTTATACCAATGATGTCAAGAGCCATGAGATGTTCCTTGGTTTGTGGCTGGGGACATTCCTCGTTCGCGGCAATGACAAGAATGGCACCATCCATTATGGCTGCACCTGAAAGCATCGTAGCCATCAGTGTTTCGTGCCCAGGAGAATCTACAAAGGATATGGTTCTGACTTGTTCTGTTTTTGCGCCACAGTGTGGACATTCTTTCTTTACTGAATAACACCGTGGTTCAGGGCAGGTGGGACATTTCATCAAAGTTGCATCTGCATAACCCAGACGGATGGAGATACCTCTTTTCAGTTCTTCACTATGCTTATCAGTCCATACACCGGACAATGAACGTACAAGAGTGGTTTTTCCATGATCGACATGACCTACCATGCCGATATTAACACAAGGCTGACTCAATTTTTAATTTCCCTCCCTTTTGGGACTAAAGTAGAAATGTAGTTGATATAAGATGAATTGAACGTGAAACACTTAATAATTCTAATTACGTAAAAATGTTGCTGTCAAAACAGGATTATACAAAAATAAGGAGAGGAGTGATAAAAACATCACTCGTCTTGTTTTTTATCTGGCTTACGCCTCATATACAACACAATAGCACCTATAACCAATGCTGCAATAACAAGGGCTACAGGTAACATCATTCCACCTGTATAGGTATTGGATGAAGCCGATACCTGTGTCTTGATTTTCACATTGTCTGAAACACGTTCATGGCCTTTAGTGTCCTCATACTTGATTTCACTGTTTATGGCGTATGGTTTTTCAATTGCAGTATCCCCTACTTTTAGTTTAAATACCGCAACGGCACTTTCCCCGGAATCCAGCTCACCGAGGTATGCCTGATCATCCGTGGTACTGAAGGGATCAGCGGCACTTATACGAACAATGGCATCCGTTACGGGTTCATCACCCGTATTGGTATAGGTAGCATGCAGCAGTCCTTCCTCGCCTATATCCAGCTGCCCGGAAACATTGGTAACTTCAAATTGTGCTTCCTTTTTCACATTTACAGGAATGGTGACATTCTGGGAACCCACATCATACCATAGCCCCACATCCATATTTGTGACACCAAGACTTGTTTCATTATCACCGGAAACCTGGACATTCTTCTGATAGCCATAATAAAGACTGAGAATCAGCGGGTATTCTCCGGAGGGTGCATTGTCCGAAAATTCCACATTAAACATAACAGGAGAGGTAGTCTGCTCACCGGCAGCCAGTGAGCCGGCTTCCTGAGGACCGGATTTTACTTCTACGTTTGGGTCAGGAGAAGTAAGAATTGCCACAATACCAATCGCAGTTGTCCGTTGTGATTCATAGGACATTTCCTGTTGCTGTAGTTTCTGATCAAGTGCGTCTACCGGATCATCATCCTCTTCAGACCTGAAACCTGTAATCAACCCCTTATTCATAAGATTGATATTCAACGTGACGGTATCACCACGATAAAATTCATCGTCACCAATGATGCTTGCGCTTACATCGGGGCCGCCATATACAGTGTAATAGTTATCACTAAAATCAAAATTATCAGGCAAGGCATTATTCTGCGGGATGAACCCGGCAGATGAGGCCGGAATCAGACACATCAGGGATATTCCCAGTGCAATTATTCCTATTATTAAATTTCTTGTATTCATGGTCACTCCTCTCCTTTACAGAGTTATTTTTTCTTTTTACGGATACTGTCAACTACCAGATATATGATTATCAAAAAAGTCAATAAAAGTGAAATCTGGGTGATACTAATCCATTCATCTGATGATTGCATTGGAACATTTATTTTAATGTTATCCGAAAATGCGTAATCCCCATCCTCATCGATATAGCGTATCTCACTGTCTATTGCATATTCCTTGACAACAGCCATAACGTCTGAATTCACGTTAAATGAAACCGTGTGTTCTTCACCAGGTTCAAGGGTACCCAGCAATGCAGTAGAACTGCCGGTACTTAGGGGATCCATGACGATCACCCTGGCAAGAGCACCATCAGCAGTCAATTCACCAACATTGCGATACGTTACCTGTATTACGCTTTCCTCGCCTGCAACCAGATTTCCAGCAACATCAACTACTTCGAATTCCGCTTCCTTTTCTATGTGGATAGGTATTTGCAGAGTTTTATTCGAATTATTATGATAGGTAGCATGATCCATATCAGGCAGACCTAGCTGAATAGTCCGGCCATCTGTCATACGGACATCCTCCTGATACTCATAACTTACAGGGAGGAAGAGTATATAGTCCCCTGCTGGAGCATTCTCCGAAATTTCAATCGTGAATGTCATAGAACGCGAGGGCAAATCCCCGGGAACCAATTTATCCAGGGTCTGGTCATTGGTCGAAGAATCGATCTCTATATAACCAGTGGGAGAAACAAGACTGGTCTTTATACCGTAAGCAATTGTGCGTTTTGTTTCATATTCCAGCTCTTTCATGGCAAGAGCTTGTTCAGCCTTATCATCCTCCACGTCTGTGACGGATTTAAAGCCATGCAAAATACCCCTGTTAGAGAGAATAATATTGACATTGGCTGTTTCACCCCGATCAAAATGAGTGTCCCCTACTACTGAAGCATGAATATCCGGCACACCATATCCCCGGTAATAATTTGTAGTATATTCATAAGTTGGGGGAATGTACTCTTTTGATTGGGCCGTAGTCACACCAATAAATAGAGTTGCAAGCAGTATTACTGAGATCAGGGACAGAAAGACCATTTGTCTTCTGAAATTATTTGTATTGTGTTGGGTTCTACTCATGTGATATCAACCCCTGTTTGAAGATTATTTGCAGATGGAGTCAGATTATGCCCTGCTTTTTTTGCTCTGTGTTTATCCCTCCATTTGTCCAGGGTTACAATTACGGGAGGGAATATGACAAATGTAGCAATCAGAGCAAGGGCAACATCGATTACAGTAATAATACCAAAACTGCTTATAATACCAAAAGCAGAAGCAACCAGTGCCAGGAAACCAAATAGTGTGGTCAACCCGGAAGTAACGATAGCCTTGCCGATCTTAACACTGGCTTCGCACATAGCTGCTTCAGGTAGAGCACCTTTTTCCCTCTCCTCAAAGTAGCGCTCCATCATAAGCACCGCATATTCCGAACCAACACCCAATATCAGAGCTCCAAGGGTCGCGGTCATCGGCGTATATTCCATATTCAGATAGTACATAAGCCCTCCAGTCCACCCAATTACCATAAACATAGTTATGACGGGTACAAAGGCTTTCAGGAAATCTCTGTATATTACAAGCAGACCGGCAAAAACCATTCCAAGACCCAGATATGTCATGAAAATCCGTCCAGATGTAAGGGCACCTATGACCTCGATAAACACAAAAGAATGACCCGTGATTGTTACGCTTACATCTGGAGGAGGAGCAAGCCACTGAATATCGTTTTCAATAACGTTGGCAAGAGTTTCAATACCTTCCAGTCCCAGACCGCTCATAGCATCACCAATGTTGAGGTTGACAACCATTATATTCTGGCCACTAATGTATCGCTCCTTTGATGAATCTGGAATCTCTGAAAGAACATGCCTCACCCCTTCCTCTGAATCCGGAAGCACTCCACCATTATTCGATTTGACAAGAGAAGCCAGACTTGTTGCTGCATAAACATCATCACGATTATCAACTTCATGCTGACTGAACTTATCGACCCAATGTAAAAGCTCCGGATCTGCAATATTTGAAGTCTTTATGATTACATTGAGCTCATCATCCCCACCTGTAATATCCCCTAGATGCTGAAGATCTATCAGGGCAGGCATGTCTTGCGGCACAAATGTTTCAGTGTCTGTCTGAATTGGCACAAAGGTATCTGCGTAGAGACCATTTACACAGATTAAACCTGCAATTATGAGTACAGGAACGGGATGTTTCATTGTAAAAGTCGCAACCGAACGCAGGGTATTGTCAATAAAGCCGCCTGAATCTGTAGTGGTTTGCTTTTTACCAGATTTTTTGAACCTGCGCATGATAAGCCTGTGACGAAGGGAGTCAACATGGTGCTTCTTTGCCTTTTCCTGTCTTTTTTTTGCAAAGATGTCAAGCCCGTATATAACAGTCACACCTACAAAAAGAGAGGACAGGAAACACATAAACACACCAATAAGAAGAAGTTTTGCAAAATCCTGTACCATAGGCACTGTAGAAGTTGCAAGGGAAACAAAACCGAGTGCTGTGATTGTAAGCGCAATCATGACAGCCGGACCTGTATGTTTGATCGTGTCGATAACCGCTTCCCGGGGAGATTCGCCTCTTTCCAGTTCCTCTTCAATGCGGTTATGGAACTGTATGGCATAATCAATGCCCAAACCAATAAGTACTGGAAACGCTGCCATGGAAACCATTGTCATGGGTATACCCAGATAACCCATTGCACCGAATGTATAGATTATTCCCAGAAGCACAATTGCAAGGGGCATCAATCTCCATCTTACATGTCTGAATACAAGATAGAGAACAATGACCATTAAAAAGACAGAGAGCAAGAGTAAGACACCCATACTGGATATCATTTCCTTATTCATCCCTATTTCAAAGGCAGGATCACCGGTGACGATAAAATTGTACCCGGGAGGGAACTCTGCCAGGTCTACCGATGTTTCAACTTCACTAAGAATTTCCTGTTTTCGAATCTCACTGGTATCCCCTGCCATTTCAATATAAACAAGTGTATGGGTTTTATCCGGAGACAGGGAAGATGGAATATAAGGAATTAATTCGGACAACCGTTCATCATTTTGCGGGATCTCAAATCTTCCGTTTTCCAGCTTGTTGGCTTCCTTTACAACCGAAGAAGCGCTTTGCGTACTCAGTACACCCGGTATAGAAGACGACATCCTGTCCAGGCGGTCAATAGCTTCCAGTAAAGCCCTGTCCTGTACATCACCCCCTTCCACCATAACAACGATGGCTTCCTTACTGAAAAGGCTCAGATAAAGGTGATCATAATTCTGGTACAGCTGCGAATCTTTATCTACAAATGTTTCTGTACCCGATTCCATCTTGATCAGCTGAGCACCTTCAAATGAAACAAGAACAAGTAACATTGCAATTATCAGAATGGCAATCGCATGATCCTCTATGAAAATACCCAGTTTCTCAAAGATGTTTTTAATAGGGAATCGCTCCTTTTTATTTATGCAGCTTATAAATTAAAAATCAAATATGTTGGATTTCTTGTATACGAGTGCCTGACTATAGATTGACGGACTGGACCATGCAATGATTCTATATATAATTTCTCATTTATTAATAGAAATGCTCCATTTATACCAATTATATTAATTATCTGAAACGTAGGCGGATATTTTTCGTTCCAGGTTTACTACCGAACGCATGCTTTCCAGCATTTCGTCAATTTCATCCTCTTCAAGCCCTTCAAGCATAACATTAACAATTTTCTCAACACAGCCTTCAAGCACATCCATATACCTGTAACCTGAGGAGGTAAGGGATATCCATATTTTTCTCCGGTCCATGGGATCTGCTGTCCTTTTTACCAGACCGTCTTTCTCAAGGTAATCAATAATACTTGTCACGCTGCTTTTTTTCAGGTTCAGGAACCTGGCAAGAGTGGAAGGCATCATCTCCTTTTCCCGACCGAGGATAAGGATTGCATGATTGCGATTTTTCAAATTTGGTAACGGCTCAGACTTGTTATAAAAAATTTTTTCCATAACATCATAAAGAACTTTTCTAGATATAATATCATATTCCAGTTTCAGTTCTGCAAGTTCCTTAATAGATGAATGAACATCTTCCAATTAACAACAACTCCACAGCATATTTCATATTACAAATAGTCGGTTTATCGAACAATTAGAATAATGAAATATAAATTTAACCCGTGTATAATTGACAGAATAGAGAATGCCTTGACAAGCGTAGAAGATTATGAACAACTGTAAATGAACTGGGGGAGGGATACAAGCAGAATCCCTCCCGTTTGGAGCGAGTGCTACAGATCAATTCTGATACATATACTTGTCGCGCAGGCAGACCCAAAATAAAAGTAATTAAAACTGAAAATAAAATAGAGCCTATTAATGAATTAAAAAATAGACAATTATAAGAAATATATAAATAGTATAGATCATTGGTGCCAGCAAGCTGACACCATATAACCTGAAGAAACATTTCCTTTTTACTCGGGTATATTCGGGATTTCCGTTAATTCACCTCGATGATTCCTGAGAACATATTTTTCCTCATCTTTATCTACCATATAATAATCCGGCATCAAAGGAATTTTACCAACGTTGGTTGCAATTACATACATTGGCTGAGCAAGTCCTGTTGTGTGCCCACGCAGACCATCGCGTATCAATTCCGCACCTTTTTCTACAGGAGTACGGAAATGATCGATTCCCGGTGCAGGTTCACAGTAGAACAGATAATATGGTCTGATTCTTGCAGTCAATAGTTTCTGATGCAAATCCCTTATGGTTTGCACATCATCATTTATGCCTTTCAACAATACTGCCTGATTACCTACGTTAACACCTGCAGATACAAGATCATAGACCGCCCGTTTTGTTTTATCAGTAATCTCTTTGGGATGATTGCACTGGGTATTCAGCCAAATTGGTACATCATGGTATCCACCCAGTATCCTTTTCAGATTATCAGTAATCCTTTGAGGCAAAACAATAGGCAAACGTGAGCCAATACGGATCATCTCAACATGAGGAATATCCCGAAGACTTCCAATAATATATTCAATCTTTTCATCCGATAAAAGAAGAGGATCCCCACCCGTTACCAGAACGTCCCGGACCTCCGGATGCTGACGAATCCATTCAATACCATCATCCACATTAAAATCCAGTTTCAGATCATGACTCACAACCAGTTCTTTCCTAAAGCAATGGCGACAATAGATACCACATTCCTGGAAAACCGTGAATGCAACCCTGTCCTTATACTGCCTGGCTATACTATCAGGCCGTACTTCATCGGTGGCCCTGTTTTCTTTCCAGACAAGGTAATCTTTCATCCCATACCTGTTGTGAGTTTCCTGAAGGGATGGGACAACCTGCTTCCTGATTGGACACTCCGGATCATCCTTGTCCATAAGGGAGGCAAAATAAGGTGTAGTACCCCAGTGTGTATCAAGGGTTTTTATGGCTTCCCTTTCAGATTCTGTTAAATTTATTATTTCTTCGAGCTTTTCAAGAGAATTTATTTGATTAGTAATTTGATCTTTCCATTCTTCACTCATTATAGTGAATACTCCTTATCAAGAGATAATAGTCATAAAATATATTGTTTATGGTAGATATTTCTAAATAGAACAAGATGTTTTGCTCAAATTTTGACAAAATAAAAACACCCGGACAAGCCCAAATGGGATCCAATTTAAAAGTGAATTGCGTGAATGGATGGAAAAAACGCTCCATCCCTGCAACACATTAAGAGAAAATTATTTCAGATAACCTTTTTTCTGAAGCCAGGCGACTTCCTGTCTTCTGTATTTCCAGACAACATCGGCTTTTGAATCCTGAATGTCCCATGGTACAGCAAGAACCACGTCCCCTTCACGTATTCTCATACGTCTTTTACGGGAACCGGGAATTCTTCCCATTCTTACAACGCCATCCATACATTGAAGGTCAAGCCTTTTGCCTCCAAGCATTCTGGATACTGTAGCAACAATTTCATTCCTGTCCTTACGCGGAGTCCGGACTTTAGTAAATTGTGCACCCTCGCTCTGCTGTTTATTCTTATTCTTTTTTTTATTATAGTTGTTATAAGCCAGATTGATACCTCATTTAGATTTTATGAAGAAATTTTATTTAGTGATCAGTAGACGGAATTAATGCGAATTATCCTCAAAACAAACCCTATTTCTGATAATAAATTATGCAATCACAACGTTGCTCTATATGCATTCAACATATTTAAATCCAATTGAACAGAGTAAAATAAAAATTGAAATATATTAATTAGTTGAAATTGAAAATAAGTAACAAAACAAGAACTAACAAGCCACATTCAGCCTACAATTGTAATATATTTATTGCATTTGAATCACTGTTTACTGGTTAACAGAAAGTAAAGATAAACATCAATCCTATTTTCCACTATTCTGTCTAATCTGCTCTAATATAATACATATCTGTACATTCTAAAACCAATATCTGTTATTAAGCAGAAATACAATATTATTTGATGGGAGGGATTTACATGGACAACGAAAGGGAAGAGTTCTGGGAAAAACAATCCTTTGTAATAATAACTGACAATACCAAGCCGGCAATGAAGTACACCATAGACGAACTCACTAAAAGAGGAAAAGAAGTGTACATTTTTGATTTATCAACTAACCCTGATAAAGGAGACATAAAAAGTGTTGATGATATACCAGACAATGTAGAAAATACTGTACTGGGAATCACAACCTCTGATCCGGCAGACTTTGTGCAAGCCCTCAAAAACAGAGGATTTTCTAATTTCTGGATACACTGGCGTACCGAAACACCAGGAATCGAGAAGATGAGGGATCCTGATATACAGATAATCAAGGGAAAATGCCCCATGATGTATCTGGGGAAAGATTTCAGCATCCATGGTCTGCACAGATCAATTGCTAAATTTACGACTAATGGGGTGTAGGGGTAGAGAAAGCCTATGACTTTAGTCATAGGATGAATCGTACCCCTCCTCGTAGTATTTTTAATTTTATCACAAACCATTTAAGCAAACAGTACATATTAAGATA
>NZ_RDSK01000006.1 GCF_003722075.1 Methanohalophilus sp. RSK | reverse complement strand
TGTAATTGTACCAGGTACCATCCTTTGTAAGTTCTGCAGAAGCATTACCTGTAATATTAAAATCTGTCAGTGAATGGTTTACTCCAATGTTATCGGTTACATTGAACCCAATCTCAACAGTTTCACTGGTGTTGACGTCTTCCTCATAAACTGTATCCTGGATGACAGGAGGAATGTTATCGGAGACATTGATGGTCTTATCACCACTTGCGTTTTCATATCCTGCATCATCATAGAAGGTGGCATTGAAGACAATGTCATCAAGTGAATCTGATGGAACATTCAGAGTATAATTGTACCAGGTACCATCCTTTGTAAGTTCTGCAGAAGCATTACCTGTAACATTAAACTCTGTCAGTGAATGGTTTACTCCGATGTTATCGGTTACATTGAACCCGATTATGAAAGAATCACTGGTGTTGGCATCTGACTCATAAACTGTATCCTGAATCACAGGAACAATGTTATCGGAGACATTGATGGTAAAGTCATCACTTGCATTCAGGTTACCTGCATCATCATAGAAAGTAGCATTGAACACAATGTCATCAACTGAATCTGCTGGAACATTCAGAGTGTAATTGTACCAGGTACCATCCTCTGTAAGTTCTGCAGAAGCATTACCTGTAATATTAAACTCTGTCAGTGAATGGTTTACTCCGATGTTATCGGTTACATTGAAACCAATCTCAACAGTTTCACTGGTGTTGACATCGGAAGGAGCAACTATTTTGTTGATATATGGGCTTGTGGTGTCCAGTACAATCTCTCTTGTTGTCATTTCGGCAATATTTCCAACTGTATCAGATACAGTAGCATTAAGTTGGTATGTACCTTCTTCCAGATCCTCAAAGGTTACAGTATGCGGACTTATTGAAGATGTGTTTGAATCAACAAGATCACTGGTATTGTATATAGCAATCGTTGAAATGTTCAGGTTCGCATCACTGAAAGAAATATTACAAGTTATATTGTCCTGACTGAAGTTACCCTCATCAGTGGTATCATCATTGACAGATAGTACAGGTTCTGTATTATCAATGGTTATGTTGATCGTCTGGAATCCAAATAAGCCATCGTCAGTTTCGTTTTCATAGGCCCTCCACATTATATTATAGATTCCGTCTATAAAGGATGTGCTATCAAAAGTAACAGAGTCGTTATCCTGTGAAAGATCTATATGGCTATCAATATTACCCGTAGTATTGTTCAAGTACACACTGGATTTGTAAGAGTCGCCGTTTGGATCGGTTATAGATGCATTCACAAAGAATGTACCTGAAACATTGGAATTGCTATCAGGATCATTAATGGATACATTTGGCGGGAAATTTGTCAGGCTCAAAAGAGCTGGATATCCATCATTTACACTGCCATGAATGTCCCATATATTTGTGAAATCCCAGTCAACATAAGTTGTGTCTGAATTGTACGGATAGGTCATGTTTTCCGTGGTTCTTCCAATTCCTTTCTCAGAAGATGTTTGTCCTGATGTATTCATATCCCAATAACTTTGAGTCACATCACCATCCTCATTACCAATAAGGCCACCAACATAATCACTACCAGTCACATTGCCTGTAGAATAACACTGATCCACTAATCCAAATGAAATAGTACCAATAAGACCACCTACTTCAATCTCACCAGTCACATTACCTGTAGAATAACTTTGAATCACTAATCCGTCATTATTTTGACCAATAAGGCCACCTACCATACCATCACCAATTACATTACAAGTCGAATAACTTTGATTTATAGTACCTGTATTTTCACCAACAAGACCACCGGTTAAATACCCAGAACCAGTAACAATGCCTGTCGAATAACTTTGATTTATAGTACCTGTATTAGCACCAACAAGACCACCGACATAATCACTACCTGCCACATTGACATCTTCAAGACTTACATTGCTGACTGAAGCAGAACCAATGACTCCAAATAAACCGACATTAAAGGCAGATGGCCTGTTGATATAAAGATTTGATATAACAGAGCCATTCCCGTCAAAAGTACCTGTGAATTTATTTGTATAATCACCAATCGGCTCAAATCCTGCACCACTATTCCACGTCGAAGTTTCTGATGCATCAATGTCATTCATCAATGTATAATTTGCAGATAATTTAGCATTCATTTCCTGCAATTGATTCACGTCAGTAATCTCGTATGGATCTGCTTCCGTACCGCTTCCCCCTCCAGAAAAAGCAGCGGCAGGTGTGATCATGAGCAGGATGCACAAAAACGAGAGAATGAGGGAATATTTCGTGATCGGTACTTTATTTGAGATATCGGTTATCAAGGGGTTATTAAGTGCCATAAATAAAGTAATATATTTTAATTTATTTATGATTATCCTTTTTTCTATACTATAAACGAGTTTGAAAGTAATAGTATTAAGACAAACAAAAGCCAACTTCACTTTCCACCCAAAGACCACCTCGACGAAAACACTAAAAAAGAATATGAAGGCACAGGATTGGGTTTGTCTCTTGTAAAAAAACTGGTTGAGTTACATGGCGGAAAGGTGTGGGTAAAAAGTCAATACGGTAAATACAGTATATCGGATTCAACCTTCCCCTAATACCCGATGATGAAAATCTACAATAAGGAGTGGAATCCCATAAGCTCCACATCAGTACTAAAATCGCAACAATGAGTCTACTTTTTTACCCGATTACAATAAATACGATTATAGGCATATTTGCAATAAAGATTAACGTGGGGGTATTAGTTGATCAAAATTGTAATTGTAGCACTAACTTTGTTATTCTTATCAGCAGGTATAGCCGGAGCATGGCAACCGGAAACTTGCAAAGATTGCCATCTTGAAAAATATAATATATGGAACTCTTCTGCCCATGCAGAATCCTTAAAAGCTGCAGGTGGGTCGGTTGTTGATATTGAAAGATGTACTGAGTGTCATGTTGAATCTTCCATAAAAAAAGCCTGGGGAAGAGAAGATGTGGAAGCCACTATTGAACCAGTCACCTGTGAAGTCTGCCATCTTCCCCCGGATGAAGGTTATGATGCCCATCTGGACACTCCGTCGGCCCATATCCCGGAAGTTACCCTTTCTGCTGAAATGTGTGGGAACTGCCACAAGGATTCTCACCATCCGATCATCGAGGAATGGGATGAATATGGCACTGAAGACTTTGACATGGATTCAATGGCAAGTCATTCTGAACCCACTAATGTGGCGGAACCCTTCATTCTGGACAGGGATAACTCATGTGTCTCATGCAAGAGCACCGACGGTGCCATTCCCGGTCTAGAGGATGAATCCGTATACGGGCTGAATCTCAATGATGTTCCACAGCCTGAAGATGTGGAAGAGTGGCGTGTCACCTGTGTAGCCTGCCATGAACCACATCCCGCTGAATACCGTATAGAAGGGCCTCTTCTTTGTGGGAACTGCCATAACGGTATGGGTGCCACGGCAGATGGTATGACTACGGAAATTCATCATCCCAACTGGGAGATGTACAATGAATCAATTTACAAAACAGGCAACCACCCTGAGATCGGGTGTTCGGATTGTCATATGGCTTCAAGGCAGTACAATGACACCACACATGAAACAGCCGTGACCGGGCATACCTTCGATTATGAACCCGAACTGTTATTCAGTTTGGAATCATCCGGTGAATGTTATGATTGCCATGATGAAGAGTTTGCAAAGGTTATTGAAACAAAACAGGGTTTGATTGCAGAAAGGATTGAAGAACTTAAAACTGTGCAAAGCAATGCCAGTGTTGCTCTGGAAAATCTCAATGGTACGGCTTCCTATGAGACAAAACTTGAGGACTACAACAATGCAGTCTTTTACATGCATTTTGTTGAAGAGGACGGAAGCCTTGGTATTCACAACATGGAAAAGGCCAATGAATACCTGGACAAATCCAATCAATTGTTCAATTCTGTAGCCGAAAGTAAAGAGCCTGTTGAGCAACCCGGTTTTGAAGCAATTGTTGCAGTCTTTGGCCTGATGTTTATGTTCTGGATAGCAAGGAAAAGGGATTGATTATCCCTTTACTTTTACTTTTCTTTGTTCTTTTCAATTTGCTCTCTGAGTGCCTTAATACCCATTGTAGGTGGAACTTTTTTTGGACAGACTGCCACACATTTATAGACAAGGTCACAACCCCAAACACCCGATTCTGAATTAACAAAATCCAGTCTTTCCTGTCTGCTGGCATCATCTTCCCGGGAATCGAGATGCATACGCCAGGCTTTTGCAAGAGTTGCCGGGCTGAGATATGTGTCATCCTTTGCAGCCACCGGACATGCACCGTGACAACAGGCACACAGGATGCAGTTGGTATACTTCTCAATCTTTTCCCGCAGATCTGGACTCATCAGGTTACCACCTTCGGGATGTTTTTCAGGAGAACTTATCCAGGGTTTGATAGAATCCACCAGATTATAGAATATATCCATATCCACGACAAGATCACGAATTACCTTCAGATTGGACAGGGGTTCAATTAAGATTATTTCATTTTCTTCTTCTGATTTCTGGCCTGCTACAAATATATCATCTGAACCTTCTCTGGTATTTTCTTTTTTAGCAATACCTACCTGTGTCCTGCAGGCAAGCCGGGGAACCCTGTTGATAAGCATACCACAACTCCCGCATACGGCACCCCGGCAGGCATACCTGAAACAAAGACTGCCATCCATATGTTCCTGCACATAGAAGAGGGCCTCCAGTACCGTCATCCCTGCAGTTTCCTCAATCTCGAAAGAATTATACCACTCCCTGCTTTCATCCTGGCGCTTTATTTTCAGGTAAACCATCAGTATTCCCTCCTTTTTGGTTGGAACTGCGTAATCGTCACATCCTTGTATTCCAGCTTAGGTTCGCCATCCTTCAGATAGGCAAGAGTGTGCTTGAGCCATTTCTCATCATCCCTTTCCAGGAAATCGGTCCTGTAATGCGCACCCCGGCTTTCCTCCCGCACCAGTGCACCTTCAGTAATAACCCGGGCAATATCCAGCATTCCTTTAACTTCAAGTACATTCATCAATTCCATATTGAATGCCCTGACCCTGCTTTTCACATGGATATCTTCACCCCGTTTTTCCAGGACCTTCACACTTGCAAGCCCGGTTTCAAGACCTTCACGGTTACGATAAACACCCACATATTTCTGCATAGTCTGTCTTAATTCATCCTTTACATCGGCAAAACTTTCCCCGCTGTCACCCATCATTGAATCAATATTGGACCTTTCTTCCGCAAGACTTTCATTGAGGCTATATTCAGAAGGCATAGCAATGTTTTTCACAGCATTGGCCGCATGTTCACCTGCTCTTTTTCCAAATACAATTGTATCAAGCAATGAATTGCCTCCCAGCCGGTTTGCCCCGTGCACACTGATACAGGCACATTCCCCAATTGCGTATAATCCATCCAGCGGTGTCAATCCATCTTTGCTGGAAGAGATGCCTCCCATGGAATAATGATGACCAGGCTGTACGGGTATAGGTTCCTTGATAGGATCCACTCCGGCAAAATCAATACATATCTGACGAATACCACTCAGTCGCTCATTGATCAGTTCCTTACCCAGATGGGTTATATCAAGCTGTACATAACCTCCGGGAAAGCCCCGTCCTTCATCGATCTCGGTCTGGATGGAACGGGCAACGATATCTCTGGGAGCCAGTTCCATTGATTCGGGTGCATATTTATCCATGAATCTTTCATGATCTTTGTTGTAGAGGTAGCCTCCTTCCCCCCTTACACCCTCGGTTATCAGTATATTGGTACCCCAAAGCGTAGTTGGATGGAATTGTACAAACTCCATGTCCTGAATGGGAACTCCGGCGCGATAGGCCAGACTTATTCCAAAACCTGTATTGATTATGGAGTTCGTGGAACGCTGGTATATACGTCCGTAACCGCCTGTTGCAAGTATAACCGCTTTGGCCCTGAACGTTTCCAGCTCAGAATCAAGCAAATTGAGTGCCACGAAGCCAGTGCACCTATTGCTATCCGTAGCCAGGCGGGTTACCATCCACTCATTGTAAATCCTGACCCCGGACCTTAACACCTGTTCGTACAGTGTGTGCAGCAAATTGTGCCCCGTCCTGTCCCCGGCATAACATGTCCGGGGAAAGCCGGCACCTCCGAAAGGTCGCTGGGCTATTGTCCCATCTTCAGTGCGGGAGAACAGTGTTCCCCAATTCTCCATTTCATAAACCCTCTCCGGGGCTTCCTTGCACAGGATTTCGACTGTATCCTGATCTGCAAGGTAATCGCTCCCTTTTACTGTATCATAGGCATGACTATCCCAGCTGTCATCGGAACCTATGGATGCATTAATCCCTCCCTGTGCAGCTACGGAATGGCTGCGGATGGGTGGGACTTTCGAGATTACTGCCACATCAGCACCATGCTTTTTAGCCTCAAGCGCAGCCCTGAGGCCGGATAAACCTCCTCCTATAACTATAATATCATGTTCTATCATTTCCTGCCCCCGTCATATTAAGTGGATCCAACAAATCATCAATTTCCTCTTTTGAAAGACCCAAATCCTTTCTTTCTACCACTTCACGTATGGTACTGTTTGTCCGATGGGCTTCATATGTGATTTCCGCAGCTTTTTCATATCCGATTTTAGGTGCAAGGGAAGTTCCCAGTGCAAGACTGGATTCTGCCATTTTTGAACAGTGATCCGCATTGACGGTTAAATCCCTGAGACAGCGTTCATTGAAAGAATCGATTCCTCCTGTCAGAATTGTTATCGAATTAAGAATATTATGCGCAAGCACGGGAGTAAATACGTTCAATTCACATTGTCCTCCCTGTGCCGCCATCATTACGGCAGTATCGTTTCCAACCACCTGGAAACACACCATGTCCAACATTTCTGCCATCACAGGATTGACCTTACCTGGCATGATCGAGGAGCCTGGCTGTACCGCTGGCAGCACGATTTCACCGAAACCGGTGCGTGGACCACTGGATAACAATCGGAGGTCATTTGCAAGTTTGGTAAGATCCACTCCAATACCCTTTAAGGCCGCAGAGGTGCCCAGAATAGCCCCTGCACCCTGTGTGGCTTCAAAGGGATTTTCCGCTAACCTGAAATCAATACCTGTAATATGGTTCATTTCATTAATCGCTGAATCACCAAACCCTTCAGGAGTATTGAGGCCTGTGCCTGTAGCCGTACCCCCCATATTGAGTTCCTTCAAATCCTTCAATACATTTTCCAGTCGTCGTTTATCCAGTTTCAGCATCCTCGAATAGCCGCTGAATTCCTGCCCCAGAGTCACTGGCACTGCATCCTGCAGGTGGGTTCTGCCGGGTTTTACCACCCTAATATACTCTTTGGCTTTTGCATCAAGTTCATCCTGCAGGGTTTCCAGAACAGGCAGAAGTTCATTTATTATTGTTTCAGTGGCAGCGATATGGATTGCCGTATGAGTTGTATCATTGGAGGACTGGGACATATTAACATGATCATTGGGATGGACCACATCATAGCGACCCTTATGATAACCCAGGGTCTCAAGAGCCCTGTTGGCTATAACCTCATTGGCATTCATATTCTGGGACGTACCAGCACCTGACTGGAAAGCATCCAGCACGAAATGGTCATCAAATCTTCCACTTCGCACTTCCTGAGAGGCTTTGTAGATTGCCTCACCCAGAGTACGGTCAAGTTTGCCGGCTTTCATATTGGCTTTTGCAGACGCCATTTTGATCGCAGCCTGTGCCCTGATAAAAGCAGGAGGCAGCCTCTGTCCACTTACCCTGAAATTTATCACAGCACGGGCTGTCTGGGGACCATAATAAACATCTTCTGGCACCTCCACCCTCCCCAGTGTGTCTTTTTCAACCCTCACCATTATATCACCTGTAAAGGGCATTTTATACACCGGCTTTACATCATTTCAAACCGGCAATTCCAAAACTCCCCAATAAAAATAAAATATCTTCAGTAATAAATGTATGTAACGAGCTGGAAATGTCCAGAGGGATACGGATTAATAATTAGATTCAAGAGGATAGAAGATCACATGTCTTACGTAAATTTTTGCCAGACCAAGAATCTGTTCTTCCAGATAAGATATTGAGGGAAATTCGGGGTGGGATGTAGAAAAAAACGAATGCTTTATTTTTTCTCCCACTATATCGTCATTACCTCTTTCAACCTGTATTATCGTAGAACCTTCGAAATATGCATTTTCAGCAAGGACGTTATCCCTGTCACCATCAGTAATTCCTATCAATGGTATTTCCAGACGTTTCAGGATGCTTCCTGCAATAGCCGTGGTGTCATCCCCAACTGAAATTACCAGATCTGCCTTTCTTGCCAGTTCGAATGTCCTTTCTGCTTCATGATTAATCAGTACAGCCCGACAGGACTGGCGCTTATGAACATCAATTCTTTCCCTGTTCATTTTTTCCAGAACTGGAGTGCGGCGTAAATTTCCACTTTTTATCCATGCAGTTTCAGGATCAATCTTACCGATGTATGAAGTAAGTTTTTCCACACCATGCTTTTTCAATTGCCCACCATTAATAGAAGTAATAAGACCATCCTCAAATATTAATTCCACATCCCGAGTATTCGCGTAACCGATTACAAGCCCATTGACCATAATGGATTCTCCGGGCAGGACCCCCGAAACAATACGTACAGTTTTATGACCGTTTTTTCTGATAGATGGCTGCTTTACAGATTCAGGGTACACCAGTGGCATATCCAATTGCCTACATAGCCAATATACATCAGGATGTACATTTTGTCCCCTGTAAATAATTCTGCCGTCCGAATTTCCGGGTCTTTCAACCTGTACAAGGGGGACTTCAACATCCACTCTATCAGCTACAATATTTCCAAAAACAGTCCCGCTTTCAATGGTTTTTCCATGATTTAGCAGGAATACACATTCACACTCTTTTGCAAGTTCAGTAATCGCCTCACTGGGTTTGCTCAGGCTCCAGATGTCGATTGACTCTTCAAGAAAAGAATCCAGAACGGCCAGTTTACACATAGTCCCGGCGGCTACGGCATACACATCCGCTCTTGCTGAAAGAAGTTGTATTATTTTCCCGGCCCATCCACTGTCTATTATTTCCGGGCCGTGTATTATAATTCCATATTTCATCCTGTCATCCTTGTACTTAATGTCTCATAGGTGAAGATAAATTTATATCTTATCGATTCAAACCCTCAACCTGACAAAAGTCGGTCTATTCTGAGTAATATCATCCCCTCCGTTTTACCGTCATATGCGACTTTTGTCTTCATTGCAAATAAATGAGGACCGACAAAATGACCGTAATCACTGTACCCTATGGTAACGAAAGTATTGATGTCAAAATCCCGGATTCCAATATGGGTAATATCCTGATGCCCTGTGAAATGGAAGTAGAATCCACCCCTGAGAAACTTGTAAAAAATGCTCTTGCAAATCCGGTAAACAGCAAACGGCTTTCAGAAATCGTAACACCCAAATCCAGTGTAGCCATCATAGTCAGTGATATTACCCGTCCATCCCCTTCTTCAACAATGCTTCCCTTGCTTATTGAAGAATTAAAATCAGGCGGATGCACGGAAGAAAATGTAACGGTGGTCTGTGCCCTGGGGCTTCATCGCCAGCAAACCGAAGATGAAATTAAAAAAATACTGGGCCCTCTGTATGGAAAAGTCAGGTTTGTTGAACACGATAAAGAGAATTGTGTAAGGGCAGGAACAACTTCCGGGGGAACCCCGGTAGAAATATTCAAAGACGTTTATGAGTCCGATATAGTAGTGTGTACCGGTAATATTGAATTCCATTATTATGCAGGTTACAGTGGAGGGGCAAAAGCAATCCTTCCCGGGGTGAGTTCCAATAATTCTGTTATTACAAACCATAAGATGATGACCCTTGAAGAGGCAACTACCGGCAATATCGACAGTCCTGTAAGACAGGATATGGAGGAAGCGGCTCAAATATTCGGCCCGGACTTTTTACTCAATGTGATCCTCAACAGCAAAAAAGAAATAGTCCAGGCTGTAGCCGGTGATATTATAGATGCCCATCGAAAAGGAGTTGAATGTGTGGATAACATGTATAAGGTGGAAGTGAAACCTGCAGATGTTGTCATAACAGCAACCGATGTCTCAAAAGGTATGAATCTCTACCAGGCCTACAAACCTCTGGACAATGCAAAAATGGCAGTTATTGAGGGAGGCACCATCCTGCTTGTAGCCCCCTGTGGGGAAGGGTTTGGTCATGAAATATTTGAACGCTGGAGCCGACAATGCAGTTGTCCTGCAGAAACAATTGAAAAATTCGACTCAGATTTTGAGTTTGGGGCTCATAAAGCGGCATTTATCGCACAGCTTGCAATGAAACATGATTTGCTCATGTATTCAGAAATGCCTGAAAAAGATGTACAGGATGTGTTTTTCAAGCCTGTAGCAGACATCCAGCAGACAATTGATTCAATCATTGCAGAGAATCCGGCCGTGAGAATTCATTTTATGCCCCATGGCCAAAGTACCCTTCCAATTACAAAAGAAAAAAATTAAATCAGGGGTTCACGCGTGATCGTGGACCCAGAAATCACCTTCCATGGTGACTTCTTTTTTCCATATGGGAACCTCAGACTTTACTCTTTCAATCGCATCACTCAGGGCTTTAAACAGCTCCTGCCTGTGAGCCGATGCTACAACAATATACACAATATCATCTCCCCGCATTAGTCGGCCACTTTTGTGATGGATCAATACTTCGATAATTCCTTCTCTTTGTTTGAGGTCATTACATATCTTTTCTATACGCTCATCAGCAACACTCTCATATTTCTCAAATTCGAGCATTTTTGTGCTGATATCATCTGTCTCCCCTCTTACCACACCTGTAAAAGTACCGATACTTCCAGTCAGAGGAAATTCAGGTATATGACGTATTTTGTTAATCATACTGTTCAGGGTTACGAATTCGGATGTTTGGTGTACAATTCCTGCAACTTCGTCCATATCCCAGTCCGAACACGGAGCAAGCCTGAGTACAACATTCCCTGCTTCCTCTTCCATCTCTCCCAGCATTATTTTGGGTAAGTCACTATTTGTAGCGCCTTCCACGATAGCGTACTCCATTCCCCTGTCAGCAAGGACTTCAAGGGCTTCATCCAGTCCAGCCCCACGTTGAATAGAAACCACACCTTCTTCGGAGACTGCAGTCACGTTTTCAGCCCCAGAATCAAAATGCTTTCCCGTGTCTTTTTCGGGGGAATCAAAACGATGATCATGCATAATTTTTACAGTACCAACTTTGCCCTTCGAAGCAAGTTTTTCTACAAGCCTGCAAACAAAAGTTGTCTTGCCGGTATTTTTGTAACCAATAACAGCTACGGCTTTCATAATTAGGGCATTGAATTATAAGTATAAGTAGGCATTGGATTGACTGACATAATTTGATAATTAAGAAATATTACGAATTATTTATATATTAGATGATTATTTATTTAATGTATGGATGAGCAGAAATTAAGGGTACAGGATATACCCCAGGAAGAAAGGCCAAGGGAAAGAATTGCAAAATATGGACCTTCGAGCCTTTCCAATACGGAATTGCTTGCAATTATCCTGCGAACCGGAACGGCAAAGGAAAATGTGATCAACCTGTGCAGCCGTATTTTTTCAAATTATTCTATCAAAAATTTGAGTCAGGCCAATATCACAAAACTGACCGAAATTCATGGAGTGGGGATTGCAAAGGCTTCCCAGATCTCTGCAATATTCGAACTGGCTCGCAGGCTTGAGAAATATTCAGATGAGCCGCTGCCACGCATCCGTTCCCCGGATGATGTGTACAAACTCCTGTATCCCCAATTGAGGTGCCAGAAAAAGGAACAACTTACAACTCTTCACCTTGATACCAAAAACCAGGTCCTTCGGGAAGAAGTGGTATCTATAGGCAGCCTCAATGCAAATATTGTTCATCCAAGGGAAGTATTCAAATCAGCTCTTCTGGAATCGGCTGCTTCTGTAATTCTTACACACAATCATCCTTCGGGAGATCCCACACCAAGCAGGGAAGACATAAATGTCACACGTAAACTTGTTGATGGCGGGAAAATACTCGGAATTGATGTACTGGATCATGTGATCATTGGAGAAGGAAAATTTGTGAGTTTGAAGGATGAAGGATACATCTCCTGACAAAAGATTTAAAGCATTTTCTGACAATTAACCAGCCGGATGAAAGAGATAGAACTTGATGAACCGTACTCGATTCCCTACAGGGCAATCTATGCCATATGTGATGAAACGGATGAATGTGCGGAGATAATTGAACACAGTAACTGTTATGGCGGTGCTGCATGGGCCAGGCACCATTATTCCCACTCCCCTATTGTCCGGCAGGTAAGGACACTGGGAAATATGACTCGCTATCTTGTAAAAACCGGTAATGTACCCCTTGAACTAAAGCCATCATCTGCGGCTGCAGGTATTGAAGCGGTGGAAGTCAAAGATAATGAGGTTGCAATTACCTATGCCGGACTGGGTGGAGGGGGCGTCGGAGCCACGCGTTGTCGAGCACAGGCAGCCGGAGTTGTGCGTTCTGAAACCACTCCCTCAGGAGGTGGAAGGGCGGCAAGAGGTACCATCGTTGTCCCAAAACGCAAGCGTGTACTGATAGGAATTGATGATACTGACACCAAAGAAACAGGTGCTACCTGGTGTCTGACCCACAACATCGCAAGAGAACTGGATTGTGCGGAAAGTGTGTACCTCTCCCACTCCCTGGTACAACTTTTCCCTGTATCCGCAAGAACCCAGAACTGTGTCTCAACAGTGCTGGAATTTGGATGTGTGGATGAAAAGGCACAGAATGCACTACTTGAAAATATTCGCAGCGCACTGGAAAAGTACAGTGTATCAAAGGATACAGGAATGGTTGTCCTTGATTCCTTTAATGCTCATAGCGTTAGGGAATACAGCAGATTGTGCAGGTCTGCTGAGCTGACCTATGAGTTTGCAATGGAGTATGCTGAAAATCATGGTGTGGATGTCTGGATGGATGGTAAAGGTGTAATAGGTGCCCTTGCTTCCTTACCCTGGTTTGTCAGACCTGATGATTCGGTAATAATGGATGCTGAACTTCCATGAATAAACGTCAAATAAGCGGCAAAGATGTGATATCAAAGGCTGCCAGCCTGCTGGAAGTTAAGCTGGTCAGTGCGGTTGCCGGCTATCCTGTTACTTCGATTGCGGACCTTTTCAGAAATGATGATTTTTGGGCGGACAATACTTTCTGGATGATTAATGAAAAAGTGGCTCTTGAAACTGCCCTGGGGGCCTCGATTGACGGTCGCAGGTCTTTTGTCCTGACAAAACATGTAGGCATGAATGTACTCTGTGATCCCCTGGTTACATCCGCCACCCATACAATAGGTGCAGGTTTAGTGATAATCGCAGGGGATGACCCCGGCGCCAAAGCCTCCCAAAATGAACAGGACTCACGCTATTTCGGACCTCTTGCCGAAGTACCTGTCTTTGATCCTGCAACTCCTGAAAAGTTGTTTGTTTCACTGACAGAAGCGATCGAACTTTCGGAAAAGGCAAGTGTTCCAGTAATCGTCAGAGTAACTCCCTGTCTTCTGGAATCGTTTTGTGAAAGTGCTTTATTGCAACCAAAAGGGGATGTACTACCACCTGAATTTGACAGGTCTGTATGGGACTACACCATGAAAGGTAAGCACCAGCGTTTCCATTCACTGACATACCCTTTAATGGAAAATTATTCCCAATCACAGGATTGCCTGTGCCATATCAATACAACTGAAACTGGTATTATTTCCTCAGGTTATCCTACCTCCCTTGTGGAAAAAATCATTGAAGAAAACAACTCCCGGATTTCACATCTGGCACTGGACATGGTTTACCCACTGCCGATTAAAAAATTGAAAGAATTTATTGATCACCATGAATATGTGCTTGTGGTTGAGGAAACAGAAGATTACATAGAATCGCATATTTCAGTCGAAGACACCATAAAGGGCAAATCCACAGGACATATACCCCATAGTAAAATAGAAAAAGAGCATATACTGCATGCTCTTGAAAATATCAAAAAAACACATATGGATAAAATAGTCAAACCGGAGACTATTAAAGAGAGAGGACCGCGATCTATATGTGATACATGTCCCTATCTGCCTCTCTACAGAGTGCTTGGCACAATAGATAAACCAATTGCAGGGGACATGGGTTGTTCCATATTAAGTACTTCTGCACCCCTTCAGGCCGTAGATGCAGGTTTTGCACTTGGCTCTGCCATATCGGTCGCCTGTGGTTTCAAAGGAAAAGGTATTGCAGTCATCGGGGATTTCGGTCTGGCACATACAGGAATACAGGGATTGATCAATGCAAAATCCAACAGTTTTGATCTGCTGGTTATTATCCTGCAAAATGATGTTGCAGCTATGACGGGAGGACAGGATGTACCGGACCTTACACCCGTCCTTGAAGCACTTCACGATGATATTGAAGTGGTGGATTTTGCAAAAAAAATCGAAGAAAGCGAATTACAGGCCCTTCTGATGGAAAAAATGGAAAAAAAGGGAATATCTATAATACTTGCAAAAGGTACCTGTCCCAAATACTGAGGAGATACTCTATGGTAAAATTTGCCTGTATCCAGATGGACGTTGAGCATTGTAATAAGAAAACAAACATCGAAAAAGCCCTCTCTATGGCTAATCGGGCCCTTGCCATGGGCGCTGAAATAATTGTATTCCCGGAAGTGTTTTCTACAGGTTTCTGTTATGAACAGATGGATAAACTTGCCGAGAAGCCACCCTACCCCACAATAGGACAACTTGCGGATTTTTCACAAAAAAATAACTGCATAATTATCGGTTCAATCGTGGAAGAGCTGGATGATGAAACCAACCCCTATGCCAATCTCGGATTCTGTATTGAGAACGGTATAATTCGGGGAACTTATCGCAAAATCCACCCCTTCGGGGAAGAAAAAGGCCATTTCACCCCGGGTGATTCCATTCATCCTATAAAGCTGGAAAAAATCTGTATCGGATTGGAAATATGCTATGAAATAAGGTTTCCGGAAGTTGCACGCAAACTTGTGCTAGAAGGAGCCGACTTACTGGTGACTATTGCCCAATTTCCGGACCCCCGGGGCAATCACTGGAGAATCCTGGGCCCTGCCAGGGCAGTGGAAAATCAAATTCCTCATGTGATGTGTAACCGCACAGGAAAAGACCCTACCAAATCGTTCCCTGGAAGTTCCATGATTATCGATGCCCTGGGAAATACCCTTGCAGATTCCGGCCGCGAGGAATGCATAATCATGGCAGACATCGACCTCTCACTTGCCAGAGAACTATCCAGTAAAATACCTGTACTGGATGACCGCAGGGAAGACCTGTATTCCAGTTGAAATTCAGATATTAACTTCGATACCCAGAATTTCCTTTTTACCTTTTGCAATATCCCTGGCCATACGGGCACATCCAGTGGCTGCACTCCATTTTCCCAGAATCCAGGGTTCTATATTCAGATGGTGGCGAATTTTTTCCACAAGGGTATCTACTTCTGCCATAGAGCCTGCAAGAAAAAGGCAATCACATGTTGAATAATCCTTTAGCAGGACTTTCATGGCTTGTATTTCCATGGATGCAAAAAGAGCAAGAGTATCAATTGCAAATTTTGCCTGATCTTCATTATCCTTTAATCCATCAAGCAAGTCTGCAGTGTTTTTATAAGATGTATTTTTCAGTACTCCGCTGTTCATGAAAGCCTGATTTGCACCACATTTCCCGGCATCAACCTGTCTTATTGCTTCAAGATCAAGAGGGCCGTGTACGGTGCCAGGTGCGAAAATACAGGCATCAAGGGCGCCTACTACTTTCCCGTTTGCTACAGCCAGAGTAACGGTGTTTGAACTGATATCTGATACAATGAAATTATTAATACCTCTGGATAAAGCATCATAGGCAATTCCAAGTTTTTCGGGGCTTGTAGAATGAGAAAATAGGTTCATTCGGGGATCCGTATGGCTGTGTGAATGTATCCCCGGTATTACAACAGCTGGGATTTTTGCCTTCTTGATAGTATCAAATACCAGAGTTCCTGCACCAGTCTTTTTGCCGACTCCCTCAATACTTCTTACCCCGCGGTCCTGGACATCCTGTATATCCATAATATTGACAATTCCATCTCCCATAGAATAAGTCAGGGCAACCATTTCAATCTGTTCGGTCCTGATATTGAATTCCTTTTCCACCAATTCAAGAATTGCACTGCCTTCCATTGCCTTCATGTCTGCCCGGGGAACTTCAAAGTAGAAGAAATTTCCATGTTTATCAAGAGCTGCAAAACGCATTGCATTTGTGCCGTGATCAATACCTAGATACATACACAGGATCACTCCATAAACATTGCGTTTAATTCCTGCATTATTCTTTCCCCCTCTTCTTCTACCCCTACGCGTGTAACGATTCTTACTTCCTGGGAAGAAGTACCATGGGTCAGGAGAGCCCTCAAATTGCCCCTACTATCCGGACGAAGAATTTTCACATCTATCTTCCCACCGGGGGCACTCTTACCTTTAACAGTAATTACTGAAGGGATTATCCTTTTGACATCTGGATGAGCACTGATTATTTTGAGCAGTTTCTTGCCATGTCTGCCACCTATGATGGTGGAATGCGAACCCCCAAGCTTGCTCTGTAAGGTGGAATTAGGAGTCATATATAGGAGCCGTGGTTTTACTTTTCAAAAAAAGAAAGATTAGATGCTTTGCACATCACTCATATCCAGCAGTGGAATTCCTTCTTCATAAAGCGTTTCAACAGCGGTTTTCAAATCATTAACCCGAATTATGAGGAAAGCCTTTTCTGTCTTTGTTACAAAAGCGTAAGCATAATCGATGTTGACACCTTTTTTGCCAAGTACCTCTGCTATTGTTGCAAGCTGGCCGGGTACATCTTCCATTTGTATACCCAGGACATCTGTTTCGGAGACTGTAAAGCCTGCATCATGCAGGATACGATGTGCTTTTTCCGGCTTGTCTACTACCATCCTTATAATTCCGAAATCCCCTGCTTCAGCGATAGTAAATGCCCTTATATTAACGGATGCCTCTTTGAAGCTGGATGCAATACTTGCAAGGCGGCCTGGCTTATTCTCTGCAAAGAGTGATATCTGTTTGATAAATTTTTCATCCATGGAATCATCAACCTGTGGTGTTATAATCTATAAATTACTCTGAAATTCTTTATAGCTTTCTATTATCGACTACCTTTTTGGATTTACCAATAGACCGCGGAATTGTCCCATGTTCTACCAGTTCGACACCAACAGAAAGATTGAGCACACTCTTTAGAGCAGAAGCAACTTTTTTCTCCAGGGAGATGATGTCGTTGACCTTGTCACTAAAGGCTTCATCATTCATTTCAATCTGTATCTTCATTGTATCCATTTCATTGATACGATCCACATGTATCATGAAATGCTCTCCAACTTCGGGTATCTTCATAAGTACGGATTCTACCTGTCCCGGGAATACGTTGATTCCACGGATAATCAGCATATCATCCACACGGCCAGTCACCCTCATTATTCTGGGATGTGTACGTCCGCATTCACATGGTTGCTTGTTCAGGATCGTATAATCTCCTATCCTGTATCGGATAAGAGGCAGGGCTTCTTTCGTAAGAGTGGTTATTACAAGTTCTCCCCTTTCTCCTTCTGGTAAAGTTTCTCCAGTTTCTGGATCGATTATTTCCACAATAAACTGGTCGCCCCAGATATGAATTCCATCCTGGCAAGTACATTCAGTAAAAAGAGGGCCACTGAGTTCGGATGTGCCAAACACATCATACGCCTTGATGCCTGTAGCGTCTTCCATACGCTTGCGCATTTCCTCAGTCCAGGGTTCGGCTCCGAATATACCGGTTTTCAGGCCGGTATCCTCCTGGAAGTCAATACCCTTGTCCTTTGCTTCTTCTGCCATGTAAAGGAAATAAGAAGGAGTACATGCAAGCGTTGTGGTACCGAGATCCTGCATCAGTTCAAGCTGTTTATCGGTGTTACCAACACTAATAGGCAGGACGGTGGAACCCACTTCTTCAGCACCATAATGCAGCCCGAGCCCACCTGTAAAAAGACCGTATCCGTAACTTACCTGAAGGACATCTCCCCGACCTACGCCAATTGAGGTTAATGCTCTTCCCAGGGATTTGGCCCACTCATGGATATCACTTTTGGTATAACCTACAACCGTCGGTTTGCCAGTGGTACCTGAAGAAACATGGTAGCGTACAAGCTGTGTATCAGGTACACAAAACATTCCTTTAGGATAATTGTCCCTGAGGTCCTGTTTATAGGTAAACGGAAGCTTTTGCAGGTCTTCCAGGGTCTTGATATCTTCCGGTTTCACCCCGGCTTCATCAAAACGTTTTTTGTAAAACGGAGAGTGAGTATAGACATAGTCTACAAGATGGCGCAACCGCTCCTCCTGAATCTGTTCCAGCTCATCAAGGGGCATTCTTTCAATCTGTGGGTTCCAGTATTCGATCATGTTATCACATAACAGCCATTTTGTCATGTACAAAGTACATCATTATCTATGGTATTTGAAATTAAGGTTTATAAACTAGACGGATTCTTCTTATTCCGGAGAACTTCAATAACTTTTTGTTTGCAGGCCCAAAGTATCTCTTCCATATCGGCAACTACATCGATACCCGCAGCACCTGCATGTCCTCCACCTGTGCCATTGTAATCAGCACTCACATCTTCCATGATCTGACCCAGGTTTACTCCGACGTTTACAGCATCTCGCTTTGCCCTTCCGCTAACCCGGATAGAATTTTCTTTCACCGTACCTACAAATGCAACATCAGCACCTATGTTTATCAGCATTGAAGAAGCAGAACCTCCAAAAGAGCTTACATGTGAGATAGCTACAAGCCAGCTTTCCACTCTTTCAATCTCCGCACGATTGGCCGTCTTTAGCATGGCAATACGCATAGACACATCCTGTGGAGTGGAAGCCATCAGCTCCAGTACTTCCGCATATTCAACACCACTGCTTTCAATAATATTAGAAAATGTACGGAAAGTATCACTTGTCGCATGTTTGAAATGCCCTGTGTCAGTCACTATCCCTGTCATAAGCCCCACAGCAGTGCGGTTCATAATAGGGGCGCCCATGCATTTCAGTACATCATAAACGATTTCTGCAACAGATGTCTTATTGCGGTGCAGATAGAATGCTGCATTCTCTGTAAGAGCAGTTGTGGTGTGGTGATCAATCACGCTATAGTGACATAATTCAATATCATTTAACTGTGCAATTGTTGAGGTATCCACTACAACTGTAAGATCGTAGGCTTCGGGGTTTGGGTCTTCCACAACATCAATCTCAAGTTTGTCAACCAGCAAAGATGCAACACGATTGCAACCATCAACCAGCCCTACTTTGCCTCCAATAGCTTCAGATAGAGCAAAGGCACTGCTTACGGCATCGGGATCAGCATTGCGATGACATAGATACAAGATATTATGGTAGTCAAGGAGTTTGTTGTAGAATCCCTCTTCATCTACTTTCATTTCAACCTCTACCTATCACTACCCGCAGTTATGCCGGCAAATGATAGTTGGCAGACAGGTCAGGCTCACTGTGCCTGATAGCCGCCCTGGGTACCCATAGCCTGTTTGACCTGTTCCTGAAGCTGGTTGAAACGTTTGGAGATGCGTTCATCCTGACGAGAAATAGACTGCAATCTTAAGGAAAGAGTTTCATTTCTCTCTTTGAGTTTTACAATAGCATCATCCTTGGTAGTACGTATCTGCATATCCCCGACAGTCCTGTAGACAACTGCATCTCCGGACAATTGTTCAAGTTCTTCCAGAGCATTTTCCGTTTCCTTTAGCGTACTCTCTATCTGGTTTTTTTGCATAGCAAGTGTCTGGGCCTGTTGTTGAACCTGTTGCAACTGTGCCAGCTGGTTCTGGACCTGTGGGGGTAGTTCTGAACTCATTTTAGTTTCACCTGAGCATCCAATAAACCTAAAATGATTTTAATGTTTCTATGGCTCATACATCATTTGTGGTTCATCCATCATTGAAAAGTGGTCTTTAATTACTCCTTCATAGTAGCGCAAAATTGTGGGAATGAATACCGAAACTTTTCACTAGCACATTTTAAGATCAGACAGTAACAGTTCCAATTTGCCTTCATCTCAATTCTTATATATTATTTAACCCTATTACATACCATTCACAATAGTGAATTACTATTTACATATGTATCCGGCTGGATGGCAGAGTGGTTATGCAACCGACTGCAGATCGGTATAGGTGAGTTCAATTCTCACTCCAGCCTTCATTATACCTCAATTTCCTTAGGAAATCCAGCCAAAGAGAGGATTATTTTTTTTGTGAACTACCACCCTATGAATAGGGTGGCTTCCTGCTTCATTATTGAACCTATTGGTTCAATTCCACAGGCTTAAACTGTAGTTCCTACAGCACGATTCAGAATATTAATGGCAGCATTATGGTCGC
>NZ_RDSK01000005.1 GCF_003722075.1 Methanohalophilus sp. RSK | reverse complement strand
AGGCGTTACTACAAAAAGAGCATTTCAAAAATTCCCCGAACTGCGAAATAAAGAATTTTGGGGAAAGCATTTGTGGTCTCCAAGTTACTACATAGGAACACAAGGTCAAGTATCTGCTGAAACGATCCAGAAACACATAGATGGTAACAACAATAGAGGGTGTAATTCATCCACCGTTTGAAAACGGTGGTATTCTTACTCTATCATGATAAACTATCAATACAAGCAGGTCAATGAGCTAAATCCAGAAAATCTTCCGTGCGTATATCCTAAATATTGCCTCATTGGATATTTACAATAATAAGCAGCCCATAAACAGAAGTGATAAAAAATGAATGAAATAATAGCAGATTTTGAACTGGATGTAAGGGGACAGTGCTGTCCATACCCCCTTGTAAAAACTAAAAGCACTCTGGATACCCTCGACAGTAAAGAAATTTTAAAGGTTATGTCTGATGACCCAATGACTCCACAGAATATCGTATCCTGGACAAAGAAATCAGGAGATAAACTCCTTTCAGTCGAAGAAGAAAATGGAATATTTATAGTATACGTTAGCAAAGCCTGAATTCAAGTTACAGGCAGTTTATTCAATTTCAGCAGTAGTTTGACAGTAAAAAAATAAAACAATTTTTATTCTGCGCCTCCGTAGGCGCAAAGTTGTGTATCCTGATAATTTTCATGCTTGATAGACTTAATCTTGGGATTTTGGCCGCATACCGGACACGATGGATTTTTCCTGATTTTTATCTCATCGAAGGACATATTAAGTGCATCATAGTAAATCATTCTACCCACTAATAAATCACCCAAACCAAGAAGATATTTAATTACTTCGGTTGCCTGTATAACCCCTATAATTCCCGGTAGGACGCCAATAACACCTGCTTCCTGGCAACTTGGAACCATCCCGGCAGGAGGGGCATGTTCAAAGAGACATCTATAGCATGGACCTTCATCCGAAAGTATTGTCGTAACATGTCCCTCAAAACGGAAAATACTACCATGCGAAAGCGGCTTTTTTCCGATGACACAGGCATCATTTACAAGATAGCGAGTTGCAAAATTGTCCGAACCATCTACAACTATATCATAGTCATTTATGATATCTGAAATATTATCAGGATTTATTCTTTCATTATGGGTTATGACATCAACATCTGGGTTCAATTTTTTGACAAAATGTTTGGCAGATTCCACTTTTGGTATACCCGAATTGCCACCGTGTATCACCTGCCTTTGAAGATTGCTTAATTCCACAACATCATCATCAACAATTCCTATAGTACCTACACCTGCCGCCGCCAGGTACTGTATTATTGGAGAACCGAGTCCTCCTGCCCCTATACAGAGAACTTTGGAAGACAATAATTTCTGTTGTCCTTCCCCACCAACTTCCTGCAGGAGTATGTGTCTTGAGTAACGTTTTATCTGCTCTTCGGTAAATTCATTCATTATCCTTAACCTCTCTACCTCTTGTATCCTGTCGCCAGCCAGTATAAGGTTTTATGCTGTAAACATTACTTTGGATGTCGTTCACATAAAAAAAGAATTACGCAGATATATACGTATTTATGCCGGCAATATTTGAATCGGCATCTCAATGATTAAACAATGATCAACTTGAAGAGTCTCAATATGCTTAATTTTCAACAAAATAGTGAGGTCTAAACCTACTCGACCTGTTCTTATATATTCCAGTTGCAAAAAATCAGGCAAATATTGCCTGATAACTAAGAGTAATATCTATAAGGCATATTATACCAACTAGTAATAGTGAACCTAAAATCAGGTGATATATACTATGAGTCATGTAATTGGTTTAAAATGTAGGGAATGTGGTACCGAGTACCCAGGAGGAATACAGAACACATGCTACGAATGTTTTGGCCCTCTAGAGGTACATTATGACTGGGACGAAGTCCAGAATCGTGCCAGTAAGGAAAAGATATCTAAAGGTCCTCCGTCTATCTGGAGATATTCGGATCTGCTACCAATTGACGGTACGAACTATGTGGACCTAGGAGCAGGTTACAACAAACTCCATCGTGCCGAAAATCTTGGCAAGGAATTGGGCTTGCAGGAACTTTATATCCTTGATGATTCCGTAAATCCCACCAACTCTTTTAAGGATAGGGTAACATCGGTAGCTGTCAGCAAGGCACTTGAGTTAGGTGCAGAAGCTGTGGGTTGTGCTTCGACCGGAAACCTTGCATCTGCTGTTGGAGCACATGCTGCAAAAGCAGGACTTCCTGCATATATTTTCATTCCTTCGTCAATAGAACTTGGCAAGATCACACAGATGCTTGCGTATAAACCTAACACCATTGCAGTCGACGGAACATATGATGATGCAAATCGTCTCGCAAGTGAGGTGGCTGATCTGAACCCGAACTGGGCATTTGTTAACATAACAATCAGACCTTATTATACAGAAGGGTCCAGGACGCTGGCTTTTGAGACCGCAGAGCAACTTGGCTGGGACACACCCGACCATATAGTTGCCCCCCTGGGAAGCGGGGCTTTGCTATGCGCACTCTTTAGAGGTTATGATGAACTCGAAAATATAGGGTTTGTTGACAACAGTAGCAATATAAAATTTTCAGGATCCCAACCTTTAGGTTGCTCACCTATATCAGCTGCTGTTCAAAATGCTACAGAAGTCGTACCTATAAGAGAGTTAGATACGGTGGCTCATAGTCTTGCAATCGGTAATCCGGCTGATGGCTATTATGCAAAAGAAATAATCCATCAATCCGGAGGATACGCAGCATCACCTACAGATGAAGAAATTCTTGAAGCTATACATTTACTTGCAAGTACCGAAGGTATTTTCACAGAACCCGCAGGAGGAACAACAATTGCAGGCCTAAAAAAACTGGTTGAAACCGGACATATAAATCCGGACGAGAAAACCGTAGTATATGTAACAGGTAATGGCTTAAAGGCTCAGGATACAATTGCAAAAACACTTGAGCAGCCGGAATCGATTAAACCTACACTATCAGCATTTACAGACAAGTACAATAATAATTCTACTAGCACACAATAAAGATCAGGAAAGTGAATAACATGGTATCCGTAAGATTTTCATCAGCATTGAACAACATTACAAAAACAAGATCATCTGAATTTGACCTGCAGGACACGACAATCAGGAGACTGTTTGATGAATTGATAAAGGAATTTGGCGAAGAGTTCGAAACCCGGCTTTTTGAAAACGGGGAAATTCGCCGGTTTGTTAATATCTATGTAAATGGGGAAGATATAAGGCATCTGTCAGGCCTGGAAACAGAAATAAAGGCATCCGACGAAGTGTCCATTCTTCCTGCAGTAAGTGGTGGTTAAACGTCAGGTAAATGAGGGACAAAAGCCATGAAAATTGTTTTGTCATAATTCATGGCTTTAAGTTATCCCCTATTTTTATAAAAATCCAGGAGTTGTGTGATGAGAAAGTCATTAAATATCGGCCATCTTTCGACCATGTACCACACTTCATTCATATTAATGAATACGGATTGGTTAGAAAAGGCAAATATTAAAGCAAACTGGAGTCTCTTCGGAGGGGGACCTGCGATAGTCCAGGCATTTGAGAGGGGAGAAGTAGATCTGGGTTATATTGGCCTGCCTCCGGTAATGATCGGCATCGATCGAGGGGTTCCAATAAAATGTGTTGCCGGAGGACACGTTGAAGGCACAGTTATGATTGCAAATTCAGAATTCAAATCCCTGGAAGAATGTGGAAATAATCCATCCTTGTTTTTTGAACAGTTTAAAGGATTAACCGTTGCCTGTCCGCCAGGTGGGTCCATTCATGATGTGATCATTCGTAACTGCATTAAAAAAAGTGGTTTTGAAGGGAAAATCCCTGTTAAAAATTACGAATGGGCGGATATGATCCCTGAAGCTATGGTTGATGGTGATATCCATGTTGCAGTCGGCACCCCTTCCCTCGCAGTTGCAACTAAAAGATTTTGTAATGCAAAAACCGTCATCTCACCTGACAGGTTATGGCCGGATAACCCGAGTTACGGTATCATCGCAAGTGCTGACATGATTGAAAATTTTCCAGAGCTGGTTTTAGACTTCATTAAAATACATGAAAACGGATGTAATTTCATCCGCGAAAATCCCGGAAATGCAGCCCAGGTTGTTGCAGAAAAAGTCGGAGTAGTAGATGCTGATTTTGTGCAGGAAATGTATGAAGTATCCCCTAAATACTTTGCTGGGATTTCAGACAAATATATTGAATCCACCCTGAAATTCAGTCCAATATTACATGAACTTGGTTTCATCTCACAGCCATTGGAAGAAAAAGACATTTTTGATAGGCGGTTTGTGAACCAGCTAGCATTGTGACATTGTGCCACTTAATAATCTCAAAAAATATCCCCTGTTACCTCCGATAAGGATGTAACAGGATTGCCTTTTTTATTTCACTCAACAAAAGGATTGTCATACTTCAATATAACATCTGCAACTTCAGGCCTCATGGAATCTGCAGGAGGGCGTTTACCGCTCACGAGTAACTCCCGCATACGAGTTCCACTGAAATGTATGTAGGAATCCGAAGAATGTGGGCAGATCTTCGAATGGGCAATACTTCCACATTTCTTGCAGTAGAAGAAGGATTTGAAGAACATGGGGGTTATGCCCAGGTCATCGAATTCGGAGAATATCTCATGTGCTGCAAACGGAGGATAGAATGATCCAACTCCTGCATGATCACGACCCACAATAAAATGAGTACATCCAAAGTTCTTGCGTACAATCGCATGGAATACTGCTTCACGAGGGCCTGCATAACGCATTTCGGTCTGGAAAATACCCAGGGTGGCTCTCTCCTGCGGGAAATAATTTTCAATCAAAGTTTCATACGCTTCAAGGATTACATCATCCCTGAAATCACCGGTTTTCTTTTTACCGATCACTGGGTTTATGAAGAGTCCATCCACATTACTGAGTGCTGTTTTCTGGATATATTCATGACCAAGGTGAGGCACATTCCGGGTCTGGAATCCCACAATGGTATTCCAATTCATCTCCTGGAACAGTTTTCTTGTCTCTTTGGGCTTCAATGCATATTTGGGGTAAGGGGATGGTGTTTCTTGTAGGAGATCTATCTTACCCCCTATCAAATTGTCTTCCATCCGATATGTATTGGCAACTCCGGGATGGGATTTATCCGTAGTTCCAAAAACCTGTTGAGCATGAGCATCCTTATCGAGGCCGTAGATTTCCTCAACATGAAAAAGAGCTATCGGCTTATCATCATGCCGAAGGATGACATCATCACCGGATTTAATTCTTGAAGCCTTTTCATTGGAGATATCAAGTACAATCGGAATTGTCCAGGGGATATCACTTGATAACCTCTTGTTAGAGAGCACATTTTCATAATCTTCACGGGTGAGGAAGCCTTCAAGGGGACTGAACAAGCCATTAGCTATGTTTTCCATATCTCTGGCAATCCCTATGTCCACATCTATACTCTGGAATTTATCTGCCTGACTTATTATTTCCCTGGCATTTTCCGGGGAAAGGGTCCTGTCAATTAACTTCCCACCATGCGGGGTTTGTTGTTTAATCATATTGCATCTTCCCTGTAACTGGAGATTCTAAATATTAAGAGGAGCAAAAAGCTCCACTTATTTTCGACTCTGTTCAATATTACCGGAGTGGAGACCACACTCTTTTTTGGTAGCTTCTTCCCACCACCAGCGACCTTCACGTTCATGTTGTCCGGGCAGTACCGGCCGGGTACATGGCTCACAGCCAATGCTGACAAATCCTTTTTCATGAAGCTCATTGTAGGGAACATCATTTTCTCTTATGTACTGCCATACCTGTTTTGATGTCCAATTTGCCAGGGGATTGAATTTTACAAGATTGCCATCCCCAAACACCCTGTCAAGCTCAATAACGGGAATGGATAAACGTGTACCGGGACTCTGATCTTTTCTCTGGCCTGTTACCCATGAACCAACATCATTAAGTGCCCGTTTGAGAGGGTCCACTTTCCTGACCCCACAGCACTCTTTGTGACCGTCCCTGTAGAATGAGAATAATCCCTTCTGACGGACCAATTCTTCAGTTTTATCCCTGTTAGCAAAATATATCTCAATAGGAATATCATAATGGTCTCTGACCTTGTCCAAAAAGCGATATGTTTCAGGATGCAAACGTCCTGTGTCCAGTGAAAATACCCGTACATCATCCCTGATCTTCTTTGCCATATCGATTAACACAACATCTTCGGCCCCGCTGAATGCTATGGAAATGTCCGGGGAATAATTTTCCAGTGCATATTCCAGTATTTCCTGTGGGGAACTATTTTCATATTCTTTATCTAATTGTTCTAACTTTTCTGCTAATCCCAAATCCTCCTCTTGCATTTTATCATCCTCCATTTAGTATTCCTTAAATTCATGCATAACGTAGTGATTCATTTCTCATCAATTATGATCATCTTTTTGTGTATCTGTTTCAAGAGACAACTTTTGAAAATATCCACCGACTATAGCCTCGGCTAAGTAAGTACCAATTTTGACTGCTTGCCGGACAGTCTCCCTTTAGATACGTGCGTAAAGTAAATGGTAAGATTTATCCAAGTACGGCTGCCTTATATTTTTCCAATCCCACCCTCTTAAGAGTATCCCGGAACCTCTCGCCTGCAGGTGCATTTTCCCTGTAGAAATCCAGTGTTTTCTCGATTATCTCAAAGAGTGTTTTTTCATCCACAACATCTATCAATTTGATAGCAAGTTCAGGATGCCTGCCAACTCTTCCTCCAACCCAGATGGTGTAACCGGATTTGACTTCTATCCATGCAGATGTGGGACAGACAAAAACACAATCACCACAGAGATTGCATTTCTCCTCATCAAAATGCAGGGTGTCATTTTCGATTCTAATGGCATCCACCGGGCATGTTGTTTCACAGAGACCACAACGTGTACATTTATCATCAATCCATTCTGGTTCAAGCCCACCCATAACTCCGAAGTCGTTTTCCTGGGGTTTCATACAGGATGCCGGACAACCCGTCACAGCAAACTTGAATTTACTCGGTAGTTCAGAAGCAAAATGTTTTTCGTCAATTTTTCTGGCAATACCTAATGCATCTATCAAACCATGGGTACAAACACGATCTCCCTGGCAGGCAACAACTCCCCTGACTCTCGGCCCACAGGTACCTTGATGCACATTTGCCGATTCCAGCTCATTCAGCATGGCATCTGCATCTTCAAGTTCCACAAATGAGATTTCAGCTCCCTGCCTGGAAGTTATGTGGATTTCCCCTTTTCCATACTTATCTGCAGCCTTGGCCAGTGACCTAAGTTGTTCTGATGTCAACTGGCCACCGACTATGCGAAGACGTATGGAGAAAAAATCTTCCTTTTGACGTTGGCGAAGAAAGCCACCTTGTTTGAGCCTTTCATAATTGATTTCTTTTTCTTCCATGCATATTCCCTGATAGATATAGTATCGGTTTGTTATATATAACTGCATCATAAGGCAAATATTGCGTTGCATAATAGTGGTAAAATTGACCTGTTTCTCCAATGATATATATCACACAATCATTTTAGGAGGTAACTTTGGGGACCAAGTCCTGTTTATGTAAAAATTCCTTAATGTAGTGATGGAGAATATGGATATGTTAATGACACTGGCGGCACTGGCAACAGCAATGTTCATGGGAATAAACATTGGTGGAAATAATGCTGCAGCTTCGATGGGCGCTGCTTACGGTGCAAAAGCAAGAACTAAGAATCAGGCAATATTTTTAATAGCCGTATTCTCTTTGCTTGGGGCGGTTCTAAATGGTGGGGACGTTATTAAAACGCTTGGGGGAGGAATTGTCCCCGGCAATACAATGACCCTTGTTGCCGCCATCATTGCAATTGCAGCAGCTTCTATTAGCCTGTTTATCGGGAATTGGCTCAAAGTGCCGATCTCTTCAAGCCAGGCTGCAGTCGGAGCAGTTGTCGGAATAGGTATATTTTACGGAGTCCTTGATACAAAATTACTTTCCTACATCGTAGTATGGTGGATAGCCACACCTATCCTGTCATTTATCCTTGCATATATTGCTGGTAAATATATCCATCCGCAAGTATTGGTATGGCTTGTCGATCATGAATCAGAAGCACAAATAAGAAAAATAATAGGCATGCTCCTAACAGTTACCGGTTGTTATGTGGCTTACTCTGCAGGGGCGAATAATGTTGCAAATGCTGTCGGTCCCTTTGTTGGGGCCGGACTTCTAGACCCCACAAACGGAGCGATACTTGGAGGCCTTACCCTCGGAGTAGGTGCATTACTGATTGGTGGTCGCGTCCTCCAGACAGTTGGAGATGATATTGCAGAAATATGTGAAATACGTGCCGTCTTTGTTGAATTCATCTCGGCTGCCATTGTACATATTGCATCAATTGCAGGTGTTCCGGTGGCACTCGGACAGATTGTGCCTGCAGCAGTCATAGGAATAGGATGTGCCAAAACAGGAATTGCTACTGTAAAGAGCAAGACTGTCAAACGTATTATTGTTATGTGGGTAGTCTCGCCACTGATAGCAAGTTCCCTGGCATATGCAACAATCCGATTGATGTCCTGATACCGGTCATTCAGGACTGCGTTTCTTTTTTAGTATTTCTTCTGCATCTACCATTTTATCTTCGTTTTCATTGTAGATTTTCTGTACATTATCCATTGCTCTTTTCAGGCGTTTTTTCAATTTGACAAGATCCTGATCCGATAGGTTATATTCAGGAACATTGTCTATCCAGAATTGCTGAACATCTATCAATGCGTCAATTGCAGACTTTGTACGGTTAAGAGTGTTTTCATCCATAATATCAAATATGTATAACTCATATTAATGTATAACATGGTGGGGTGCGGCAAGATTTGTCGAGATGCAATTTGTTATTTATATGCCAACCAATTTTGATATGATGTTGTTAGAACTATATTATTCCGATACATGCTTGAATTGTCATTATGTCAGAAAGAAAATAGTGGACATCCTCTCGGGTGGAATAATGTTCAAGGAAATCAATATTACCGGTCCCGAAGGTGCAAAACGTGCAAAGCAGCTGGGAATCGAGGAGGTCCCGACGATTGCCATTGACGGTGAAGTTGTACTCATTGGAAGGGTAGAGAAGGAGGAGATAGAACATGAGATCAATCTGCACCAAACTGGCTAAAGCAACTACTATTATCGGACAAAGTAGGGGAAATTTGAGTGAATCTGGATATTTACAATAATCTGAAACGTGGAGTTGAGAGTACATACATAAACCTGAATCCTATCCAGCGAGGCGGAGTACTTACAGCTGAAGCCAGGAAAGCAGTACTTGAATTTGCAGACGGCTATTCGGTATGTGATTATTGTTTTGAATCCAGGGTTGATCTGGTTCAGAAACCACCGGTCAGGAATCTTTCCGCAGATATAGCAGAATTCCTGAATATGGACGACATCCGGTTCACAGCCGGCTGCCGGCATGCAAAATGGGCAGCTATGCATATGGTGACCGAACCCGGTGACACCATCGTTTTGGATTCCCTCGCCCATTATACATCTTACCTGGCAGCAGAAGCAAACCAGTTAAAAGTGGTTGAAGTACCACATAGCGGCTATCCCGAATTTACCATAGACCCACAGAAGTATGCCGAGAAGTTTGAAGAAGTCGAACGTAAGACCGGTTCTCTGCCTGCACTGGCATTGCTTACCCATGTGGATTATCGTTATGGGAATGTAGCTGATGCCGCAGCGGTCGGAAAAATATGCAAGGAATACGGAGTTCCGTTTCTGCTGAACACGGCATATTCCTCAGGTATCATGCCTATTGATGGCAAGAAACTTGGTGTGGATTTCCTGTGCGCATCAGGCCACAAAAGCTGGGCGGCATCGGCTCCCATGGGAATTCTTGCGACCACTTTTGAGTGGAGCCAGCAGGTGTTTGAAAAATCAACGATCCGTGGAGACTGGAGCGGCCGGGGTTTCACGAAAAAAGAAGTTGCACTGTTTGGATGTTCACCTGTGTTCGGGGCACCAGTGATGTCACTCATGGCTTCATTCCCTGCTGTTGTCAAACGTGTCAAGCACTGGGATGAAGAGGTAGAAAACGCCCGATACCTTGTTACCCAGCTTGAACGAATAGAAGGGTTCCACCAGATGGGTGTCAAGCCAACCGAACATACACTGGTGACTTTTGAGACACTCCCGTTTTATGAAGTTTCAGCCACAACAAAGAGGCGAGGATATTTCCTCTACCATGAACTTAAAAAGCGAAAAATTACCGGAGTGCACCCTGGAATGAGTAAGAATTTCAAGTTGAATACTTACGGACTTAGCAGAAAACAGATTGAATACGTGGCAGATGCTTTCATAGACATTGCCAGAGAACATGGAATCCCGGTGGAGGATAGTGTATGACATATGCAGAAATGACAAAGAGATTCAGACGATTTTTTGAACTTCCGCTTACACCGGTTGCTGTTAAACTTAACAGTGATGAGACAATAAACGTCTCTTCACCAATGCGTTACTGTGAGATGGTACGTAAAAGTGCTGCATATGGCACTACATTCACAGCTACCGTTGATGATGTCTCCTGTGCAAGTGCAGAACTGGCACTTGGTTTCACAGAGCCAAGTTATGGAGAGGTATATCCCCGGATAAAACCGGCTAATACAGAAAAAATAACCGTGACACCACTTGACAAATGTGAATTTGAACCGGATGCGGTAGTAGTTATTGGAAATGCCAGTAAACTCATGCGATTGGCAGCGACCCTTGCTAAGGTAGAAGGGAACATGGTAGAATCCAAATTCAAAGGGGAATTTGCAGTTTGTGGCGAATGTACTGCTATCCCCGTGATGGAAAACACTGTAAACCTCTCGCTTTTGTGTAGCGGAGCACGCATGTTCAGCGATTACAGAAGCGATGAACTTGTGTTTGGATTCCCATTGGATTCTTTTATAAAACTTACAGAATCTCTCAAAGAAGAGAGTATCACAAAAGCTCTTTGTGGATGTCTTATGGATGACCTTCCAACCAGAGTGGTGGATTCCATCCTTGCTCTTGGATTTACAAAAGGAACGGACCACTTCCTGGGACGCTTTGAAAACGAAATCATAAGACTGTATATACCAAAGGATGAGAAGGGAAAAAGCACATCAGTCACACTTCATATCCCTGTCAAACTTAAGGACGCTGAAACCGCAAAGAAAGCATTGGATATAACATCAGCTCTATTCGAAAAACCCTTTATCTACCGCAGACGTGATAACTGGATCGATGTTGTGCTATTAATAGAATTTCACGAATCCATTAATCGTGCAGCCATGAGAGGTGAAAAGTTCGAAGCACTAATAAATCGCGGAATAGAAGTGATGCTTGACAACATTGCAAAATTCAAGAGAAAAACAGTTCAATGACGTGGATTCTTGACAAAAGAATCCGACTCCTTTTTTTACTCAGGCTCGACGTGGGACAACAATATTTCCGGACTTTTAAATCGAACGGACACACTTGTCAAATTAACCTGTAAATAATGCTTCAAACCTTTTGATCAGACTTTTTTTATGTGAACTTTCCAGAGATTAGCAGCTATATGATCTATTCCAAGAACTGTATGCCCTTCATTCCTGACACTCTTGGGAACATTTCCGATCGCAGGTGCATGGTCAAAAATGACTGTCAGAACGTCTCCACTCTCCATTTGTTCAAGCTGTAATTTTGTTTTTACAAAAGTAAACGGGCACACTTCTCCTTTTAAATCCAATTCAGTTGTCTTCTCTTCCATATTATTACCTTTTTAATTGACAACTTGAGCCTTCTACCCCGGGGAATAAATAAGTTGAGGTACAGGCAAATAAGAAAAAGTTCGAATAAATGCAGGGGCAGGGAAACAGGATTATATACAGTCCAGTAGATGTGTTCAGTTAGAAAATATAACCTAATAATTTGCACCTCAAGTTGTTTTTGAAAAATGGTTGGCATGTGCAGCATCAAATTTATATACTAAAAAGAATATATCACGATTGTGAAGTTCACTATTGTGAACGCTATTAACAAAGGAAGGTGAAATAATATGAGGGATCGTTTTTGTTGGCAATAGTAAAACAGACGCACAGATTGTAAAAAAAGCAAACAAATATAATCGAAAAGAACTTCGAAGAACAATCGAAGAATTACCACCTTCTGCAAAACTTGTCCTCAAGGTCTTGGAATACAGTGGATATCTGACCCAGAAAGAAATTGCAGAAGAAAGCTATCTTCCACCAAGAACAGTAAGGTATGCATTAAACCGGCTAAAAGATGAAAGGTTTCTGCAGGAAAGGTTCTATTTCAAGGATGCCAGACAGAGTCAATACGGTTTAAAGCACCTATCGGACAGGCATGAAACAAATGAAATGCCTGTACAGGATTCGGTTAACGTTTCCTTTACCGGTGCATTCGCAGAAAAATACGAATTACCAGTCAATTGAAAAGAACTAAAATGGAAAAGCAAGGCTGTATCGATCTAGTAGATGTCAGCCCTTGCTTTTCGAGACTTCCGGTTTTTATTATGAATAAAATAAGACGTTTTAAAGTGAAATCCTATGAAACCGGAAATTAAGGCTGAACTAATATCTATCGGTGCTGTGAATCTGGACAGGTCATTGCTTGGCAGAATTACGGTCCCAACAGCAGGCCCCGGAGCAGGGAATATTGCATTCTTCCTCAAATCCGGCAGGCATCGTGTACGTCTTACCGTAAATGAAGGCTCCCCCCTCAAAGCTGTCATGGATAAAGGGGAAATTGTGATTTTGAAAGGGGGAAAAGAGCTTGTAAGGGGAAAACTCGAAGAAGAGCTTATCCACTGTCCCGGTCAGGCATTTATCACCATAAGTGAGAAGTGTGTATATAATTGCAAGTTCTGCCCCGTTCCGAAACTTGGCGGGAAGGTGAAAAGCCTTGATGAGGTGCTGAAACTTGTGGATATGGGATATTCTTCGGGAATGATGGAAGCGATATCCATCACATCAGGAGTTGAGGAAACAGCAGAAAAAGAGGTCAAACGTGTTATTGAGGTCCTCAATGCTGTAAAAAAATACAATGTACCCATAGGCGTATCCATATATCCGACTCCAGGCAGCTCTGTCGCCCTGAAAAAAGCCGGTGCGGATGAAATAAAATACAATGTAGAGACGATGGACCGTGATTTGTATCCCACGGTGTGCCCGGATCAGGAACTGGACGAGATCCTCTGGTATCTGCGGGAAGCCGTGGATATCTTCGGAAAGAATAAAGTATATTCCAATTTCATAATCGGTCTCGGGGAATCCGATGAAACTGTGGAAAAGGGATTGGAAGAACTTGCTTCATTGGGTGTTATACCTATTTTGCGCGCCGGAGGCGTGCATCCTTTGCGCATGGATGATATTGACATCGAACGTCCCACTAAATACAGGCTGCTTAAACTTACAAAGATCCTCCGCAAAATACTGGACAAGCACGGGTTGCAGGCTGACATTTCAAAAACGATGTGTCTTCCATGTACTGGCTGTGACCTAAATCCCCATATTGACCTGGAGTGATCAATATATCATGACCACCAGTAAAATAAGTATTGCACAGGAACACCTTTCACTCATATTGGAAGAACTTGAATCAAATCGCCCTTTTGAAGCCTGTGGCGTACTTGTAGGAATAAATGAGGGAAGTGTGGCCGCTGTAAAAAGGGCAGTTCCTGTGAGTAACTCCAGGCGTACCCAGTACAGTTTTGAACTTGATCCCACGGAATTCTACAGAATCTGGGATCATGCAGAAAAAGAGGGAATGGATGTAGTGGGAATTTATCATACCCATCCAGCAAATGCTGCAAGACCTTCGGAATGGGACAAAAAATCCATGCGTAATTTTCCTCTAATCTGGATCATTGCAGGTATTGACGGTGTATTTGCTTACAGGTTTGTGAAAGAAAGGTTAAGTACTGTGCATATGGTATAAATCATTCTTTTATTTGCCAAACCTTTATTTTGATGATTTTCAATGGGCAGTACTAATACATCATCCATCCTTTAAGCTGATGTACAATTTCACATTCAATAGTACATCACAAGATAGAGGTGGACTCCCAGCAGATAAGAAAGGAACCATAATGCAGCTATGAGTTTCATTGCAATGAACCGATTGAGAATATCCTTGACCCTGCCCATAAAAAGTAATTCTACGTAAAGACCCAAAAGAAGGACAAAAAGACCCAATCCATGATGGAAAAGCAGTTCAATATTGAAAAACGTGTTAAAATAATAAGTAGATCTTACACCAGACATAGCAGGGTACATAAAAAATACTGTCAATAAAAGCTCTGCAAACAAAGCAAAACCCATTATGCGACAATGGAGCTTAGTTTTATTGTTACGAACCAGATAGATTGAAACAAGTATAATAATTATCAGAATTGTTTGAATAAAAAGGTTCAACATAAAATACCCCCATATAAGGTGCCTTACTAAATATTGGCACAGAATGATATAAAAAACTGCCTTACAATAGAAATACAAAAAAGAGGTATATAACACATGGCAATGCTATCAAGGAACGAACTTGACAAACTCCTGGAGGGCGAGCAGCCTCTTGTTGAAGGGTTTGTTGATGAAGAACTTCAGGTGCAACCCAATGGTATCGAACTTACACTTGAAAGTGTGCACAGACTAAATGGAAAGGGTACCATAGATTTTGACAATTCAAAAAGGCAAATTCCTGAAAGTATACCTCTTGATTTTAATGAGGAATGGATTGACCTAGAAAAGGGCATATACAAAATAATCTTTAATGAAATCGTTAATATTCCCAAAAATATTGCAGCACTCGCAACACCCAGGTCAAGCCTGATACGTGCCGGAGCGACACTGGAAACTGCTGTATGGGATGCCGGATACCGGGGCAGAAGCGAATGTTTACTTGTTGTATATAACCCCAATGGCCTGAAACTGCAAAAAAATGCGCGTATGATACAACTTGTGTTTTATACTCTGCACACAGAAGTTGATGAAGGATACAATGGTAAATACCAGAATGAGAATACCTGCTTACAATAATTTTTATAAAACATATGTACATATATGTACAGGAGAGTGCACATGAGTGAAATTGGCAAATCCGTAAGGATCGAACGCATATTCGATCGTAATACACAAAACGCAATAATAATACCAATGGACCACGGAGTCGGGGCCGGGCCTCTAAGAGGACTGACAGACATGTCTACTACTGTAAATAAAGTAGCTGAAGGTGGTGCAAATGCAGTATTGGGACATATGGGACTTCCAAAATACGGTCACAGAGGATATGGAAAAGACGTGGGATTGATAATCCACCTTTCCGGTTCAACATCCCTTGGCCCTGATCCAAATCACAAAGTACTGGTTACCACCATTGAGGAAGCCATAAAAGTAGGCGCTGATGCAGTATCCGTCCACATAAATGTAGGTGCGGATGATGAGGCGAAAATGTTGCAGGACCTTGGCAGAATTGCAAAGGGCTGTGATGAATGGGGAATTCCACTTCTGGCAATGATGTATCCCAGAGGACCCCGCGTAGCATCAGAGCATGATGCAGAGTATGTGAAACATGCTGCAAGGGTTGGTGCCGAGCTGGGGGCAGATATCGTAAAAACAAATTATACAGGAGATATTGATTCATTCAAAGAAGTCGTGGAGGGATGCCCCGTACCTGTTGTTATAGCAGGCGGCCCCCAGATGGAAACAGAAGAAGACCTCCTTCAAATGATACATGATTCACTGGAGGCAGGTGGCAGAGGTGTTGCAATCGGCAGAAATGTATTCCAGTCCGAAGACCCGGTTGTTACCGTATCTAAAATATCCCGCATTGTCCATGGGGGAGAATCTGTAGAAGAAGTACTCAATCGATAAAATTTGAAAAGAAGAGAGCAAGACCATGTAAGTGGTATGGCCAAATGAAGATATGTTAGATGGTGGTGGTACGATATGAAAATGGTCTTGCCTAATTATAGTGTATATACAGTCCTCTATAAATACTTTTTTGATAATATCATCATTATGATGAGAAATTATAAACTATATATACAAATGGATATGATCTAAAAATATTGACAGATCACACATTCCCAATAAATGAACAAATGTTGTTGGATTTCAATTGTCCATAATTATAGTGCAATTTTGAAATAGTTCGATAGAATTAAATGTCATGGAAATATGGAGAATGAGATCACTTTCATAGATATAATACCATTTATCGAGGATTAAATTATGGACAAATATGAGCAGGTTATCGAACTGGCAAAAAGACGCGGATTCCTGTGGAACTCTTTTGAATTATATGGAGGTACTGCCGGATTCTATGACTACGGACCCCTGGGGAGTACCCTGAAACGCAGAATAGAAAACATTTGGAGACAATTCTATGTTGTCCGGGAAGGCTTCATGGAAATCGAAACTCCTACCATCGGCATAGAGGACATATTCGTAGCTTCCGGTCACGTAGGTGGTTTCTCCGACCCCCTGTGTGAGTGTGAACAATGCAAAGAGGCATTCCGGGCAGATCACCTGATTGAAGACTATGTAGCGGTTGCTGATGCATTGACCAATGAAGAAGTAGATGAGATGATCAGCAAATATGATATTTGCTGCCCGGAATGTGAGGGGAAACTCGGAAAGGCCAGAGAGTTTAATCTGATGTTTGAGACAAGCATAGGACCCGGTAATGGCAGACCCGGATACCTGCGTCCGGAAACCGCCCAGGGAATCTTCATTGATTTCCAGAGGCTGGCGCGTTATTACAGGGAAAAATTGCCTTTCGGTGTAACCCAGATCGGTAAGTCATATCGTAATGAGATCTCCCCACGACAGGGTGTCATCAGACTCAGGGAATTTACCCAGGCTGAGGCTGAAATATTCATCCACCCGGAAGAAAAAACACACCCCGAAATTACTGCAGTGGAGAATGACCTTATAATGCTTTATTCCGATAAAGCCCAGGAAAGAGGAAAACTGGAAGAAATGACAATTAGGGAAGCAATCGACAATAATATCATTGCTCACGAATTCCTGGCCTACCATATTGCTCTTACCAATCGTTTCCTCAAACGTATTGGTATTTCTCCTGACAAACTGAGATTCCGCCAGCATAAGAAAGATGAGATGGCACATTATGCAATCGATTGCTGGGATGCCGAAATCAAAACAACTCGTTTTGGTTGGATAGAAACAGTGGGTATTGCTGATCGGACTGACTATGATCTGATTGCCCATACAAATATGAGCAAAAACGAGCTGGCTGTCTATATAGAATATGATGAACCGAAAATGGTGAAAAAATTTGCTGTAAAACCGGATATGGGAAAACTAGGCCCCCTATTCAGGAAAAAAGCAAAGGATGTTGCAGAAGCCCTCAAGCAACTCGGACCTGAAGAACTCGAAAAAGATGGCGATATAAATATAATAGTCAACGGCGAAGAAGTTTCAGTACCAAAAGATGTTGTTTCAGCTGAGGAAGTAGAAGAGAAAATCAGCGGGGAAACTGTGGTACCCCATGTGATTGAACCGTCCTATGGAATCGACAGGATATTCTACACATTACTGGAACATGCTTATGAAACCGAAATGGCCCCTACAGCTGAGCAAGAAAAGGAAGAAGAACGTATTCTTCTCAAATTCAAGAGCGAAATCGCCCCAATCCAGGTAGCAGTCCTGCCCCTGATGAAAAACAGTGATGAACTGGTCAGTAAAGGCAGGCAGATCGTAAGTAACCTCAAGGACATGGGATTGATGGTGGCTTATGATGATTCGGGAACCATCGGAAGAAGATACCGAAGGAATGATGAAATAGGTACTCCATATTCAGTAACTATTGACTACGACACCCTTGAAGATAATGCCGTTACAATTCGTGAAAGAGATACCATGAAACAGGTTCGAACCCCTGTAAGCAATCTTGAAGGAAACCTGGAAAAATTAATCAGTGGAAATATGGTGTTTGAGGAGGCCGGAAGCCCCCTCTAATACTTTCAATCCGCTTTGCTAAGCTATTAATAAAAATTGTTTGTTATTTCCCCTTTAAAGATAAGTAAAGGGTAATATGGTAAAGTACATACAACATCCCCTGATTAAACCCGATTCTGTCGAACAACGTCTCTACCAGCTTGACCTGGCAGGCAAAGCACTATCTTCCTCTACACTGGTAGTCCTTCCCACAGGGCTGGGCAAAACAATAGTAGCTCTGCTTGTCATGGCATCAAGACTGGAAGCTACGGGAAAAAAGGTGGTGATGTTATCACCCACAAAACCACTGGTCGAACAACACGCAGCTTTTTTTAGCCAGATGTTAAACCTGGAACCTGAAGAAGTGATGACATTTACGGGAAATCTTCCTCCTGCAAAGAGGGAAAATATGTGGGAAAAGGGCAGAGTAATAGTATCCACGCCCCAGGTTATAGAGAATGACCTGCTCACAAAAAGGATCAGTCTTCGGGATGTGGCCCACGTAACATTCGATGAAGCTCATCGTGCTGTTGGAAACTATTCATATACCTACATTGCAGAGGAATACTTCAACCAGGCAAAAGAACCCCTGTGTCTGGCAATTACCGCAAGCCCCGGGAGCTCAGATGAAAAGATAGCAGAGGTCTGCGAAAGTCTGCATATCGAAAAAGTGGCAGTCAAAACAGAAGATGATTCTGATGTTGCACCTTATATCCACCATAAACAAGTCGAATGGGTTCACTTAAAATTGCCCGACGAGATGCAAAGGCTCAAGGATTTGCTCGATAAGGTCCTGGAAGACAGGATTCAAAAACTGGATGAGCTGGGATACAGACTACCTTACGGGAAAAAAACCTCAAAAAAGGAACTACTGGGACTCCAGAGAAAAATGCAGGGCCAACTCAGAAGTGGAAACCCTGATCCTTCCGTATACAGTTCCATCTCCCTCATGGCAGAAATTCTCAAAGCCGGCCATGCAATAGAAGTTATTGAAACCCAGGGAGTAGGAGCTCTTGCCAAATATGTGGACCGCCTGAAAAGGGAAGCCTGTACAAAGGGAGCGAGTAAAGCTTCTAAAAGACTCATGGAAGACCTGTTCATGAGGCAATTATCCCATCGTCTTAAAGAGTGTGGTGCAGAACATCCCAAACTTGAAACAGTGTGTAACATTGTTAAAGAAGAATTAACCTCTAATCCAGATTCAAGAGTGATTGTTTTTACCAATTTCAGGGATACAGCAGAAATGGTAACAAATGCACTATCAGAGATTGAAGATATAAACCCGGTGAAATTCGTAGGCCAGAGTTCAAAGTACAAAGACAAAGGCCTAACCCAGAAACAACAGGTCGAAATTATCGACCATTTCAAACAGGGTGAATTCAATGTACTTGTTGCAACTTCAGTTGCTGAAGAGGGACTGGATATACCTGCAACAGACCTGGTTGTTTTTTATGAACCAATCCCTTCGGAAATACGCAGTATCCAGAGAAAGGGGAGAACCGGCCGCAAACATGCCGGCAGGGTTGTAGTTCTGGTAACAAAGGGGACCCGGGATGAAGGCTACTACTGGAGCAGTGCAAACCGGGAAAAGAAGATGCAGGGAAATATCAGACAACTCCAGGAAACATTATCCACAAATGAACAAGAAAATCCTTTCGTAAAGGAAAAGCAGCGCAGTCTTGAAGATTTCGACAATAATGTGGAACCTGTAGATGAAAACGGACCGCAAGTCGTGGCGGATCAAAGAGAGATACGCAGTACTGTAACACGCAATCTACAAAAAGCAGGTGCATCCCTTAGTGTAAAGACCCTAGAAGTGGGAGATTACGTTGTCAGTGAGAATGTCGCTATCGAGAGAAAGGAAACCGGGGATTTCGTGAATTCACTTATTGAGGGGAAGCTCTTCGAGCAGATTTCAAACCTGACACGCACTTATGAAAAAACTATCCTAATTATAGAAGGAGAAGGACTATTCAATGCCCGCCGTATCAATCCATCTTCCATTTACGGTGCAATGTTATCAATATCAATGGATTTTGAAACAACTATTCTCCATACCAGAGATGCAGAAGAAACAGCAGCTCTCATACTCCAGATAGCTAAAAGACACCAGAGGAAGGACAAAAAACCTATCAATCCTCACGGGAAAAAAGCTGCTCCAATCCTTTCAAAGCAGCAGGAATATATTGTATCCGCAATTCCCCAGCTTGGACCACAGGCAGCACGCAACCTGCTTGAACATTTCGGGTCTGTTGAGGCTGTAATGAAAGCTTGTGAAGAAGAACTCAGGGAAGTGAAACTCATTGGTCCTAAAACCGCTGCACGTATAAGAGAAGTGGTTTGTAGCGAATATAAAGGATAAGATCAGGAATTGTGTCTTATCCTTTCCAGAATATTCATTCCCCTCTCGATAAGATCAAAAGCGTCTTCTACACGCCGAGGATCTGATTCTGATTGAATATTTTTTGCGATTTCAACAAGTTTGGATTCAATCAATTGTTCAAGGGGACTTGAGCCCTTCTTTTCAGCATGCAATGTATCGGATACTGGTTCCTGAAGGTTGGTGTGCGGTTGCTCCGAAGAAACTTTTGGTTTACTTTCAACAGTTTCTGTTTCAAACTCCTCTTTTGATACTTCTGTTTCAACAGAAGGGATCGTTTCCTCTACCTTTTTCTCCTGGGCCTCTTCTTCCTCTTCTGCAACGTTACATAGAGGACATAGGACCTGACCCTGATAACGGAATAAAGGAGAGCCACAAATATCACAATGTTGTGCAAGCATTGTGCCACCAAGCTCAAGCAATTTGGAAATTCTTCTTATTTTAGCATCGTCATCATTTCTTCCCATTATTATCACATCACAACTAAAAGAATAATATGTAGCCGGAATACAGCATTCAGTACAAAGATGTAATAGTCCACCCAGGAATTTAAATCTGACTGAATGGAACCAACAACTTTCATAAGATAAGATTCCAGCAAACGGGTAAGTTTTTATATGAGATTATTAGTTAGACATACAGAACTAACCCTTATTTTATGTCCCTAATTAACTAAAGGTGATCAAAATGCTGTCTGTTAATACTAAAGATGTTATAGAGCAATGCACACAGGTACTGGAGCACATAGCAAACGATAATTCAGTCCCAAGAAATATCAGGCGCGCCGCCACCGAAGTCGTGGAAAAATTAAACGATGACAGTGAAGCCCTTTTCCTGAGAGCTTCTTCAAGTATATCCATTCTTGAAGACATCAGTAATGACCCCAACATCCCCCTTCATACCCGTACATTAATCTGGAATGTAGCAAGTCAGCTTGAAACAATACCTGTGGATGAATAATTCACCAGGTACCTTTTTTTAATATCCAGATAATTCCTAGTAAACATGGATTCTATTACCGGTATCCTTATTGGAAATTTTGAAGAAAAGGATGCTGCACGGGAAAAAGGTCTGGCCCTGTCACGTAAACTTGTAAGAGCGTGCCGCACAACCACTATAGCCATTCATCGCAAAGACAGGAATACTGTCGAAAAGAATCTCCTGACTGCTCTTAATTATCTCCGGGAAATGAATGAAACCCTGGGAAAATACCCTGAAATCTATTACAAAGGGCCTGTGGGACAGGCACAGCAGGAATATGCAGAATGCATTATCACTTATTCCTTGCTATGTGAGAATAAGACACTTGAGGAACTTCCAACTCCTCAGCAGATGGAAGTCGAAGATTTAGCCTATCTTAATGACCTGGCAGAGGCAGGCGGGGAATTGAGAAGGCATGTACTTGACCTGATAAGAGAAGACAAAGTGGCAGATGGGGAAAAATATTTACAGATAATGGATAACATTTATTCACTTTTGATCATGTTTGATTACCCCGATGTAATTACCGCAAACCTCCGGCGGCACACAGACGTACTCAGGTCCCTGAATGAAAAGACCAGAGGAGACCTGACACATGCATTACAGCAATATAAATTCCAGAAATTAATGACAAATTCTCAGGAAATAAAGCAAATTTAAAGGGGAACACATATGAAATTCGATCCTGATAAAATAAGAGAAGATGCCAGCGAAGATTTTGACAGGGCCTGGAACGATAGCGCAAAGTATGTCAAAAAGCCCCTGTTCAATGAACGCTATCCTATAACATCGTTCAACTATGGTAAACCTCATCCTGTTTATGATACTATTGCAAAACTCAGGGAAGCCTATCTGCGCATGGGTTTTGAGGAAATGATGAATCCCATCATTGTTGATGAACAGGAAGTGCACAAGCAATTCGGCCATGAAGCTCTGGCTGTACTTGACAGATGTTTCTATCTGGCAGGACTTCCCCGACCAAATGCCGGCATATCCGATGAGCGCATATCTAAAATAAAAGAAATGCTGGGAGAACTTTCCACAGAAGATATTGATGTAATACGGAAAGTCCTGCACGCCTATAAGAAAGGAGAAATTGAAGGTGATGATCTTGTCCCGGAAATGGCCGCAAAACTGGACGTGTCAGATTCCCTCATTGTCGAAGTCATAGACCAGGTGTTCCCGGAATTTAAGGAACTAACACCCAAAGCAGGCAAACGTACCCTGCGCAGCCATATGACCTCAGGCTGGTTTATCAGTCTTTCAGAGATTCTCAAGCGCCGTGAACCACCATTTAATTTATTCTCCATCGACAGGTGCTTCCGGCGGGAACAACAGGAAGATGCTGCCAGGCTTATGACCTATTATTCAGCATCCTGTGTAATAATGGATGAGGATGTGACCGTAGATTACGGCAAAGCTGTTGCCCAGGCCCTGTTATCACAATTTGGTTTTGAGAAATTCCAATTCAGGCCTGATGAAAAACGCAGTAAATATTACAGTCCTGATACCCAGATAGAGGTATTTGCATACCACCCAAAACTTGTAGATTCCAACACCAAATATTCGGACGGATGGGTTGAAATTGCTACTTTTGGAATATATTCCCCGATACCTCTTTCAAAATATGATATTCCCTATCCTGTGATGAACCTGGGCCTTGGGGTTGAAAGGCTTGCCATGATCATCCATGAGGCCACTGACCTGCGGGGCATGAGTTATCCACAGATGGAATTGTACTCTGAATGGGAAATGTCCGACAGCGAACTTGCCAAGCATGTTGAAATTGACATGATACCCGAAACATTTCAGGGCAGGGAAATATTCGAAGCCATTGTTGAGCAGTGTGATGCCCATGCCTCCGAACCCAGCCCCTGCGAGTTCCCTGCCTGGGAAGGAGAAATTGAAGGGCACAATGTAAAGGTTTCAGTCATTGAACCAGAAGAAGACACTAAACTCTGTGGCCCGGCTGCTTTTAATGAGATTGTAATTTACAATAACGACATCCTGGGATTACCAAATAATAAAAAATGGAAAAAAGCATTTTCCAATCATTCAGCAAGGACCGGTGTCAGGTTTATTGAAGCACTGGCAGCAAGGGCAGCAAGCGAGGTCGAAGATGCTGTTGCAAAAGGCGATACTGAAATTGAGACACGTGCACGAATAATAAAGACACCTGCAGAAATAAACATTAAACTCTCCCCCCTTGCACAGCGTTACGTGACCGGCAAAAACAAGAAAATAGACATACGAGGACCTGTGTTTACCACGATAAAGACAGAGATTTCATGAAAAAACTGCCAGATTCCGCTCTATAGTGGTTCAGAAATCTTCAGGAAGAAATAGGCAGACAGGTTGTCACCATTGATGGGTTTGAAAGAATCAAACTTATTGGGGGTGCGGACTGTGCCTATTTCAAGGATCTGGTGATATGCTGTATTGTCGTACTGGAATATCCCACTATGGAATTTGTAGAAAGGACAGTTCATATTGGAAAGGCAAGTTTTCCTTATATACCGGGTTTTTTTTCATTTCGTGAAGGAGAAGGGACAATCAGAGCCTACCAGAAGATCAGCCACAAACCTGATCTGCTTATAATCAATGCCTGTGGTACCACCCATCCTGCAAGCGCCGGATTTGCCTCTCATATTGGAGTGATCCTGGATAAGCCCACAATCGGGATCACAAAAAGAATGTTTTGCGGCAGGGCAAAAATACCACAAAAAGAAAAAGAAGCTCAGCCATTGTATCATGGAGGAAAACAAAAAGGTTGGCTCCTTAAAGTATTGCCCGAAACAAAACCAATCGTAATTACAATCGGACATCTTACATCCATCAAGAGTTGCCTGGAAATCGCAATAAAGTGCCTGAAAGAAAACAAAATGCCTGAACCATTAAGGCTTGCTCATCAATGTGCAGGAAAAGAAAAAAAGAAATGGGGTAAAAGCGATGGTACATGATTGGATGAAAAACATAAAGGGCATTATGGATCAAGGAAGTCCGGTTTGTATTACTTTCCAGAACAGCACGAAAGGGGACGTATCTAAGAAACTCTTCTGCGAAATTATTACCGATGCAAGATATGGAAAACAATCCTTGATTACAGCACAACGATGCAGAGTCGGCAAGTTCATCCTTGGTAAAAGCAATGAACCCCCGGCTGAATATTATTTTAATTCAGGTAGATACGCATCATACGAAATCGCAGAAAATGCAGTCTTTTCCCTCTGCCGGCTGGAAAAGGAATACGGGACTTTGAAAATCGAACCTCTTTCAAAAAACAGCACAAATTTTGATCTTTGTATTTTGTACCTGAAACCTGAAAAAGCAATGCGAATAATCCAGGCGATAGCCTATTACAATGGAACTCCAGCAGACATTCAAACAATCGGCGCAGCTTCTGTATGCAGTGATTGTGTAGCAGGGACCCTGAATAAAGGAATAGCCCTGTCTTTTGGATGCAAGGGATCCAGAAAACACAGTAAGTATAGCAGCGAAGAAGTACCTATCGGAATACGCTATGACATGCTGGAAAAAGTAGAAAAGGCACTGGGAATTATCCCGGATACCTTTGATTGATCAGCGGGCATCATAGAAGGACATTTCTTCAGCATCAACCCGGGTTACCTGCCCTATCTGATTAGAGAGCACTTTCCTCACCCTTGCCATACATCTAGATTGCAGCTGGATACGGATCATGGTCATTTCCCTTTCCTCGTAAAAATTGTCCGTACCGTTAATTATACGATGTGTAGAGACCTGATGCTGCATTAGTTTTACAATAATACCCTTTGTGCCTGCAGTCAAATCCTGTGCACTTGTGGAAGTAAGGAAAATATTTACTCCTACTTTCAGATTCAGTGTCGTGAAAAAATTATGAGGACTTCTAATCTCAATCGTCCTTAGACCATGGTTCTTAAGATCTGTAACTACATCGTGAGAGATTCCGGTTAAAGCAACATATTCCATTTAGATCACCCATACATCGGGAATTCTTTCCTGGTGGAAGAAGGCTGTTCCGTGCTCCGCACCTCTTCTGCAAGTTTCTGCATCTCAACTTCAATCTTCTCAGCCTGCTCGATGAGACTTTCCGTATCTATTGAGTAATCGCACAGGTCATTTAGTATCTTTATTACAGCTGCAGCAGCTCTTGGATCCGGATTCTGGGTTTGTGTGGCCCCCAAGAGACTGATGGCAGGGAGTTTACGCATAAAACATTCCGCCATAATACTACCGGAAATACCTGATATTGTACCCATCTGGAAGATTTCCACTTTTTCTTTTATCCGCCCCAGCATTTCCTCAGTTGTAGCAGCACCGAATACGAGGGGTTCTTCACTCATGGTAGCAATACCGGCAATAGAAATGATTTCCTTTACATTTACCGACTGAGCCCAATCAACAAGAGCCTTACTTACATCATAGGAAATAGAAGGATTGATGGGGATATCCGACACAACCATTATAAGATTGAGATCCGGATTTTCATATATCCTTACAGGCATATTGATTACACCCTCATAGAGCACGGCTATGGGAGGGAAATTACGGGATTCTATGGAACCTATATATTCCATATCGAGTTCTTCAATTATTTGCTGACTTGCAATATTACCCACAAGCCCGATTCCCGGGAACCCTTCTATTAAAATAGGCTCTTCGGATTTTACCTTCTCTGTGATAATATGTACATCACTTTTGTAATCTGTTTCCGACAAAAAACCACCTGCGTTTAGAAATCTAATATAAGCTATACCAACAATGACAGTATATGTTTATACTGATAGATAAGTCCTGCCCGAAATGAAACATATAGAAATTATAATTTCTTTTCTTTCAGGTTTATATCTTCGTTTTGCCGGTGTGACATCAATATTGCAGATTTTAAGAAAAAGGCCGTAAAAAGCACTGCCAGTGCAAAGAAAAGTAGTGCAATGATAACAATTGTCAATGAATCCATGGTTTAAAAATGAGAAAGGAAAGTGAGTTCACACTTTCTGTGGTTTCTCATAAAGTTTTGTTTTCTGAAGCTGGACACCCTTCTTGGAATGAGGCTGCCTGAACACAGAATCATTGGCTTTCTCAATTTCCCTGGCTTCAATTGCAAGCTGTGCGGCTGCACGCATGAGTTCATGGCCTGTTGCTGCAGTGAGAGCAATATCTTCAATCTCTTTAAGGATAAAGCAGGCTGGCATGTTCACTTCTGCGACTTTGCTTGCCATGTGGAGGGCTGCAAGACCCTTTGCTTTAGCGTAAGGATTGTTGAAACCAGCACGTTCAATACATTTTTGTGGTTTTGCAAGAATATGTGGAAGTTCAAGGTCTGCACCGGATTTGCCTTCATCGACCTGAGCAGTTACCGCATCAAGTTCTTCCTGGAGAAGTCTGACAACACCACATGTGGAAAGGACCTTCATTGCATCAGAGTTAAAGGAGGCCATTTCAACAGCATCTAAGAACTCTGTCTTGGCACCGATAAGAGGATCAACGGTCATTATAATGTAACCGAAACCTGCATCCTTAAGAGCCTGTCTGTCATCTTTCTTGGTAGGTCCGTCAGAGACGACAATACATGGATAATCGTTCCATAACTCACGGGCAGATTTGGGACCCGGTGCACTTGCATTGGGGCTGATCATTACAACAAAGTCAGGCTCCCACGCCTTCAATTCTTCAGTAGAAGCTGCTTTTTCCTTGTCCATTTTGGGGCCAGTACCAAACACGCGGGTGCTGATACCTTCCCTAGCTGCAATTTCATCCTGTACAAGGTCAATGACCTGGCTCATACCCAGGTTACCCAATTTGATAAATCCTACTTTTACCATATAATCACAGAGGGAAAATAACTACGTAGCATATATTATTTTTGGAATTACACATAACAGTACTAAATTGATAAATAGGAATGGAAATAGCAGACCTTTTTATCCGAAAAAGTTAAAAGCAATGTGACTAATCTACAGCCATATTTCCTACATACCTCTATTATTGTCTCAAATGATCAGGTTTGATGAAGTGACTTTAGCCAGCAATTCTAACAGAAAATTTTCTAAACTGATTATTTTTGATATGGACAGCACCCTAATAGATGCTGAGTGTATCGATGAGCTTGCACTTGCTGCAGGAGTGGCAGACAAAGTTGCACAGATTACAGATCGCACAATGAGAGGGGAACTCGACTACCATCTGGCTCTTCTGGAAAGAGTGAAACTTCTTAAAGGTCTGGAAATAACAAAGGCAAAGGATGCGGTCGAAAAGATCGAACTAATGCCTGGTGCAAAAGAACTCCTTAAGCATGTACAATCACTTGGATACAAGACTGCAATGTTATCCGGAGGATTTACTCTTTCCTCTGACAGGGTTGCAAAATTACTCAACATCGATTACGTATATGCCAACACTCTAGAGGTGAAAAATGGATATCTGACAGGTGTAGTGTCTGGCTCAATGACACAAAACCTTTCAAAGGAAGTTGCCTTTGAAGAAATTGCCAGAAAGAATGGCTTCCTAACCGAAGATTGTATCGTGGTAGGAGATGGGGCAAATGATGTCTGTACATTTAAGAGAGCAGGTTATTCGATTGCATTCAATCCAAAACCAATTCTCCATCAACATGCAGATGTCATAATTTCGAAGAAGGATCTTAGGGCATTAATTTCCGTGATTGATTCACTACAATAAAGTGGATCCTGAAGTATCGTGCATTAGAAATGCATGAAATGCCAGCTACATTTGCTGGACCGGGAGGATAAATCGAACATGCAAAAAGAACTGAAAGACAAAAGGAAAGATCTGAGGGACACCTCTGAAGAACACAAGAATAAACGTAATGAACTTAATGCACAGGCAAGTACACTTGCATCAAAACGTAATGAGCTCAACAAAAGTACCAAAGATCTTATCAACGAAGCACAGGAATATAAAAAACTTCGTGATGAAAACAACGAAAAAGTTCAGGAATTCAAGGATCTTCGTGATAAGACAAATGAAAAGGCAAATGAACTTTTTGGAAAAGTTGATGAGCTCAGAAGTGCCAATAATCTTACAGGACCATCCCTGAAAGAGATTCGCAAGGATATCGACAGGCTGGAATTCTCACAGCAGACCGAAGTTCTTACACCATCAAAAGAAAAAGAACTGGTTAACAAGATATCCGAACTCCGGAAACTTTACGATACAAAGAAAAAGCAAATTGAAAGTAATACTGAGCTAAATGATCTGCTTACGGAAGCACAGGAAATCAGGGAAGAGGCTTCCGGCTACCATACAACCCTTTCTGAATATGCTCAGAAAGCTCAGGAACATCATGACAAGATGATTACCACTTTCAAAGAAGCGGATAAGATACGCGCGGAATCCGATACTGCACATAAAGAGTTTGTACAAATCCAAGAAAAGGCAGATGAACAGCACAAGGCTTTCATTGCAGCTCAGAAGGAAATCCGGGATATTGACAAAGAGCTTCGCAAACTCAAGAAGAAAGATGGTGGCAGGAAAGGCGCAGACATGGAAGAAGTCCGAAAGGATGCCGAGGATATATTTGATAAATTCAAATCCGGTGAGAAACTTACTACAGAAAACCTTATGACCCTCCAGAAGTCCGGTCTTCTATAAGAATAGAAATAATAGTCAGGGGAAACCCTGATTATATTTTATATATTATCTCAGGACGTATTGATTTCTGTAATTATCATCACGCATAAGGCATTTTTTTGCTTTATAGACAGAATCTTTCCGGATTCTATTCCATATTTTATTTATTTTTTCTTCATGTATGTTGCCCACCGAAATTGGTATGCATGCACATGGGCTGACATTTCCTTCAGGGGTTATATGCAACCATTTTTTACCCGCAAAGCATCCCATTTTACGCAATACATGAGGTACCGAGAATATGCGAGGACCTTCCATTGATTCTGAACGGTCAATGAACTCATCAAACTCCTGTATGTCCTTGGGTGAGAGAAGTTCATCCTTATGGTCAAACCAGCGTCCCGTGGGTACAATCTCAAAAAAAGTTATCTCATGTACACCCATTTCTTTTGCAAGCTGGTAGAAATCATCCAGCTCATCGATATTATGAGGAGAAAGTACGACATAGATATTTACCAGTAAACCAACATCAAGGGCTTTCTCTATCGCAGACATCGCAGCCCTGAAAACACCCGTCCTGCCACGCATCCTGTCATGATTTGCTTCGAATGCACTGTCCAGACTGACACTGAGCATATCCAGGCCTGCTTCTTTTAATGCCCGGGCTTTTGCAAAATCCAGACCTACACCGGAAGTAAACATACCGGTTATTGCCTTCTCATCATCAACATAGTTAATGAGGTCTTCAAGTCCTTCATACAACAGGGGTTCACCACCATCAAAAATAATTAAAGTCGAACCCATGTCCAGACACTGGTCGATAGCACTTCTTACAATTTCAGGAGAGAGAGATGCCCTGTTATTTGTATCAGGCAACGCACAATGCAGACATTTGTTAGGACACTCCTCGGTGATGGAGATTGTTACCTGTTCAGGCACCATTTTCCCCCTCATATACCCCATTTGGCTGGAAACAAGCCTATCAAAAGCCTTACCTGGTATTGTGGGCATCCAGGTGGAAAATACAAGAGACTCATCATTTACATGGGCCGGTTTGGAACCATCGAACATGTCCATCATATCTGATAGCAGCGGTTTCACTGCTTTTGATGCAAGCCCTGAGGTATGCATATTGACACGTCCCTTTTCAACAGTAGCATAAACCTTGAAGAAGGGATTTTTATAAAAATCGTATTTCATGTTACCACATATCACCTGTTTCTCAGGAATGCACTAAAGTCAAGAAGTGATGACGGTTTCTTTTTTAGCATGAAAAGAGAGACCTGTAATGCTTTATGAAGAGATGATCCCTGAAGGAAAGATAGGTCCTGATTTTTGAAAATTTCCATCATACTGTTTATCTCCCTATCATCCATTTTGCGGAGAGTTTCAAGTGCCATTCTGCCCAAATAATATTCGGTCCTGTATTCCTTTGCCCACATACGTGAATAACGGGACAGGAAACGTGAGGAAGTATTTGCCTCCTGTATACTTTCAGCAGCAACTTTTCCACACATTTTGCCTCCGTGTATGGAATAGCCAATTCCTGATTGTCCGGATGCACCTCCTGTAAGCATAATACCATCAGCAACCATCTGGTTGGGAATAGTAGCGATAGGATCCCCTCCGGTTTTCACTTCACCTATGCGTAAATTTGACAAACCCTTCATACGCTTGAATTTATCCACCCACCTATCAAAAAAGGAAGATACATCCCGACCATGCCTTCTTACATAAACACCCAGGGTTGCCCTGTCGCCTCCACAGGGAGAATACGTTGATTTCCATCCGGGAGCCACGCTTCCCACGAAATATTCAAATATGTCCGGCTCACCAATCCCCTCACCTTCTACCTCTGCCTCCATAGCCCAACCTATGTCATCCGGATGTTTCATTGCAGAAAGGCCACAAAGAGAAGCGAGTTTGGAATTGATCCCATCTGATATTATGACAAGTTTTGCATCGAAGGTGCCCTGCGAAGTGCTCACAGAAACACCTTCATCATTTTTCAATACATTATATGCTTCAACTGATGTCGCAATATCAACACCTGAATCCCTGGTTTTCTGTATGTAGTACCGGTCAAATGCAGGGCGGTCCAGAAAATAAGCGGGACTCTCGACTTCCACATAGGATCCGGAAGGGGCAACAATATTAGCTCCTCTTAAATTATTGAGGACATATGAACCATCCACCGTTTCGCCGGCCCTGTCAAACATTCCTTTAAAAAAAGTGTTAGCAGGATGTGTATTTTCACCCAATACGTCTTGTCTGTCCATTAAAAGGACATCCAAACCCTGCTCTGATGCTACCCTGGAAGCAGCTAAACCGGCAGGGGAAGCACCGATCACAATGACATCAGCATCCATTATAAATCACCATAGAATATTCACATAACCCTCAGAAACTATAGACAGAATTACATCAATTATCAGGCAGCCAAACATTACGCCCCTGTAGCGAGAACCCTGAAGGAAAAGCATTCCTCCTCTTTCGGGCAGAGGATTTTTGATGAAATCAAGGGACTGGATAATCATCCATATCCCCGCAAGAATTGCCCCTGTGAAGAAAATAGGACCAAGTTGTGCCGTCCAACCTATTATGAGAGAAGAAATTACCCCTATAATCCAACAGACAGTCACCAATTTGGATGTCGCAGGCACCCCAAATATTACAGGGAATGTAGGTGCACCTTTAGCCCGGTCACCTTCCACATCCCTGGATACACCGGAAAGAGTAAATCCCCAATCGGTCACACACATCATAATACCCAGGAAAATCCCGGAAAGGGGAAGAATAGAAGTATCCGCACCCTTTAGGATTCCCGCAGGATCAAAAGCAAGCCAGATACCAATCGGTACAAGCCCGTATGCAATACCCACTGGTACAAAACTTAAGTAGGTAGACCTTTTAGCAAATTTTGAATATATGCTTATAGTACTAACTGCTATCACAAGTACCACAAAAGACTCGGGATTCAGGTACAAGGCAGCTATTGATGCAATAACTACAAGGACAAAGGCATATTTGAGCCCCTGTTCCTGTGTGAAGGTGGAAGATGCGATGGGCCTTTCGGGCAGGTTTATTTTATCTATATCAATATCACAACAGTCATTGAACACATAAGAACTTGTTATCGCAGCATAACCACCAATAATTGCAATAATGAAAGGTAAAACCGAAGGTAGGCCTCCGGCATATATATATGATGCAAGCAATGCACTTGCTGCCGGCAGGGCAAGATCCATATCAGCTATTTCAGGCCTGAGTAGTTCCAGATAGGGGTTGCGGGACTTTGATCCAGTTGTAGATACCAAGTAAATCACCCGGGATTATATTCAAATCCGTGATTTCTGTCAGTTTAGTTAAAGATTTTCATTGGGCATTTCATCGATAGGAATGGCATACTTCTTTAGATTTTCGTAAAGGGGATGAGCAGTATACTGTTTTGGGAGATTCAAATAGAATAATCCATTCCTATTTTTATTAATAAGTTCTATTACGTTTTGCAGCGCCACACCTATTGCAGCCGGATCCATTTCGTCAGGGATTTCCGCATTGAAAGGATACACTTCAGAGAGTTCAACGGGATATGCTCCAAACGGAGCCTTGAAATTCAGGACATGGTCATAAGTTGCTTCACCTTTCACAGATTTTGAGCGTATGAGAATTTTACCATTCAGGTTAAAGCGGCCAAGTCTTTCTTCAAATCGCGTAACTTCCGGTCTTTTTGAGGACTCGGGTCCTGTATAAAAGAAAGTGGATTTGGAAAACGGATCAAGTCTTTCAAGCCAGGGACTGTAATTGTACAATCTTTTAAGGGCCGACAGCATTGAGGGATGGCTCCTGCACCGCTGTTCCACAAGCTCTAACAAATTACCTTCCCTTATTGCCTGTTTGATGTTACGAATTTCTGCGAATGTCACGTACAGATTGTGTCTTGCCAGTAATTCTTTGGAGTTGGGAGCGGATTTTATTTCCGATGCAGTATGAGAAGAGCAAACCGGACAATTACATGGAAGATACTGAAGATCTTTAAGATGAGATGTTCCGGCAACAGTAATATAACGCCCTGCTTTTGCATAAAGGGCATAAGCTGCTGAATCAAATAAGTCACATCCCATTGCTACAGCAAGAGCAAACATCATTGGATGACCGGCTCCAAAAAGATGGACCGGTTTTACAGGATCAAGGTCTTTTTTGGAAGAAATAACAACATCAACCAGATCCGCATAACGGTAGGATTCCATTAGAGGGACCACAGCTCCGATAGGATATACATCAAAGGCGTGTTTTGAAAGGGTTTTCGCACTGTGGGCCCTGAGATCCAGGTGAGTAGAGCCCTGTACAGGACCCGCCAAAAGCATACCTTCTCTTACAATTTCCCTGGCTGCAATCACTCTTTCAAGGGTCGTTTCAAGTTCGTCTTCTGCCCTTTTGTAAGAGACATCAGGAGGAGTTGGAATGTCAAGGGGGACTGCAATATCCGAACCAATGTTTTTTTGGAAATCAAGGATCTGCTCATTTGTTACTTCAACATCCCCATAAACGGATAGCTGAAAGGAACCTGAATCTGTCATGATCGGACCATCAAAATCCAGAAGATGATGCAGGCCTTTTTCCAGTGCTACTTTCCTGAGTTCGTCCTTGCGAGAAATGATATATGAATTTGTAATAAGTATTTGTGCACCAAACTGATGCATTTCAGAAGAGGGGATCGTGTTTATGTTGGGATTTATAACTGGCATAACCGTTGGTGTTTCAACAACACCATGTGGTGTATGCAGTCTACCAATACGGCCAGCTGCGTCTTTTTGCAGTATTTCGAATACAGCGGTCATGGGAGCAATAGATACCGCTGATAGTATATATGTGTATGTCAACTACCCCTCCCTTACGACAAGACTTGAATGTCAATTAAGCATTCGTCTGGGTGGCTGACAAGCACCCCTGAGATTCCAGGATATACCTGTAATCCCGTGTTTTGTGTTCAATATTCATTGCACCGATCAGGTCGGCATTGTTTTCATAACCACATTTTTCACATCTAAAAGACAATCTGTTACGGTTATTCTTAGAGATATGATTGCATCGAATACAGGTTTGAGAGGTATACGATGGATCAACATAATGTGTAATTATGCCTGCTTCTCTTGCCTTGTATTCAATAAATGTTTGTAATTGGCGGAAAGCCCAACTACTGTGGTTATGTCTTTTCTTTTTGGAAACTTTGGAAAGTGTGGATTCACGTATCCCCGTTAAATCTTCCAGACCTATTACAGATACACCTCTTTCACTTGCGAACTTCACAATTTCTTTTGAGATTTTGTGGTTTACATCTCGCATAAGACGTTTCTCTTTACCTGCAATATGTTTCAACATACGTTTTGCAGATGAAGTTCCCTTCGATTGTAACCGTGCTCGCATTGACTTGTGCTGGTTGCGAAGATTCTTAATTTCACCACCAGCAAAAAAACTACATTTCCTGTCAGTGGTGGAAGCAACAGCAAGATAGTTCATACCAACATCAATTCCCATAAATGTAGATGCATCTGTCAATTCTTTATCAGGGATTTCTTTTTCCACACACAGATGGAAATAATAATCTCCATCCCTGTGTTTTACAATTTGGGATGCCTAATATTTCCATGAACCATCAAAATACTGTTTTGCATGATCATAATTCAAAATTGAATAAGATTTTCTTCCATTAATAGTGGTTATTTTGACCTTATCTTCACTAACAGTAAAATCCCTTTTGTAAGAAAAGGTCATTGAGGATGGTGAAAATTGTACCTTTTGCCATTTCGACGTTTTCAGTTTATACAATGTTTTGTAACACCCTGCAACCTGTCTTGGAATATTACAACTCATCTGGGATTTTAATTTTAATGTTTCACGAAGATATGCGTAAACTTCCTGCTGCAATTTTATCGAAGATATCGGTTTACCATTGCCAAAAACAATTTCAGAAGCATAATTCCTTCCATCTGAATATTTCTGCATAGTTTCCACTAAATCATCATCAGGATTTGCTATTTTCAAGATAACTGTTTTAGTGAGAAACATACAATAGTATATTCACTTACTTATTATAAAAAATTACTTTTGTGAAATATCAGGCGCATTCCTCCCCTACCTTACGGAAGGAGACTGCTGCTCGAAAAGTTGAATGGTAATGGAAAAATGTGTAAAGGAGGAAGACAATATATCCCAGTTCAGTCTTTATTGTAGCAGGTGAAAAAAATGATTATTCCCGAACCCATAAAATGCGAAATAGAATATAAAGGAGGAGTGGATAACCTTTATAAAAAAATGCCTCCAGAAGATGAATTCAAGAGATGGAGTAAGATTCACCATGCATTATCATCTCCACTCAGGTTGAAGATATTATATATGGTAGCCAGGCAACCCCTCTGTGTATGCATAATAAAGCATATTCTGAAAGTATCTGATTCAAAATTATCATACCACCTTTCAATATTAAGCGAAAGTGGTATTATAAAAGGAACCAGAGAAGGAAATTGGATAATATATAGTGCTACTGAAGAAGGCAAACAGATGATTGAAGGAATATCAGGGAAATAAACCATATTCCTTTGTTGAATTCATTCGATCTATCTTTACTCTTCCTCTAATCTGCCCTTCAACATCAGGCTATTATAATTGATTAGATCTGGTATTGATATCTCTACCGTGTAAATACTTGCAGGAAAGTAATTGAAAATTTTGTAGTATTGAGAAAAGGTAAGAGTCAATAAGTTGAGTCAGCAGCGATGCATAGTTCCCAAAGGCTCTCGCACTTTAGTACAGTATACAACGCTGGCAGGCTTATCTTCTGTGTTCGGGATGGGTACAGGAGTTACCCTGCCGCTATGGCCGCTGTCCTCAACTTATATGAGATGGATGAAAGCCAAGGCCCGGATTCGAACCGGGATGGAATCGCTCTGCAGGCGATTGCGTAGCCGCTCCGCCACCTTGGCACTTTTACG
>NZ_RDSK01000004.1 GCF_003722075.1 Methanohalophilus sp. RSK | reverse complement strand
GCGACCATAATGCTGCCATTAATATTCTGAATCGTGCTGTAGGAACTACAGTTTAAGCCTGTGGAATTGAACCAATAGGTTCAATAATGAAGCAGGAAGCCACCCTATTCATAGGGTGGTAGTTCACTATTTCGCTATGTAACTTGAAGCATTATTAGATATTGATGCATTATTAAATATGATGAAATCGTAGTTCCACCGTATTCTACATATCGAGGAGAACTGATTATGACATCCACACGTTTTGTTATCACTGTAATTGGAATAGACAAAGTCGGGATAGTAGCACATATAACAAATATACTGGCCCAATTCGAGGTGAACATTGTGGATATAAGCCAGACTATAATGGAAGATTTGTTCACCATGATAATGCTGACAGAGACAAAAAAAAAGGGATTTGACATTGATGCATTCCAGAATGCAATAAATGCTGCTGGAGATGAACTTGGTGTTGAGATCCAGGTACAGAAAGACGATGTATTCCGTTTCATGCACCGTATCTGAATTCCCAAAAGAGGTGGTATAAATGTTCATTCATCCTGAAGAAATAATGGAAACCATTCATATGATTTCCAGCATGAACCTTGACATACGAACTGTCACAATGGGAATCAACCTGCGAGATTGTGTTCATCCTGATATTGAGACTTTCAATGACAACATTCACGAGAAAATGACACGTTGCGCCAGCAAACTGGTTGATGTTGCAGACGAAGTCGAACAAATGTATGGCATACCCATAATCAATAAACGTATATCTGTTACACCAATTGCCACAATTGCAGAAACATACACACAGGAAGAGATAGTTTCCATTGCAAAAACTCTTGACAGAGCAGCCAATGAGATTGGAGTTGATTTCATAGGTGGTTTCACCGCTCTTGTCCATAAAGGGATGACAGCGGGTGACAGAAGACTTATTAATGCAATCCCTGAGGCTCTTGCAGTTACGGAAAAGGTTTGTTCTTCTGTTAATGTAGCAACTACGAAAGCCGGCATAAACATGAATGCTGTGAAGCTTATGGGAAAAGTGATTAAAGAAACTGCAGACCTTACCAGGGATAGGGAAGGTATTGGCTGTGCTAAACTCGTAGTTTTTGCAAACGCCCCGGAAGATAATCCTTTTATGGCTGGTGCTTTTCACGGAGTCGGCGAGGCTGATTGTGTCATAAATGTGGGCGTGAGCGGTCCCGGTGTTGTGAATTCTGCTATAAGGGACCTGAATAATCCTGACCTGGGGGAAATTGCTGAGTGTATAAAGAAAACCGCCTTTAAAATCACAAGAATGGGAGAGATGACCGGCAGGGAAGTGTCCCGCAGACTGGAAGCTGATTTTGGAGTTGTGGACCTCTCACTTGCACCCACACCTGAAGTTGGTGATAGTGTAGCAGCTATCCTTGAGGCAATGGGGCTGGAAAGCTGTGGCACCCACGGAACCACAGCTGCTCTTGCATTGTTGAATGATGCGGTGAAGAAAGGCGGTGCAATGGCATCATCTTCTGTAGGCGGACTAAGTGGGGCTTTTATACCTGTAAGTGAGGATGCAGGAATGATAGAAGCCGTGAAACGTGGTTCACTGAAACTGGATAAGCTCGAAGCAATGACATCTGTATGTTCGGTGGGATTGGATATGATTGCAGTTCCCGGAGACACTCCATCCTCTACGATTTCGGCAATTATGGCCGATGAAATGGCTGTAGGAATGATAAACAGGAAAACAACAGCAGTGCGCATCATTACTGCACCGGGCAAAAAGACAGGAGATATGGTTGAGTATGGAGGATTGCTTGGAAGCTGTCCGGTCATGCCTGTCCACAAATTCAGTTCTGAAGAGTTTGTTAAAAAAGCAGGGCGTATCCCGGCGCCAATACAGGCACTCACAAATTGAAAGTGTCAAAAGTGGAATTATAGAGTTCTTTACTCTTTTCCACAATATTGTTTACAACTTTCTTTTTGTTTGCCATTCCATTGATGTCAACAACAATATCTGCATATTTCCGGTACAATTGCAGCCTTTCCAAATACAATTTCTTAATTCCCTTTTCCCGGAAACCCACCAGCCCTCTTTTCTAGGGATGGGAAATCCTTTTTCTTATATTGGGAAAAGTATCATCAAGCAGTATTATTATAGATTTTTCAGAAAGGATTTCCATTGCAGCTTCTGAGTAGATTGCACTACCACCCGTAGCGATCACCATTTTGTCCTTTAAATCCAAATTTAGTATGGCGTCCTCTTCAACTTTAATAAAAGCTGAATCTCCTTTTTCGTCAAGATAATCCTGTAACTGTCCACCTATTCTTTGCTTTATCAAGTCATCCACATCAACAAAGCTATAACCTAAATGGGTGGCAAGAAGTTTGCCAATGGTACTTTTTCCGACACCAGCCATTCCAATTAGGGTAATGATCATACATATCACTTGGTTTTATTTAGGGATAAATGCAATGTTTGAAATTAATGAATATTTGCTAGTTAAAATTTTTAATTCATCGGTTAGGTATATACGTTATAGTATCATAATTATTTTCGGGTCTATTCTAGGGAGGTTTCAATATGAGTGAACTAAGCAAAGAGACTATAGTTTCAGAAATGATGGAAACAAATAAAAAAAACCCGGTGGGTCACGCTTTAAAGATGTTGACAGACTTCAGTGTGGAAACAAAGAGAGGAACCGTAAACGGCAAAGCGGGCGATTATATCGTCAAACGTAATAATGGGACCGTTTCTGTACTTAAATCTTCGATGTTCTTGCGAAAATACCGGGTCCTGCGTTGACAAAGGGCTTATTAACCTAACTTTTCGAGCATATTCCGACCATTTTGGATATTCATTTTTCTGAGGATTTCTAATTGTTATAATATTTTCAGATAGCAATAGCAACTGTTATTAATATACTCTTCCATTATGCAGTCAGTTCAACAGGCGGTAGATGGATGGAAAAAGGTAGGTTACTTGTTTATTTATCGATATTTACTATAATGGGATTGTCCAATGCAGTGATACCTATTCTTCCTGAACTTGCAGGAATTGGATCCGGGAATCATGCAGTCGAATTGTCAAGTCTTCTTTTTTCTGCCTACTTTATAGGAGCTCTGCTTACGATGCTGCCCTTTGGAATACTGGCAGAAAGATATGGCTTTATGAGATTTGTGACAATCAGCCTGGTGCTAACTTTTTTTTCAGGAGCTATAATGCTTTTTACCAATGAAATTCATCTGCTGATCCTTGCAAGATTGATGGAAGGGACTGCTTGTGGTGCATTTTTCCCTGCGGCATTTTCTTACCTTGGTTCATTCAGCAAGAGAAAACAGTATATGGGAGAATTTAATTTTCTATTAAACGCAGGACTTGCTGCAGGTGTTGCTTTGAGCGGTCTTTTGGCTACCATGGGCTTAAAGTATGGTATCATGGCTTTTACAGTTATATCCTTCTTGACCCTTATTGCGGGAATGGGATACCTGTACAAAAATGGCCGGAATAAAGAAAAATTACAATCTCCAATTATTGCTGAAATCCGGCAAAAGATCTCCACAACCTCTGGATTTCTGGTAGACAAATCTTATATGGGTATCTGGATAATCGTTTTTGTACTGATAGGTACCAATGGTGTCTTACTTGCATTGTATCCTGATTACAGTACAGGCATGCTTTCCAAAGCTGAACTGGGAATTGCCATTGCTGTAAGCTATATCAGTACAATGGTATCTTCCATTTGGATATCACATACATCCATGGAATCAAAACAAATGATCAATATAGGTATTGTGGTAGCAGCTTCAGGAACCCTGGCGACCATATGGTTGCCTTTTGTAGGATTTGCATTGCTGGGATCCGGTTCGGGACTTGCGATGGTCGGATTGCCAACACTGCTGGCATCCATGAGTAAGAACAAAGGTATCACAATGGGCCTCTACAGCACATATACCTATGGGGGTCTTGCAATCATGCCTCTATTTGCAGGAGGCCTGTCGGGATTTGTAGGACTGGAAATGATATTTGCGATTTTTGCAATTCTCCTTTTCCTGACCCTTTTTGTTAATTATAAAATAAGGTCAAATAAAACTTATATAGGTTGAAAAAGATATTTTTCCCATCGATACGACATTCTGAAATTAAAGTGGGGATGTACCTATTCCCATAATTGTCAATTGTGTTTCCATAGGAGGATGTTTCCACCCTTCAGGAATTATTTTCTTCTCCTTTATATTGAAGGATACTTGGTCTTTTTTGATACCACAACTTTTCATATATTCGAATAGCACATTTTTGCCGTTATCTATGGAATAATCATAGGCTTGCGTATAAGTTTTAAAACTCTTTCTTCCATTTTGGGAAAAAACAAGGAAATCCTGATCCGGTTCGGATAAAGATGCAGGCCTTATAAGGTATTCAAGTCTTTTTATTCCTTTACCATATAGGGCCCCAATTGCATTTCCTACACCTGCATGGTCCGGGAGAATGATGTCAGCGTCTACAATTTTTCCAAGTGATTTTACATAGGGGGCTACAGGGCCACCGATAAGAACTACAGGTAATTTCATTTTAAAAGTAGTAGGATAATTACCGGTTAGGGTCTCCATTATACTCTCTTTTTCGATATTTGGGAGGGCGAAACATATTAGGTCATATGCCATATTGAGAGCAAATTTTTCTTTCAGTGTTGCACACATCTCAAATTTACTGCTAAAAGCAAATCTTGCAAGAATGTCAACCCCGATTGATGCGGCTTCTACATTCCATTGTTCATAATCTCCCAATACATGTAATACATCTGTCGGAGTAAAACCTATAACACGGATAAATCGTTTGCTTATAAGGGAATCCAGCATATTTGATGAAATGTGGCTCCTGGAGAGGGAAGTCAGTTCCCTGTAAGACATCGGTTCACTGCCAAGTACGTCAAGTATTTTTCTTTCAGTGGCGTTTAACTCATGTTTTCCAGAGCCATTTTTAACGAAAAATCTGGCTGGCTGGATATTTTCATCACAAAGGTCCCTTTGTGGATGGGAAGTACTTTTTAATTTCGATAAAAATCCCGGGTACATTTCTGCTGCAAGACAGAGAGGAATTACACGCCGGGGTCCTATGAAAAGCCCGCCTTTACGCGTCCAGATTCCACTATCTCCTCCCATTGCAGAGGTTTCCATATGAATTGCACGTACTCTGGTTTTCCACCCCCCTACAATTCCACCGGACTCACTTAGTTCAGGCACTCCTTTTGAAATAGAAGAAATATCGGTACTTGTACCTCCCACATCTATTGTGATACAGGTATGCCTCCCACTTAAATGGGAGGCCCCGATAAGACTTGCAGCAGGCCCTGAAAATACGGTTTCTATAGGTTTTTTGAGCGCATCTTCAATGCCTGTTACAGAGCCATCGCATTTAAGCATCAGAAGTCGGGCACTTATTCCTCTTCTTCTTATGTCTTTAACTATAGTTTCAATAAATTGCTTTATTACAGGAATAAGCCGTGCATTCAGTGTAGCTGTTACAGCCCTTTCATAAGCTCCGATGTCCTGGGAGAGTTCATGACCACAAACAACTGGCATATCAACAATTGTTTGAATGAGTTCTCTTGTTTTTATTTCGTGATCCGGATTACGTATGCTGAAATGGGATGAAATCGCAAATGCAGATACTTTATCCTTTATACCCTTAACAAAGGACTCGATGGATTTTGTGTCAAGTTCCTGCATTTCCAGGCCTTTGTGATCATGGCCACCCTTTGCATGAAATATATGCCGGGAAGGAAAACCTTCCCTTTCACTTCCGTGTTCCCCAATCAGTATAAGTGCTACAGGATATCCTGTATTTTCAAGGACCGTGTTTGTGGCAAGGGTTGTAGAGACAGAAACCACTGCAATATCTTCAAGATATTGAAAATCAAGCCCATCAATTGAATTTTCGATGCCTTCAAGTAAATCAGGATATGTTGTAAGTGCCTTGTTTGAACTGACTACTTTTCCTGAATTGTTTTCAATAATGACTACATCAGTATAAGTTCCCCCGGCATCTATGCCCAGACTATATTTCATGTAAAACCTCCCTTCTTTTTTTTAGGTTCAATATGTACAGTAACATCCCTGACTGCTGAATAACTTGCTTTTAAGGACGATTCTATTTGTTCAACTATTGGTTTGGTCTGAATGATTTTTATTTTAGGGTCCATACGTACATGCAGGTCAACATAAAGCTCTGAATCAGTTCCATGTGCCCTTACATTATGACATTCGCTGGCCCCATCTATTGAATTTACAAGATTGCAGATTTGCTTTTCATCCAGGCTAAATCGATCACTCAAAAAAATGCTGCTCTCCCACATTACAGAAAGGGTTTCTTTAACCAAAAATGAAAAGAAAAAGATTGAAAGGACAACATCCAGGAAAAAATATCCATGTTCAATACCTACCAGACCTATTAATGTAATAATGGTTAAAGCCACTTCTCTTTTGATATTGTCAGAACTATTATAGTTTTTTTCTTCCTGCAAGGGGAATTGGACCTTTTTCATGGAATGAACTAACAGAAGATAAAATATGATAGAAAGCAGGACTATAATATATCCGGATATATCGATAAACGGAACTTTGTGATAACTATATTTGGCTATCAGTGAATGGCCTATTAAAAGCAAAGAAATTATTCCAATTCCAAGAGCTACCAGAAACTGACCCATTTTTGCATATTTAGAATAACCATAGGGATGCAGGGAATTGGGTGAAAGGGAAGTGACATAAAAACTACCAGCAATAAACACAATTGAAAATCCTCTTAGTAGTGAATAATATCCACTGGTCTCCAGATAGATTATATCATAAAAATATCCATACAATATCTTTGGTATGGAAATAAAAAAAATCAGGAAAACAAAAATGAAAAAATATTTTTCCAACAAGGTTTTCCTGTACATTTCTGCTCCTCCAACATAAATAATATAAGTATATCCCAATATGTTGCTTTAAATACCTGGAGCCACAGGTTTCTCACAAATTTCATTCAGTACCATAGCAAGAGCTGCATATAGTGAACCAAATCCGAGTAGAAGTCCATCGATACCTGCAATAACAAGTAAACCGGTCATTCCTGTAGCATTGATAAATGCAAGCAGGATGAACAGGATGAACAGGGTAAGGAACACAAACTGTATGGCTTTGCTGCCATTGCACATTTTCAAGGTACCTATAAGCATCACAAAAGTGTAAATACCCCATATGAAGAGATAGGTGGCCATTGATATTGGTTCAGCAGCAGCGGCCCATCCAAGAGACTGCAGTATAATCAGTCCTGCAAGTGAGAACCAGAAAAGTCCGAATGCATTAAAAGCAGTTCCGGCAAAGACATCTCCTTTTTTCCATGCCATTATCCCTGCAAATACCTGGGCAAATCCTCCCAGGAAGATTGCCATTGAAACTACCATTGAATCAAGTGGGAATAAACCTACATATGTCAGGCTTAGCAAAACTGCTGAAAGCCCAAGTCCAGTGAAACCAAGTGGTGCAGGGTTGGCCGTTTTATCAGCTACTTCGGCTTGCACCATTTGAATATTTCCTTCCATAAATATCACCTTTATCATTTGAATTAATAGATCGATACAGACCAAAAGTTACAATAACTCACAATTAACTTAATCTGAAAAAATAGGAGTAAAGGGAGGTTGTAAGTATTGCATTGCTTTTATATCCCCTCCTTGTTTAGCTACATAGAAGATTACAAGGTGATTGGGGCTGTGAACTCCTTAAAGGAGCCCACAGCTAAACGTCTGTATGTTTGCTGTTCAGAGACCGTAGTTCTCCGGCCTGAAGACCTTGACTTCGTCTTTGTATTGTTCAAGGGAGTCACTAAGGAACTTATCTGAATCATCAGTAAGTCCAGCCAGAGCCTCACTAGCATCAGCAAGTGCGTTCTTTTCGAATCTGGTCATCTGTAGTTTGGGATCTGCATTTTCAAGCAGGTTCACACACTCTACAGCAGCGTTCTTTGCACGGAGATAGATGTCGTCTGAATCCTTGACAATTGCTTCACCAATCTTGTAGGCATTGTCATAGGCCAGGATGTATCCCTGTGGGTCCCTGTACTTGTCGGAGAGGACCATCATGTCCCTGAGGTTTTTGGATTGACCTGTCTGGAGGGAGACATTCATCAGTGCACAGTCATATGCAAGGGATTCACTCCAGCACTGTACGGTTGTACCACCGAATTCACCATGGTATTCCACGGATTCATTGGACCAGAGGTCACAGCACTGCATTACAATGTTACCCATTACATCGGAGTGAGCACAGGTGGAGGTTTTACCTTCCTGGGCAATCGGCACACCGGAAATAGCCTTCACAATAGTGTTCTCATAACCACAGTCTTTACCCGGACCAACTGCACCTGCCTCATAGGCGGCAAGGGTACGTGGTGCGGATATAGCTCTGGCAATTATTGCAAGGGTGTGGGCCAGGTTCTTGTCAAGAAGTCCACCTGCAATAAACATTGCAGTGTTTGCCTGTGCACAGTCAGTATCACCAGCAGATACAACATTGTTCTTCTTGGCAATTTTTGTAATGTCCTGCCAGATGTATTCCATATCCATAGTACCCAGGCAACCAATTGCAAAGAGCATACCTGGAACATCGTTTCTCAGAATTGCACGGTCAAAGACTTCTTTACCACCCATAGTTTCTATGGATAAGAGATCTGCACCGTTTGCTGCGATTTCCTCGAAGGATTCCATAAGGGTGTTGTATTTTTCTCCCCTCAGCTGCAGGTAATCACGGTCTTCACGAATGTCACCAGGGGTGTGTCTCAGAGCGCATTTGATGCCGTATTCATCATGGTAATCTTCCATAATGGCTTTCTGTGCATTTGCGACCTCTCCACCCCAGGTTGGATTGTTGGTCATCTGCTGAACGTGCTCGGTTTCCAGTACAACTGCCGGGAAACCTACCTGGACCATCCTTTCCATTATGTCACGGGTAATACGCTCATATTCCTTTACAAGTTTCTCTTTGGTCTCACCGGCTTCTGGCCTGGGTGCATAGTTTACTTCAGGTGTGGTGTAACCGGCACCAATCTCTAAGTCCAGCCCTGCTTTTACAGGATTGGGAGAGTTCCCAAAAATCATATCGTCTGCGCTGGCATATGCCATCTTGGTGTATCTGTTTACTGTCATTTTGCTCACCTCTTCAGTGTAGATGGAATTGTTCCTTGAGTTTGCCAAGATCTGCGCCTGCAAGAATTGCCTCTGCCATCTTTGGTGCATCGGCCGCCTCTTCTCCATATACTCCGAGCTCATAGGTAGATACGAAGTCCTGATTTACAGCACCGCCACCACACTGGAATGGAACTTTAATACCTGCTTCAAGAAGCCTGTCATTGACAGCTTTGAAAGCGTACATTGTGGTAGTCATAAGGGCAGTTCCTGTCACCATTATTGGCTTTTCTTTCTTCACAGTTTCAATAACCTCGTCTACCGGTACATCACGTCCAAGGTCTACCACATCGAAACCATTTGCTCTCAGGAGGGCTGAGACAATGGACTTACCGATGTCATGCACGTCACCTTCTGCAACGTGGCATACGATCTTACCTTTGGATACAGGTGCTTCTTTGGCCTGGGATTTACAGAAATCAATACCATCAAGCATTGCATCTGCAGACATCATTACATTTGGCAGGAAAATTATACCTTCATCGTAGAGTTTTGATACCACTCCCATTCCCACCATCAGGGCATCATCGATTAAGGCAATTGGATCCTTGCCGGCATCAATTGCTTTCTTAAGGCCCTCTACTGTATCATCTTCTTCGCCTTCATAAATTGATTCTGCAATCGGGCGAATCAGCTCGTCTTTTGGATAAAGTTCTGCTGCCGCGTCATCCGGCGTCATTGCTTTTTCCATTTTGACGTTATATCTTTCCAGAATTTCACTGGGGTCTACGTCCAAACTGGTCATTCTACACTTCCTTCCATATTTGTTTCAAATATATTCAGGGACAATGCCTGATGGCGATTGGCCCAACTCCAATCTATTGCGAGGTTTAATCAAACCTCATATTCAAGTGAGATATAATTATATATAAACATTTCTATTATTAAATGCTAATATATAAAGTTTGCTTATTATTTTGCAGATGCATCTATATTTTTATACAGTATAAAAAACGCTTATTGGTTGCTTTTTTTTGAGCATATATGCTTGATTTCAAAAAATAAATATTATCAATTGCAATAATACTTATATATTATAATAAAATAGACGGGCTGAATAGATATTATAAATAGATAATTACTATCAAATGCATATACAAAATAACTATAACTATACATACGTTGCAGCATAGCGTTTTCAAAAAAACATTCAAAACAATTAAATTATAATATAATGAATAGGAATAACTATATATATGAGAAATCTGAAAAACAATATTAGTAGTTAAAATCACAGAAATTAAAGGCCATAATTTGATGTATTAAATGTATCCACTTCAGATGAATAAGTATCCAGACAATTACAAATAAAAGATTCCTTATTTTCGTCTAATGATTTCAGGTCATTCCAGGCTTTATTTATTGTAGCTTTTTCAAACTTGGATAATTCCAGGAATCCTGCGGAACCACTTTCTATTAATTCACAAGCTTTCATGCCTGCCTCTTTTGCTCTCAGGTACAAATCATCCGGATGGGCAGTTATTACTTCACCAATGCGATACGCATTATCATATGATAATATGAATGCCTGTGGATCCCTGTATCTATCCGAAACCATTAGCACATCACGCAGGGTTTTACCAACTCCGGCTTCCAATGCCGTATTCATCATGCTGCAATCATAAGAAAGAGTTTCTCCCCAACATTGTACAGTGGTTCCTCCAAAATCCCCCCGGTATTCCACAGATTCATTGGACCAGAGATCGCAACACTGCATGGACATGTTGCCCATCAGATCCGAGTGGGCACATGTAGAGCCTTTCCCTTCCTGAGAAATGGGGTAACCGGTAATTGCCTTAATAATATTGTTCTCATAACCACAATCCTTACCCGGACCAATTGCACCTGCTTCATATGCAGCAAGAGACCGTGACGCAGAAATTGCCCTTACAACAGATGCCATACTATGGGACAGCTTGAAGTCAAGCAGTCCCCCTGCAACAAACATTGCAGTGTTTGCCTGTGCACAGGCCGTATCGCCCGCAGGTACTACTTTATTTTTCTTTGCAATATTGCAGATGTCCTGCCATATATATTCAACATCAAGTGCGCCGAGTATACCAACTGAAAAGATAACTCCCCGCATGTCATTCCTCAGGATAGCATGATCAAATACTTCTTTACCTCCAAGGGATTCAATCGACAACATATCCGCTCCTGAAGAAGCGACTTGATCAAATGATTCAAGAATCCGGGAATAAGCATCTCCCCGCAGATCAATTTTTTCCCTATCCCCCCTGACATCACCCACCGTATGCCTGAGGGCACATTTGATGCCATATTCATCATGGTAATCTTCCATAATGGCTTTCTGTGCATTTGCAATATCAGCCCCCCATTCAGGGTTATGTGTCATCTGTTGCACATGTTCGGTTTCAAGTACGACTGATGGGAAGCCAACCTGAACCATCCTTTCCATTATATCGCGGGTAATACGTTCGTATTCGTTTACAAGCGTTGCCTGATTTTCAGCCGCATTCGGCCGGGGGGCATAATTGATTTCAGCAGTTGTATATCCAGCACCGATTTCCAGATCAAGACCGGTTTTCACAGGATATTTAGAGTGGCCAAAAAGAAGGTCTTCAAAATTGTCATATTCCATTGAAGAATAACGTTTAACAGACATAATACGGATCTCCTTAGTGTTTATGGAAAGTATCCCTTAATTTCCTTATATCCAACCCCTGCAGGATGGAATCTGCAATTTTTGGTACGTCTGCAGCTTCCTCACAATATACTCCCAGGTCATAATCGGAAATAAAGTCCTGGGTAACAGCACCCCCGCCACAGACCACAGGTACATTTATGTCACTTGCAAGCAGCCGCGAATTCACGTCTTTGAAAGCATGCATTGTAGTGGTCATCAGTGCGGTTCCAGAAAGCATGATAGGTTTTTCTTTTTTGACTGCGGCCACAACTTCTTCAACAGGCACATCTTTTCCAAGGTCAATAACCTCATAACCATTGGCGCGTAAAAGAACGGTTACAATCTTTTTTCCGATGTCATGAATATCTCCCTCTACAACATAAGAAATGATCTTACCCTTTGATTCATGAACCTGTTTGGATTGTTCCTTACAGTATTCTATTCCTTCAATCATTGCCTGGGCAGAGATAATAACATCCGGCAGGTACAACAATCCGTAATCATATAGAGTAGACACTACTTCCATTCCTGCCATCAGGGCATCGTTTATAAGTGAAAGGGGATCTACTCCGGAATCAATTGTATTTTGCAAAGCAGCGACAACTTCATCCTCATCGCCTTCAAAAACAGCTTTGGCGATCTGGCGAATATGGGGGTCTGTGGGGTACAGTTTTTCTGCCATTTCTTCAGGAGCCATATCGCTTTCAACCAATATGTTGTAGCGTATCAAAGTATTTTTAGGATTGATATCTATCATTTTTGCCCCACTTTACTTGCCTTCCTTTAGTTTACTATGCATCTGCATTAATAATTTATGAATTTATCGTCATTCAACAATTCTATTGACAACGACGACCACATCACTACCGTTCCATTCCCCTTTTTGCATTGTAGTATCAACATTTATTAGATCACTATTTTTGTCCATCAAAGTGAACAAATGTTTCTGCTTGTTACCATTAAGTGCTTCGTTAAAGGCTTTTGCAGCATCAAGTACCTGAGTATGGGAATGAATTTTTATAAAATTCATACCTGTTATTTCCTGTTTGGAATATTTCAGGGTTTTTGCAACATTAAGATTGGAATAAAGGATACAGCCTTCCGGATCCACCACAAAAATCAGCTCAGATATTGTGTCAAAGAGCACCTGTAAATCATACTGGCTTTTCTGGATACCCGCCTCTTTTTCAATCCTGTCAAGCACAGAACCTATCTGGTTTGCCACAGTTTCAAGCGAGTTACGTATAGAATATGGAATCTCATAATTTTTATGGGATGCCAAAAACAGTACTGCAGATAAATTATCATTGGTTATTACAGGTATAATGGCTGTTGCCAGGAGGCTATCCTTGCTTTTTTTGGATTTAGAGAAGGGATATATCTCAGAATAAAGTTTATACACGGGATACTGTACTGACAGGAATCTTCCTCTAAGTGTATCCTTTTCAATTGTAGCATGTTTTCCAACAAAATCATCGGAAATATTGCGATGAGCTACAATATTAAGGTCATTATTGGATTTGTCAACAATATAAAGGACACCTGCATCCACACCTTCAATATGAAGAGCCAACTCTAGTAGCTGATCAAACATTTCTTGCAGATCACCGGTGGGTGTCAGGAAATTCCCAATATCAGTATCAATATCTAAAAAGCGATTTACTCTTTTTCTTTCAGTGATATCAAGAATTATACCCTGGTAGTGGCTTATTTCATTCTTTTCATATTGGATGGAACCTCGTTCTTCAACCCAGCGTACGTCTCCCTTTTTTGTGATTATACGGTATTCAATATTGTAATCTGACATTTCTTCATCTGAATATTTTGCAAGTTTCTGATGGACATACTCGAGATCAGAGGGATGTATAATGTCCCCATACTGTAATTTTCCGGAAGTAAATTCCTCGGCCCTGTAACCAAAATTTTCGATATTTTCAGATACAAACTCCACCGGCCAATCTTCTTCCGGGGCCCAAAAGAAAACTATTGCAGGACTGGTGCGAATTACAGATTGAAGTACTTTCAGTACTTTAAAAGTTTCAAGAAGTTTATTTTCTTTTTCTTTTTGTTGTGTAATGTCACTTATAAATGCCATTACTGCGGGTTTACCTTCATGGTCAATTACAGATGTGCTTACCATTACAGGTATTTTATTGCCTTTTTTTGTAACAAGTTCAATTTCATCCCTGGAATGAGACATTTCCTTTTGCTGTATATACTGCTGGTTTTTTTTGGCCACCATACGGCGATATTCTTCAGCAACGTAATTCCTAAAATCTGTATAAAGTATTGAATCACAATCATTGCCCACGAATTCACAAAACATCGAATTTGCAAATTTAAGTTTACCATCCTGAATTACTACTATTGCATCATTGCCGTTTTCCACAAGGGAAGAATATTTGATTTCAGAATCCCGTAACGATTTCTCGGCCATTTTATGTTTGATAGTAGTCCATATGTCCTGTACAAAAAGTTCTAATTGATTTATTTCCATTTCTTTGAAGGCTACATTCCTGCTAAAACCTGCAACAATTACAAGCTGCTTTTTTTCAAAAAGAGGTATTTCAATGGTTTTTCCAGTATCCATAACATTGGACTTTCGGTCTTTGAAATCAAAATTTCCAATTTTTTCAGAAATAAATGATTCCAGATCTTCTGTATCAGGAGTATACAGTATTTTTTCAGGGTTGCCATCCTTTCCCATCCTGCAAAGGTAGCCGCAATCGCTGTCTGTAAATTCAACTGTAAGTTCAAGGGCAAAACGAGCTATTTCATCGAAAGAAAAAACTTCCAGCCGATTTAATTTTACAAGGGCTTCAAGTCGGGATTTGTTCATTAGAAGAGTGGCTTCAGCGCTTTTTTGCAGAGAAATATCTCCAAATATGCCTATTCCACCCTGTAAAACTCCATCCAGAAGCAAGGAATTGCATGTAATTTTTATAGATTTGGATGAATATTGAGTGTTAACCTCGTATTCTCCTCTGTAAGAAAGGGCGTTTCCGGAAAGCACCTTTTTTATCTGGCCAGACACTTCCTTATCGGGAATATAATCAAAAATTTCAGGTTCTTTCTTTTCATCAATAATAGTCTTAAATATAGAATTGAAGGCTTCATTTGAATTGCTTATTCTGCCTCTCCTATCAAAATAAACAATCCCAACCGGCGTTTTTTCAAAAATTGACCGATATTTCTTTTCAGCTTCTTTGAGATGCTCTTCTGCTTCCTTTTTAGCCGAAATATCCCGAAATGTGACCATTACTGCAGGCCGATTGCCATACTCAACAAGTGATGAGGACAGTTCGAAAGGAGTAACCTTACCTGATGTTGAAAGTAATTCGACCTCATATGTCATTTCCCTGTATATTTTTTTTCCAATACGTTTGGTATATTTTTTGTATAACATTCGGCGATATTGAACCGGAAAATAATCCAGGAAATGTGTGCCTTTTATTTCATCCCATTTTTTACCAACTATTTTTCCAAATTTGCGGTTTGCAAACTGGATTTGTTCATCTTGAATTATGATTATTCCTTCAGAAATGCCCGATGTGAAAATGGAGAGCAGATCTTCAAATTTTTCAGTTTCGTTTTCAGAAAAAGGATGTTTTTCAAGTGTGAGCATAAATGCAGGTGCATCAGGCAAAGCCGGATTCAAATAATGAACTGTAAAATTGTAGGTTTCACCTGCACTGTCTTCAATGGAATGAATCGTTGGTTCATTTTGTGAGGAGATATTCTTGAGGGAATGAACAATTTCTTTTTTGTTAAAGGGCCATGTTTCAATATCAAAAACGGATTTACCACAAAGGTTTTCTGGAATTCCTAAAAAACGACTGATTTTAGAATTTACATATATTATGTTAAATTTACTATCAAGTAAAAGAATACCGGTATCCAGAAAGTCTAAGGCGGGCTCAAGATTAATTTGCCCTTCTTTTAAAGCAGGTTTTTCCATAATGTTTCCGCCAATGCATCGACAATTAATATTATACAATGCAAATCAATCTCATATCTATAAGAGGATTGCGTAATTAATATATGTATCCTCTTTCAAATGGTAATATGCTCACATCTAAGACTCGCTTCCTTCACTCCAATCGATGAATCGTGTTCATAAGATGTGAGCATATCTTTTACCAATAATTACATCTTACACACCTTCTGAATGGTTGTGACTGTCATGATTGTGCTGATGGATAGCAGTTTTCACTATTTTAACACCATGATTTGTGAAAATTTCCTTGACAAAGAAGTCCACAAGTTCCATTAATTCTGAACGGGAAACATTTGAAACTGCAGAGAGAATCTTTACAGAAGGCTTAGAAGAATATGATTCTATAGTTTCAATTTGAGGTTTTTCTTCGGCTCCTGTGACACTGGAACGTACATTTACAGTACCGGCTTGCAAAATCACTTTCATGTGACCAACAAATTCCGGATTCATCACGATTATCTCTTTCTTTAGACCTTCCATCAAGTTTGAGACTATTGATTGGGCTTTTTCAGACTCAAGATAATCATGATTTAGACTGTATTCAGATGCATAAGTGGCCATGTTGGAACACTGTATGGAATTCAGCTCCTTATCGGCATTCATTTTTCTCTCAGTAAGCTTTGGATAAACTACATCACCCAGTAACTGCTCAATAAACCCGGATAATTCCTCATAATCTGCTTTTGCTGAAAAACGTACAATTTCTGCCTCTGGATTCAGTTGTTTTATTGAGGACTCAACTACAGGTATGTATAGGTCTTCAATTAAATCAATCTTATTTATTGCGAGAACTTCAGCATCAATTATTTGCCTCTGGGAAAACTGTTTTGTTTCTTTCATTACCTCTTTGAACCTGCTTCCGTCAACCAGTGTAACCAGTGGAGCAAAATCCACATCATCCAGATTCATCAGCATAATTTCATCCCTGATTGTAGCAGGAAAAGCTATGCCTGTAGGCTCAATAATCAATATTTGTGGATCGAAGTCTTTTTTAAGCTGTGATACTGTATATCTCAAATCTCTTTTTAGGGTGCAACAAATACATCCATTCGTAAGTTCGATTGAGTCAAAGCCGTAACTGGAAATAATATCGCCATCAACTCCTACCTCCCCAATCTCGTTTACGATAATGGCAGCTTTCTGGCCTTTTTCTCCAAGGTATTTCCCAATACGGAGGATTGTAGTGGTTTTCCCACTTCCTAAAAATCCTCCCACAACGAGTACTTTCATTCGTAGACCTTCCATATCTTATTGTTCCTCTGATGGTTCCTGCATCATAACATCCAGATTTTCCCATTTAAATAGATCATGGGGACAAGCATGTATGCATTTCTGACAGTGAGCACCATCACATAGATCCGTACGTATCAATACTCTGTTATCTTCCATTGAAAGGGCATCATTAGGACAGACCTGGACACACTTATGACAGGTTTCACAGCCTTCGATGACCATTGTAAGATACGTGCCAACCTTATCAAGAACGTGAAGACCTTCTTCTCCCAGTACAGGAATATCTTTCACAACACGCTTTTCAGCAGCAGGAACAGATTTTACAACATCTATTGTAGGTAGTTTCTTTTTCTTCAGGTATTTTTTAAGAACTTTGAAAGGCATACCTTCTCCCCAATAGGAAAGTTCGAGAATGTAAGCCTCCTTAAATGCGTCATCCGTAGCAAACATAACATGAGTTCCGACTATTTCCTCTGCAATTTCCTGCAATTCCCATAACCTGTCCTCAGAGAGCAAAATTTCTTTGGCAACTATCAGGGAGGTGTTCCCAATCTGGCTAATTTGACCTACATCATAAGGGATCATGCCAATATTATGCGCCTTAATAGCATCCATATAGGTTCCTGCAGCACCTGACATATACGCAGTTTGTATGTCCTCCATTCCTATTCCGGCAGCATTGCAAAGAGTTATATGACCTGCTCTTATAGCCCCAATCGCCCTGCCAGCTTCTACAAGATCATGTTCGTTGAACTTTATTCCATCCTGCAATTGGATAACGCTATTTTTCAGGTTGATCTTTGGGAGTACTACAAGACCATTATTGATAGATTCATCAATTAGAGAAATTACACCTGTTCCTGTGATACCGTGTGCTTCTATGTCTCCTTTATCCATTACTGTACCATCGTCTGGTTTTACGAGGTCACCCTGTACAGTATCCATTTCATCATTAAGGACATAGTTACGTAGTGCTCCATCTTCAAAGGACACATCAGATATAGCATGAGGCCGGGCAATCGTACCATCTGCAATTTCCTGTCCTTCCAGGGCCGGTCCAGCTGCAGCTGAGCCTGTATATATTACATTTCCTACTTTCAAAGCCATCTCGGCATTTGTTCCATAATCCGTTGCAATTGAAATGTCTGCATTGTCCAGCATACCAGATTTAACAATAAGTGCAAGAGCATCAGCTCCCACTTCATGTTTAATTGCAGGAGGAATAACAACAATACAATCATCAAGATCCTCAAGACCCGGAATAAAGATACTTTTTACAACAGCTGCTTTGCGTTCCTGTTCTTTTATGTTATATTTTGCTTTTTTTCTCTGTCCCGCATATGCAAGATCATCAATTGGTATTCCCTGAAACAGGGATAACTGGATAGGATTTCCGCAAATTGCGATCCTATCAGGAGATGAATGAATCCCAAGTTCCTCAAGAATATTCCGGAATGCACCTATTACCAGTTCATGGGCAAGATCCTGTCCATAATTCATGGCAAAATCCAAATGGTCCATGACATTGGCTCCCGGAAGGGGGTTGTTCATGGTAATCACGGTTTTATGGATCTCACCACTTTCGATATCTATTTTCTGGGCCCGGAAACCACTGGTTCCAAGATCAATAGCAACTCCCACTTTCATATAACCACCTCTTTTGATTAAAAGAGGGATGCAATCAGGCATCCCTTATACAATCAGGAAAAGTATTCATCTCTTCCTTCAACCAGTGCCTTTACATTCTCAAGAGGGGAATTTGGAGCAATACCGCAGCCAGGGGCAACTACAGAGATTCCATCATCCAGGGCTTTTTTAACCTCTTCTTTTACTTTATCAGGAGTTCCACTGAGTATTGTAAAAGGACTGGACACATTACCAACAAGAGTAGCGCGACCTTCAACTGTCTTTTTGGCCTCCTTTACATCCTTTACCTTTTCCTCGATACTCAAGCCTTCAAATTTACAATCTCCCATCATATCCAGGACAGGTGTTACATTTCCACATATATGGAGTATTTTAATGCAATCAACCGCTTCTGCAAATTTTGCAAGACAGGGTTTTAGGGTATCATTGAAAGTGGCCGGATTCATAAGGTCAGGAGAAGCCACCGGGTCTGCCACACATATCATATCTACTCCACTATCCAGAAGTATATTGGCATATTCGATACATGCATCAGTTGCAAAATCAAGGATGGCTTTAAAATCATCAGGCTTTTTGATAGACCATTTCATGAATTTCTTGACACTGGCAAGATCGGAGGCCAGGGTAACCGGCCCTTCCATTCCTGCTATAATAGGCACATCTTCGCCTACACTATCCCTTACGATATCTGTAGCTTCAACCACTGCCGGAATCCTTCCCAGCTCAGCCAGGTTATCAGGCATTTTGAGATCGTCAATTCCTTTTTTATAGGGATGTTCTGTTATTGAGGGTTGCCTGTTTTGGGTACCCATGTTCACTTCACAACCCATGGCTTCGGCCAGGACCGTTAGGCAAAATGGATATCTTACAGCTTCCAAACCGGCTTCAGTGTGAGATGCCAATGCCAGTTTTGCCATTTTGGAAGCATCTGAATGAGCCTCGGGCCAGGATGCACCGGTCATTTCCATGAGCTCTACTGTTGCAGTCTGTGTAACAGAGGCAACCGGGGCTTTGTCTACAGACTCGCCCTTTAAAGCATTCGTTAATCTGGTTTTTTGAGTCAGTTCTGACATACTTTCAACACTCCAATCTATGAGTATGTGCCATGGTTTGGGGCACGTTATGATCAATTAAATTTGCAATTTTATTATATATAAGTGTTTGTATTTATTATATGTAATATATATAGATTTTGTAAATGCCAATTCAGAAATAAAGAGTTTATATTATCAAAAAACATGTATCTTGTTTCTTATTTTTAAATAATATTGCCTGTATATTAGATACTAAAAGACAAAATGTAGTAAAAATACTTATATATCATAGTTAAAATTGGCGTCTTATAAACTTATATATAAAAATAATTGTTATTTCAAATCTACATCATGCAATTAATAAAAATAAAATGCTTATTGATGCCGATTATTTATCAAACAAAACATCAATGTTCAATCTGCTTCAAGAAAAGGGGATATATTTATATAGTAGTAAACTCGAAAGTAACAATCAACATAAAAATAAAAACCATAGCATAAAATACTAATATGAAACAATATTTTTATTCTTGATGATATATTCCAGAAAGCAAATTTGGCAGATTGGGAAAATACTTCTCCTCATATTATTTTTATGCATAACAATAAATCCGGCCGGATGCGCAACATTTATTGAAGCAGGAGACACAAATACTCCTGATGGTGTAGTGGTACTGATAGTTGATGGCCTTGGCAATGGATACATAAATCCGGAGCTGGATGTAAAAGCAATTGATGGTTCCATTCTCAAAAAACCCGGGATGTCAAATCTTCCAAAAATATATAATCAGGCTGCGATTTTCGATTCTGTTTATGTCCCTGAACTTAAAGGCAATAGCGGACACAATGTGATCATGACAGGTAACAGAGATGCAGATGACACAATGGTAGGTTATGATAATGCCAGTATTTATGACGTTGTAAAGAAACATGGATACTTGACAGTTGGGGTACTGGAGAGAGGTGACTCCGAAGAAGTAGTTGCGGAGCATGATATTGTTCTCCATGACACAACCAATTCCATAAATGAACCTGTAATACAGGTTTCGGTATCCGGAAATAAGGATATAGATGCCCTTCCGCTTCTTACAACAGAGTTTGAGACACATGCATCCCGGGCACTATCCAGAGTTGAGAGTACGCCTTCCGGCACAATCCAGAGATATTATACGTACAATGAACTGGCCCTTGATGCAGCAATGGACTCTATCAATATCCTTGAAAATGAAGGCAGGGATAGAAAATACTTCATAACCGTCAATATTGCCGCGCTTGACACAGCAGGACTCTACAGGGGCTATGAAGGTTATAGCCAGTGTATTGAAAACCTTGATTCCATGATAGTACCCCTTTATGAAACATGTCAGGAAAACAATCTGGCACTGGTTATCACGTCCGACCATGGTATGGCATTTCCTGATGCTGAATCAAGAGGTGGGGCAAAATCAGAGAAGTATGCTTCTGCAAATGAGGTTCGCAATGTACCATTGATAATTTTGTCCCCCAACATTAAACAACAACGAATTAGGGAAACTATTGGCCAGGAAGATATAGCACCAATTCTGTTGAGTACGCTTGGCATTGCGGATAGGCCTGCTTTTTGCGAGGGAAAGGAAAAGAACCTGAAAGAATATGCAGTGCTAAAAGTCGTGTCACCGGAAATTACAAGCATGAAACTTAGCAGTAGTGGTAAAAAAGTTTGTTCTGGAAGCAATGATTCCGTGTACTACATAACCGGTCTGGAAAAGAATAAACAATACACTCTGGAAACAGTGATTGATAGCAGTGGTGAAACATACAAGGATACACTATCTATCGAGAACGATAGGGTGATTGAAATAAAGGAAAAAGATGAAAATCAGGACTCTAATACTTCTCCGGAAAACAACATGCACCTTGTGGGAGGGATTTTGATAGGAGTTATCAATCTCACAGGCCTGACAATGATTTTCAGGATAATGCGCAATTGAGGTCTCTTACAGGAGTTGAGGATAGCTATCTATATGCTATTTTATCACAAATTATTTTAAATATCAGTCATCTATAAAAGTCAATGAAAATCGGCATATTGGGGCCTCAAAGTTCATATTCTGAAAAAGCTGCAAATATATGGAAAGCCCAGCTTGGAACTAATCCGGATATTTCATATATGAAGGATATTTCAGAAGTGTTTGAAGTTCTCCAGGATAATTCCATAGACTATGGTGTTGCACCAATAGAAAATTCTATAGAGGGATCTGTCGGTGTTACCCTTGACCTGCTGCTGGAGCATGAATTTTCAATTATCGGGGAAGTTGTGGTTCATATCCATCACTGCCTGCTTTCAAGGGGGAAGAAAGAGGATATAAGAATAATTCTGTCCCATCCTCAGGCACTGGCACAATGCCGCCATTTCATCCGGAAGAATTACCCGGATGTGGAGATCAGGACTACAGGAAGTACTTCACATGCTGCCAAACTTGCAACCGAGTTTTCGGAAATGGCTGCTATTGCGTCCAGAAAGGCGTCTGAGAGTTTCGGGCTTGACATTCTTGCAGAAGATATACAGGATTGGAAACCCGATCTCACCCGGTTTGTAGTAATTGCCAGAAAGCAAGACCAGAGGATTCAAACCTGCACACATGACTGTAAAACTTCAATTATAGTTTATCTTGACAGGGACCACCCGGGTGCCCTCTATGAGATGCTGGGGGAACTTGCTACAAGAGGGATCAACCTGACAAGGATTGAATCACGTCCTTCCAAAATGTCCCTGGGAGATTATGTGTTCTACATCGATATGAATGGAAGTATAAAAGATCTCGATGTAAAAGAAGCACTTGATAACTTGAATCAAAACGTTTATATGTTAAAGAATCTGGGTTCCTACCAGAGTTACATGGAAGAGTGAAATCCAATGACCGGGGCAGAGGATCTTGAACAATTCATTCATCGGCAGGATAATGCTGTTCGCAAATATCAGCGATTGTTTAAACTGGCAGAATTTGTCATCCTGACCCTTGCCATTTATACCGTCCTGCTTTTGGTAAATATGGAAAACGCATTTGGACTGGTAAGAGCACTGGAATTATATGCCGATAAAAGTTATGATGTTGCTTCATTGACAATTTCATTTTCAACTATTGCACTTCTTCTTATTTCGATTGGAATTTCCCTAATAATAACTTTGCTGCTCTATAGAAGAGAAAAGAACACCTCAGTTATCTTACTGGCAGAAGAGAAATATCCGGTCATGAAAGAAAGGCTCAGGACAGCCTACGACAACCGCAATCTGAACAATGTTATAATCAATGATTTGATATATTCAGTGCTGGAAGCTACAAAGGAAATTCATTCATCTGCTTTTCTTGACAGGAAAAAACTCAAGGTCATATTTATCCTTTTGATTTTCACTACCTCGGCCCTGGGTATAGTTATTTATTCGGATTTTCGCACAGACATAACTCCCGAAGGAATGAAAGAAGTAATAGACAACATCCCCGGGATTCCCGATAATGGCGATACGCCTGAAAATTATTTCCCCTCTGATGGAGACGGGAATGAGGCAGGAAAGGAAAATATTACAGGTGAACCTGTGGTCGTCGTGGTGGAAGGTGAAGAAGTAGACCTGAGCATACCACCGGGATCAGAATCCGGCTTTACACCTACCGGGCAGGAAGATGAAACCCAGCCGGAATTTGAACCCTCTTCTTCCTATGAAATCGGACAGATGACAGCTCCGGCTTATAGTGAAGAACTGCCGGAAGGATATGAGCCAATCATAAAATCATATTTTGAAGAATTAACCAGATAATATAGCAGGAGTAATTATATGGACGAAAGTTCTCAATCAGGTGAAGCGGATATCTACCGTAATACCAGTGATATTTTTAGCAATCTTTTCAATGAGATTTCAAAGGTAATTGTGGGACAGAAAGAAACAGTGGAACAGATTATTGTGTCTATCCTGTGTAATGGGCATACACTTGTGGAAAGTAATCCAGGTCTGGGAAAAACCCTTACAATATCCACGATTGCAAAGGTTATGGACCTGACATTCAGTAGAATCCAGTGTACTCCGGATTTGATGCCTGCGGATATTACAGGTACTCATTTTATAGAGGAAAACAGCGGGCATAAGGAATTTAAATTCGAAGCAGGACCTGTTTTTGCCAATATCGTGCTTGCAGACGAAGTAAACAGGGCATCACCAAAGACCCAATCCGCCCTGCTGGAAGCGATGCAGGAAAAACAGGTAACTGTTGGGAATGATACATTTATCCTGGACAAACCCTTCTTCCTTCTGGCAACCCAGAACCCTATAGAAATGGAAGGTACATTTCCTCTACCCGAGGCCCAGCTGGACAGGTTTTTGCTCAAGATCCTGCTGGATTACCCCTCTTTTGATGAGGAAAAGGAAATTGTGCGCCGTTACACCATGGTGGATATACCTGAAGTAAACCGGGTCCTCAAGAAAAGTTCGGTGCTGGAACTGCAACACCTGACCCGGGAAGTACCGATTGCCGAGGACATAAAGGCCTATGCTATCAAAGTCGTCATGACAACACGTAACTGGAAAGAACACCTGGAATACGGTGCTTCCCCACGTGCCTCTATAGGATTGATACTTGCAGCCAAGGCCCGCGCACTTATTCACGGGCGTAATTATGTAAGCAAGGAAGATGTGGATACAATGGCTTATCCAATACTCAGGCATCGTATAATGCTGACATTCGAATCCGAGCGCAGGGGAATTACTCCGGACAAAGTTATTGGTGAGATCATCAAAAGAACTGAATGAGCTTTTCCCACAAATAACAAAGGGCCCTTCAATGACTGAAAAAAGACATAGCATTGATGTTAGTTTCCTGAAGGAACTTGACAGGTTTTCCTTTATGGTACGCAAGCGAGTATCCAGCGCATACGCCGGTAGCCGTCGCTCAATCCACAGTGGAAAGGGACTGGATACCAGAGGATACAGGGAGTATCACTGGGGTGATGAACCAAGGACTATTGACTGGAATGCCTATGCACGTACCGAAAAACTCTATGTAAGGGAATTTGAGGAAAGTAAATCCCTGACAAACCATATCCTGCTGGATGCAAGTAACAGCATGGAATATTCATCAGACGGGCCTACCAAATTCGAATATGGTGCGATGCTTGCTATCGGATTTGCTTATCTTGTAACAAAAGATAATGACAAGTTCGCAATTTCCACCTTTGCCACCAATGTTAGCTTCAGTCAGCCAAAACGTGGCAGGAAATACCTGCTCAGGGCTATCGACAGGCTGGCAGAAGCAGAAACCGGGGGCAAGACATCTATCGAAGAATGTGTTAAACAATACGAAAAAGCAATACATTCCCGTTCCCTTGTAATAATAATTTCTGACTTCCTGGACGATCCAAAATCCATTGAATCCGCTATATACAGGCTTTCAGTCCATGAACTTATTGTGATACAGGTAATGGATAAAACTGAAAAGAATCTACAAATTGATGGTCTGGTAAAATTGACTGATATGGAAAGTGGTGAAGAATTGCAAACCTATGTCAGCAAGAATTTCCAGAAGAATTATCAGGAATTGCTCAATGAGCATGTCTACAGGATACAGGAAGCGTGTGATCATGTAGGTGCGGATTTTTACCAGTTTTCAAACGATAAGCCAATCTTTGAGGCTTTCCTTGAAACACTGAGCAGCAGGAGGCGATGGTAATGCCCTTTGATAACACAATGGCCCTTGCAGCTCTTGCCAGTGTGATCCCTTTAATAATAATTTATCTTCTAAGACCCAAACCTGTCCAGCTTAGTATACCTTCCCTGATGTTCTTAATGCAGGTGGAAAAACAGAAAAAGCGTTTTTCATCAATCCGTAAACTGCTCAAAGATCCACTGTTTCTTATCCAGTTACTTGTACTCATACTGCTTTCCACCGCTGCAGCAGCACCATTTTACACGTCACAGGAAGACCTGAGCGATGAACATACTGTAATTATCATTGATGCTTCCGCAAGTATGCAGGCAGGCAATCGGTTTGACGATGCAACACGCCTGGCTGAAGGATATCTCAGCAAGAAGAACAGTATAATACTGGCTAAAAGCAGTCCGGAAATTGTTGTTGAGAACACAGGTTCTTCGCAAGCATCCGATGCGCTTGAAAATATCGAGCCCAGCGCCACGATAGCTGACCTTTCAGGGGCAATGTCTGAAGGAATGAGATTGCTTTCACAGAGAGGCGGTACAATGGTTGTGGTGTCCGATTTTGCCAGCTGGGAAGGAGAAGATCCGGTATCTACAAAACAACTTGCCCAGTCCTATGGGATTGACACTGCTTTTGTTGATGTAAGCTCAGCAGTGGGCAATGTGGGAATCATAGACGGCTGGATAGACACCGAAGACGGTAATTACGTGTATACCTGTGTTGTCAAGAATTACAATGACTTTACCGAAAGGGTTGATATAGAAATTGAAAACCCGGCTGGTTCAGTAAAGCGCTCTCTTAATGTGGGACCCTCGGATACGGCCCAGTTTCGTGTGAATCCCCTATCTTCCGGAGTTACATCAATATCAATCGCAGATGAGGATAATCTGCCTGCGGACAATAATGCATATGTTGTAATTCCAACCCAATCGGATACGAAAACTTTGTTTATTTCGGATGAAGGGAAGTTACCATCAAAGATTGCACTTTCTACACTGGCTTCAGTGGATATTTCTACGGCTGAGGGAATTCCTTCTGCTACCGATGATTACAGGATAATGGTCATCGGGCTGAAAAACCGCTCCCTTACATCCAGTGAGGTGGAAAGGCTTGACAGTTTCCTGGACAATGGCGGCCGGGTTGTGGTTGTAGCCAGCCAGATGCTTGCAGGCAGCAATGCCACAGACCAGTTCCAGGGCATGCTTCCGGTTATACCCGGTGATGTGGCTGAAGCACAGGATATCCTGGGTATCGATCTGGAAGTTGTCCAGTCCTCAAGCCTGACAGATGATGTGAAATTCAACGAGATTGCCATGTATAAATACCTCAATGCCACACCTCGCAATGATGCAACTGTGCTGGTTGCAACTGAGCAGGGAGACCCTTTACTTGCTCACTGGTCTGTGGGAGACGGGACACTGGTATATTTCGGCTTCAATGATGAATTGGGTGAGCCCTGGAACAATTTCCACAACCTGCCCGAATATCCGGTGCTCTGGGCACGGCTTACAGCCTGGCTCGGTGGCAGCGGGGATATAAGTGACTATAACCATGAGACCGGGGATATCACCTCTCTTGCTCGGGAAATGACAGTACAGACACCCACCGATACAATAACCACCCAGAAGGTTTTGTTCGAACAGGTCGGGACATATAGGATCGGAGGACGCACCGTGGCGGTCAACCTGTACAGTGACCGTGAATCGGATACTACCAGGCAAGGATCAGAGGTAATGGAACGTGTTTCAGACCAGAACAGGGACAGCCCCGACATCGTCCGTCAGGATAGTTATGAGGCAAAGAACTATCTGGACAATTACCTGATAATCCTGGCTATACTACTGGCTATACTTGAAATCCTGATTATACGCAACAGGGGTGAACTGTGATGCTTTCCTTTGAACAACCCATTATACTTGCATTTATACTACCCGTGCTGGCAGGCGCTCTATACCTTATGCTTAAGGGTGGTAACAAAAAACTGCTTATTTCCAGGGCAATTGTCCTGTCCCTGTTGATAGTTGCCATTGCCTCCCCCTTTACTCTGGTAAGTCAGGTAACAGAGCAGGAAAACCCGCAACTTGTAATAATCTCGGATGAAACGGGAAGTATGCAGCTCTTTGAGAAAGGTGTGGCCGATGAACTCTATGAAAGCCTTACCACCAAAACCCCGACCACCCTTGTCAGACTGACAGGCGATAAGACTGTTCTGGGAGATGCCATCGTGCAGTATGCCAGCAGTGATAACCAGGTCGTGCTGGTGACGGATGGGAACAATAATTACGGCAAAGACCTTGAAGAAGGGTTGGTTTTTGCACAAAATATAGGGTCCACTGTATATGCAGTTACACCGAAAATTGAATCAAACGATCTCAGTATTCAGGTAAAGGGTGACAAGACCGCAGTAAAAGGGAATGAATACCGGTTTGAAATAATTGTTTCACAGGCTGAAGAAGTACCTGTGGAATATACATTCAACGCCTATGCAGATGATGAATTGATACGTAGCGGCACCTTCACACAGAGCAGCAGACAACGCAGTTATCAAATCCCTTATAGATTCAATGAGCTCGGTGCACATGAGATCAAAATTGAGCTGAGCACACAGGCAGATGAGGCCGATAATATCAATAATAATTTCCTTAAATCGGTATATGTGGTACCGAAACCTAAAGTACAGTACATAACTGATGAACCGGACTCTCCGCTATCCAATATCCTGTACAATCTTTATGACACCTCTACCAATTCCAACATATCTGATCTGGATTCACAAAAAGCTGTGGTAATCGATAATATGCCCGGCAACAGGATATCCGAATCAGATGTGGCAATTCTGCAACAATATGTATCCAATGGAGGAGGAGTTGTTGTAACTGGAGGAGAGCGATCTTACGAATATGGGGATTACCTGAATTCTTCAATTGAGGATTTATTACCGGTAACTTCCACACCGACACAATGGAAAGGAGGCAGGGATATTGTCCTTGTACTTGATATTTCTCCTAGTACTGAAAAATACGGCACTCTTCCAGAAATACTGGGTAATGCGATATACCTGATCCAGAAGGAGGAACTAAGAGGGGCCTATATGGGAGTTATTGCTTTTGGTAAGGAGGGACATGATATTTCTGGTGGATTGAAGTATCTTGGTACGGCAGGCAACCGAGAATTTCTGGAAGAAGAAATACGCCAATTGCGACCAAGTACCACAAGTGAAACATTGCTCCATCAGGGTCTTGGAGTTGCACAGGAATGGCTTAATACAGAAACCGGGACATTGGATCTGGTAATAATCTCTGACGGGGGTATAAAAGATTCCTATGAAGAAAGCCTAAACATAGCCAAAGACCTGAAGGAAGATAATGTGAACTTCTATTTTGTTCATATTCGGTCTTCAGCCCCCTCCCAGCAAGATAAGTCAGGTAATGTGTATGCTGAAAAACTTGTTGAAAACGTAGAAGGTACAACCAATAATTACTTCAAATTGGATGCAGGGCAACGGGCCAATATAATCTCAGATGAAACCACTGAACCACCATTAGATGAAAATAAATCCACTTCATCTTACCAGCTTTTCGAATTCAATCCCTCACATTTCATAACCCAGAACTCAAATGTGAAAGCAAATATAACCGGCTACAATGATGTGACTCCAAAACCCGGAGCCAACCGGCTTGTTGTTGCTTCTAATGGGAAACCTGTTGTAACTACATGGAGATACGGCCTTGGACGAGTATCTTCGATCACCACAGACAATGGCAAGGATGGAGGCTGGAGTTCACAGATGTATTCCGGTAACAACTCACAGCTGATTTCAGCAACCTTAAATTGGGCTATAGCCAACCCGCAACCTGAAGAAGGTGCGGTTGTTGAAGCACCGGACACATGGTACGGATTACCTGCCACAATCACTCTTACAATGTATGATGAGAAAGTTCCTGAACTTACATACATGGGTGATGAACTGGAACTGGCTTTTGTTGGGAAAAACACCTATGAAGCCCAGATATTCCCGAAAACAATCGGGATGCATTATGTGAATGGTTATCCAATTGCTGTGAATTATGCCATTGAGTACAGAGATGTTGGCCTCAATGAAAAATTACCTTCTCTGATTACCGGAAATGGCGGTAGGGCCTACAGCCAAAAGGAAGCCAGAGCAAATCTCCTTGCAGATGCCCGGCAGAACTCCCTCCAAAGCCGCATGGAACCTGTCAGCTGGAAGATGTATTTCATCCTGGCTGCCCTGCTGCTTTTCCTGGGAGAAGTGATGCTTCGTCGCAGTCTGGAGATTATTGAATCCAGGAAGCAAGAATGAGATAAATCATTAATATGGCTTTGAAATTTTTAAGCACATACAAATATCAGGAGCCGTTAGCGGATTTCAATCCGGTTGTGTTATATCTATCCATGAGAATGTAGGAATTGTCCGGGATTTGTGCAGCATTGTTCCGGACTGGATCAGCCGAGTTGGGGACTACGGCTGATACATGGAGTGGGGTATTAAATGAGAGCATGGGTGGGCATCCATGTTCTCAATCTACTTTTACCGTAAAGATGGTTTAGCTATTATTTCATTTATAAATTAACTTTTTTAAACCAATAACTATTTATATGATAAAACAGTAGTTGCATTCCATATTGTTTCCGAAGATATAATTATTTATAAATTATTTTTTCATATATATTTCCTGCATCTAATATAATATTCCTTTGTAATTTTCAATGGGATTATAATATTAAATCTGTATTTGAAAATCAGATGGGGTTATATTATATATATCAACGTCATATGAGAGTATGTGGTGATTGGGAGAAAACTTCTCTCGACATAACCTGACGGGGTGGGACCCGAGCGGGTTTATAATCGGTGGGGTACGATAATGGAGGCATAGGAAAGGATACCTATGCCTTCTCTATTAATCCTTATACACTTAGAGGAATGAGTCTATTTATAAGGTATAACTCCAAAATAGAATATATGAGTTATATCTATCTGGTAGGAGCCATAATTTTTGAAGTGTTTGGCACCACATGCATGAAATTATCTGAGGGTTTTTCCAATATATTGCCTTCTATCGGTATATTCCTGTTTTACGGAATCAGCTTTGCAATGTCTACGATTGCCCTGAAAGGAATAGACGTAAGCATAGCTTATGCAATCTGGGCCGGAATGGGAACCACAATGATTACAGCTATTGGAATCTTCTGGTTCAAAGAGCCTGCCACAGCGGTAAAAATGGTATCCATAATGTTTGTAGTAATTGGAGTGGTAGGCCTCAATCTAAATTTGGGAGGACATTAAGCCCTCCACTAAAATTATTTATTGACAACAAACCTGCGATACAGGCGTGCCTGGAAGCCATGGTATTTGGAAAAACCTTCAGCATCCTGCTGGTCGATGACCTTGCTGTCAAAGGATACAAGGTCCTCGAAATACAAACCATTGGGTGAAGTCCTGGCCATAATGTAGACATTGCCTTTGTACAACTTCACAGTTACAGTACCTATAACACGCTGCTGTGTGGAATCTATGAAGGCATTCAGGTCTTCATACAGGGGTTCATCCACAAGGCCCAGGTAGGCAAGTTCGGACCATTCAGCATCGACCATAGCCTTGAACTTGAGTTCAGAGCGGGTAAGCACGAGTTTTTCCAGATCCCTGTGGGCAGTCAGTAAAACTGTTGCTGCAGGGTGCTCATAATTCTCCCTGGCTTTCAATCCCAGCACACGATCCTCTATCATATCGGTCCTTCCGACACCATGGGAACCGGCGATCCTGTTCATCTCCTCTATAAGAGTTACACCCTCCATGGTTTTACCATCAAGGGATACTGGGACACCTGCCTCAAAACCGATTTCTATGGTCTGTGCATCCGGTGCCTGGGCCGGGTCGACAGTCCAGTTGTAGATCTCTTCCGGCGGAATGTAACCCGGATCTTCCAGTTTGCCGCCCTCAATACTGCGACTCCAGATATTCTCATCGATACTCCAGGGTTTGGAAGATGTTACAGAGACAGGAATGCCATGTTGTTTTGCATACTCTATCTCCCATTCACGTGTCAGGTTCATGTCACGCATCGGAGCCACTACTTCCATATCGGTAAGCCTGAACACTGCCTCAAATCTCAGCTGGTCATTACCTTTACCGGTACAGCCATGGGCAAGCATTGAAGCCCCTTCTTTTTCTGCGATTTCCACGACCTTTTTAGCAATGAGGGGACGGGCAATGGATGTTCCCATTACATACCCTTCATAATCCCCGTTTGCCTTTATGAGAGGGAAAATATAATCATTTACAAATTCTTCCCTGACATCAAGGGTAAAATGCAGATCACTGATGTCCTGGGCCTTTTCGGTAGCTTTATCTACATCTTCCCGCGGCTGGCCTACGTCCACTGCTACGGTTATTACTTCATCACAATCGTACTTTTCCTTAAGCAGGGGAACACATATTGAAGTGTCCAGACCACCTGAATAAGCCAGTACTGCCTTTTTGACCATTATTAATACCTCAACCTAAACAATATAAAAGGAATAAAATCAGCCGTAAACTTAATTGTTACGGCGGATCTCTTCATGATATTCGTTAATTGATTTAATCGTGCTGCTGCCCTCAGCCATTGCTTTAATGGCTTCAACTGAAGCACGTGCAGCCTGTATAGTTGTAATATATGGAACCTTGAAATCTACCGCTGCCCTACGTATATGGTAACCATCTTTCCTGGATTGGCGGGATGTCGGGGTGTTTATGATAAAGGCAACATCGCCTCTCCTGAGCATATCAATTACATTGGGGCTGCCTTCATGCACTTTCATGACAGCCTCCATGTTGATACCTTTATCGGAAAGATAGCCTGCAGTACCCTTTGTACCCATAAGTTCAAGTCCCATTTCCTGCAACCTGCGGGCAATTTCTACAATCGCTTCCTTATCTCGCTCCCTGATGGACAGGAATACTTTTCCATTCAGCGGAAGGAGATTATCAGCACTTAACTGGGCCTTGAAAAACGCTCTTCCAAAATCATAATCAATACCCATCACTTCACCGGTACTCTTCATTTCAGGACCAAGCACCGGATCTGCACCGGGCAATTTGTCAAACGGAAGGAGGACTTCCTTGACAGAATAATGATTCAGGGAAGGCTCCCTGTCCTGCAGGTAACCAAGGTCCTTGAGACTGTGGCCGATGATAACCTGTGCAGCGATCTTTGCCAGGGGAATCCCGGAAGACTTTGATACAAAGGGGATAGTACGGCTGGACCTTGGATTTGCTTCCAGTACATAAACTTCGCCATCCTTGGTTGCCATCTGGATATTTATGAGACCCTTCACCTCAAGTGCCATAGCAATCTTTCTGGTATAATCCCGAACTGTCTCAAGGATATCCTCAGATAGGTCATAGGGAGGAATCACACAGGCAGAATCACCGGAATGTACTCCCGCTTCTTCGATGTGTTCCATGATAGCACCGATCAGGACATCCTTTCCGTCACTCACAGCGTCCACATCGATTTCCACTGCACCTTCGAGGAAATCATCAATAAGGATGGGATGTTCGGGTGATACCCTGACAGCTTCTTTCATGTAACGTTCCAGATCTGCGGAATCATAAACGATTTCCATTGCCCTCCCCCCAAGTACATAGGAGGGACGTACAAGGACCGGATAACCAATATCAGTTGCAACCTTAAGGGCTTCTTTTTCGGACGTTGCATAACCTGCATCCGGCTGATTGATTTTCATTTTTGCAAGACGCTGGTTGAATTTTTCCCTGTCTTCTGCCACATCCATATTTTCAGGGGAAGTTCCCATTATCTTCGTCTTCAGGTCTGTGCGCCTGGCAAGTTCCTTTTGCAGGGGGATTGCAAGATTAACCGAAGTCTGCCCACCAAATTGTACGAGCACCCCGTCCGGATTTTCCCTTTCAATGACATTCATTACATCTTCAAGTGTCAGGGGTTCGAAGAACAACTTATCCGAAGTATCATAGTCAGTAGAAACTGTTTCAGGATTGTTATTGATGATATGGGCTTCTATATCTTCCTCACGTAGGGCCTGGACTGCATGCACCGTACAGTAATCAAACTCTATTCCCTGCCCGATACGTATAGGACCGGCACCCAGAATCAGGATCTTTTTCCTGTCTGTGGGCTTACATTCACACATCGTTTCGTAACATGAATAATAATAAGGAGTCGCTGCAGCAAATTCTGCCGCACATGTATCCACCATCTTGTATGTGGAAGTGATGGCCCCGTCCCTGCGTATATCATTTATTTCTTCCCGGGTCTTTGAACAACATTTGGCTATCCTGCTGTCAGTAAATCCCATCCTCTTGGCTTTTAGAAGGAGATCGATATCTGCTTCTCCGTTTTGGAATAGTTGTTCTGCAACCTGTGACTCCATGTTTACAATGTTTGCCATTTTTTGGAGGAAGAAACGATCCATGCCCGTATATTCAGAAATTTGTTCAATGGAGTAACCTTTCTTCAGGGCTTCATAGATAACAAAAAAACGCTCGCTTGTCGGCGTTTTAAGTAATGTGACAGTCTCCGGGTCATCCCTGCCCTTGATTTCAAAGTCCATATCGTTATCCAGGGAACGGATGGCCTTTAGAATGGACTCTTCAATCGTCCTTCCGATAGCCATGACTTCACCGGTACTCTTCATGGCCGTGGTAAGTGTCTTGTCTGCAGTTACGAACTTGTCAAAAGGCCACCTGGGTATCTTTGTAACTACATAGTCAATGGTTGGCTCAAAGGATGCAGGAGTTTTCTTTGTGACATCATTAAGGATTTTATCAAGTGCCATTCCCACAACAATCTTGGCGGTTACCCGGGCAATCGGATAACCGGTCGCCTTGGAGGCAAGAGCCGAGGAACGGGACACACGGGGATTGACCTCAACTACACGATATTCGCCATCCTTTGTTGCAAACTGGATATTACATCCACCTTCAATACCCAATTCCCGGATTATCTTGATAGCTGCGGTCCTGAGCATCTGGTGCTCTTCATCATTAAGTGTCTGGGAAGGGGTCACTACTATTGACTCGCCTGTATGGACACCCATGGGGTCAATGTTTTCCATATTACAGATAACAATGCAGGTATCATTGGAATCACGCATCACTTCATACTCAAATTCTTTCCAGCCCAGGACACTTTCCTCCACGAGTACCTGATTAATGCGGCTTAGCCGGATTCCCCTATCCACGATCTGCAATAGTTCTTCCTTTGTATGGGCAATTCCCCCGCCTGCACCTCCCAGGGTATAGGCCGGGCGGACAATAATGGGGAGACCAAGTTCCTCTATCACTTCTTCTGCTTCCTGCAAAGAGGAAATAGCCTTGCTGCGGGGAACTTTTTCCCCGATGTTTTCCATGGTCTGCTTGAAAAGTTCCCGGTCCTCGGTATTTGTGATTGCGTCGAGAGGCGTACCCAGCATCTCTACGCCGTATTTTTCAAGAATACCCAGCTCTGCAAGTTCACTTGTAACATTAAGACCCGTCTGTCCACCCAATCCGGCAATTATACCATCGGGCCGCTCTTTTTCAATGATTTCACCGATTAGCGGGGCTTCCAGAGGTTCAATGTAAACAGAATCCGCCATCTCCGGATCTGTCATTATAGTTGCCGGGTTGGAGTTTACAAGTACGACTTCAAATCCTTCTTCACGCAGGGAGCGGCAGGCCTGACTTCCCGAGAAATCAAATTCTGCAGCCTGTCCTATCATAATTGGACCGGAACCTATGAGCATAATCTTTTTTATGTCAGTCCTTATTGGCATCATTTATCGCCCCCTGCCATTTTGTAAATTTTGTCAAAGAATTGTTTTTCAGTATCCTGTGGTCCCGGATGCGCATCCGGATGATATTGTACACTCAGGATATCAAGGTCCCGGTGTGCCACACCTTCGATCGTATTGTCATTGGTGTTGAGCTCGGTAGTGTAGAGCTCGGTTGAATCAAGAGAATCATTATCAACGGCAAATCCGTGGTTCTGGGAAGTAATATGTACAATCGAACTTGAAAGGTCCTTTACCGGCTGGTTGGCTCCCCTGTGTCCGAATTTGAGTTTGTATGTGTCTGCTCCCATGGCCCTTGAAATAACCTGATGGCCCAGACATATACCTGCAATGGGTAATTCCGATGCAAAATAGTTCACAGCCTTTGTGGCTTCTATCGCATTCTGTGGATCTCCCGGACCATTGGAAAGGAAAAGAAGATCAGGTTCATAATCACTTATTGCTGAAGCAGGTGTTGATGCAGGGACTACTGTTACATCCATACCTCTTGCAAGCAGGCTATCCATAATATGGGCTTTCATACCCAGATCAATAAGTACAATATGTTTTTTATCAGAGGTATTAATCTTGCTTTTTACACTATATGCTTCATTACATGTTACTTTGGAAATTAAGTCAATATCTGATATTTTGGGTTGCTCCCTTGCAAGCTGCACGGCTGCTTCGCCGTCATCACTTCCATTAATAAGGGCAGCTCTCATTGTACCATGCTCCCTATTATTCAGGGTGAGCATCCGGGTGTCAACCCCGGCAATACCCGGTTTTCCCTCATCTTCCATGAGTTTGTAAATGGTGCGTTTTGAATTGTGATGAAAAGGGTCAGGACATGCTTGTCTGACTACAAGGCCTTCGGTCTTTACACCATCTGATTCAAAACATTCATCACTGACACCATAATTACCAATAAGGGGATAAGTGAACATAAGGATCTGACCCTTGTAGGAAGGATCACTTAGTGCCTCCTCATAACCGGTATATTGAGTAGTAAAAACGAGTTCTCCGCAAACTGTACCTTCGGCACCAAAACCGGTGCCTGTGACAATTGTCCCATCTTCCAAACCAATTACTGCACTCATCATCGGAACCTGCCTATACATGTAAAAAGTAGGCTATAAGTATTTCGATGGAGAAGAGAAAAGATTCATTCAAAGTGCAATTAGATATAAGCACACAATTACATTTTTTTGAAAATTAATCTGGCTACCAAAAATAAAATTATGCCAAGTACAAGCCCTCCGGCAAACAAAGCAATATTATTATTTATTTTACCTAACAATCCACTGGAGCCTTCATCCATATTCTGATTGTTTTCGGGGGTTATTGAAATATCCTCATTCTCCATTACGTCCACATTAGTGTCTTCTACATTAATACCGGAAACCACATCTGTGCTTTCAGGATTTTCCATTTCCAGCATCCAGAGATCAAAAGTTTCATTTGCTTTGGCTTCAAAGACTATTTTTTCGCCATAAGGGTCTACTGCAGGAGAACCCTCAACGGTTATGTCATCGGTAAGCAATTGTATCTCATCGTTTTCAATATCAATCAACCAGAGATTGGTTGCCCCTCCACGATCAGAAATAAACACTATCTTTTCACCTGATGGCAGGAAAAACGGATCAACATCATTGGAAGTACCATGAGTAAGTTGCCAGGATGTATCAAGTTCTACATCTGTCAACCATAAATTACCTTTTAAAGAGTAAATTATTTCGTCCCCATCAGGAGACCAGGAGGGCTTACCTTCATCTTCTGAAGTAAAAGTCAACTGCCGATGTGATTTGTTTGCTACATCCATTATCCAGATGTCATAATTTCCTGCAATATTGGATAAATATGCCAGCATTGAACCCTCCGGGCTGTTGGAAGGCGAGCGGCGGTCTGTATCATCAGTTAATTGTGTAATATTGGACCCGTCAGCGTTCATCTTAAAAAGATTGATGTAGGTAGAAGAATACGGTTTTCGGGATTCTGATGCAAAATAAATTTCCTTCCCATCTGTAGAAAAACAGGGGTCTCCGTCCCATTTCATTCCGTCATAAATAATATGGGAATTATTACCATCCGCATCCATAATCCCGATTGCCTGATCATTCATGTAAGTAATCTGCTTTCCATCCGGACTCCATGCAGGATAATGAGAATCACTGCTAAAGTCATCAGTGAGAGGATATATATCCGCAACCTCTATTTCGGCCAATACCGGTGTTGCGGAATAAATGATAAGAACCAGGCAAAAAAACGCCATTGGTCCTGTTTTTAACATTTTCATCACTCTTATTAACTATTTATATGTTCTTCAATCTTTTGCTTCAGGATGTCACTTACAACCTTTCCATCAACTTTTCCACGGAACTGGCCCATGACAATCCCCATGAGGGGGCCAACAGCTCCCAATCCCTTCTCATTGACAAAATCAGCCCTTTCCCTGACAAGATTGGCTGCAAAAGATTCTATTTCAGAAATGTCTATACCTGAAAACCCAAGCTGCTCCAGGGCTTCATCTATACTTAAAGCCGGTTTTTTAGCAAGCAGGCGTAGTAATTCATCAATGCCTTCCTTGGCAGCTTTGCCTTCTCCTATGGCATCAAACAAGGCAATAAAGTGATCGTCCTGTAGTTTTTCGACATCAACCCCGTCCCTGCGAAGTTCAGGTAACCTGCCTGTAAAAGTACGGGCAACCAGGGTAGCACCTATTGAGTCATTTAAAGCAAATCGATCCATCATGTTCTCAAAAAGGGGCAGGTACTTTGAGTAAACTATTTTTTCAGCAAGTTCATCATTTAAGTTGTATTCTTCTGTGAACCGTTTGCTTTTATCAATAAGAAGTTCAGGGGTTTCAACGGATTCAAAGTAAGAAGGAGATATATCAATTACAGGGACATCCGTCTCGGGATACATACGTGAAGCACCCGGCAGTGGTCTCATATAGGCAGTATTTCCATCAGGCAGAGCCCGTCTGGTTTCCTCGGGTACAAATTCCAGGGCTTCCTGTGCTCTTATAAGTACACTTTCCATCGCACCGTGTGCCTTTTTGTAAGAATCGGCAACCAGTACAACTGCATCCCCATCAACAGCTCCCACAGCTTTTCTCAGGGATTCCACTTCATCTGCAGTTATGCCGTACTTCGGGAGCTCATCGGTATGGAAAATTCCACCCACACCGGAAGGTTTTGCCCGGTCTGAAAACTCCGTGCCAAGCCTTCTTCCCGGCTGCACTTCTTCTCCTATGATACCATCAAAGCCGATTAACCTGATTGCAAGGACTTTTCCTTTTTTAAGTGCACGTTTGATAACCTTAGATTCGGTATCCTTGAAAACATCAGTTACATCAAATATTTCATTATGTACGCCCGCATCCCTCTGTTGCAACATTTCACGGATACGTAACAGGTTAACCTGTCTTTCAACTTCAAGTCCTACAATGGTTTCGATCATATCCAGGGCCTGTACGCCCTTAACCTCTACCCTTGCACCTTCAGCAATCGAGATATTCACATCCTGGCGGATGGTCCCCAATCCCCTTTTGACCTTCCCGGTAGAACGCAACAACATACCTATTACCTGGGCTGTTTCCCTGGCATGGGCAGGAGTTATTATATCGGGAGCAGTCCCAATTTCCACAAGAGGGATGCCCAGCCTGTCAAGGGAATAAACAATGCTATTCCTTTTATCCTCAATCTTCTGGGCCGCTTCTTCCTCGATACACAGTACATCAACACCCACCTCATTCAGACTTGTGGGTATCGTTCCGTCATTTGCAAGAAAAGCAGTACGCTGAAAACCGGTTGTGTTGGAACCATCAACAACTATTTTGCGCATTACATGAAGTTGCTCCACAGGTCGCATGTTCATCAGTTTTGCAACCACCAGGGCAATGTCCAGAGCCTCGGAATTCAGTTTGCGGGGTGGTTCCTCATCATATTCCACAAGACAGGTAGTATCATAGCCTTTGTAAACATACTTACGATTGACCTTTGTCTGTTCCACAGCAGCACGGTCTTTTTCACCCATTTCACTTTCAGTGGCCCTTAAATACCTGTAAAATTCCACATTGGACTCTTCAGTTTCACGCAATGTAGTCGGGCACCTGCAAAACAGTTTTTCTTTTGAATCAAGCTGCTGGTGGATTTCCAGTCCGCACTTTAGGCCAAGTTCCCTGTAATAATCATCATCGTTCATATGGATATCACCAAGATCTGCTAAACAAGAACATGTAAAGGTATAAAATAGTTATTTTTCGATATCTGAGAATTGCTCTGTACCTTCTTTCCTTTTTTCCCATTTGCGCCTTAATTTCACATCTTTAAGGGCAGGGCGCAACCCTTCCATTTTCTCTTTTACTTTTTCCTGTAAACTTTCATCAATTTCAGGGAATTCGATATCAATGTGCTCCTTTGCCTTTTCTTCAGGCATTTCCAGTACTCTGGAGGTATTTGGCCTTTTACGTTTGCCGCTTACCAGCGCATCAATAGCATCTTCCCATTGTTTTGACCAGGGGGTATCGGGTATCGGGGAATGGCGTACCTTATCCCTTCTCACTTCCATTACATTATCAGGACAGGCGTTTTCACAGGCACCACAATAGGTACAAAGCTCATTCCTGGCAGCTATTTTCTGCCCGCTTTCAGGAATATACCAGAGATGGGAGGGGCAGACATTAAAACAGGCATGGCAACCTGTAGGATCGCATTTGTTTATGTTTGCATCGATAAGTTTCAGTTCCCCCTCGAAGGGTTTGGTAATATCCACTGCATCATAGGGACAAACAATATCGCACCAACCACATACAGTGCATTTCTCCTGATCGATCCGGGCACTGCCCCTTATTACGGGTGCTTCCCCGCGTCTTGTCCCTTTCACCTCGATAGCATCTTCAGGACAGAGGTCTGCACACAATACACAGTAATCACACTGGTCCTCATCTACAAGTAGTTGCTCAAAAGGCATGGGATCCAACGGATCAGGTTGCTTTTCAAGCAGCATGAAAGCATCACAAAAACGTGCACAAAGCCCACAAAGTGTACACTTATTCTCATCAATGGTGATCTCGCCCTCTTCGCCCTCCTTAAACGGGGCAAGTTCCTCCTTGGTCTGCATTTCAATTTCGAGATCAATTGCATCCTCGGGACAGGTTGCTTCACAAAGCAGACATGGAAGACATTTTTCATTTATCGTTGCCTTTCCTTCCAAAACAGGGAACAGGTCATCTTCCGGGAAATCACCTTCTGCAGACATCCGAAATGCATTTACCGGACAGAAGTTGGCACACATGGAGCAGAATGTGCATTTATCAAGATCCAGCATTACAGGAGGGGCATCCATTCCAGTTGCGATCTCATGTATAGGGCCGGCTTCAAGGGCCTCGGTGGGACATATCCTGACACAAAGGCCACAACCAATACACCTTTTGTAATCGTAATCAAGAGTTCTTGTACCTTTATCGGTTTTTTGCCGATACAGTATGTGACTACCTTCCACATCCATTTCCTTTTCCACGGAAAGAGATTGTTCTACAGCACATTCTTCTTCCAGCTCCTCACTCATCTGTCAGCCTCCTCAAGTTCCGAACCTATCGGACCGATGGCTGTCAGGTAATCAACGAAATCTTCAATCGTATTGGCAAATTTTTCCCCTTCTGCAGCTGAGATCCATTCAACACGCAACCTGCCGGAATCAAAGCCTGCTTCCTTAAGAACCTCTCCCAGGTTTTCCATACGGGTTTGTGCATGATAGTTACCATGCACATAATGACATTCGCCGAGACGGCAACCGGCAACAAGTACGCCATCTGCCCCCATTTCGAAGGCCTCCATCACAAAATCAGGATCTACACGGCCCGCACACATTACCTTTATAATTCTTACATTGGTGGGATACTGGATACGGGATGTTCCGGCAAGGTCTGCTGAAGCATAACTGCACCAGTTGCACAGGAATGCAACAATCAGGGGAAACTCATCTTTTACTTCCAGCGCTGCCTTGATCTGTGCCCTTACCTGTTCGTCGGTATGGTGATGCATTGAGATAGCATCCACAGGACAGGCTGCACTGCAGGTACCACAACCATGACAGGAAACTTCATCAACAAATGCCTTGCCATTTTTAATTTTGATTGTACCGTAATCGCAAACATCCGCACAGACACCGCATCCGATACAGGTATCAGAATCCACATGAGCACTTAAGGGATCGGTGCGAAGTTCACCGGGTTGAAGCAGTCTCATAACCCGGGATGCAGCCGCACTACCCTGTGCAATGGAAACCTGGATTTCTTTGGGGCCAGAGGCACAGCCTGCAAGGAAAACACCATTTATATGTGAATCCACAGGTTTCATCTTGGGATGGGACACAGCAAAGAACCTGTCAGGTCGGTTTGCCATTTTCAGCATATTCCCAATTGGTTTTGCGGAAGGGTCAGCTTCCATACCGGTGGATAATATGACAAGATCGTACTTTTTTTCTTCTATTCTGGATTCCAGGGTATTCTCATACCGCAGGGAAAGGGAATCATCATGCTCCTGCACAATCTCAGCTACTCGCCCCCGTACAAAATCCACTCCCTTTGCCTGGGTTTTGGTGTAATATTCTTCGTACATCTCTCCAGAGGCACGTATGTCAATATAATGAATAGTTATTCGAATATCTGGATAGCGCTCTTTTAGCAACTGGGCATTTTTCATTGCTGACATGCAACAAACCCGGGAACAGTAGGGATTTCCCACAGATTCGTCCCGCGAACCTACACATTGTATAAATGCCACTTCCTCTGCAATCTCACCTGTTGAAGGACAGGTTACCCTGCCTCTGGTAGGTCCGGAAGCATTCAGTAGCCGCTCAAGTTCCATATTTGTAATAACATCGGGATATATGCCATACCCATACTCCTCTTTCCTGGATGCATCAAACAAGCGATATCCTGCGGCGATAATTATTGCTCCCACGTTCAGCTGGAATCGGATGGTCTGCTGCTCAAATTCCACTGCATCTGCAGGACATGCCTGCGCACAGAGGCCACAGCCAACACAATAATCACTATCAATATATGCAACCTGTGGAACAGCCTGTGGAATGGGAATATTGATTGCCCGGGTTTTACCAAGTCCACTATCAAACCGGGAAGGAATTTCCACAGGACATACCCTTGAACATTCATCCACACAACCCTTGCATTTTTCTTCGGATACATATCGGGGCTGAGTGGTACCGGTAATCTCAAAGTTACCGACCGAACCTTCAATTGCAGTAATTTCGGAAAGGGTGTGAAGTTCGATGTCAGGGTGGTTAACAACTTCAGTCATCTTTGGGGCAAGGACACAGATGGAACAGTCATTTGTAGGAAATACTTCATTTAAAAGAGCCATCTTTCCACCAATCGTGGGCTCTTTTTCAATCATATGAACTTTATAGCCCGTATCTGCAAGATCCAGGGCTGCTTCAATACCTGCCACGCCCCCACCTATTACAAGCACCTCCTTACTAACAGGTGTACTCTGGATTTTGAGGGGTTTCAGAAACTTCAGTTTTGCCACCCCCATCTTGATAAGATCAAAAGCTTTCTGGGTGGCCATCCTTGGATTATCCATATGCACCCAGGAACACTGTTCCCTGATGTTAACAATCTCAAGAAGGAATGGATTGATCCCTGATTTTTCCAGCACGTTGCGGAAAGTAGTTTCATGAAGTTTAGGAGTACAGGCTGCAACAAGCACACGTTCAACATTATGTTCTTCAATATCCTCTGCAATTTTATCCTGCCCGGAGTCCGAACACATGAACTGGATATCGGATGCGATCACAACATCATCCAGGGATTCTACCTGTTTTAGAAGAACTTCAATATCGACTACACCCGCAATATTGAGCCCGCAGTGACAAATGTATACTCCTATTCTCATAAAAGTGCCCCTTCGTGGCTCTCTGATTTCATCTTAGACATGATATACCTTTGGATATAAAAAACGGTAGTGTGGATTGTGTGAACACTGTGCACAAAAGAAATAATATAGAAGAAAGATATAACTAACTCATTGGAAGGTGATCAATGATGGGACTGGGAAATTTTATCAAAGGACTTTTCGGCAAAGGCGCACCCACAATGTCAACGTCAGAGCCTGTTACAGAGACCATAAATACAAATCTTTATAAAGTCAATTCCCTGGCTTTTGAACAGGCAGTTGTAAAAGCAGAAACTCCTGTAGTTGTCGATTGTTTCGCAAAATGGTGTGCACCCTGTAAGAAAATGGCCCCTATGTTCGAAGAGGTAGCTGCCGAATATGAGAACCAGGTCAAATTTGTAATAATTGATCTCGATAAATCAAAGGATATTGCCAAACAATACCATGTAGTAGGGATTCCTACACTTTTGCTTTTTGACAAGGGGGAAGTAAAAGAAAAACTGGTAGGCAATACCACAAAAGATAAACTTAAAGTGTCAATCGAAGATGTATTCAAAATCAAATCTGAATGATTAAGGTGAAAAAACTATGGTCAATCAAGAAGACAAAGCAAAAACAAAAAAATGGGTTACTAAATATGCTCAAAAGAAAGGGTACAAACTAAACCCCGATCCTGAAATGCTGGATCTGGTAATTGAGGGGCTGGTGAACAACAAAATAAAGTATGCCAAAGGTTACTGTCCCTGCAGAATACCTTCAGGGGATGAGAAGGAAGACAGGAAAATAATCTGTCCCTGCATCTACCATGAAGATGAAATTGCCACAGATGGTTCATGTCATTGTGACCTGTTCTTCCAAAACGAAGACAATGAGACAAAAGAAGAGCAACAAAATGATTCAGAAGACTAATAAGATTTCCTTTTGCCCGCCAGAGTGGTGAAACAATGGCCAATGCAATGGAAATATACCAGCTTCTCCCGAAGACTAACTGCAAGAAATGTGGCAAATCCTCATGTATGGCCTTTGCTGCAGCCTTGCTTTCCCGGGAGAAAAACCTTGACGAATGTACTCCGATGCTGGAAGAGAAAAAATACAGTGAAAATTATACAAAACTTAAAGGCCTGGTTTCACCTGCAGAGCAAGCATCAGAAACCGGTATGATTGTACATGAGGACAGATGCATAGGTTGTGGCAATTGTGTTGTCGCCTGTCCCGTAAATGTCGCAGAAGATCCTAAAGGTGCAGGTAGTGGAAATGCACCTACTAACGAAAGGGTGATCCTGAAAGTTGAAGACGGTATTGTACGTCTATCCAACGTGGAAGATTGCCGCAGATTCGGAGAGAATAAAAGACTTTGCAGCGGTTGCATAGTTACCTGCCCCACAAAAGCAATTGAATTTGTCTGATTTTAGGAGGAAGCCTTTGGAAAGAAAATACCATGTTTGTACAGGATGCGCTCTTTTGTGTGACGATATCGAACTGAGGGAAGTAGAAAACAAGACCATTATAGATAGTGCCTGTCGCAAAGGGGCTGCCTGGATAAAAAATTGCCAGCATCCTTTAGAGTGTACTGTGGATGCAAAAGATACCACAACCCAGGATGCAATTGAAAAGGCAGCTGAAATTCTGAAAAATGCCAAAAATCCCCTCATCTTCGGTATGGGAAATTCAAGTCTTACCGCCCAGGAAAAAGCTATTGAACTGGCAAAAAAAACCAATGCCTGCATTGATGATACCTCGTCGTTCTGCCAGGGTCCTTTTGTTGAAGCAATTCTCAATGATAAAATCAAAAGTTGTACACTGGATGAGGTAAGGGACAAGGCTGATGTAATTGTATACTGGGGATGTGATCCTTCAAATTCCCATCCCAGGCATCTTTCTAAATATTCTTATTTCCCCAGGGGAAAAATGCGCCAGAGGGGGTGGGAAGAAGACAGGACGGCAATAGCAATTGATGTACGCAAATCAGATACAGCAATAATATGTGAAGATGATTTTCACCAGATTCCTCCAAAAGCAGATGCAGAATTTGCCCACGCCCTGACGGATGCCCTATCAGGAAAAGTACCGAAGGTAACCTTTGGTATGAAACCAAAAGAAATCCTTGAACTTGCAAATGTACTGAAAAAGGCAGAATTCGGTGTTATATTTGCAGGATTGGGGCTGGTCTATTCCATACCTGATATATCACCCATGGAAAAACTTCTGGAAGTACTGAACAAGAAGACAGACTTCCATTTGATGCCTATGGTCGGGCAGTATAACATGCGTGGCTTCAACCATACTCTGTTTGACCAAACAGGCTATATTAACAGGGTAAGTTTTGAAGGGGATGACATAGGTCATGGCCCCCAATATTCAGTTGTGGAAGTTTTGAAAGGGGAAAAGGTCGATGCTGCTCTTATCATCGGTTCAGACCCCCTTTCAAGCCTGCCCGGAAGTATAGCTGCAAATCTCAAAGAAATTCCAACCATTGTAATTGACCCCTGTAAAACCTTTACTTCCCAAACTGCAAATGTGACACTCCCGGCAGCTGTTACGGGTGTGGAGTGCAAAGGGGAAGCAATCCGGATGGACGGGGTTAAAGTCACCCTCAAACAAATGCGAAAGTCAGACAAGATGACCGATGCAGATATCGTTGAAAAAATAATGGAGGCCATATGATGGGTTTTGATAAGTTCCTTTCATCTCCTGAAATGGAAATCCTCATTATCACTCATCGTGATATCTTCCAGAGTGCAGCAAATAGTGATAGCCGTTTCTCAGATGATTACGCAAACCTCACAGCAATAATACGGCTTGATAAACAGGACATGAAAAAGGCTGGACTGAAGGAAGGAAGTCTTGTAGCACTTGAGAACAATGCAGGGAAAGTGGTTGTAAAAGCCCTCCAATCTACCTATGAAGAACCTCATCCGGGTACCGCTTATATGATAAATGGACCCTGGGTAAATGCACTTGTATCTGCTGAAACAAGCGGTACAGGAGTACCTGCGTTCAAGTATATAGAAGCAAAAATGAAAAAATCAAAGGAAAGTTCAACTAATAAAGCAGGAGTCCCCTTCCGTGAGGTAGGGGAGGAATGCGTCTAATAATTCACAGTAAAATATTTATATTTTGCGTGTGAATATGACAGTATATGTTTCTCACTAAAACAGTTATCT
>NZ_RDSK01000003.1 GCF_003722075.1 Methanohalophilus sp. RSK | reverse complement strand
CGTAAAAGTGCCAAGGTGGCGGAGCGGCTACGCAATCGCCTGCAGAGCGATTCCATCCCGGTTCGAATCCGGGCCTTGGCTTTCATCCATCTCATATAAGTTGAGGACAGCGGCCATAGCGGCAGGGCAACTCCTGTACCCATCCCGAACACAGAAGATAAGCCTGCCAGCGTTGTATATTGTACTAAAGTGCGAGAGCCTTTGGGAACTATGCATCGCTGCTGACTCAACTTATTGACTCTTACCTTTTCTCAATAATGCTTTATTTCTAGCAGCCTTTTTGAATCAATATTAAAATTCCAGAAATTCTCTTTCTTGATTAATCTACTTTCCAGATGTTATTTGATATCTCTACTATCCTATCATTATATTTTTTTTAAAACATAGAGATTTTCTTTCTCAAACTGTCTTTTTAGAGGACTTCTTACAGCACTCTAAAATCTATTAATACATAAAAATTAGAAATCTTAGTTGGTGTGAGGGTATAATCAAATATCTAGTTTAGCTATTATTTAATTATTTTTTTCGAGAAGTCTTCTAACGTTAACTAGAAAGATGGGTACATAAGCACGATAATCATACCAGCACAGTGCATAATCTCAAACAATGAAAGGGGAAAAATCATGAACGAAGATAGCAAGGACCCTGTAATAGGACCCACTGGCCGGGGTAGCACGTCAATCCGGGACTGGTGGCCGAATCAGTTGAATCTTAATATTCTGCACCAGCATTCTTCCAGGTCCAATCCGATGGGAGAAGCGTTCAACTACGCTGAGGAGTTCAAGAAACTCGACTTTGAAGCTGTGAAAAAGGACCTCTATACACTGATGACCGACTCGCAGGACTGGTGGCCGGCTGATTATGGTCACTATGGGGGGGCTTTTCATCAGGATGGCATGGCACAGTGCAGGTACCTACCGCATGGCCGTGGAGGCGGAGGTTCCGGCAACCAGCGGTTTGCGCCACTCAACAGCTGGCCGGACAATGCGAACCTCGACAAAGCGCGCCGTTTGCTCTGGCCGATCAAGCAAAAATACGGCAGCAGGAACTGCTGATGGACCGGGCTCAACTGCTGACATTGACCGCCCCTGAGATGGCGGTTCTCTTGGGCGGCATGCGCGTCTTGAATACCAATTTTGCACAGTCCCAGCACGGCGTTTTCACCAAACGGCCAGAGACGCTCACCAATGACTTCTTCGTGAACATGCTCGACATAAACACTGAATGGACGGCAACTTCGGATGATGTTTTCGAGGGTCGTGATCGTACAACAGGTGAACTCAAGTGGACCGGTACCCGTGTCGATCTCATTTTCGGTTCGAACTCCCAGCTCAGGGCCGTGGCGGAAGTCTATGGATGTGAGGACCCCAGGAGAAGTTCCTGAACGATTTTGTAGCGGTGTGGAACAAGGTAATGAACCTTGACCGCTTTGATCTCACCTGATCGTAGCATCAACGTAGGGTCTCTAAAGCATATTTTGAATGCTTATGGAGATTATTAGAAGCATATGAGCGTGGCGTTTCAATACAATCTGAAACACCGCCCTTTCTTTAGGACCTTGCAGTTTACTGGTGCACAGCAATGCAACCATGACAAAAGAAGAGCATGCAAAGGCTACTGAAAAACAAATCATATTCGACTGTGGTTGCGGTTTTCCATCGCAGTTCAAAAAGTGATTTGGCGGTGTAATCTTAAAATATTTTCTTTGCTCTTTTGTTACCGGTTATTGTTTGGCAGGAATTCCCTACACTTTGGTTTTTGTAGATATGTCACAGGGGTTAAGTTATAAATAAGAAATCTCATACTGCATACCCATAATCAATCATCTTTCACAGTGAAAACCATGACCAAAAACCTACCTGACCAGTTAGAATTCCAGCTAATAGATGCCGACTACTTCAGACAGGACAACTCTCCTGTAATCCGCCTGTTTGGGCGTTCCTCAGAAGGTAAAAGTATATGCTGTCAGGTACCCGGCTTTGAACCTTATTTTTATGTAAATTGTAATACAGACCTGGAACAGGTTGCAGCTGATATAAAGCAAAAGTTCGAACAGGTAAAGGCCATTGAAGAGGTTGAGAAATTTGAACCGGTAGGTTACCAGACCACACCCATCCGCATGTTAAAGATAATTACCCATGATCCGGGTAACGTGCCGGAGATCAGGGATGATATAGCCGCCATGCCTGCTGTAAAAGAGATCTACGAGGCAGACATCCTATTCAGGAACCGCTTTCTGATTGACAGGGGCCTGCATGGGATGGGCTGGATGCGGTTGACCCCCCAAAGTGCCGTGCAGGACCTTCCCCTCTGCAATATAACCTGCAGCAGTGGGGACGTGGAAGAATTTGAAAGAAAGGAACCTGCACCCCTGAGGCACCTGGCGTTTGACATCGAGTGTTTACCAGTGGATGGCAATATGCCCACTCCTGAAACCTCTCCCGTGATAATGATCAGTATCTCCTTTGCACCGGCCTATCAGGGCAAAGACACCATAGTCCTGATAGCCAAACCTGCTGATGGCGTGGACGCAGATGTGGAAGCCTGCCAGGATGAAGCTTCCATGTTGTCGCGGTTTTTTGAGATATTCAGGGAATTCGATCCCGACGTGGTTACCGGCTATAACAGCAATGATTTTGATATTCCCTATATAACCGATCGTGTATCCATTCTCAACAAAAATGGCCACAGGATCAAATCCGATGTAGGCAGGGACGGCAGGAGCCTGGGTTACAGGAAAATCGGCATTCGCACCATGGTTGATATCACCGGCAGGGCTGTTGTCGATGTGTTGCCCCTGATCAGGCAGGAATTCAGCCTGAAACGTTATACCCTCAGGAATGTCTCCCATGAATTGCTCGACAAGGAAAAACTGGATGTTTCCCCTCAGGACATGGAAGAGTACTGGGAAGACAACGGTACCAAACTCTATGAGTTTATCAATTACGCCAGACGTGACTCCGAGCTTGCCCTTGAACTGCTTCTGCACCTAAAATTACTTGATAAACATATAGCGGTATCCCAGGTAAGCGGCACTCTGCTTCAGGATGTGATAAGCGGAGGCCAGACCAATATGGTCGAACAGCTCCTCCTGAGTGAATATGGCAAGCAGAACAGGGTCATGTCATCCAAACCCGATGAACATACATCCCAGCAAAGACGGAAGCTGAATGAGAACCTCAAAGGGGGGGCAGTCCTTGAGCCTCATAAAGGGTTACATGAAAACGTGCTTGTGCTGGACTATAAGTCCCTTTATCCCACCATTATAATGGCCCATAATCTCTGCTATACCACCGTTGTGCAAAACAGCAATCTTGAAGCAGATGACCTTATAATCTCTCCTACCGGGGATAAATTTGTCAAACCCCATCTATACAAAGGCATCGTACCCTCGGTACTCGAGGATCTTTTGAGAAGGCGCAGTGAGACCAAACAAATAATGAAAAAGACCCGGGATGAAAATCAACACCGTGTTCTGGATGCCACCCAGCTTGCCCTGAAAATCCTGCTCAATAGTTTTTATGGCTATTCCGGCTATGCCCGGGCCCGTCTGTACAGTCTGGGAATGGCCGGCTCAGTAACAGGTATTGGCAGGGAAAACATCGCCCGCACCGAGGAGATTGTCTGCAGCCAGATAGGCAGCGTGGTGCTCAGGAATGACGAGGTCTATTTCAGGGATGAAGCAGGTGAAATTGGACCTGATGACAAAAAAGTAAACCTTTCCATTGTTTACGGGGATACGGACAGTGTTTTTGTGCACTGTATGGATAGGGATAACAGGGAAATATCTCCTGATGACTTGACTTTGGAAGAATCTGCCCGGGTGGGCAGCAAAGTTGCTTCCCTTGTAACCGCATCCCTGCCCGATCCCATGGAACTTGAGTTCGAAGCTACCGCCAGGCGTGTCCTGCTTGTAGCAAAGAAACGCTATGCTCAATGGCTGTTTGAACCTGCGGAAGACGGCTGGAAGGATAAGATCAAGGTCAAGGGCCTGGAAACCGTCAGGCGTGACTGGTGTGAGCTGACATCCAATATGCTAAACCGGGTACTGGAATATGTCCTGAAAGAAGGTAATGTGGAAAAGGCAGTGGAACATGTGAAAACCACTGTGGACAGGGTGCGCAATCTGGATGTCACCCGGGATTCTGATATTATTGATGATCTGGTACTGACAAAGACTTTTTCCAAGAGTCCTTCAAGCTACAAGAACAAACAACCCCATCTCACCGTGGTGGAAAAGATAGAACAGCGTACCGGCATGCGTCCTTCCATCGGAGAGAGAATTCCCTTTGTGATAGTTGCGGGCAAGGACCTTTTTGTAAACCGTGCGGAAGACCCTGAGTATGTCAGGCAGCACAACATAGCCCTGGATGTTGATTACTATATCCAGAAACAGCTCCTTCCACCGGTGGAACGCATCCTTTCAGTATTTGGTGTGAATATAGCGACCCTGGATCATGACTCCAGGCAAAAGGGGCTTTTTGATTTTGCGAAATCCAAACCTGCTGACAACGGGTGTCAGATGAATGCCGAAGTAAGAGAACCTGAAAAAGAAAAACTTCCAGAAAGCGGCAACCAGAGTTCCCTACTTGATTTCTGAATCATATACTTTCTATGGCTTCCACGGGATCCAGTTTTGATGCCTTTCTTGCCGGATATACTCCGGCGATCATATTTATTATAAAAGCAAAGATGGCGGCATAAATAAAATTCATTGCCTCAATCTTCATGGGCATACGTGTAAGCCCCAGATACATTTCGGCAGGCAATTCTATTTCGTAGGATCCAATTGCCACCGCTGTAAAATATCCCAGTACAAGACCCAGCAGGAGGCCGAAAGCGCCCAGGATTGTGGATTCTATCAGGAATATTTTAGTGATGCTTTTTCTGGAAGTACCCATTGCCATGAGCATTCCGATCTCACTTTTCTTGTCCATGACAATATTGATCAGTGTATTGGCAATACCAAATCCGGCGGTAATATAGATCAGGATATAGTAAAGCCACACAACCATCTTCTGGGTATTGAGTAAATCCAGGAGCTGACTGTTGATCTCAATCCAACTATCAGCCTTTAGACCTGTTTCTCTTTCAATTTCTAAAGCGGTTGTCTCTGCATTATAGGGATCTGTGACACGCATGGATATTGCAGTGATTGTTCCCTTCTCATCATAAAAATCCTGCAGGGTTTCCAGTCTTGCATAGGCAACACTTTTGTCCCGGCCGGTGCCACTGTCAAAAATCCCTATAACTTTCAGGGAAAGCTCGCCTGCTTGAGGGGAGGTTATCTGTACCCACTCACCAGGTCTTGTTTTCAGATCATCGGCCAGGTCATCCCCTATAAGGATACCTTTGCCACCTCTGGAAAGATCCTCATAATTTCCCTCTACGATATCGGGTTTAAGGTGCATCACTTTATTTTCATCCGGAGGATCCACTCCGAATATGTTGATCCCTGCGGAATTATCCCGGTATGTAATCACGGCCTGTTTTTCAAGGTATGCAGAGGAAGCGATAACTGTGGGGTTGCTTTCGATTACAGATTTATAATAATCGTAGAGATGTATACCTGCATCCTTTTCCTCTGCAGGATACACCACTATATGAGGAGAGTTTTCCACTGTTTTTTCTATCAGTTCATCGGTAAACCCGGTCATAAGGGACATCAGGACTACAATTACCACTACAGCAAGGGCTACAGCAAGAATGGAAAAGAATGTATTGCGCTGTTTTGAAGCGATATGCCTGCGGGCAATCCTGAATTCGAACATAAAGTTTCAGAGCTGCACATAACGTGCAGCATCTCCCAGGTTTTCTTCAATACGCAGAAGCTGGTTGTACTTGGCAGTTCTTTCCCCTCTGGCAGGAGCTCCGGTCTTGATAAGATCGGCACCGATTGCCACTGAAATATCTGCAATCATTGTATCCTCGGTTTCTGCAGACCTGTGGCTTACCACTACATTATAGCCGCTGTGGAATGCCATGCTTGCAGCATCGAAGGCCTCAGAAAGAGTACCGATCTGGTTTACCTTGAGCAGAAGAGCATTTGCAGCTTCCATTTCGATGCCTTTGGCAAGTCTTGAAACATTTGTGACAAACAGGTCATCTCCCACAATAATGGTTTCCCAGGCTTCATTGGTAAGATTTGCAAAATCCTCAAAGGCTTCCTCATGGAAGGGATCCTCAATCATTACTATAGGGTATGTGTCAATCAGGTCGACGTAGAAATCGGTAAGTTCTGCTCCGGTCATGGTGGTTCCGTCGATATTGTAGTTCTCCCCATCGAAAAACTCAGAGGCAGCGGCGTCCATCCCGATGGTCACCTCAGACTCGGTATATCCCGCTTCTTCGATGCCACTTACCAGAGCATCCAGGGCATCCACTGTCTGGTCGATGGGTGGGGCGTATCCTCCCTCATATCCCACATTGGTTGCGGACGCACCATATTTATCCTCCAGTACCTTTCCCAGGGCATGATAGGTCTCGCTTCCCATGCGCAGGGCATTTGAATAAGTATCAGTTCCCTTGGGCTGGATCATGAATTCCTGGATCGCCAGACCATTGCCTGCATGCTTGCCGCCGTTGAGGACATTCATTGTGGGAACGGGTAGTGCAAAGGAATTCGATCCTCCAAGATACCTGTACAGGGGCATTTTGAGGGAATCTGCAGCTGCATTGGCAACAGCCATTGATACACCCAGGATGGCATTTGCACCGAAAGTAATCTTGTTGTCGGTTCCGTCAAGGGCAATCATTAACCCATCGATCTCCCTCTGGCTGCGCACGTCATAACCAGTCAGTTCCCCGGCTATTGTTGTATTGACATTGTCCACGGCATCTAGGACACCTTTACCATTGTAGCGTTCATCCTCCTTATCCCGCATTTCAATGGCTTCATTTGTTCCTGTGGAAGCTCCTGAAGGGACACTGGCCCTGCCAAAACCCTTTGGCGTGAACACATCAACCTCCACTGTGGGATTTCCCCTGGAGTCCAATATCTCTCTTGCATGAATCTTTTCTATCCGGTATCCTGCTTCTTCTGCCCTGTAACTCATATAATTCCGCCTTGGACTTTGTTTACTGAATAGGAAATTACTGTATATATAATATTCTTGTCCCTGAAATCTTTGTTGTTAATGTTTTGTACGTATTTACGTATAATGTATTCATAAAATATATATTAATGGAGCCATTTTTCTTCTCTTATGAATGACGTTGCTTTCATAAAGCTCGATCCCGGCAAGAGGGAGATTGCAGATTTACTCCAAAACCTCTCCCTGTCCCGGATAGAAGCTCTAGCTATGACCTGCCTTATTGATGGTGATTCGCTTACCTCAAGTGAGATTGAAAATCTCACCGGCTTGAGACAACCAGAGGTAAGTGTTGCCATGAAACCTCTCTGCAAAAAAGGTATAGTGGAGTCCTGGGATCAGAAGTTATCAAAGGACCGGGGTAGGCCTCGTCGTTACTACAAATTAAAATTAACCTTTGATACATTCATGAGAAATCTGGAAAATGACATATCGGCCGAAATAGAGTGTAAATCCCACGCGCTCAATAGGCTAAAACAGATATGCACTTAATTCTCTTTTTATCCGAAATTGATAGGGGCAAATCCTCTTTTACTGTCAAATTTGCGCAAAGCATCCATTCCTTCAATTTCAAGAAGAAGGATTTCCGTCACCATGAAGGCTTCATTGTGCTTTCGCATGCATCCGATACTGGCTTTGCCATCCCTGCCCAGGCCGGTATGGAGGTGAACTACGGGTTTTTTGTTCTCAAGCATTATGTTGCCAATACCGATTATTTCATGCGGGTCCACAAATGAATTCCATATGGGCTCCGGGGGAATCATATCTTTGAGGGGGCCGGTGACCAGATTTGAGTTCCTGCATGCTCCCAGCATGAAAAGGAATGCCTTTTCTATACCTTTTTCTTCTGCCAGGGCCGTTATACTTTCCAGTATGTCTTCACCGTCATCTACCCTGAGGACAAATACTCTTCCGACTTTTCCTTCTCTGTATTCCATGTTATTCCCTTATTCAGTAATTTTGCCATCTACGATCCTGACGATCCTGTCGGTTTTGCGGGCCATGTTTTCATCATGGGTCACCAGGATGAATGTCTGGTCAAATTCCCGGTTCAGTTTCCTTAAAAGTTCATAGACCTTGTCACTGGAATGGCTGTCCAGATTCCCGGTAGGTTCGTCCCCGATGACGATCTTTGGCTGGTTGACAAGTGCCCTTGCCACAGCTACGCGCTGGTTTTGTCCCCCTGAAAGCTGGCCTGGAAAATGGTGCAGACGGTCTTTAAGTCCAACTTCATTGAGCAATTTTTCAGCTTCTCTGGTAGCTTCACCCTTTTTCTTGCCGGCTATCAAAAGAGGCATCATGACATTTTCCAGTGCGGTGAAATCGGGTAGAAGATGATGGTACTGGAAAATAAAACCAAGCAATTTATTTCGTGCACTGGATCGCTGCCGGTCATCCATGCTGGTGACATCCTGGCCGTCAATCAGGATAGTGCCTTTTGTGGGAGTGTCCAGAATACCTATCATGTGGAGCAGGGTACTTTTGCCGGACCCGGAAGGGCCAACTATTGAAAGGAATTCTCCCTTTTTCACATCAAGGTCCAGTCCGTCAAGCGCCTTTACCTCGACGCCATCTCCATAGACTTTTTCCAACCCACGGATCTCGATGATATTGTCTGTTTGTGGCATGTCCCTCCCTGGAAACATTGCACATCATGTCAGTAATGCGGTTCCAGACCTTCGATCTGGGAGAATGCCTTGTCTACTTCTTTTTCTTCCTGGACACGTTCCTTTTTCTCTTTTTCAATATTGATAGCATCGACTGCAAGATGATAAAGTTCTTCCAGCTCGGAAGCGGATTCAAGAGTAAGGACAGACAGTACCCGGGGAGATTCGCCTTTGCGGACAATTATTCCTTTGAAAACATGGCCTACCGAATCAGAAAGTTTCTCAACTTCTGTGGAGATTTCATCGATACTCAGGTAACTCTTGTCACCCCTGATGATCATCATGGACCTGCTTGCTTCCTCGTAAACATTGGTATTAAACAGTAATCCGCTTGGGGATACAGCCTTCTGGATGGCTGTTCTGACAGGCACTTCTCCGTCTGCTTCATAGTAACCAATGGTTGCAATCCCGGCTCCTCCACTCATGACCGTCTTGAAATCACCCAGGTCGGTGACCATCATCATCTCGCTGTCCAGGGAATCCAGCAGGAAGATCAGCCTTTTTGCGATCATCTCATTTATGGAATCATAGGCAGATTCCACATCCCCGCCCATCTGTTTGAGATACTGGTTATCTGCAAGGATTATCCCGTCAACCCCACTTTCCCTTATGTCCTTGAGGGCAAATGCCGCGTTTTGCAGGTACAGTGTCCCTTCTTCTCTGAAGGGGAGGACAACGACTGCATATACCGGATAATCATTTTGTTCTTTCAATTCCCGGATCAGGGAAGGAGTAAAAGATGATCCTGTACCTCCGGAGGCAGAAGTTATAACAAAAGCAAGATCGAAACTGCCTCTCTCATCGAGGTTGCGCATGATCTGGGATTTATTTTCATCAAAAACTTTCCTTCCCACGTTTCTGTTTGCACCAACTCCGTGCAGGTGAGGTATATGGATTCGATCCTTTGCCTTGGTATATTTCATTTCCTTGAGGTCGTTGACGGCAGTATTTATGGCAAGAGTTTGTACATTACTTTTATACTGTTGTTTTGCATAGAATTTAGCAAATCGACTTTTGGAGCCGAATGCCTGCCTGTTTATAGAGTCCAGGATACGGTTGCCACACTGTCCGTTTCCGACCATAAGTATGTTGAGCAATTAATTCCTCCAGATGATATTTAAAAGCGGTATTGTTGGCGGCGGTAATATATCCATGCTGCTGCCCCAAGAATGATGACTACAGGCACGATATATACATATAGCGGCTGCTCGAAGATCACGTCGTATTTGCCTTTTGTGACTTCCAGTGCATTTGTTGTTGTTTCACTGTTTATTTCTTCTGCTTCAGGGTCTTCAGCACTGATGTAGGAATAGGAGGCTGTTACCGGATAACTGCCCATTTCCTCTGCTTTGACGTTGAATGTGAATTCCTTTTCCTGTTGCACTCCCAGGGTTTCCAGGTATATTGTGGGTGTACCACTGATAATCTCAATTTCGCTGTCCTCGCCTTCATACTCAAGTTCGTCGGGAAGCTGGATGTCCACTGAAACAGCTTCAGCATCCCCTTCACCGTTATTTCTTATGAGTAATGTTACTTCAGTACTCTCGCCCCGCGGTATAACAGGTTCCTGAAGCTCTGCCGAGACTTCCACATCTGCCATGGCTGCAGGTTCGCCTTCCACTGTGATTGTAGGAGTGTTGGAACTTGCCTGCGGGAAATCAACTCCCGCATTGTTGGAAAAGGTTGCAGTAGTAGGTTTGAGTGTAAATGTGCCGGGTTCTGTTGACTTGATGCGATAGACAAAGATTTGCTGTGACTCCCCAACGTCCAGGGACATCTCCCCGGATTGGCTTACGAAAGTTTCTTCCAGGATGAATTTCTCGGGGAGGTTGTTGGAAAACCTGAGATCAGTTGCATCGTCATCTCCTTTGTTTTCTGCCCTGACGGTAACTGTTACCGAATCACCTGCTTGTATGGTATTTGAGCTTACACTTTTGGTTATTTCTATAACGGGTGTACCGGAAAATTCCGCCTTTTTATGGCCCCCATCGACAACTCCCTTTGTATTGATGATATCCTCATCGGTAATTGTAATGAGTATTTTGGCAAGATTTAAAGTACCTGTCTTTGTATCGAGAAGTTTCACTTCAACTTCTTCATTATCGATTTCAAAGGTAAAAGTGTCGTTAATATCCAGCCCTTTGTCCATCAATTCAGTGTCCTTTTCATACACATAAAACGATGCATAGTCTTCTGAAGGGAACACATCGGCTACATCTATTACATGATTGTTTATCTGGTACCCATCACCGGCTTGTATATCTCCTTCATAAAGAACACTTGTTGCACAAGCAGAGCCCGCAAATACCACTGAGGACAAGGCTGCTATCAAGAGCAGGCATACTATCATTTTTTTGAATTCCATGTTCCCCTCGCCACGATTTTTTCATGATTTGTTATCTAAATACTGCCTAAATACACTACTGGAAACCAATATAAAGTTTATGACATAAAAGACTCTTTCATCTCCATACTCAGATCGGCCCATTGTGCTTTATGGATCAGAGAGCCCATAGAGATTACGTCAATTCCGGTTTTTGCGTATTCGGCAAGGTTTTCGGTGTTTATTCCTCCCGACACCTCTACTATTACCTTATTCCTTAATCCTTCGTGACGTAACTTTTCCACGGTTGATATTATTTCTGAAGGGGCCATATTGTCCAGCATAATGATGTCCACTCCCATCTTTGCAGCCAGAATAGCATCGGTTGCGGATTCAACTTCAGCTTCTATCTTTTGGGTAAAACTTGCCATTTCCTTTGCTTTGAGGATTGCATTTTCCAGGCCCATTATATTCCTGTGGTTGTCCTTTATCATGATGGAATCGGAGAGATTGAACCTGTGGGGGTCCCCTCCACCCGCGATTACGGCCAGTTTTTCGAACTCCCGGATTCCCGGAGTTGTTTTACGGGTTGCAGCCACAACTGCTTCAGAACACTGATTTACAGTTTCCACGCAATCTCTTGTAAGGGTCGCAATACCGCTCAGGTGTCCCAGGAAATTCAAGCTCAGCCTTTCGGCACGTAATAAGGATACCGTGCTTGCCTTAAGTTCAAAGATCACATCGTTATTCTGTATCCTTTCACCATCTGCAACCTTTCTTGTATATTCGATATCAAAATAATCAAATATGGCTTCTGCAACATCCACACCGGCAATTACACAATCCTGTTTTGCAAAAACCACGGCTTCTGCAATTGTATCCGGCACCATCTGGCATGAGATATCATGATAACCCAGATCTTCCCGGATGAAGTTCTCTATCTGTCCTCTCAGCATCCTTTTCACCGGATTTACTTTATGTTCGGGAAGTTTTAATAGGCTTTGTAATGATAATACTTTTATGCGCTGCCCCTCTAGAACATAAAGGAGTCTCATTAATGCTTAAAATAGGAGTTTTCGGTTGTGGTGCCATAGGTGGAGAGATATGTAGGGCTATTGATAATGGCCAGATTGAAGCAGAACTCTATGCTATATATGACCGCCATGATGAATCCCTGAACAGGGTGAGAAGTTCACTGGAAAATTTTGATCCGCAGGTCATGGAAATTGTTGAAATGGTCAGGGAGGTAGACCTGGTGGTAGAATGTGCTTCCCAGCAGGCGGTTTATGAAGTGGTTCCCGCAGCGTTGCATGCAAAATGTGATGTCATGGTGGTCAGTGTCGGGGCTTTTGCTGACACACAACTGCTTGAAATGGCCGAAAACATAGCCCGTGAAAAAAATTGCCGGATTTACGTTCCCTCTGGTGCCATCTGTGGAATAGATGGTTTGATTTCAGCTTCTGCAGCTGCTCTGCATTCAGTCACCCTGACAACCGAAAAACCCCCCGCTGGATTGAGGGGTGCCCCCTATGTCCTTGAAAATAATATCGATATTGATTCCATAACCGGCAGAACGGTTCTTTTTGAAGGCTCAGCGACCGAGGCTGTACATGCATTCCCTGCAAATGTGAATGTGGCTGCTACTCTCAGTCTTGCCGGGATTGGATTTGATAATACCAGGGTAAGGATAGTGGTCAATCCTGCCCTGACAAGAAATATCCATGAAATCGCAGTTGAAGGTGAGTTTGGAAGGTTTACCTCCAGAGTGGAAAATGTGCCATCCCCCACAAATCCAAAAACAAGTTATCTGGCTCCTCTTTCCGTAATTTCTACCTTGAAGAAACTGACCCAATCCTTTAATGTGGGAACCTGAACTCGCATAAACTTATATGTTATATAATCTATGTATTCGCCCGGAATTCATTATCCCGGGATTGCAGTGGTAATATGCAGGATAAGCAGGCGATAATAGACAGGATTAATGTCCTGAAAAAGGAAAAAAATGCGGTGATCCTTGCCCACAATTACTGCCGTGGCGATGTACAGGATATAGCTGATTTTGTTGGTGATTCACTTGGCCTGAGCCGTCAGGCAGTCGAGCAACCCGGTGATATCATTGTTTTTTGTGGCGTAGACTTCATGGCGCAAAGCGCTGCTATCCTGAGCCCCCAAAAGAAAGTTCTAATTCCCGACAGGTTTGCACGCTGCCCAATGGCCGCAATGGCTACTGCAGATGAGGTGAGAAAAGCCAAAAAACAACATCCAGACGCGATGGTTGTGTCCTATGTAAACAGCAGTGCAGAGGTGAAAGCAGAAAGTGATGTATGCTGCACCTCCGCCAATGCGGTGGAAGTTGTCAACTCACTGGATTGCGCGAAAGTACTGTTCATTCCTGATAAAAACCTGGGAGATCATGTAGCCAAAAATACTGATAAGGAAATAATTCTGTGGGACGGCTACTGCCCGACCCACAACCAGTTACGTGAGTCGGATGTAGCTTCGTCTAAAGAAGCTCATGCTGGCGCCGAGGTTTTGGCTCATCCGGAATGCAGGCGGGAGGTGCTTGAAAAAGCAGATCATATTTTCAGCACCACAGGAATGACAGGATATTGCTCCTCCTCTTGTTCAAATGAATTCATTATAGCTACGGAAAACGGGCTTCTGCATCGCCTGCGCACGGACAATCCGGATAAGCACTTTTACCCCTGCTCTGAATATGCGATATGTCCGGATATGAAAACCATCGACCTTGCATCTGTTCTGGATTGTCTGGAAAATGAAGAATATGAGGTCACAGTAGAGGAAAAGGTCACAGCGCAGGCCAAAAAAGCCCTTGATCGCATGCTTGAAGCAGGAAGAGCATAAAGGCGGGCTATTTCCATGCACGCTTATCTTCAATTAATGCGTATTGTCAATTGCGCAATGGCAGCCTTTGCAGCAGTTATCGGCGTGTTAATCGCTTTTAGAATCATTTTTGAACAACCCCTTCAGGCATTTCCATTTTTAGAAGCAGGGCTTGTGGGATTTGTAGTAATGCTCGTAACAGGGGCCGGCAATACCATCAATGATTATTTTGATGTGGCTATTGATACGACAAACAGGCCTGACAGGCCGATTCCCTCTGGAAGGGTAAGTAAGAAACAGGCGCTTTTCTTTGCTGCATTCCTTTTCATTGCCGGAATTACCATTGCCTGGTTCATTAATCTGGTCTGTGCTTTTATAGCTCTTTTCAATTCTCTCCTGCTTGTCCTGTATGCCCGTAATCTGAAGACCACTCCCTTTTTTGGCAATGCTGCGGTGGGTTACCTGACAGGTTCCACTTTTCTTTTCGGTGCCGCTGTATTTGGGATAGAAGGATTGTATGCCCTTTCGGTATTATTCCTGCTTGCAACCCTGGCTACAATTGCACGTGAAATTGTGAAGGATATCGAGGATATGGAGGGAGATCTAAAAGCAGGAGCTACCACTCTCCCCATTCTCATCGGGAAAAAACAGGCAGGGCTTGTAGCTTCGGCGCTTGCCCTGATAGGTATTGCTGCCAGTCCTTACCCTTACCTGAAATCCATGCTGGGTGAATATTACCTCCCTCTGGTGGGTATCGCTGACCTGCTTTTTATCGCGGCTGTCTATGCAGTGTTGAAAAATGACCCGGCCCTTTCCTCCAAACGCTTCAAACTGGCTATGTTCATGGCATTGTTTGCCTTTGTGGCAGGTGCTTAACGGGATGTATGCCTGAGATATTCCTGCAACATCCGGGGAAACGTTTCGGCGGGAACAAACCTCACACCCAGTTGTTCGGCCCATTTCTGAATCCCGTAATCCTTGGCAACTACGGCTGCATCAAGTTCTTTTGCCAGCAGTAGCACATCGATATCCGGTGCACTGTCCAGTATCCCGTAACGCAGGGCTGAGCGGTATTTGTTGCGGAATTTGTTCACAACGGAACCCACTACTTCGCGATCGATATCCCTTTCCACCATATGTTTGGTTTCTGCCTGTGAATTCTGGATAAGACATTCGTGGGAAGCCTCACGTATTGCATCCTCTGCCACATTCATGCCTTTGTTGATCCTCTCCCTCATGTAGGATACGTATTCGTGGAAGATTCGGGAGGGGATCTGTACCTCATACCTGTCAGGGGTTTTCTTGACAAGCCAGGTATCAATCTTTGCCACGACTTCAGGGTCACAGTTATTGTTATTGGCAAACTCCTGAAGTTCATTATAAACGGAAGGGAAGGGGACATAGCAGCTGATCTGCAGATGCAGTCGGGCATCGGCTATCAGGTCCAGAATTTCTTTCATACCTGCACAGATAGTGTCCTGTCCCAGTGACTGGCGTGCCTGAATATCGGTAAGCCCGGTGGTATCCATTATAAACCTCTGTCTCAACATGTTTCCTCCCCGTTATAAAAAGTACAGAATAAAAATTGGTTTACAATTTAAAGTAGTTTTGTACTATTTGGCTTTTAATTTCCGGTTTCCGTATCTTTATGTTCACAACCTGCCTTTGCATTTTTGAGTTTTTCAATTGCAGTCCTGAAGTGTTGGTTGTTGATGTGAATTGAGTATGCTATCCTTTTCACATCCTCCCGCTTCATGGCAGGCCGGACATTTTCCCTGATTGAAAGCATTGAAGCTTCCCTGCAAATAGCCTCTATATCAGCCCCACAATAACCATCCGTAAGTCCGGCCAGCTCATGTATATTGACATCTTCTGACAGGGGTTTGCCCTTCAGGTGGATTCCAAAAATTGCTTCCCTGCCGGCAGAATCAGGCAAGTCTACATGTATGAGCCTGTCAAAACGGCCCGGCCTGAGCAGTGCCGGATCCACCATCTCAGGGCGGTTGGTGGCGGCAATTATGACAATATCCTTCAACTCCTCTATGCCGTCGATCTCGGTAAGGATCTGGCTAATTACTCTCTCAGCTCCCTCCCCTCCAAAGTTATCCTGTCTTTTGGGTGCAATCGAATCGATTTGATCGAAAAAAATAATTGAAGGAGATGCCTGCCGTGCTTTGCGAAATGTTTCACGGACTGCTTTTTCGGAATCCCCTACATATCTGCTTAGTAATTCCGGTCCCTTTATGCTTATGAAATTGGCATTACTTTCCCCGGCTGCTGCCCGTGCCAGCAGGGTCTTGCCTGTGCCGGGCGGTCCGTAAAGCATAATTCCCAGAGGAGGCCGGGTGGCAGTTATTTCGAACAGTTCCGGATATTTTAGGGGCCATTCCACAGCTTCCATAAGATCCTGTTTGACTTTCTCCATTCCCCCTACATCATCCCAGAGGGTATCTGCCATTTCTAGGAAGACTTCCCGCATTGCAGAGGGTTCAACGTTTTTGCGTGCTTCTTCAAAGTCAACAGCATTGACTGTAAGTTCATCCATGATTTCCGGAGGGATTTCATCTTCAATTTTCAGCCGGGGCATGAGTCTGCGCAGTGCATGCATGGCAGCTTCTTTGCAGAGTGAGGAAAGATCAGCTCCGACAAAACCGTATGTTGTATCTGCTATCTTTTCCAGGTCTACACTGTTAGAAAGGGGCATACCTCTTGTATGCACATAAAGTACCTGCAGCCGCCCTTCCCTATCCGGAATCCCAATCTCAATTTCCCGGTCAAACCGTCCCCCTCTTCGCAGGGCCTGGTCAATGGAGTTGGGTCGGTTGGTCGCAGCTATTACTATAACTTTTCCGCGTGATTTCAGGCCGTCCATAAGGGAAAGCAACTGGGCAACCACGCGTCTTTCCACTTCGCCCCTGACCTCATCCCTTTTGGGAGCTATGGAATCGATTTCATCAATGAAAATAATGGAAGGGGCTTCCTTTTCAGCCTCATCGAAAATTTCCCTGAGCTTTTGTTCGCTTTCACCATAATATTTTGAAACGATCTCGGGACCACTAATGGAAAGGAAATTGGCTTCGGTTTCACTTGCAACAGCCTTTGCAATCATGGTTTTTCCGGTACCGGGAGGTCCATAAAGCATCATACCTGCCGGAGGGTCGATTCCCAGTTTCTGGAATAGTTCTGGATGTCGCAAGGGTAGTTCGATCATCTCCCGCATCAGGCCGATTTCCCTTTTCAGCCCCCCTATATCCTCATAGGAAACCTGTTCATCTCCTGGTAACTGTTCTACAGGTTTTTCCTTCAGCATCAGTCTGGTATTGCGGGTAACAATCACAGGGCCTGTCGGCTGGGTAGCTGTTACTACAAACGACATCGGTGTGTTAACGGTCTCAACACGTATCTTTTGTCCACGGTCAAGTGGTCTGCCTTCCAGGATACGGTGAATATAACGTGAGTAATTTTTGGAATGTATAGTCTGGTTTGTAGCAAGAGTAACCCTCTGGGCATCTGTTGCTTCAACCTTTTTGATAGTGACTTTATCATCGATACCTATACCTGCATTATTACGCAGGTTACCATCAATTCTTATGATGGTTTTACCTGCATCATCAAGGTAGCCGGGCCACACAACGGCATAGGTTTTACGCTTACCCTGAATAGATATTATATCTCCACTGATGGCTCCTACCTTTTCCATCAGGTCCTTGTTAAGCCTGGCAATACCTCTTCCTGCATCACGGTGGTATGCCTCTGCCACACAAACTTCGATTTTATTGATGGTTGGGTTGGAGGAGACCATACTTGGTCCAAAAATATTAGCTCAGGCGGGCACGGAGCTGTTCTACAAGTTCCTGCTTGATGGATGTGCTACGATCCCCACCACAGACGATACCCCTGACACCCAGGATATCCGGCTTGATTTCCATTATTGCTTCTATATCCTCGAATTTGATACTGCCTGCCAGAGCCGTTTCCAGGCCATTTGCATGTGCTTTTTCAACGAAATCCTTAAGCTGTGCTTCATTGAGGAACTCGAAGGTGGAACGTCCGTCCTTTACCCCTGTATCAACCATGACCAGGTCAACTCCTGCCTTTGCACCGATTGCCGGTAAGAGGGCGGGGTCAATTGAATTGATCCTCGCATAATCGGAATACGCACATGCGACTACTTTTGGGACATTGTCCATTGTCCTGACAGCTTCAGTAATTCCGGCAAGCATCTCATAGGCCTGTTCCTCTGTCTGGATATCATACAGGCCGATTTTGACATAATCCGCACCTGCAGCTGCTGCACCATAGGCAGCAAGGGCAGCGGTGCCAGGCTTGTAGTTAAAATCCCCCAGAGCTGCACTGATGGGCTTTTGGTTCCCTACAGTTTCCTTCACTCCTTTGATCACTCCCGGGAAATTGGCACCAAGAGAGCCTTCCTTTGGATTTTTGACATCGATAATATCTGCACCGCCTTTTAGGGCGGAGATTGCTTCTTCGTTATTAATAGGACTAACCAGCAGTTTCATGTAATGGCCTCTTTTTTATAGGATGGAATTAAGTGTCATATTAAATATGTTTCGAATTGTCTTTGTACTAGATATATATAATGGTATTGCAGTTCATGCCCGGGGAGGTGACCGGAAAAAATACCAGGCTGTCCATCGGTCCAGTCAGGTATGTGAAACTTCAAGTCCCTGTGGTATAATTGAAACTCTCAATCCACGGGAAGTCTATATTGCCGACCTCAATATCCTGCAGGGGGGAGGGGAAAACAAAGCGAATATTGATGGATTAAAATCCCTTTCATCCACATCTAATGTCATGTTGGACGGCGGTGTAGACAGGCAGGAGGATGCATATAAATGGCTGCAAGTTGCCGATACTCTGGTGCTGGGCACTGAAACGGCTTCAATGGATGTGATCAGGAATCTGGCAGCCAGGTATCCGGGCCGCATAAGTGTGAGCATTGATCGCAAAAATGGTCAATTACTGTCTAAATCATCGGATATCCCTGAAAATCCTGATCAGGCAATAGAAATACTCAATGAGTTGCCATTGAAAGATATCATTTATCTTGATCTGGATCGTGTAGGCACCTCTTCAGGGATGGACATTGATATGCTTTCCCATCTTGCTAAGAGATCCCACCACCCTCTTCTGCTGGGGGGTGGTGTGCGGGATATGGCAGATATTGCAGAACTTGAAAACGCCGGGATTTCAGGTGCACTTGTCGCAACGGCAGTGCACAAACAAGTTATACCAGTAAAACAACTACGATAAAAAAATCAGGTGATAACTATGGATGAAGATACATTTGAAGATGTTGAAGCAGCGTATCATGAAATAAAAATGGGTGGAGGGTGGTACCTTACCATCTCACTGGAAACCAGTGAAAAGTATGAAAAAGAATATGTGGAAATTGCAAAGGAAAGAGGGGGCCAGAAACGGGGCCGTTTTAATCTCAATCCCAAATATGCAAGACAGCTGGGAGAGGCCCTTATTGAATTTGCCGACTCCAATGAGCTTTGATCATTCAAGTTCTTTGATGGCCCTGTCTACTTCCTTTTTTACTTTTTCCAGACTCTGTGATGCGTCTATAATTACAAATCGCTGAGGATTTTCTTTTGCAAGTTGCAGGAATACATTGCGAACCCCCAAAAGGAAATCCACCTTTTCAAACTTGGTCTGTGCGTCACGACTGTTACATCTTGAAACGGCAGTCTTGGGGTCGATATCAAGCAGTACAGTGAGGTCCGGCACAATGGTCCATCCCCTGTGCAGCTGCTTGATCCACTCCACCGGCTCATCGAACCTGTCCTTAAGGGTAGACGATTGGTAGGCAATTCTGCTGTCTGAGTACCTGTCTGAAATTATCACTCTGCCGGCCTGCATTGCAGGGTTGATTGTATTTCGGATGTGTTCTGCATGATCGGCTGTAAACAATAAGAGCTCTGCTAGGGGATCAACATCCGACTGGATTGCCCGCATCACAGCCTGGCCGATCCAGTCTTTTGTAGGTTCCCGTGTAAAAATAATATCCGAATAAAAGGGATTTTGTTTCAGGTATTCCATTATGGTGGTCTTGCCCGACCCGTCAATCCCTTCAATGGTGACAAGTTTTCCTTTCATTTATATCTCTCAGGTACGGACTGTGTCTTCACTGCCACATTGGGGACATTTTATAGGCATGAAGTTGGGGTCTGCCTGGAATACGAAACTGCAGGTATTGCATACAAAATATACCTTTGATTGGTCTATATCTTCCATATTTTCACCTGTATAATATTAACCGGTAAATAATATAACTATATTCTCCATTTCCAGTGTATGACGATTATAGGAGTAATTACAAGGGGTAAGTACGGCAACAGATTGATAGAAACATTACGTCAACATTCGGATTTCACCGTCAAAACTGCATCCCTGCCTGCCAGGTTACCCGATTTTTTGGATGAGCCGGAAGAATTTGTAAAAAGACTGGATATCAATCCGGATGTATTCAATGCAGACACCATAATAACTTATTCTCTGCATCCCGATATTACACCGGTGATTGCCCGCCTAGCCGGGAAAGCCGGTGTGTCCTCATTGATCGTACCCGGAGGCTCTTCCCGGGCCCCACTTGTCGAACTGGATAGAATATCTTCGGAATATGGTATCTATATCGAGGTGGATGAGATATGCTGTACTCTTGCGGAAAAGGAAGAAACAGCACCATATTCCAGTGTCTTTGGTCTTCCGGAATTCGAAGTCTCCACTAAAAACGGCTATATATCGGATGTCCGGGTCCTGAAAGGGGCACCCTGCGGCAGCACATGGAGAATGGCGGAAAAACTGATCGGTACAAGAGTGGAGGATGCCCCTGCAAAGGCAGGTTTGTTAATCCAGCAATACCCTTGCAGGGCTGTCAGAGGGCAGCTGGGAGGAATCCATGATTCGGCCCAGTTGCATAAAAAAGCAATTGAGAAGGCTCTGAAAACCCTCTCAGAAGAATGAGTTTACTGGCTCTGCAATTTGATCCTGTCCTTGAGGATGCATTTGCCGCCTGTATGGCCGCCCAGGGGATTATGAGGGGTTCCCAGTGAATTCATACATCGTGCCATCACTGCTGCACCCCTTGCAAGCCCGTCATCGACAAATACGACTTTTTCTTCGATTTTATCTCCCAACCCCAGTGTTTCCAGTTTTTCAAGCACAAGTTTGGGTTTATCTCCTGATATGCCGGCCCTTCCGGTAATTCCAATGGAAGTTTCAGGAAATACAACTCCTTCTTTCTGTGCCACTTCCACAAGGCGGTAGATTACACCTGCCATCACTTCATCGATTACTGCGAACAGGACCTTGAGTCCCTCTTCTTTGTAAATCTGGGCCCCCAGTTCTGTTAATTCATCCATTTTTGAACCATTGGTACCCACGTCACATCCAATGAGCACGACCCCAATTTCGGCTGCAGCGGCAGGATTTACAGGGACACTTCCATAACGGGTAACATTTTCAGGTACCTTTTCGATAGATATCTTTTCCATCAGGCGGTTTGCATATTCCTTTATTTTCTTCCCCTTCAGGAACATGGTAATCATGCCCGGAGGCTTTTCGTCAAAGACATCAAGAGCGGTTCCCAGTTCCAAATCCACAAGCTGGGTCCCACGGATTATAGCATCGGGAATGGCTCCTGCATAGCCACAGAAGTTCCCAATGGTTTTTGCATAGGGCTCCTCCGGGCTGATGACCCGTCCATCTAGCGTGGTCCCAAAATCCATCGATAAACAGGGATTGCGGAAATCCACATCCACCCATTTCGCTCCTTCTTTAATACCGGCGGTTGCAAGTTCTCCCTCCATCTCATTGGCCACGATTTCCACACCTGTGGCCCCCGTGGGAGGAAGGACGCTGGCAACTGCACCATCAAAAATAACTTTGTTGAGTTTACTGAACTTCTGGAATCTGGGGTTTATATTATCCTGGGACATCGGAGGTGTCATGTTCCTGGGAGGTACTCCTGCCAGAAGGCAGCCGTCTGCAAGAGCTTTGATAAATTCTCCCACTTCTTCCGGTGCATCGAATCCGGCCACAACGCCGGTGGATCGGACAACGAAGTGAATATCTTTTTCTATATCGAGGTTGGCTTTTTTGACAGCCTCTATCAGCGTGTTCTTGACAAGTTCTGCCACGGATTCACGGCTCAATTCCACTCCTGTAAGCGTCTTGCCGAATACTTCTTCTCCAGGTTTTGGTTGTCTTACATCCCTTGTCATCCTTACAGTTTTCACCACATGGTATGTCGTACCTTTTTCAAGATCTGTGGCCGTCAGGATGCATTTGGTGGTCGTATTGCCCACTTCTACAGAGGCCACTATGAAATAGGAATTGGATTTTGATTTCAGGTCTATCAGTCTAACGGAAGGAGTCTCGGCCATCCTGGGTTTGTGTGACATAAAATCTGTCCCTCAGAGGTATGATTTAATTTTTTCCTGTATGTTTGCCTGTGGCAATGCACCCACCATTCGGTCTGCAAGTTGCCCATTTTTGAACACAAGAAGGGTTGGAATTGCAGTGATCTGGAATTTTCTCGCAGTAACCTGATTCTGGTCCGTATCGAGTTTGCCAAAAACAACGTCTCCCTGCATCTGCCCGGCAAGGGAGTCTATTATCGGCCCGACCTTTTTGCAGGGGCCACACCATTCTGCCCAGCAGTCCACTACAGCAAGTGGATAACGGCTTACAAAATCTTCAAAATCGGCATCTGATACTATCATGGCTTCTGCAGGCCAGTTGGCCTTTTCGAGATCTGTCTTTATCTCTTTCATTCTCTTCTTCCTTATTTCTTCGAGTTCGTCCATGTTTCCCCTCGCATTATTTAGATATTTCATAAGCTATATCTGTGATTCTGATCAATTACCAATTAGCTATGTACTGCATACATTTAAAGGTTTGGATGGTTATTCACAAATAGTGCACAACCAACAATTGCCCATCCTGGAGGGGTTTCCATTACAAAAGCAGACAGTGAAAAATCAAGCAACCGCACAATATTCGATCAGAAATGTGTAACCTGTGGCACATGGATGAATAGGATCGAGAATAAAAATAAGAATGCTGGCAGAACAGTAACGTATTCCTGTCCGGAATGTGGCCTGTCCTATACCGTGGATGAATGATTTAATGTGGGAAATTAATCAACTGCTCAATCTTGACCCTTATGATTTTGAAAGGCTGGTAGCTCACCTTTTTGATAAAATGGGTTATAATACCCAATCGACACAACAGAGCAGGGATGGGGGTGTCGATATCGAAATATCGATTGATAATTTTGGTCTTTCCCATCGATGGCTTGTCCAGGCCAAACGTTATTCAGGGCCTGTAGGGGTCAAGGAAGTGCGTGAATATGGCAGTTTGTCTTACAGAGAAAATGTGGATGGAGTAATTATTGTTACCACTTCCAGTTTTACCGGTGAAGGAAGAATGGAAGGGGCAAAACACAACATCAAGCTGATAGAAGGCCCCCTGCTTACCGAGATGCTTAACCATTATTGTCCTGATGAAGGGGAGAGTTTCCACCGGAAAGGACGGGGGGTTGATGTGCTTGAAACCGGTGAACAAGTATTTGGAAGACATAGCGCAACAATTGAAGGAGACAGGATATGGCTGGTACTCACAAAGAAACATATGTATTTTGAAAAAATAACTGCCACTCTTTTCTCAAAGAAAAAAGAACTTATCAGGAGAATAGATGCAAGTTCAGTTATAGGTTTGAAACAGGATACAAATTCCCTCTATATAGTAATCGATGAGAAAAATCCTGAGGTACTGGCCCTTTCGATCAGGGAGCCGAAAAGTTTTGCAGAGAACCTTGAATTGTTTCGTCCTTCTTTTCTGCGGGGCGAAACCCTCCGGAAATTTGGATAGGAAAAAAAAGGTTGTCTGGTGCTTACCAACCGCAGATTTCTCATGATGGATAAAGACAATATCGAAACTATCAGATTGAAGGATATTGCAGGGGCAGAGATTGAGAAACAGGGAATATTACACAAGGATAAACTTGCAATCCTTGAATCAAAGGAAAGTATTACCAGGCACATATATGATGTGGAAAACGCCTCTGAATGGAGGGAGGCAATCCTGAAAGGCCTGGGAAAGGAATGAATGTTATTTAATTTGTTGTAAATAGCGCTGGTTCTTGACAACCCGCGTAATTAATGTGGCCACAAAACCAATAGCAAGACCAAGCAATATAACAAGTACCAGATTCCCTTCTTCGGCATACTGGAGAAGGAATTTAAAGAGCAGAGCAGTCAGGGCAATCCCTGCTATTATGATATAGCCCACATTGATGTTATAGAGTTTTTCCAACAGACTCATAGTCAACCCTTGGAATCCCTTTGCAATAAATACTTTCCTTAATTTTCGCACAGTGGCATCTTTTATAATTATGCACAAATTTTGTCGACCGGTTCTTCATCTCAGATCTCTATGAGGGCCCAGGTCACAACCTGTGCATGGCAGGCACATTGTCCCGAACAGTCTTGTATCAAGTCCGCCCTGATCCAGCTCTTCTCTCAGGAAACGGGTGAGTTTGAGGATACGCTCTTTTGAAGGCCTCTCTATATTAACCTCTTCCTTTCTGAGGGAATGGCTTGCTGCGGGTCTCAGGATAGGAACCACACCTCTGCGTACAAGTTCCCGTATTCCTTGCATTACAGTTTCATCATTTTCTCCCAAACCGATTATGAAATTGGAACAAACCCTGTTCTTGCCAAACATCAGGACAGCTTCGGAAAGGCAGTCCAGTATAAAGTCAAGGTCCTGTTCGCCACAAAGCGCGCTGTACAGCTGGCGATCCATTGTCTCTACATTATATTTTATCTCATCTGCGCCGGCCTCTTTTAGCAGTTTGTTGGAATTGATTGTGGGATATACCGAAACTCCAATGGGTACATTGTATTTTTTGCACTTCCTGACAACATCAACCGCCCTTTCAACTTCCTTTTCAACTGTCTCATCAACTCCGGCAGTGATAGATATGGCTTTCATCTTTCCTGTATCATGTGCTTTTTCTATCATATCCAGCACTTCTTCCACTGATTTGACCCTGCCATTGAGTTTTGGGACCGGGCAGAATTTGCAGTCAAAGATACAGGTCTCGGTCATATTGATATACGCCTGTTCTGGACAGTGAAGCAGTTCTTCTTCAATTTGTCCACAGGCAAGGAGCTTCTCATTTTTGTAGATACAGATTTTTCCATCCTTTTTAAGCGCTTTTAAAGGGGATTTTACATCTGCTCCAAGTTTTACCCGGTGTCCTCCGGAACTAAAAAAGAAACCTACTTTACCGGCACCCGGTCCTGCACTTGAAACAGTGGGTTTCCCGAGTAGTTTTTCATCGATGGCCACTCTTCCTGTTGCCAGTAATTCGGCTTTGATCTGGGCATCCATGTACTCATGGTGGGTAGTAAGATTAATTATAGTTTTCTGCCATCAGTTTATAATAGTGCATGGATATCCTATTGTAGACAGTTTTTGTGGTGAATATAATGAAGCAGGACCCTATTTGTAAAAAAGAGATTGCTGAAGACACTTCTTTCCAGAAAGAATATGACGGCGAAACCTATTATTTTTGTTCAAGTGAATGCCTGAAAACATTTGATGAGATGAAGAAAAGCGTAATACGTCTCAAACGCAGTCTTGATGAGAAAAAACGTGTTTCTTTTGGCAAACTAAACAAAGATGTTATCAAGCCGGGTATCTGCACCCTCTGCGGAGCATGTGCTGCATCCTGTGAATCCATAGCAATAAAGGATAAACGTCCCAAAATAGTAGGACCATGCACATCATGCGGGGTGTGTTACAACCAGTGCCCTCGCACGATTACTACAGAAGAGGAACTTGTGGGCAAACTCAGGTTTGCATACAGCGCCAAAAGCCTTCTTCCCCGGCATGAGGGACAGGATGGAGGTGCTGTTACGGCATTGCTGGCTTATGGGCTGAAGGAAGGTCTGATTGATTGTGCGGTAGTAACCACTCATTCAAAGGATCAACCCTGGAAACCGGTTGCAATTATTGCTGAGGACCGTGCACAGGTCCTTGAGTCCTCTGGTAGCATGTATTCTCACAGCATGACAATGGAACAGTTGATGCAGGCTATTCAGCAAGGTATGCGAAGTATTGCTTTTGTAGGTCCAAGTTGCAATATAGATGCAGTTTACAAGACGCAGCGTAGTCCCTATGGTTTTTTGCATTTGTTCATGAGGGCCAATGTATTGCGTCTGGGACTATTCTGTATGGACACATTTTCTTACGAAGGCATCAAGGAATTTGTTGAAAACCATGGTATGAGACTTGCGGATATTGATGCAATGAAGATCCGTAAGGGTAAGTTCGAGTTTGAGCAGGCAGGTCAGATTAGCAGATTCTCTCTGTCCGAATTTGATGAATACAGGTCTTCCTCATGCAAGTTCTGTACCGACATGGCGGCAGAAAATTCCGATATAAGTTTCGGGGGTGTGGGTACGCCGGATGGTTACACCACGGTTTTTGCCCGGTCCAGTATTGGTTATGAGATATTCAATGAAGCTGTGGAAAATGGTTTTCTGGAGGCCAGGCCCCTGGAGGACTATGAGATGGACAGGGTGCTCAATCTTGCCAGGATGAAAAAGGTACAGATGTATGGTGTAAACCGCAGGAGTAAAAAGGCCTGATAAGAACATATTAATAGCATTACCTTTTGTGTAACACATACGCTATATAACGCTTACAGAGGCTTCATATTATGATTACAAAGGAACAGGTAGAACACATCGGCTGGCTTGCACGGGTCAATATCGATGAGGAGGATGCTTTTGAATTTGCATCGGAACTAAGCACTGTGCTGGATTATTTCGGACAGCTGGATGAGGTGGATACCTCGGATGTCAAACCTACATACCACGTTGCCGATGTCATGAATGTATTCAGGGAAGATAAGCCAAAAGATTCCCTGGAGCAGGATGATATTCTTGCAAATGCTGAAGAGATACAGGAAGGCTACATAAAAACTCCAAAGATCATCTGAGGGGGCGAAAAATGCTGGATGGTTTATCTGATATAAAATATAAGATAGGTTCCTCATCAGCCGAGGAAGTTGTTGCCTCCTATCTGGAAAGAATAGAAAAAAGTGATATTAATGCCTTCACCTGTATTGCAGAAGATGCTACTGATCAGGCTAAAAAAATTGATTCCCTTAATATGGAAGGGCCTCTTGCAGGTGTACCCATTGCAATTAAGGATAATATTTCCACGAAGGGATTATCCACAACCTGCAGTTCTGCCATCCTTGATGGTTATGTGCCACCCTATGATGCTCATGTGATCGAAAGATTGCGGGAGGCCGGTGCAGTGATAATCGGCAAATCCAACATGGATGAGTTTGGTATGGGAACTTCCACTGAAACAAGTACCTATGGTCCGACTCTTAATCCCTGGGATGCAGAAAGAGTGGCCGGTGGCTCCTCAGGGGGAAGTGCCGCTGCTGTAGTTGCAGGGCAGGTTCCTGTCTCGCTGGGTTCGGATACAGGTGGTTCGGTACGTTGTCCGGCGGCCTTTTGTGGGGCTGTGGGCCTGAAACCGACTTACGGGGCAGTTTCCAGATACGGCCTTGTGTCCTATGCCAATTCCCTGGAGCAAATCGGTCCCCTGGCAAATCGTGTGGAAGACGTCGCAACCCTGATGGACGTAATCAGCACATATGATAACCGGGATTCAACCTGTGTCAAGCATAATGCTGGTTATACTGATGCCCTGCAGGACGATATGGAAGGATTAAAGATAGGAGTTCCTGCCGAATATTTCGGAGAAGGTATCGATGATAATGTACAGAAACTGGTATGGGATGCTGTTGGCAAGTTCGAGGATATGGGAGCTGAGTACACGAAAGTTTCCATGCCAAACACACCCTATGCACTGGCAGCGTATTATACCATAGCCATGAGTGAAGCCTCCTCCAACCTTGCCCGTTTTGACGGTACTCGCTATGGCACCCGTTCAGAAGGGGAGAACTGGCATATGATGGCTTCAAAGACCCGGCAGGAAAAGTTTGGTGCAGAGGTAAAAAGACGTATCCTGCTTGGAACCTATGCTCTTTCTGCGGGCTATCATGACAGATATTATCTAAAAGCCCTCAAGGTTCGCACCCTTGTAAAACAGGATTTTGAAAGAGCCTTTGAGGACGTGGATGTATTGATGGCACCCACAATGCCGACTCCCGCTTTCAGGATAGGGGAAAAAATGGATGATCCCCTCTCCCTGTATCTTACGGATGTCAACACTGTCCCGATTAATCTTGCAGGGGTGCCTTCCATATCAGTGCCGTGTGGCTTTTCCGAAGGTCTGCCTGTAGGACTGCAGGTAATCGGGAACTACTTTGATGAAGCTACCATTCTCAAAGCAGCCAACGCTTTTGAGAAAAATACTGATCATCATACCAAACTGGCCGGGGCGGTGGTATAAATGGTATACGAAAATCCCGATGGTGTTATGATAGGCCTGGAGATACATGTCCAGCTCAACAAGCTTGCTACCAAGTTATTCTGTGGCTGTTCCACGGATTATCATACTTCAGAACCCAATACTCATGTATGTCCGGTATGTATGGGCCTTCCCGGTTGTCTGCCGGTGCTGAACAAAAGGGCTGTGGAATATGCTATCAGGATCGGACTGGCCCTAAACTGTGAGATTGTGGAACAAACCCAGTTCCACCGTAAGAATTACTATTACCCTGATCTTCCAAAAGGTTTCCAGACCACCCAGTATGATTACCCGATTGTCAGTGACGGCAAGGTGGTCATTGAAGGTGAGGACGGTGAACATGTCGTTCGGATCAGGCGTGCTCATATGGAGGAAGACCCGGGTAGATTGATGCATATGGGCTCAATTGAAAAGTCCAGGGGTACACTGATTGATTACAACCGCTCGGGCATGGCCCTGATTGAGATAGTTTCCGAGCCGGATATGCGCAGTCCACGGGAAGCCAGACGTTTCCTGGACAAGCTGCGTAACATCCTTGAGTATCTGGATGTCTTCGACAGTACCCTGGAGGGCTCGATGAGGGTGGATGCCAATATCTCTATTGGTGGCGGTGACCGAACAGAGGTTAAGAACATTTCTTCCCACAAAGGCGCCGAAAGGGCCCTGCTCTATGAGATCATGCGCCAGAAGAATATCAAACGCCGGGGAGAAAAGGTTGTTATGGAAACACGTCACTTTGACGAGGCCCGCGGGGTCACGATTTCCATGAGGACCAAGGAAGAAGAGCACGACTACCGTTATTTCCCCGAACCCGATCTGGTACCCATGAGGGTTGGAAGCTGGGTTGAGGGTATCCTTGAAACCCTTCCCGAATTGCCTGATGCCAGGCGCAGCAGGTTCATTTCGGATTATGGAATGGTTGATACCCATGCCAAGGCGCTAACATCTGATATCAGGGTGGCGGATTTCTATGAAGAGGTTGCCTCGCAGGTAGATCCTGCCTCAGCAGCGGTATGGGTTTCCGATGTCCTCAAGGGAGAGCTCAATTACCGTGATCTCACCATAGCTTCCTTTACAGTAGAAGATATGGTAAAGATCATTGAGCTGGTAGTCAGTGGTAAGATTACCGAAAAGGGAGCTGTGGAGATCATACGCAATATCCTTGATGAGGGCGGGTCCCCGATGGACATTGTAAAGGAGAAGGGCCTGCTGAAGGTAGAAGGTGATGTGGTCGACCAGGCTGTAGAGGAAGTTTTAAGAGAAAACCCGCAAGCTCTGGAGGATTATTTTGCAGGTAAGGAAAAATCCCTGAACTTCCTTGTGGGTCAGGTTATGAAGAAAACACGTGGCCGTGCGGATGCCCGTTCAGTACGTGAGATGATGCTGGAGGAAATCGATAAGAATTATCGATGATTGCCCCAAAACAATTATATGTTTTGAGGGCTATGTAGCCAGCCCGATACTATTAATTCAATTACAATCATTACAAAGGTGAGAATATGGCAAGATTCCCCGAAGCTGAGGAACGTATACTTAATAAGAAGATCTGCATGAATTGCAATGCCCGTAACGCTGTAAGGGCTGTTAAATGCAGAAAGTGTGGTTACAAAAATCTCCGTGTAAAATCCAAGGAAGTAAAGAGAGGCTGATCTGTCTGATGCAGGTGGAAGAGTACCTCAATGGCATTGTAAAGAGGGACGGTTGTGCCCATCTGACACTTATAGATCCCGCCTCCCAAAAACCCGAAAGAGCGGCAGAGATTGCAAAAGCTGCCGTTGAGGGGGGCACCGATGCTATAATGATTGGGGGTTCCACCGGAGCGATGGGTCAGGTTCTTGACCGGACCCTTCAGCTGATGAAAGAACAAATTGATGTGCCGACTATTCTTTTCCCTGGCGATTCCGCAGGCGTGAGTTCATACGCCGATGCTATTTTTTTCATGAGCCTGCTGAATTCCAGGGATATCAACTATATTGTTACCAATCAGGCGATGGGTGCGCCTCTTGTGCGCAAATTCGGCATTGAACCCATTCCAATGGCCTACCTGATAGTGGAACCAGGAGGCACGGTTGGATGGGTAGGGGATGCACGTTTGCTCCCCCGTACAAAACCGGAGCTTGCTGCAGCCTATGCTCTTGCAGGATCCTATTTTGGAATGCGCTACGTGTATCTTGAGGCAGGTTCGGGTGCTGATGAACCTGTTCCGGTTGAAATGGTGGGTGCTGTGAAACATGCTATCGATAAAGGACACTTGATAGTAGGTGGAGGTATCCGCGACCGTAATGCTGCAGTTGTCTGTGCAAAGGCAGGGGCGGATATGATCGTGACAGGTACTGCCGTAGAAGGTGCTGGCGATGTCCGTGCAAAGATTGCTGAATTCGTTTCTGCGATCAAAAGTTAAAAATGGATTTCCCTTAATGAGGTGGGGAAATGCTTAAAGTAAAAGGTATTTCAAAAATTTACGCTTCTCCCTGCGGGAAAAAACAGGTACTTGAGGACATCAGTTTTACCGTACAGAATGGCGAAATACTTGGCATTACAGGTAAAAGTGGTAGTGGCAAATCTACACTACTGGAAATTCTGCGTGGAATTGAAACCTTTGACAGTGGAACGATTGAGATCGACGGAAAGGCTATAAATCCGGATATGGGGCAAAGCGGTCAACGTTTTTTGATGAGCAATAGTGCTCTTCATCTTCAGCGCAACTTCAGCCTGTGGTCCGGTAAAGCAGTTGAAAATATAATCCGCAGGCTTTATTATGCAAGGGAAGGTTACGAAGCCCTTCCGGAAAGCGATCACCCCCTTTATGATGAAATGTATGAGGAGGCAATGGCCTATCTGGGTATTGTGGGCTTGAAGGAAAAAGCCCTGCATTTTTCCGGAGCATTGAGTGGAGGAGAAAAACAACGCCTCATTCTTGCCCGCCAGCTTGCATCCCGGCCATCCGTGCTACTTCTTGATGAGCCTGTCACAATGGCTGGTCCGGATTCCAAACAGCAAATACTGGATATAATTCTTCTTCTGAAAGAAAAACTCAACATTCCTATTCTCGTAGTATCCCATCTTCCGGAAATTTTGAGTTACCTTGCCGATGATATGCTCTACATTGATGAAGGAAAAATTGTGGCATCAGGGAGTTCTGGTGAAGTTCTGGATAAGTTCCTTCATGGAATGGCTGACAAAAAACCTCTGGGTGCTTTTTCAGAAGAGGTTTGTGTCAGGGCAGAGAATCTTGCCAAGCGTTATTCCCTCTGGAGAGTTGGGGAAGTTTTGGATCTGAAGGATATCTCTCTTTCTGTTAACAGGGGTGAGATACTGGGCTTTATTGGTCCTTCCGGAAGTGGTAAGACAACCCTGCTGCGGATGTTAGCCGGTCTGCTTGAACCCCAAAATGGCAGGGTCCTTTATTCCCTTGAGGATAACTGGATTGATATTTCCCGTTTCAGCCCGCAAAGAATGGAAATGCGTCGCAGAATGAGTATCATGCATCAGGAATTTACCCTGTCCCCTCATTCCACAATAGGACAGCATATTGCCTTTAAACTCAGGCTCAAAAGACAGGGTGCGATAGAACACGCCCGCCAAAAAGCAGAGGAGCTGGGTATTTCTGAAAAAATGCTGGATACGATTTATCAGTTGCCCGATATGGCAGAGGCAGAAAAAGAACAATCCCTTTCAAAAATGGGCCTGACACCACAGGTCTATCTTGAATTGTTCCCCGCCTGGCCGGATCTCAATGTGGCCAAATATGCAGAACCTGTATTTGATGCTCTGGATCTTTCTCCTGACATACTTGAAAAGAAACCTGCACAGATAAGTGGCGGGGAACATGTGAGGTCCTATATTGCAGTATCTCTTGCCACATCTCCGGATATACTCATGCTGGATGAACCTTTTGGAGATCTTGACCCGATTACTCTGAGAGATGTTACCAATTCTCTCAAGGAAATAAATCGCAGGTTTGGCACGACAATAGTTTTTGTCAGCCATCACATGGATTTTGTGAAAGAAGTAGCCCACAGGGCAGTTTTGGTATCCGGAGGTTCGGTTATTGAAGAGGGGGATGCCCGGGAAGTATGTGATAACTTCATAGAATCAACCGGTGTGACCTACATTGGAAAGGGCATTGACGGGCTCCTTTCAAAGTAATTTTGGAACAGTTAAGTTGAGTGATAATTCTTTCTTCTGCTTATTTTCATTTTGTTTATATATATTGAAACACAATATACTCTTGGAGGTTTAATAAAATGTACGATCCTGTATATTATATGAAAAAATTTGGGCTTTTTACCGTGGGTTTGTATGCCCTGACCGAAGAGAAGATTAATGAATATGTGAAAGAACTCGTCGAAAGCGGGGAAATTAACAGGGAAGAGGGAAAGAAATTCGTTAAGGATTTGATTGAAACCAAAAGAAAACAGCAGGAAGAGATGGAAGAGAAAATGTCTTCCCGGGTCAAGGAAGCTGTCAACAAATCCGATGTTGCAACCCAGGAACATGTAAAGAACCTGGAAGAAAAGATTGACCGTCTTGAAAAGATGCTTGCAAAATCTCTGGGCGAAGACGGACCTGCTGAAGAAAAAGACAAGCATGAAAAAGATGATGAGTGGTCCTGATACCATTCATCCCTAATATCCCTTTTTTGATACCATGGTACCGGGTATTTCTCACAGATATTCAATCGTCAAGCGATACGGGCGTATTATAGATGTACTCGTATCGAATGGATTTGGTTATTTTGTGGATAAAATGGGCCTCTGGTCAATGGGGTCTGTTCGCAGTCGTGTCAAGGACCGGTTTGGAAGGGAACAGGAAACTGATACCCGTCCGGAAAGGGCACGTAAGGTACTTGAAGAACTGGGCCCCACCTATGTCAAATTCGGCCAGTTACTCAGCATGCGGGAAGACCTGATACCCCTGAAATACGCCCAGGAATTTACAAAACTTCAGAACGATGTCCCTCCTTTTCCCTTTGAAGATGTAAAAGCAGTACTCAAAACTGAACTTGGCAGGGATATACCTGAACTATTTTCTGATTTTGATGAAAAACCGGTCGCAGCTGCATCCATTGGTCAGGTCCACAAAGCACGCCTTCATACCGGGGAAGCTGTGGTTGTAAAGATACAGAGGCCCGGCATTCGCCGCATTATTGAGGCGGACCTGGATATTATGTACAGTCTTGCCGGGTTTGCCCAGCAGCATATCGAGGAAATAAAACTCTACAACCCGGTGGCGGTTGTAGACGAACTGTCAAGGTCCATTCACTCAGAAATGGACTATACTCAGGAAGCAAGGAATATCGAACACTTCCTGTCCAACTTTGAAAACGATCCTGTTATTGTAATTCCCCGGGTATACAATGATTACAGCAGTGATCGCATCCTGACCCTGGAATATATTGAAGGGATAAAATGTAACAAATTTGAAAAGCTGGCAAATGAGAATCTGGATCGGGAAAAAATTGCCACAGATGTTTCTGAAGCTTTTATGAAACAGGTTTTTGAACATGGTTTTTTCCATGCCGATCTCCATTCGGGCAACATATTTGCCCTGGAAGACGGCAGAATAGCCCTGCTGGATTTCGGGATGGCGGGTCATCTTTCCGAAGATATGCGTGGACTTTTGATAGATGCCCTCATAGCCATAACAAACGGGGACAGTACCCAATATATAGAGGTTATGCGTGATCTGGGAGTAGCGGATGAAAAACTGGATGTGCGTTCCTTCAAAGCGGATTATGATCATTTCCTTTTCAAGTATTATGGGCGCACACTGAATCAGGTGGACGCCACAGATGTTTCCTCTGAAATGCTGTCTCTTTTGCGTAAACATCAGATACAGGTACCTCCCAACGTTGCCCTGCTTTTCAAAGGAGTAATGACTGTAAGTGGCTTTGCTATGCAAATGGTCCCGGATTTCAATGTAACTGAGATCGCCGAGCCCTATGCACATAAATTCATGAAAAAACGCTTTTCTCCGCGTAATATGGTCAAAAACAGTTCAAAGAATCTCTGGTATGTAAGCAGGCTTCTCAGTCGTGCCCCGTTGCAGTTTTCACACATTCTCGAGATTGCCGAAAAAGGTTACCTGAATCTTAAATTTGAACATGAAGGCACCGACCGTCTCCTTTCGGAAATAAGCGTTGCCTCCAACCGGCTTGCTTTCAGTCTTATCATTTCTGCCATTATAGTTGGTTCTTCCCTGATTATACAAACCGGTATGGAACCCCAGGCGTGGGGGGTTCCGTTGTTTGGTCTGCTTGGTTTCCTTGCTGCCGGGTTTTTCGGTATGGGTCTGATTATATATATTATTAGAACTGGAAATCTATAACATCACAATTTATATATCGCAAACATTCGAAATAGAATGTCCACAAAAACGGAGGAATCCTATGACTGACCCCCAGATCGAAAGAAAACTTATCGAAATCATGCGTATTATCAATGAAAGTGACAGGCCTGTAGGTGCCCGTATCATTGCCGACGAATTACGCAACAGGGGTTATAATCTTGGTGAAAGGGCTGTACGCTATCACCTCAGAATACTGGACGAGCGTGGCTTTACTGAAAAACACGGCTATACAGGTCGCTCCATCACATCAAGAGGTAAGGAAGAACTGGAAGAAGCCCTTATAGGTGACCGGCTCGATTTTGTAATCACAAGGATTGAGGACCTGATCTATCGCACAGATTATGATCCGGTAAAAAAGCAAGGGAATGTGATTGTAAATGTATCCTATGTGGACAAGGATGATTTTGAAAAAACTGCCGGCTTGATGAGAAGTGCAGTTGATTACTCAATAAGTCCCAGGGTGGGAATATTTGAAGAAGATTCGGAGGATATATTTGTTCCACGAGGGAAAGTGGGGATTGCGACAGTTTGCAGTATTACTTTTGATGGAATCCTCCTGCGGCATGGCATTCCGGTCAAGCCTAACTTTGGGGGAATTCTTTCCATGGAAAACAATGAACCGGTGGTTTTCAAAGACCTTATCTCGTACAGGGGTACATCTATAGATCCGATTAAGATTTTTTTGATGCGCCACTCCACATCAGTAACAGGATTGCTTCAGTCGGGTTCTGGCACCATCCTGGCTAATATGCGTAGTATTCCACAATCTGCTGCTGGAGATGCCCATCTTCTTTTCCAGCAATTGCATGAATCTGATATAGGCGGATTGCTTGCTATGGATCACGAATCGGGTAATGTGCTGGGAGCACCTGTAGATATCGGCATGTCGGGGATTGTTGTTTCTGTAGGTGTAAATGCCCTGGCGGTTGTTGAAGAATACGGTATTGATGTAAATACCCGACCCGTTTCAACGATTATGGATTATGGAACAATGAAATCCCTGTGAGATAATCTGTTTTCATTTTTTATTTATATCATAGGGTTTCAGGAATTGTCCTTCTACCTCATCCCGGTGGAATGTATTGTAACTACAGAAAGGTATTATCCTTCCATCTGGCGTGGCATAATGGATGCCACAGCGGCAAACTCTTTCCAGGTCAAAGTTATAGAGGTCCTGGAAATGCATTGCTCCAACAAAAAGCGTTTTTCGGTGGAATTGGCTGGTTACTTCACGTCCCCCTTCCTTTATTATGTTAATCAGCATTTTTGTAACATTGATTGATTTGGGAGCCTTTTCCTGATCGACCAGTTTTGGGATTTCCCGGACTACCCTGGCAAAGTTGATAAGGTTCCTGGCTTTTGTACCGTTGAGGTCCTGTGTGGCATCCTCAAGCAATTCGATGAATCCCTCAACATCAAGGAAATCTGTAATCGGTATGATTCTGCCTTCCTCTACAAAAAGGTATGTTGCGGCTCCACAGTGCGGATGGACTGTGAATTCGGGAAGGTGTTTTCCCTGTATTCCTTCTATAAAACGTGAGATGGGCACAACAAAGGGTATTGGGTACCAGGCTGATTCGGGCACCTTCCCGGAGGTCTGATCTGCAAGTCCCTTAATCAGGTCAGGAATGGTAAATCTCTGTTTTTCCCTGCTTTGCCTGTCGATTCTACCGGTGAATGCCACAGGCTGGAAGTTGATTCCTTTCACCACATCCAGTTTATCGGTGGCAAACTGAAGGATATCGGCAAGTTGATCATCGTTTTCCCCTTTAACGAGAGTGGGCACTAGAACGATACTGTGGAGACCTGCTTCACGGCAATTATCGATTGCTTTTTCTTTTACAGGAAGGGCATTGAAATTACGTATCTTTTGGTAAGTTTCTTCTTTGACCCCATCAAAGGAGAGATATATTGTATGCAATCCCGCATTTTTCAGTTTGCGGGCATATTCAATATCTTTTGCGATTCTGACGCCGTTTGTAGCAATCTGAATCTGGACAAACCCCAGTTCCTTTGCCTTCTGGATCATGGCGGGCAGATCATCTCTGACAGTTGGTTCTCCGCCTGAGAATTGTATTGCCGGGCAGGGAGTTGGTTTTTCTTCTCTCAGGGTTTTTAGCATATCTTCTATCTGCTGGAAACCAGGTTCATAAATGAAGCCCCGGGTCTTTGCATTGGCAAAACAGATGGGACAATTTAGGTTACAGCGGTTTGTAACATCGATGTTTCCAAGAAGGGTTGTTGTTTTATGGGACGGGCACAGTCCGCAACTCAAGGGACAACCCTCATCATCTGAAGTCAGCGAGTTTGAAACACCGTTTCCTTCATGGCGATATTTCTGGAATTTTCGGTACAGGTTGGCATCCGACCAGTAGACTTCTTCGAACTTGCCATGTTCTGGACATTCCTTTTCCATCAATACTCTGCCATTATTTTCAAATATACTGGCTTCAATAATTTTCTTACATTCAGGACAAACAGATTTAGTGCTATGCATATGCGTACCCTTCCCCGCTGAAAACGTTCCAGATCAATATAAATTATGTGTCTAAAAGGGGAGTTTGCATTACCCCATCAGCAAACCTCCCTTAAATATCACTTATTCTTCAAGTATTATTCTTGCTATGTCATCCCCCACATCGGAGGTTTTAGAGTTGCCTCCCATATCATAGGTTTTGACATTGTTTTCCATTATGTTCTGTTCAATGGCAGAAACAATACTTGCACCAGCTTCGGTTTCTCCGAGCTGGTCTATCAGCATGGAACCGGCCCATATTGTGGCGATAGGGTTGACCTTGTTCTGCCCCTTGTACTTGGGTGCAGAACCGTGGATTGGTTCGAACATACTGGTTCCTTCGGGATTGATGTTTCCGCCGGGTGCAAGTCCCAGTCCTCCCTGTATCATTGCGCCCAGATCGGTGATTATGTCCCCGAACATGTTGGGGGTTACAACTACATCAAACCAGTCGGGATTTTTGACAAACCACATGGTAATAGCATCAACATAGTTGAAATCTGTATCAACATCTGGATGTGTGGCAGCTACCTCTTCAAATTCTTCTCTCCAGAATCCATAGATATCGGAGAGCACATTTGCCTTATCCACAGAAGCCACATGCCTGTCGCTTTTTTCTGCAAGATCAAAGGCATACTCGATAACCCTTCTGGTACCCTCTTTGGAGATCATTCCTATCTGATAGGCGATCTCCTCGCTGTCGGTTTCGATGTCAAGGTCAAATTTTGCGGAGTACAGGGAACGTGAGACCTCAAGCAGTTCCTTGCTGGTACCCTTCTTGGACCTTCCACCGATTCCGATATAGAAATCTTCAGTGTTTTCCCTTACTACTGTAAAGTCAATATCTTTCGGAGTTTTATCCTTTATAGGAGTCCATACTCCCTCGAGAAGTTTTATTGGACGTAGATTAATATACTGGTCAAAATAAAAACGTGCAGCAAGCAGGATACCTTTCTCGAGCACACCCGGAGCAATCCTGGGATCTCCTATAGAACCCAGATATATGGCTGAATAGTCGGACAGTTCTTTGAGTGTGTCCTCGCTTATCAGTTCCCCGGTTTCAAGGTAATGGTCAGCACCGTGTGGATAATCTATCCAGTCCACATCGAATCCGAATTTTTCTCCTGCGGCATCTATAACTTTCATTCCTTCTGCCACGATTTCCGGGCCGATGCCATCTCCGGGAATTACAGGCACTTTATATTGGGTCATTGTTAATTATCTCCGGTATTATCAGATTAATCGATTATCTTTCGTGTGTATTCTATCAGTCCACCGGCATTTACAATCTCTCTTACAAAATCAGGGAGAGGAGTTGCCTGATACTTTTCTCCTTTGGACAGGTTCTCGATAATCCCGGTGGAAATATCCACTTTAAGTTTGTCGTTCTCATCTATATTGTCGGTATCAGCACATTCCAGTAATGGTACACCGATGTTGATTGCGTTTCTGAAAAAAATTCTTGCAAAGGATTTTGCAATAACGCATCCAACCTTTGTCCCTTTTAATGCTAGGGGTGCATGTTCTCTGGATGATCCGCAGCCAAAATTGCTTCCAGCAACGATTATGTCATTTTCCTTTACATTTTCTGCAAAATCTGGTCTCACTCCTTCGAATGCATGCGCTGCAAGTTCTTCAGGGGTGTTTAGGACCAGAAATCTTCCCGGGATAACCGCGTCAGTATCCACGTCATCTCCGAATTTCCAAACTTTTCCTTCCATTCTATCACCGGCAAATCAAATCACTGGATGAGATGGCATCTTGTATCCAGAATTGTGCTAATAATACAAAATAATCATATAATAATCTCATCCCTGGATGGTATATTTTTCCCACATTTCATCTGAAATAGCAATTTGTAGCATCATGTATGGCTATATAGGGTTTCCAATAGCAAAATATATCCATTTACCTGCCAGATTCCAGATAATGGCAATTCACAAGAATGACTCATTGTGTGGCAATAAGGCGCTTCCTTTACGCAAAATTGTGCATATGTCGGGAGGGGCGGTTCCTTTTATTGCGGATATTTATGGCAGGGAATATGCCGCACTGGCGCTTGGGTTTGCAACACTTATTTTTTTCATAATGGAAGTTATCAAACCGGCTGAAAAGAAAAGGTATGTATATGGTCTTTTATGGAGGAACGGTGAGAAGGAAGTGTTCGCACTGGACCCTCTTTTTTACATTCTATCTTTTTTTGTCCTTCTGGGTTTGAGTTATTTTGTAAATGCAGGTATATGTTATGCTTCCATGGTAGTCCTGACTCTGGGTGATGGAGTAGCACCGCTGATCGGTTATCTGGGAAGATTGCGCCTACCCGGCTCATGTAAGACGGTGGAGGGTACCACTGGAGGGATAATCCTGTCTTCTATAGTAGGATTTTATTTTGTTGGAGTGCTGGCTGTTGTTGGTAGTGTGGCCGGTATGGTCACGGAATGTTCAATTTCTCGCCATGATAACCTTTTTATACCATTTGCTGCACTTGGGGCAATGCTTTTAGGAAAAGCACTTTTTTGAAACCAATTAGAGAATATTTTCAGACTATTTTTTAACAAAGCTGGATTCTGCATCTTTTAGTGCAGCATTGTTAATCATTATTAGTTGTAATTAAATAGGAAATAATTTATAGCACAACAAAGCAACTCATTTCCGTAGGGAATGGTTTTATCTAACTCATTTAGATTCTATTTCTGAGTCTATGCTGCTTTAAATTGATATTATACAGGTTGTTACAATGCACAAAGATGAACTGATCCAGTTGCATACTTTGATGGCCCAAATCAAAAGGTATCTGGAAGATCAGGGTGTAGAACATGATTTTGAGGATTATAACTCCCTCTCCATAAGTCCGGTTCACATCCATCGAAGCAAAGCAGAACACAAGCATGCAATCTTTATCCTCGGTAATCACCTGGCATCCATCATTTCAGAAGACGAGATATCCAGTGTAAGCAGGACCTCTGTCAGGATGCAGGAATTTGCCGAGAGATCGGGACATAGGGTTTCACATAGTAATTGAACGGAACTTAAGGTATGGCAGGCCAATTGCCTGTCAGTAAATCGTCATGCAAACCTGCGGGATATAGATATTTCTTCATAATTATTCCGCATTCCCCATCTATGTAATAGCCCGGTTCATACCAGCAGTCGACAAATCCCATGCGACTATAAAGACTCCTGGCTTTTTTATTGCTGGCACGTACCTCCAGGCGCACATATTTTACATTACGGTTGCGAAAATGTCTTTGTATTACCTGCAATAATGCCTGACCGATTCCCCTTTTCTGGAATTCTCTTTTAACGGCAAGGGAAAATATCCTCCCTTCCTGTTCACTACTGCGATATCCCATTACAAAACCAGTAATGGTTTTCCCGCTTTCAGCAACAAGAAAACCTTCCGGGTTCATTTCATAGAAATTCATGTAGGTGTAGGGGTCATGGTCTTCGAATGCCTCCATTTCAATCTGCAGCACTTCGGCAAAATCCCTTCCTTCGAATCTTCTAAACTGCAATGTTGCCCCTCCCGGGCATTTTACAATTTCTTGACGTGCCTTACATCCACGGCAATACCCCGGTTTGAGCGTATCATCTCCGGGCCGCTCATTGCAGCACGTCCAACACAAAATGCTTTATCTCCGCATATGAATACTTCATCATTAGGGCGAATCCTCTCATCTGCATCAATGACTCCCGGCGCCAGTATTGAACCCCGCGGCACGAAACCATCGATATTTACAACATAATTTCCTGTTCCAACGATTCTTTTAGCTCCTTCGATGGTCAGGGCTATCGTACCATTTTCGGGAATCAGGGTTATGATTTGCTCCTTATCGAGAAATGCCTGGTAGCGGGGGAAAGGGGCCTTAATTTTTGAATCAGGGGGTAAAAGGGCTTCACCGCAACCCGCACCAAACTGGTAATCTGCAATGGCTTTCAGCATGTCCCGTCTGTAATCTCCCCTGTACCTGAGCCCGTCACACAAATTTTTCATCGTATCTTCCAGTTTGTGCAGGGAGGTTGGGGAAGTCACATTTCCGTCGGATGTGTAAGTTATGTCCAATCCTAGTTTTTTGGATACGTTCTCACATATACTGCGATATTCATCTTCCACATGTGCTACAATATGTTTGTAAGGATGTTTGAGCAGGAAGTCTGCCAGGCATTCTTCCACCCACCTGTGTTCCTCTGCATCCCAGTAGCCCGTTACTGTGGTATCATAATGTGCTGCGGGATATGTGACTTCCAGTTCCCGGGGTACTATTCCCAGTGGTGAGGTAATTATGACTTCCTGTACAAGTTTGAGGTTTTTTCCAAGTGCCTTGCGGAATCTGGAATGGGTCATAGAAATCGAGTAAGGTTTGCGGGCTGAACAGGGTAAAAGTAGCAGGACATCCTTTTCAGGTGGTGTGTATCGCTGCTGTACTCGTCGGGCAAAGCGTACAACTTCGGGCCTTGTCAGGGATTCAGAGGTTGTTGCAAGCAGGGGTGCGGGTTTGAATAGGGCTGTTCTTTCTTCGAGGAAATTGTATTCTGCATCACTCAGGCGCAGCATTGCCACAAGGCTGGGGGCATGACGGCATCTTCCTTCCACGTATTCCCTGAGAGAGGCACTGCGTATCCGTTGTCTGACAAGGGCCACTTCTGCCTCAAGAATAGCGATATTATGCTTTTCAAGTAGTCGGGCACGTTGCTTTTTATCCATATCCTTTACTTCTTTTGCACACATGCCGCTGCAATGGGCACAGCAGCAGGGCAATTCTGCAAGTCTGTCCAGGTGGATGAAACCGGCAGATGTCAGGTATTTATCTTCAAAGGCAGCAATCGTTGCCCTTGTCGTATCCAGGATATCCACACCCAGGTAAATCAACATGGCAAGATTTTCCGGCAGGGCGATATTAGGTGCATACAGCGCCGAATCCGGTGCAATGTTTTTCCTAATCTCCATGAGCTCGGCCAGCAGCCTGCGAGGGTTGCCTTCATGACAGGCGATGCCATCTGCCACATAGAGGTCCCGGGTAGTTTCCGCATCTCTTTCAGAATAGGCTACCCCCGTGGGTCCTTCGTCCGCTGGCACGTCAATCTTTTCACAGGTAACATCTCCTGCTACCATGGGCGGATATGTGCAGGAAGGCATGATTAAAAGTTTATCTTTTCCCACACGTTCCCTTAAATTCAGGGTGGCTTGTGTTGCTGCTTTTCCACTTCCGAAATACCACTGGTTGCCAGGGTATATTATATCTCCTTCTGCTTTTGGCTTGAGGGAAGAAGTGTCAATTACCGCTGGTGTGTGGATCGTTTTGTTAAGATAGAGGCTTCCCGTTCTTGCAGCCCCGTCTCGCTGATGGACTTCGAAGTATCTGGTCATGGCATAGAATAGAACTATATAGATGTAAACGTTTTCTACTCAATCACATAATATTGATCAATATATTACAGGTTGAACGTATATGCTTCTTAACAGGCTGAAGGAGATAGTCGGCGATAAAAACGTAAGTAATTCGGCCTCGGACATTTGTTGCTATTCTTCGGATGCATCCCAGGTAAAGGGTCGTCCTGAATATGTGGTACGCCCCCATAATTCAGAACAGGTGAGCAAGATAGTAAAACTTGCTTCTGAAAACGAGATTCCTGTGGTGGCCCGGGGTGCTGCCAGTGGGCTTGCAGGTGGTGCAGTACCGGTCCGTGGTGGAATTGTGCTGGATGTGAGCGGTATGGATGAGATTATCGATATAGACATTGATAATCTGCAGGTAACAATCGGTCCCGGGGTTGTACATTCCAGGCTCAATGAAACTCTGAAGCCCCACGGCTTTTTCTTCCCTCCTGACCCTGGTAGCACTGCTATGTGTACCCTGGCTGGCCTTATAGCAAACAATGGTAGTGGAATGCGTTCCGTAAAATATGGGACTACGAAACGTTATGTGCTGGACCTTGAAGTAGTCCTTGCGGACGGCAGCATCATCAGGACCGGTTCAAGAACACTAAAAATGGCTTCAGGTTATGATCTGACAGCCCTGATGGTAGGTTCTGAAGGAACCCTGGGCATAATTACTGAGGCAGTTTTGAAGATTCATCCCCTCCCTCGCGCCAGGCTGGTAATTCTCCTCTCTTTTGATAGTGCGGAAAAAGCCGGAGGCGCAGTTGTGCGTATCCTTTCCTCGGGAACAATTCCCTCAGCCTGTGAAATACTGGATAGTACTACTATAAGTGCCCTGAAATCCTATGATCCGAGTCTTGATATCCCTGATGCAGGTGCTATTCTCATGGTTGAGGTGGATGGTTCAGAAGGTGCGGTCTCTGAGGCTTCAGAAATGGTGAAAAAGGTATGTGAAGAGATTGCGGATGACATACGTGCTGCACGCGATGAAGAGGAAAGTGACCGCATCTGGGCTGCCCGGCGAATAGTGGGGGCGGCAATCAGCCGTCTGGATCCCCTGCGCAATCGGGTGTATGTAGGGGAGGATGTCGGTGTGCCGATAAAAAAGATACCTGAAATGATCGAGAATGTACACAGGATATCCGATGAAGTAGGAATTCCGATCATGATATATGGCCATATAGGAGATGGCAATCTGCATACCGGTATGAGTATCGATATGCTCAGTGAGGAGGAATGGGACAAGCTCCACAGGGCTGCTGACCTTATCTACCGCAAGGCAATAGAATTAGGAGGAACGGTCTCCGCAGAACACGGCATTGGTGGTGCACGCTCGGACTACATGGAACTAGAGCATCCTACATCCCTGCCGGTAATGGCCCTTATCAAGAAAGCCCTTGATCCCAAAGGAATCCTTAATCCCGGAAAACTGGGGGTGGATAAATGAATAGTGAAGATCGCAGGTCGATCCTGAAATGTGTACACTGTGGAACCTGCAGGGCTTATTGTCCCGTATTCAATGAATATGGTTGGGAATCCACCAATGCCAGAGGAAGGATGCTCATCGCCCAGCAAATCGATGATGATTCGGATATTGATGACAGTTTCCGGTTTTCCCTGGATACCTGTACAACCTGCGGAATATGTGAACAAATGTGTCCTTCCGGGGCAACACCTCCGGATATAGTTGAAAATGCACGTGCAGCTGTTGTGCGCAAGGCCGGGGCCAGTAAGGCTCAGGAAAAACTCAAAAAGGACGCTGTTGAATGGGGCAATCCCCTGCGTGAATCCCGGCAACGTCTGCATTGGCTTGAATCTGATGAGAAGGAAAAATTGCCTGATAAATGTGAGTATGTTTATTTTGCAGGTTGTATGACTGCATACAGATATCCGGAAGTTGCACGCAAAACCTTTGATATCCTCAAGAAGTTCGGGGTGGGTGTTTTGAAGGATGAGGTATGCTGTGGTTCCCCTCTGCTTCGCACAGGTTCTGATGCCTCCGAATTGATCGAGCATAACCTGGAACAGATTAAAAAAAGCGGGGCAAAAACCATTATCACAGGATGTGCTGGATGCTACACTACCCTGAAAAAGGATTATCCCGGAGAACTGGATGTACTTCATGTTTCCGAATTTTTAGAGCAAAAACTCGATGAACTTGATATCAAGAGACTTGATATTTCCGTATCCTATCACGACCCGTGCCATATAGGCAGGGCACATGGTATCTATGAAGCACCGCGCAATGTTATCAGGCGTATCTGCAATCTTGAGGAGATGGACACTCACCACGAAAATGCACGTTGCTGTGGTGGTGGAGGTGGCGTGAGGAGAAGTTTCTCAGATCTATCCCAGTCCCTTGCCTCCAAAAGACTGGACGAGATTCCAGAAAAGGCTGAACTACTCGTAACTTCCTGTCCTCTGTGCCGTTCCAATCTTGAGATGGCTGCAGAAGACCGCGAGCTCATAGATCTTATTGAGCTGCTTGAAAAGGCTATCTGTTAATTTTGAAGTGGCGGGAGTTTCACGAAAATTTGTGTGAGGCTTTCGCTTTCTGTTATTTTCAGTTCCCCTTTGTGTGTGTCGATAATTTCCCGGCACATACGTAAGCCTCCCCTGTCCATGTCTTCAAGAGGTGGGATGTTGTCTTCGCTTGTGTCTGGTAATTCAGGTACATATTCGAAACAGATATCGATATTATCTTCCTTTTTCAGTGTTGTGATGGATATCATGGAATCTGCCGGGCAAAACCTGATAGCGTTATCCAGCAGGTGGAGGAATACTCTTCTGAGGTAATTAGAGCTGCCAGAAATTTCACAAACGCTGTCATCAAAGCAGGTATCTATAGTAATTCCCTTTTCCCTAATTTGAATGGAAATGTCCTGTAGTATTTCTTTTAAAAATTTGTTTATATCCAGAGGGCTAAAGGAATAGCGTATGTTATCTCTGGCTGTATCATCTGCATAAAATAATGACTCAATGAGTCTGTGTAGAAATATCGAATTGCGAGAGATGGACTCCATGGCTTTTTTTTGTTCCGCGCCAAGTTCTCCGAGCCTCTCTTTGCTGAGCAGGTCGCTGAAACCTTTGAGCGATATCATGGGAGTGCGAAGTTCATGACTGATATTGGCAATGAATTCTTTTTTGACCTGGTCTATAGTTTTTAATTCTTCGTAGGCCTTTTTGAGTTGCTCTTCAGTCTCTTTCTGGGCTGTGACATCTTCGCCGGCAACCACTATTTCTCCTACTTCACCCACATCATCCCTTAAAACAGTCTGGCGCCAGCGAATTAACCTTTTTTCCCCTTTGCGGTTTATAATATGATTTTCCAGGTATTCGGGTATGCCTTTTTCTTCATTGAGTAGTCTTTTGAATTGCTTCTTGACCTTTATTTTTTCCTCTGCAGGAACAAAACTGTCAATCCAGTTTTTTTCCTTTAGTACGGAGGTCTCATATCCCAGCACCTTTGCAGTTTTTTGGTTCGCAATTTTGATATTCATATGCCTGTCCAGGATTATCATTATGGAACCCGCCGTGTCTATATACTTGAGTGCCAGGTCCCTTTCCTGAAGGATCTGCTGCTGCAACCCTTTTACTTTTAGCAGGGTCTCAATACGGCTCTTGAGTATGAATTCATCGACCGGTTTCAGGACAAAATCATCCGCCCCATTATTGAAGGCCCTGATTTTTTCCTCCCTGTCGTTTATGGCTGTTACGATGATCAGGGGGATGGTACGTGTATCCTGACGCTGCTTGAGGATCCTGCATACTTCTTGGCCACTGATATCATTCAGGTCGATATCCAGCAAAATCACATCAGGAGTTGTTTTTTCCATTATCTCCAGGCTGTCAATTCCTGAATTTGCCTTTGTTATGGTATACTCTGCCTGAAGCATATTCTCGATAATATCGATGTCTTCAGGCTTGTCATCTACCATCAGTATTTCGAATTGCTTCTTTTGAAGCATGAGCAATCTCCTGTAGAGTCTATATATACGATGTATATATACATATAATTATATAAAATTTCTTTAAAAATGTTCATTTCTTTTTGGATTCCCACATGCCGCTTTTACCGGAAATCAGACATTTCCAGCTGTTACCCACAAGATCCATTCGGTCTGCCGTTTTTAAAGCTTCAAGAATATATTTGCGATTTCGTTTGTCCCTGTAATGGAGGATTGTGCGCTGGATCTTCTTGTCCCTGCGTGAAGTGGCAACTTCTATATTTTCCCCGGTGAAGGGGTCGATTCCGGTATGATACATGCAGGTGGATGCTGTCATGGGGGTTGGTGTGAAATCCTGGACCTGCTCACTATACAGTTTATTATCACGTATGTATTCGGCAGTTTCGATCATCTCTTTAAGCCCGCAACCCGGGTGGCCGGACATGAGATATGTCTGAAGGTATTGCTCTTTGCCCAGTTTCTTGTTGATTGCTGAATACATTTCCACAAACTTTTCAAAAACATCCCTGCCGGGTTTTCTCATGCTGTCGGTGACTTTTTTTGAATAATGCTCCGGTGCCACAGCAAGTCTGCCACTGACATGCTTTTTACATATCATTTCCAGATACTCAGGTTGGGTCAGGGCAAGGTCGTAGCGCACACCGTAAGTTATGAACACCTTTTTCACCCCGGGAATTTGTTCCAGACGGTTTAGTAGTTCCATGTTTTTGCTGTGGTCAGTATTCATTGACGGGCAGACCTCGGGGTAGAGGCACAGCTTGTCGGTACACACCCCTTTGTCTTTCCAACGGGAACATTCCATTGAATACATATTTGCGGTGGGCCCTCCCACTCCATTGATATTTCCCTTGAAATCTTTCATTTTGGTGAGGCTTTTTGCCTCTCTTAAGAGTGATTCAATACTCCTGGAATTAACCATGCGGCCCTGATGGTGGGCGATGGCGCAGAAGGAACAGGCACCAAAGCAACCCCTGTGGGTAGTGAGGGAGAAGCGCACCGGTTCAATAGCAGGGATGTCCTCTTTGTAAGCGGGGTGTTTTTGTCTTGTGTAAGGTAACTCATAAACCTCATCCAGCTTTTGGGTCTCAAGAGGTTTTGCCGGAGGATTCTGGACAATGATAGTTTTGGGGTGGGGCTGGACCAGTATTTTCCCATTTCCCGGATTTTGCTGCTGCCAGAGGGTTTTGTAATTCCTGGCAAAGGCTTCCTTTTCTTCTGAAACCGTAGTGTAGGATTCCAGTTCGATATAATCCATGCCTTGAAGTTCTTCTTTCCAGGTTTTCACCGGGGTTTTCCAGACGGTACCGGGAATGTCCTTTATTTGTTTGATATCTTCTCCTGCCTGTAATCTGCGTGCGATTTCTTCTGTCTGGGTTTCGCCCATCCCATATATAAGAAGGTCTGCCGGGGCATCTGCAAGAATTGATTTCCTTACCTTTCCTGACTGGAAATCATATTGTGCCAGTCTGCGCAGGGAGGCTTCTACGCCTGCAATCACAATAGGGGCATCCGGGTATGCCTGGTGTATGCGATTGGAATATACAATGGTCGCCCTATCCGGTCGCATACCAGGGGTACCTCCCGGAGAATACATATCACGCTTACGTGGCTTGAGGGATGGCGTATAGTTGGATACCATTGAGTCCATGTTGCCGGCGGTTGCAGCAAAGAAAAGTTCCGGTTTTCCAAGTTTCTTTAACTCTTCCGGTTTATCGTGGGCAGGCTGGGCTATTATTCCTACTCTGAATCCCCTGGCCTCAAGGAGGCGGCCTATCAGGGCAGCCCCGAAGGAAGGGTGGTCAACGTATGCATCGCCTGTTACTATGATTATGTCAAGGGTGTCCCATCCCCGCTGATACATTTCTTTTTTTGACATCGGGAGGGGGTTTGATGTTTTTTTATCGTGTTTCATTGTTCTGGATCACCATATGGTTCGGGATGCACGCATTGAAAGCTGGATCTGGCGGTTGGCATCACTTTTTACCACCGGGCCATGGCCGGGATAGAGGGTTTCTACATCGATTTCTGCCAGTTTTTCGATTGATTCGGTGAGTTGTCTGGCTGAGCCTCCTTCAAAATCCGTGCGTCCAAATCCGCCGGATGCAAAGACTGTGTCTCCCGAGAACAGGCTTTTGGAAAAAGGTTCGTAGAGACATATGCCTCCCGGAGTGTGGCCGGGTGTGTGGATTATCTGAAGGGCTTCGATTTCGTCTAATTTGATCATGTCTCCGTCTTCATAGAGGATATCCGGCTCGATAGCAGGCGCTTTTTGCCCAAAGAATGTTGATACACTTCCCATATCATCCGTGAGCATAGGCTCATCTGCCCTGTGGACGCCGACCTTTGCCCCACTGAGTTCCACAAGCAGGGGCACAGCTGCTGTATGATCATAGTGGCAGTGGGTCAGGATTATCAGTTCCAGTTTATTGAGATCTATATGAGTTTCAATTTCCCGGGCAAGTCTTTCTCCGTTCAGCCCGGTATCGATGAGGATACTGTCGTTTATAAGGTAGGAGTTTGCATCATTGGTGGTGGCATTGCATTGTATGACTTTCATATGTATCCCTTAGATTTTGAATGCGGTATAGGTGTTTTTCCGTGTGATTTCTGCCACGTCGGCAGGTTCCATATTCCTTTTTTCTGCTATTGTATTTATGGAATCAATCAGGTATGCGGGTTCATTGCGGCCCTTGCGAGGTGAAAGATAGGGGCTGTCTGTTTCTATCAGCATGAGTTCTTCAGGTACAGTGGCAGCGATCTCTTTGTGATGGCTGGAGAAGCAGACCAGGGTAGGTATGGATATGTAGTGGCCGGCATCAGTTATTTTTTTCATTGTTTCAAGGGAGCCACCGTAGCAATGGAAGATTACCCTGTCCAGATGGCCTGCCATTGCAAGCGCTTCTTCCTCGGCATCCCTACCATGGATAACCAGCGGTTTTGTATGTTTTTCCGCGATTGAGATGACCTGTTCGAATATATCTCTCTGTCTCTTGCGCAGTTTCTCATCCGTACAGTGATAGTAGTCCACCCCCGCTTCCCCTATTCCTATGGCCTGTCCGGCCTGTTCATCCAGCTGGGAGAGAACTTCCTGCGGCCTGTCTTTATCGGGATTTGTGGCGAGCATGGGGCTTAACCCTATTGTTGGGTGGATGCAGTCATGGGTTTTAGCCAGTTCAAGGGTTGAAATGTTGGTTTTCAGATCAATACCCGAGTTGATCATTTCACAGGCCCCTGCTTCTTTTGCACGATGGATAACCTCTTCACGATCGCGGTTGAACTTGGAAAAATCAAGATGGCAGTGTGAATCAATAAAATAAGGTAACATGTTCCTCACTTCTGGAGGAGCATGTTAATAGCGGTTACGAGTGCTTCAACGGATGCATATACAATATCTGCACTTGCGGAACGTGCGGACACTATCCGTCCGTTTTCATCCTGTACGCCGACTATCACTTCTGCAACGGCATCCGAACCACCGGTTACCGCTTCAATGCGGAAGTCGTGGATGCTTATGGTGGCGTGTTCCCCGATTATACCGGTTACTGCCTTGAGTGCGGCATCAACGGGCCCGGTTCCGATATTTGAAAGTATCTTTTCTTCATCGTTAACCTGTGCTTTCACAACGGCTGTAGGTGTTGTGACGTTACCCGTCATTACAGACAGCTCTTTGAGGTCAATTGCAGGCTTACCCGTTGGTTTGTGCATGACTGCACAGGCAATCGCGTACAGGTCAGCATCTGTCAGTCGCTTGCCCTTGTCTGCTATTGTTTTTACCTTCTCAATGATGTGATTGAGTTGTTCATCATTGGGGTTAAGGTTGGCAGCTTCAAGGGATCTGCGTACCGCATGTTTGCCGGCATGTTTGCCCAGTACGATACGGCGTGTGTGGCCCACCATCTCCGGGGTCATTATGCCCGGTTCGAAGGTGTCAGAATTCTCGAGGACGCCGTGGGTATGGATTCCTGATTCATGCGCAAACGCATTCTCACCAACAACCGGACGATGGGCTGTAATAGGAACGGTTGTATAACGTTCGACCATTCGTGCGGTTTCAACGATATATTCTGTATTGATATTGAGGCTGGCGCCGTATATGGATCTGAGGCTCATGACCGTTTCTGCCAGATCTGCGTTGCCTGCTCTCTCACCAAGACCGTTCACCGTCACCTGTGCCTGGTTAGCCCCCGCTTCGATTCCCATCAGGCTGTTTGATACAGCAAGCCCAAAGTCGTTGTGGCAGTGTGTATCTATGGGTATACTGATTTCCTGGCGTAGGTCACTTATCAGGTTATACATGCCCGACGGGGACATTACGCCCACGGTGTCCGGCACGTTGATAATATCACATCCAGCTTCCTCTGCTGCCCCGTAGATTGCTACCAGGTAATCGAGGTCGGTTCGTGTGGCATCCATAGCAGAAAACATACATCTCAGTCCGTGGTCTTTTATGTATCCCACGGCCTGGGTGGCCATTTGTTGTACTTCTTCACGACTTTTGCGTATGGTATGTTCCCTCTGGATATCCGATGTGGAGACGAAGGTGTGCACCATATCCACTCCTGCGTCTATACAGGCGTCGATATCTTTTGTAAGCACCCGGGCAAGACCGCAGACCTCGGAAGTAAGGCCTGCGTTGGCTATTGATTGTACCGATTCTTTGTCTCCTTCGGATGCTATTGGAAAACCTGCTTCAATCGTATCTACCCCAAGCTTGTCAAGCTGCGTTGCAATATTGAACTTCTGTTTTGGGGTCAGGGATACACCAGGGGTTTGTTCCCCGTCGCGAAGGGTAGTATCAAAAATGGTTATTTCTTTATTTCTAATCGATTCAGCGCTGTAAAAAGCGATCCCTCAGTTGGTTCTTCGCATACATAATAAATCCCGCAAATTACTTTGCTTTTCTACTATTTATATTTGCGTGTTATTTATGTTTGGATTCCGCAAATCCATGTGAAATGCCTTATCACGAAATCTATATATATTATGATGGTATCTTAGGGCTGCTTTCTATAACCTGTTTCATGCGCGAACCTCGCCGGTTTGTCGTGTGATTTGTTCCGGCCTGGCCGGATCAAAAGGTATATATATCAAAAGCGATATTCATGAGTTCCCGCACAATACGTGTGTGGAAACATAATCACCTTCATATCAATGGAGACAGGAGATAACAATTCTGTCTGACTCACGCAATGGCAGTT
>NZ_RDSK01000002.1 GCF_003722075.1 Methanohalophilus sp. RSK | reverse complement strand
AAACAATGCCGACCTAATTGGTGCAATGAATATTGAACACAAAACACGAGATTACAGGTATATCCTGGAATCTCAGGGGTGCTTGTCAGCCACCCAGACGAATGCTTAATTGACATTCAAGCCCCTTGTCGTAAGGGAGGGGTAGTTGACTTACTTCCTTTGAATAATTCAGACAAGTTCCCGGGGCTGTTTATGTTCCGGTAACACCGGCAGGGGCATTGTATTTATGAGGACGGGGGAGTCCACTTCCTTTGCCCTCTCAAGCAGCATTTCCTTACCCTTTTGTGTTAATGCAAAAAGCGGTACTGCCGTACCTACCTGTGCAAGAGGTTTTATTGATTCACGTATCTGGCGGGAAGCACATCCAGTTGTAATATCAACATGCTGGAAAAGTTCCATTGATTCCTCTTTTCCCAGACCGGTGGTATGTGCTGCAATGATAAGCAGGTCCAATTCTTCGTCAGCTTCAATTTGTCTCAAGCGTGCCGCATTTTTGGAATGGACCACAGTTACTGCAATTCTCTTGTATCCCAGCTTAGCTGCCTTCAATACGCCTCCCTCAGGGTTTATTTCAGCAGTGGCCGTATCCAGTACAATTCCACCCTTTTCTGCGATACCATTAATTACAGCATCAATGGGTTCTGTTTCAATCAGTCCTGAGATACGGGCACCCATTCCCTGTACAAGTTTAGGGTTGTTTGTGATCACAGTACCCGCTCCATCGCACACGGTGACAGTTGTATCAAGCATGTCCCGGTTCAGGCCGGTCATCATGACTTCAGAAGCACCGAATCCCACGAAAACATCCTGCTCCAGCTTCCTTTCGGGTGTGAAAAGACCAAAATCCTTTATCCGGAATTCCATATTTTCCCGGGCAGCTTCTGGAGTAATTTCCTTGATCCCACGCACCTTATCAAAAATGGGACACCATTTAACGGTAGGCTCCCCAACCTCGATGACTTTGCCATCCCGTACAACAATCCGGGTCTTCCCCAACAATTCCATTACATGTGGCATATATTTACACTTCCTTTTAGAGTGCTTCACGATGATCGATTACTCGTTTTGCTTTTCCAGTAGTGCGAGGAATAGTACCTTTTTCCACAAGATCAACATTGGTGCGTATATTCAGTACACTTTTAAGTTCATTTTCAACATGTTTTTTAACAGCAGCCAGATCTTTCAGTTCCCCTGTAAAAGCATTGTCTGAAAGTTCCACCCTGACAGTAATTTCATCCATCTTATGTGCATTACGTTTGAGCAGTATCTGGAACTGATCGGTAATCTCATTGATACCCACAAGTACATCCTCTATCTGGGATGGGAATATATTGATCCCGCGTACGATTAACATATCATCTGCCCGGCCCATTATACGGGAAATTCGAGTGCTGGTTCTCCCACATGCACATTCGGATTCAAGCAATCGGGTAATATCACCTGTATGATAGCGTATGACGGGGAAGGCTTCCTTGGTGAGGGATGTCAGGACAAGTTCGCCTTTTTCCCCCTCAGCCACCTGTTCGCCATTCGCATCCAGTACCTCTACAAGGAAATGATCATCCCATATATGTAATCCATCCTGTTCTTCACACTCAAAAGCAACCCCGGGACCGATAAGTTCAGATAAACCATAGGAATCATAAGCCTTCATTCCAAAGACATTCTCAATATCTTTTCGTGTGTTGGATGACCAGGGTTCTCCTCCAAAGGTGCCTATACGTAATGAGAGTTTATCCAGAATATCCATCTCTTCTGCGGTTTCAGCAAGATAGAGAGCGTAAGAAGGAGTACAATTAATTACAGTTACTCCAAAATCCTGCATCATTTCAAGTTGCCTGGCAGTATTGCCGGTACCGGCAGGAACGGTCATTGCACCAAGCCTTTCAGCACCGTTATGGAAGCCAAGTCCGCCGGTGAAAAGGCCATAATTCAGGGAATTCTGGAAAACATCGTCCGGTTCAACTCCTGTCATATTAAGATCGCGGGCCATCATATCTGCCCATGTATGGATGTCATTTTCAGTATATCCGACAACAGTAGGTTTCCCGCTGGTTCCTGAGGATGCATGGATACGGACCACATCTTTTTTAGGAGTTGCGAAAAGGCCGAAAGGATAGTTGGCACGGAGATCGGGTTTTTTTGTTATGGGAAGATTTGTGATATCATCAACTGAATTGATATTTTCAGGGGAGACACCAAGTGCTTTAAATTTGTCATTGTAGAAAGGAACGCTTCCATAGACGCTTGCAGCCGTTTTTTTTAGTCGTTTTAACTGTAATTGGCGCATTTCATCTTTTTTCATGGTTTCATATTCTGGCTGCCAGTATTTCATCGGTGGATCACCCTTTCGTTTTTGATTGGATTCAATATTTATAAAGATTTACCATGTGAAATATAACAGGCGAAAGTTCGTCCAGATATGGAATTTACTGTATTTATATGGTCATAATTAATAATATATAATTCATAAATATGAGCTTATGCCGATATTATGAACATAATTTAATTATTCTTTACCATATAATTTACATTGATGCACATAACTATTCCTCAGTATGGAGCAAGTAGTACGAAGAAAGCGGCACTTTCCTGATATAGAAATTTCAAAAATCGAAAAAAACCTCTGGAAGGAGTTCATATATGGAGGACATTTATTTGCAGCTGGCGCCGTTGGGGTTGTCTACATGGCTTCGATCTTTTGTAGCATATTTATAAGCTGGGATTTCTTGGTTGCTATCTATCTTATGTTTTATGCAATATATTTCTATGATTACACAACTGGAGCAGAAGAAGATAAACAGACAAACTCAGAAAGATCGGTTTATATAAATGCAGATGATAACCGGAAAAGGATTGCACTGACCATTTGTGGCGCTACGCTTGCCATGAGTGCCATATATATTATATGGAGCGATATCATAAACATGGTTATCGGATTTTCCATCCTCGTGTTAGGATTGTTGTACCACTCATGCTTCAAGAATTTAACACGTTTCATTCCTGCATTTAAGAATTTTTTTGTTTCGGCTGTCTGGGCATTGCTGGTTTTCCTTCTCCTGGCATATTACTCCCAGCCAATAACAAGCGCTGCAATTTTGCTTTCCGCATTTATTTTCTTAAGAATGCTTAAGATACAGATCCTATTTGATCTGAGAGATACAGAAGGGGATAAGAAAAAAGGTTTGTTGACAATTCCGGTATGTATGAAAGGAAATTCAGAAAAACTTCTCAATATGCTGAACGTACTGAACCTTTTAACGATAATTGTAATTGCATATGGAATACTTGCCGGCATTATCCCGGCAGCTTCGATGATGATATTACTTGTGTTTTTTTATGGACATAGTTACATAAAAGACATAAAAGCGGAGAAAAATGTTACCTCGCACTACCTGCTGGCAGCAGGAGAACCCATTCTTTGGGCGGGCCTTATGCAATCGGGTAATATATGCATACAACTTCTGAATACATCATTTAATCTCATATAAACCAGCAAGTTTTTCCGGAAGTCTTTAAACGTACATTAACTACTATGATTAGCCTATAGATAACCGGAAACAAATATGAGAAACGACCATAATTCCATAAACAAGCAGCTCTATATCTTGTCTTTTTCCAAGCTATTCAAAGATTTGGCAACTGGTATGCTACTGTTTTTTATACCTCTGTATGCTGCCAGGCTTGATGTAGGAATAATAGCAGAGATGCCTGCAGTACTGAAAGCGGGGATTGCAACTGCAGCTTTTGGAATTGCAAACTCACTATCCCAGCCTTTTATGGGCCGGTTGAGTGACCGACTCAACAGAAGAAAGGATTTTCTCGTTGTGGGATATGTCATTTACACCCTTCTCTGTATATCCTATCCCTATACTTCCTCACTTGAGAGCCTGACCTTGCTGCGTATTATACAGGGAATTGCCATTGGAGCTACAGTTCCTGCGATTGTAGCAATGGTTACCCATCTTTCCACCTCATCTGTAAGGGGCCAGGCAATCGGGATATACTCAAGCCTGAGGGGTTTTGCTTTTGGAATAGGTTCAATCATCGCCGGGGGTATACTGGCGATATCAAACTTTGATGTTGGTTTCTATATATGTGGACTTCTTGTACTGGCAACTTTGTTATTGGTGCAATTTTTCGTAAAAGAAACAGCACCTCCACCACAACCAGAAGAACCGGGAACGGCGGACCATGCAAACCAGAAGGAGTACTATATTCTCGCAGTTGCAATTTTCATGATGATGGTAGGGATTACCATCGTCCTTTCCCTTCTACCGGCCTACCAGCAGAGGCTTCAGACAGGGGAGTTTTTCCTCAGCCTGGCAGTTTCAGCCTATGTAATATCCCGTATTATTTTCCAGACACCAATGGGAATTCTGTCCGATCGCATAGAACGCAAATGGATAATTATCTCAGGTATTGCCATAAATGCCCTGATTGTTATCGGATTGGGACATGTAATACATATTGAAGAGCTAATAATACTGCGGATCATGCAGGGAATATCAATGGCCGCAGTTGAAACGCCCTTGATGGCTTTGGCAGTGGATATGACAGGCGGGCATTCAACAGGCAGACGGATAAGCATAATTACAAGTGCTCAGGCGGCAGGCATGGCAACCGGACCCCTGTTTGGGGGAATACTGGCCGGCTATGTCTCCTTCGAAACACCCTTCCATATATGTGCGATATTGATACTAATTTCAGGGTTGCTAATACTGAAGGGGATTCGTACAGAAACATGCCAAGAAGGAGCATTTTAAGCATGCTTTTAAAAAAATAATTCAATTTAAGATTGGTAACTGATCCATAAAATGCAGCCCAATTATCATCAGTGTGCATAGTGCACCCCAAGTTTGACAGTATTCTCTCTTTATATACACTCTACTTATGAATTACATATTGTTCCTCACGTATTTTATATCTTGCTTGTATGATGAAATTGTAATCAATAAGTCAGAGACATCGACTCCGCTTTTTTCTAATTCTTCTTCATTGTTTCTTAAAAAATATTCATATTCTTCAACATGGTGTATAGCTACTACTGAAAAGTCCATATATTTATTGTACCCTGGTACACTAAAATCAGTTTTCATTTCCCAAGCGTATTCATTATGAATTACATTTAAAATTTCAGCATCCATAGAAAGTATATTCCTGTAACATTCTGAAACGTTGTAGAATTTAGTTGATGTGTCGACTCCGTCCTGTTCTAATGTATTTTTATTTTCTTTAAGAAAATTACCATATTCTCTTAGGTGATAAATTGCATCTTCTGAATATTCAGTATATTCTTCTGCATCAGCATAATCTTTTTTTGATTCACCTGCAAAAGCACGATAATCTTTTTTTGATTCAATTTCTTCATATAAGTTATACAACTTATCTTGGTCTTTAAAGATAATCTTATCAAAATTTTGTACTTGGTTGAGATTATCGTTTGTATTCATGGAACAACCAGATGATAATATGGTTACACAGAATATGGATATCATTGCAATAATCAATAATTTATGTCTGTTCATGTTTACCTACCTCTATTTTTTGTAGAAAAGTATAAATTATATTTTACTTTTCGTTGGAACGCACATAGAAAAAATAATTCATATCTAACCATATATTATTTTCATCCTTGATTTCCAAACGTTCTTGGATAAGTTCATTGGTTGGATTCAATTCAGAAGCTTTTTCCGTGCATTTTATACTCATAAATTCATAGAAAGAGGACGCTGCCATCCAAACATCTGGATTTTTGGAACCTAACTTTAAAGATTGCTGTGTAGCCTTTATTGCATCATCAAAACGTTCCAACTTGATATAAATATCAACCAGCTCAATCCAACATTCTACAGATTTTGAATATAACTCAATCGACCTTTCAAAACAATATAGTGCCCTTTTTGGGTCATACATATCGTCATGGTCAAAATTTTCATAGGCATAGACTTTACCCTGACCAAGATATGATTTGGCATAATTTGAATCAATTGTATCTATATTTAGCACTTTGTCATATGCATCAAGTGCTTCTTTGTATTGTGACATTTTAAAATGGGCAAATCCTTTATACAACAAACTTGCAACAAATTGACTATCTATTTTTAATGATTCATTGAAGTAAGGGATAGAATCTTTATAGTGTCCCTTATTCAACAAAGAATATCCTTTTTCAAAATATTGAGTGGAAGTAGGAGAACTATTTGATTTTCTATGTGGCGAATCCATAGAAAATAACAAACCAGATATGTCTGCTTTTGAACCAGATATTTCCCCTGGTGAAAGTTCAAAATAGCCAGTATTCGGATAAAATCTTCTATTGGACATATATATAATTTAAATGAGTTCAATTATTTAACACTTTTGAAAAACTATTACGATAAGGACAATCATAAGAAATAAGACATAAGGCTTTGTTTTATTAAAAATATTTAAATATCGTTAATTTTATCTTTTTTTTGAGGTTATAATAATTAGTAAAAAGAAATATACCCCTGAAGATGTAGAAGTGTCAGCGATTTCATTAATTATTGTAGGATTTTTATTAGTTTTTACTATAGGATATTTAGGCCTACTTCATGTTATATTTTTTTTATTTCTTTTCCTGATGGGGGTAGTGTGCATTATATTAGGTGTGGTGATACTATATTCTCATGACGGTGAATCACCAACACTACCAACTGAATCACTAAATGAAATTGATTTTATGGATGGTTATAAATTTGAAAAATATGTTGGTAACCTTTACCGAAACTTGGGATATGAGGTACAATATACTCCACTATCAGGAGACCAAGGAGCAGATTTAATCATATCAAGAGATAATGATAAAATTGCCGTACAAACAAAATGTTATAGGAGTAAAGTATCAAACAAAGCTATACAGGAAGTTGTTTCTTCAAAGGCATTGTATGATTGTAACAGGTGTTCTGTGGTCACTAATAATTACTTTACCGATTCTGCAATCCAATTGGGCAATGTTAATAATGTCGAACTGATTGATAGGGATAATATTATAAAAATAATTAATGAAGTTCAAAATCAATCGAATCCTTCATTAGAAAATCAAATAAAAAGTGATTCAGAATCAAGGAATAAACTGACATTTGAGAATAAAACGAATCAATTCACAAATACCGATGAATTATGCCCTGATTGTGGATTTCAGAATAATACCTCCACAACCACTTCTATAAAAGAGCATGAGTATTCTTCGCAAAAACCATATTTTTCTGAGAATTGGTATTATGGTATCATAATCTGCACAATACTAAATATATTTTCATTCACTTTAATTCCAATGAATGTGATAGAATTTATTCCAAGTACAATAAGGGTATTAGCTGTAATTGTAGGAGGTTTTGGCCTTCCACTATCACTTTACTATGATATTCAATATGTAAAAAATAATAGTTTAAAATGGGATCCAAAGACTGCGGTATGGGTTATAGGAGGTTTTCTTGGGTTGATCAATATCGTTGTATCTCTGGTATACATAATTAAAAGAAGGGAAATTAGGAGTTAATAAAATATATTTTAATATTATAATATTATTTATTCTGTATGCTGATCAAATAGCAAACCGCCTTTGGTATGCCCTTTATATCTCCCTTGGCTTTCAATTAACCCAAATTCCTTTTTTTTGAGATGGAGAATCATTGTTGTTTAATGTACTTGGAGCTATAGCTTACTATTTCATTGGCAAAAAGCGATGATTATCAGGTTGAATCACTTGCTGGCTAAAATACCATTTTTCATTATTAATTATTCTTAAAAAACTATATTTAGTTGAAATAATGTGTACCGTCCAGGGCTCATCAATATGGTATGGATAAAAGTAAAAGAAGGCAAATATCTGGCTTCTGACAATATCAGGACAATATATAAAAAAGTAGAAGGAAGCAATGCACGATTCCTGAGAATTTATTGTGACCAGACAATAATATATACAAATGATTTGCACAGGGTGGTTAAAAGCAAAAAAATCCCTGAAGATGTCCTTCTGGATCCCGAGTATTACAAAAAATGCCAGGATGCAGATAAATTGATACAGCTGTTACTTCAGGAAATAGAAGATGCCAAAAAAAGCGGTGACCTGATAATGGATTTGCAAACTATCCTGAAAAAGTATGATTACATCTGATTTTCAGATGGCAAACATCTTGCTATCTCTTTTTTTTAAGCAGATTTGTTACTGTTGGCACTCTTTGAGCGTACATTGATCATCTCCGCTACAAAGATGAAAGAGCCGCACTACTGGTTATACCGTCATCTTCATTCCATTGCATCAGTGTTTCCCTAAAAAGGCCGGATAGTACTTTCATTAATACCAAATTGGTTTCCTGACGTATATAGGTCGTTGTCCGGTATCCAAAAGACAATTTCAAGAAGAACTATATCTTAGTAAAAAGTTCGTAAATATAATTTTATTATAATCTATATATTTATTTATATCTTGTCAGCTTATACCATTATGGTGCGATATGAGCTGAATCCATTCAATGGATTGCCTTCTACAGCTCAATAGAGGTAAAGGTGGTATGAGATTATGAAACTAAAAATTCAGTTATTTATAGTGTTCATTGCCCTTATGACAATGTCTGTAACCGGCGTTCTTGCTGAAGATGACTGTCAGAAAACTGTTACGCTTTATGCAGGGCAACATATAGACGTAGGAATAGTAAACCTGTCTGAAATATGTGTAGAGAACCAGACGACTCTCAGAATAACCTATGAAGTGGATGAGCCCTGGAGAATAGCAGAGACACATCTGGAAGTAGCCGACGACCCTAATGAACTGCAACAAAAAAATGGGAACCCGATACCCGGTCAGTTCACATATAAGGATGAATGGGAAAGTTACCGGGAACAGGTAACATACGAAGTACCTCTGGATTCCTGTAATGAGACGTTCATTGCAGCCCATGCAGTAGTTGTAAGCCCATCAAGTGACGATAAGAAGAATGTGTGGGACGTAAGTGAAACTGCCTGGGCAGACGGTGAAGACTTCGATGGTAACAACTGGGCAACCTATTTCAACTATACACCCTGCTGTATCGATTGTGGCGGCGAGCAGAATTTTGAAGAAAATACAGATGTTGATGATGAAAAAGACAAAAAGGATAAGAAAGATAAGAATCCGGGGAATAATGGGAAAGGAGTCGGACAGAGCATGATCGACAGGATTTTCTCATTCTTCATTCGATGATAAGTAATAAAAGAGGAAATATTCCCCTTTCATTTTTCCCATACACCAGACATACTTGAATTTTTAATGTAATACCTGACCATAAAACGGGAGACTTCAAAAAATATAAAGATGTAAGGCCCTGCTCATTTGCGTTTTCTTCTCATAAACATTACAACTGCTATACCAAGGAAGCCCGCAGTCAATAACGGTTGGGCAGTCGGGATATCGAAAGCCGGCTGTGAATCATGCCCAAAATAGTAACTGCGGTCATAGTCCATTACATCTGGACCTATTGTTGGCGTCCCGGTGGCTGTTGCATTGGTCTTTTGCAGACCCAGCAATGCCGAAGTCGTCTCTGTGAATTGCACAGATTCCCCAGGCATAAGTAAGGGAATGGTACCCACAATACCACATTTATTGTCTTCTACCACAACATTTGTCAGGTTGACATTGCCGGTATTGCTGATGTAGAAATCCCATCTGACCTCGTAATTCCACCTGATGTACGGGCCGTTTCTCTCATCAGCATCCTCACCATTGGTATGTTTTTCGATATCAATGGCTGGACTGGCCGTAAGAGGAAGATGATCAATATCACTGCCAGTGATATAAAAAGATGAATCACAAAAGCCATCATTGCTTGCATCTGTACAGGTTTCACTATGTCCTGTACCATCAGGATGTGCCCAATAGTTACCACCAACGGAAGGCCCGCCTACAATGTTTGGACCTGATGTTTTTGCGATATTCCAGGAGTTGCCAGCACTCTCGGACATCTGAATGTTAATTGTGTTGTTGAAATAGTTGTCATAAACAACATTGCTACCACTATCTACCAATTGAATACCCGATGAACTGCTGTTGGATACGATATTGCGGGTCAGCGTATTGTTGCTGGATTCATTGAGGAAGACAGCATAATTATTATTAGATAGTTTATTGTCACTTATTGTGTTGTGCTGGACAGCATCAAGAAATATTCCAGCCTTAGAAGTACCTGCAGCATTTGTTATCTCAAAGCCACTGATTGTCACGTTATCCCTGGTCACATTGAAAGCATGGTCTGCTGAAGAAGCCGCCTGAACTTTAGTATTATCCGGGTTCCCGGAATGTGAGATAATGATTACTGATTTGTTCACATCCACATTTTCATTATATGTACCTGGATAGACAATAATCACGTCAGTGTCATTTGCTGCATTTACAGCATCCTGAATTGTTGTATAATTCCCGCCACCACTGTCATCTACAATGATTTCAACTGCCATTGCTGCTGATGAAAGTAATGCAAGTGCTATCAAGCTGACAAACAAATGTTTGATATGCATACCTTTACCCCCAATTGAGACTTGTATTCAACATGTTTTATCCTTAATCTATTATACAGTCGTCTATATGTATAAATCTTCAGAACTACAGGTACTAACCAATGGTACGCAACAAATAAATTTGAACCTTTATTTTTTATATTATGAAACATAAAAAACAGTAAAAACATTACTCCAAAACAGAATGAAAGATAATAAATAATTAAACATAAAATATTATAGGTAATCCATGTTTAGCAGCCAAAAATTAGCGGTTTTTGTAGACGTGCAGAATATGTTCTATTCTGCCAGAAATATCCATTACGGAAGACTTGATTATGAAAAACTTTTACATGCTGTCGTAATGGAAAGAAAATTGACAAGAGCAATAGCCTATCTTGTAGAAACCCCGGATATCGACCAGTCAGGCTTTAAGAGTTTTATTGGTTCAATTGGTTGGGAAGTAAAAAGCAAGGCCCTGAAAGTAAGACCTGATGGTTCCACCAAGGGGGATTGGGATATGGGGATCGCAATTGATGCGATTTCAATTGCACCCAAAGTAGATACCATTGTGCTTGTAAGTGGAGATGGCGATTTTGTCGATCTGATAAACCACCTGAAAGCTATTGGGGTACGGGTTGAAGTCCACTCTTTTAAAGAAAGTACAGCCGAAGAACTTATCAACGCCGCTATAGCCCATTATCCAATTGAAAGAAGAATGTTACTCGATAGGTGAATAAAGCCATATATTTTTCCATGAAACTGGCTGATTTTAAAAATCATTTTTTGCGTCGACCAAAATGCAGGCGCGACAGATGTCACCTGATGTGGGACCACCACATATATTGCACTCTTTTTTACTTTTACCAGACGGATTCTCTACATTTGCTATCGAAGATAGTAATGAGTTATAATTATTCGCAAACTGCCCGGTTATATTTGGATATGTTGATTCCATATTCAAAAACATTTGTCTGACTTCTGCACGAAGCGAAGGTCCTGCATAAGGACATTCTGGAAACTCACGAAATATGCCTTTGAGGATTCCATATAATGCAATTTCATACTCATTTAAAACTGAAAGAGGCTTTATCCTCACTGATTCCTTACCGGAATTCGGGGATGCAGTATTAATTATTGCATCTATATTTGCGGTAAGTATGTTCATCATGGCGGTTTCCGCCTCATCATCCAGAGAATGTCCTGTCGCAAGTTTGGGGACAGCCATGCTAAAGGTTTCCTGCTCCAGTATTTTTCTCCGTAGAACACCACAAAGAGTACACGCTGAAACATTTCTTTTTTTCAAAAGGCTGGGTAGGGGTCCACCAAACGTTTCCCTGAAGGATATTATCCTGTGTTCAATATTCAAAAAATTTGCAAGTTCCTGTGCATAGGCAAGGGTCTCTTCCCTGTAATTCGGTATTCCTTCATCAACCGTAATAGCAGTAAGTTTCACTCCCCCATATTCTGGAAGTATTTCAGACAGGATATACAAAAGAACTGTGCTATCCTTACCCCCTGACAATGCAACTGCTATATGTTCATTATCCAGAATAAGGTTTTGATCTGCAATATGTGTCCTGACTTTCTTTTCTACCATTTCACAGAAATGAATTGCACAAAGGAGATTTTCCCCTCCTGATACTGCGTTTGCTCCACAGGTCTTGCATAAAAGAGGTGTTTCAGCCGCCATGGGATATCCGATATACTTTTAGGGTATCTTCAGAATATACAGTCGTTTCGACTGGTATTACGGTTCCTTCCCTTGCTACGATAACAGATAAAGGATTTATATCTGCCATTTCCAGTACATCTTTCAACGGTATACTATCAGCCCGGATTTCTATAGAATTGTCCGATAAATGCAGGATCATTTTATCACTTCACATTAACTCTGTTTGAGGGATTTTGCTTTATTTTCCGGATAGTTGCAATGAAATACTCTGTTTCTCTCCTGACATCATCACTGCAAACTATTGCGGAAATAGCAACCAAACTATCAGCCCCATTTTCAACCACTGAAATGCAATTGTCTTTATTGATACCTCCTATGGCAACAATCGGAACATCAATTGTCGTTTTCACTGCCTGGATCCTTTCAGGTCCAACACCCATACCTGCATCCTTTTTAGTAGTAGTGTCAAAAACCGGACTGAAACCCACGTAATCAGCCCCTTTTCTTTCTGCCTCGATTGCTTCATCTGTATCATGGACTGTAAGGCCGATTACCTTATTTTCACCCAGGATATTCCGCGCCAGATCAATCGGCATATCGTCCTGTCCGATATGCACTCCATCAGCCCCTGCAGCCAGGGCTACATCGATACGGTCATTTACCAGAAAGATGGCATTGTCACCACATATTTTCCTGATCAGGATTGCTTCTTCAATCATCTCTTTTGTGGTCTTGTCTTTCTCACGATACTGGACAATCTTACACCCGGCCGCTACTGCACATTTTACATCGGACAATGTACCTTTCCTGGATAGGCCGGAATCTGTCACAAGATAGAAATCGATATCATTAAGCAAAGATTTCCAGAATGGCATAAATGGAGCCCTCATAAATCTATAATTCAGCCATCAATACTCTCAATATTTGTCATAGGTCCTGCTTTTTCATCAGTAAGCCCGGACACTTCATCATACAAATGCATCTTGAAACTGCCACTGCCGTTTGACCTGGCAGCCGCAAGTTCCCCGGCAACCCCAAAGAAAGTCAAAGCATCTATTGCTGCATCACAGAAATCATCGTTCAGGGCTGCAAATGAACCTATTATTGAAGCAGCCATGCAACCGGTGCCCACAATTGAACCCATTTCTGAATGGCCGTTTTTTATGGAAAATATCCTTGAACCATCACTGACTATATCTTCTTTGCCGGTCATCACAACAGTACATGACCTTGATGTGGCTAAATTCTTTGCAAGCCAGCCGGAATCAGCATTGATAGAAGTTGCTTCAACTCCTTTTGTCCGGGCATTTTCACCTGCCAGTTTTGCAATCTCAGAATAGTTGCCTTTAATGATATCAACATGAGCACTGTCAAGGATCTTTGCAGCCATTTGGTTTCTGAATTGAGTTGCACCCACTCCTACTATATCAAGTACCACGGGAATTTGTTTTTCGTTTGCAGCCTTTGCCGAAATTATCATGGATTCGATAAGTTCAGAAGTCAGGGTTCCGATATTAAGTACAAGAGCAGAGGAAATTTTAGTCATATCAGCACATTCTTCTACAGCATGAGCCATTACGGGAAGAGCACCAAACGCCCTTGTTATATTTGCACAGTCATAAATTGTAACCCAGTTGGTAATATGATGAACCAATGGTTTTGTTTCTCTCAGTGTTTTTAATGCATCCTTCATTGCCTTCCTCCGTAAAATTCCCGTCAATCTTTTTCACAATCGTGAATAGATGTTGCATAATATCTAATAAACCTTACGTCAACCAGATGAACGAAAAAGGATTAAGACAACAGACCAAACCTTGCAGGTCTATTGGCTTTGTACAATTTATTCACAAATATTATTAGCAGTATAAATCCTGATAATTTCACCAGCCTGTTCATCTCCCGCCCTACTGGCAACTATTTCCTGAAAAGCCATGACATAATCCGGTCTCAAGCAACCAAGACTTTCCCTGCCATCTTTTATCAGGTCCAGCAGATATTCCAGTTCCTTTCCTGAAAGCGACTCCAGACGATGGGAAAAATCAGATATATCTCTGGAAAAATGATTTGCAACCGGTGGCAGGATTGACTTGAAATTGACACCTGAACTACTGCATTCCAGATCAATGCACTCAGGAGCAAGTTTTTTCAGTAAATCTATGTCTTTTTCATCTAGTTTACGTGCCATATAGTTCCATTTTGGGAATTATTGGTTAAAAAGGTGCGTTTTACCAACTCCAAAAAATGGATTTTGCCGGCAGGACAGCATAAAGCCGGCAGAATCACTGTTATATTTAATCCACTCTTTTAGTACTTGCAGCAGTCTTATCCGGGTCTACAACCACATCGATAAGAGAGGGTTTGGTGGATTTGAATGCTTCTTCAAGAGCTTTATCAAGTTTTGCCGGGTCTTCTATCCTGTAACCTTCGCCTCCGGTAGTTTTTGCATATTCCGCAAAATCGGGATTGGGGAAACTAACACCAAATTCAGGATAACTGGACCTTAATTCTTCCTTTTTTATGTTCTTGAGTTTGCCGTCATTAAAGACAATGACATTGATCCCGAGCTCTTCACGCACAGCAGTGGTGAAATCAGCCATAAGCATTCCAAACCCGCCATCTCCTGTGACACATATTACCTGCCTGTCAGGATTATCAAGTTTTGCCGAAAGGGCTGCAGGCAGTCCGAATCCCATACTGGCAATATTGGCACACATTAATGTTTTCTGGCCTTCACACATGAATTTCTTGTAGAACCAGTAGGTATGGTCGCCCACATCTACACAAATTATAGCATCAGTGTCTGCATGGCGTTTAATGGCCTGTACAACATAACCGGGATTTACAGGTATGGAGAGGTCCTGTGCATCAGTTTCTAGTTCCTCATAATGCTCCTTTTTCATCCGATCGATGCGCTATAAAAACTCAGTGATTTCTTCCTTTTCATCGACAATGGGGAGAAGGTCTTTAAGTACAAGATCCGCATCCCCGACAATAGGAGCATCGACATCAAAGGTCTTTCCGATCTTGGTCGGATCGATATCTATCTGGACAATCCTGATTCCTGAAGGAACAAGGTTGGCCTGTCTGAAACCCGAACCTATGATAACTATAAGTTCACTGTTTTGTACAGCTTTTGCCGCATGTTTTGAACCTATGGAACCAAGTACACCCAGACTATAACGATCGGTTTCGTGTACCACGCCCTTGACCCTGGATGTAGTGGCAATGGGGGCTTTGATTTTTTGTGAGAGTTGTGTTAGCAATTCACCACTGTGACGACAGCCCCAGCCTGCAAAGAGAGTGACTTTCTCGTGATTGTTGATCAATTCCGCAGCCTTTTCCACATCTTCAGGTCTTGGAGCGGTCTGGTTTGAAACCAGCCTCTTTTCAGCGAAATATACATCCCCGCTAAGTTTGCCTGCCAGGATGTCTGTCGGTGTGCTGAGTACCGCAACACCGGGCTTTTTGAAGGCATATTTAGTAGCCCTTGTGACCAGACCGAGCGCCTGGTTCTCCCGGGCAATGGTTTCTGTGAATTCAGCAAAGGGAGAGAACAGTTCTATCTGGTCGATCTCCTGGAAGGCCTCACTTCCAAGATAGACCTCTGCCACCTGACCGGCAAAGGCAAGCACCGGACTCCTGTCGGTAGCAGCATCCATTAAACCGGTGATAAGGTTTGTAGAACCTGGGCCCGCTATGGAGATACAGACGCCCAGCCCGCCGGTGATCTTCCCATGTGCAGAAGCCATGAAAGCAGCGGTCTCTTCGTGTCTTGTGAGAATGAATTTTATTTTGTCACTCCTGCGGATGGAGTCTATCAGGGGCAGGTTGGAATCCCCGGGAATCCCATAGACAAACCTGACACCGAAGGCTTCAAGTTGTTCGACGATCTTGTCGGCAACAGTCGTTTCTACCGATTCATCTTCCTTTTCCCCGCCTTCAGGAACAAAAGCGGATTTGGGAGCCCCGCATACCGGACATGTATAGTCATCAGGCAGTGAATCAAAATCCTGTCCTTCAACCTCCTCATCATAAACCCAGTTGCAAACCGAACATCTGTATTTTGCCATGTATTTCCTCCAAAATTCCCCTGTTATATGTAGCATTCATGTGACAGAATTATTTATCAAATGCAGGGAACTCCAACCAATGAATTTCCCTTGCATAAGAGGCAAACATCTCCCCTCGAATTATCAATAGCTGCAAGTCTGATAATTATATGCCGAAACAATGTTGCTACTAATGAATGATAATTTTTCCTGTGGGTTTAGCAATAATACCTTCAAAAAGAAGAAATTGAGCATAAAAACTTTTTATTGATTGTCTTTACTGATACATATGGAAAATTCAGCAATTTTCGAGATATGTAGTGGTTTACCACGTCAGGGTCCGGGAAGTGACGAATGCACTGAAAAAGCATTCAATTCACTTCCTAACTTAGCGACGGGTGCCAGGATACTTGACATCGGTTGCGGTGTTGGGATGCAAACACTTCATCTTGCAAGAACCTGTGAGAATTGCCAAATAATTGCACTTGATATTTCCAGGCCATATCTGGAACAATTGATGAAAAAGGCCCGGAAAGAGGGAAATGTTGACAGGATAGAGACGGTTTGTGCCTCTATGGAAAAACTGCCTCTCAAGGATAAGAAATTCGATGTAATATGGGCAGAAGGTTCAATCTTTGTGATGGGTTTTGGAAAGGGGCTTGAATACTGGAAAGGTTTCCTGAAAGACAGAGGTTTTATGGCGCTGACAGAAGCAGCCCTTTTCACCGATACACCAGCCGAAGAAGTGATGAATTTCTGGCAGGATTGTTACCCGGATATAAAGACCATCCCTGAAAATGAAAGAATAATTGAGGATGCAGGTTACGATATTATAAGCAGGTTCAAGTTGCCGGTATCTGCCTGGTGGGATGATTTCTATGCTTATCTTGGTAAACGCCTCGATGAAATTGAAGATAAGTACAGGAAAAATGAGGAAGCTAAATCGGTAATCGATTTTTCAAGAAAGGAAATCGAACTATTCCGCAAATACCCGGATGAATATGGGTACGTGTTTTTTATTCTGGAGAAGAAACAAAATTCACAATCAGAATGATTTAAATATATCAAATCTTGAATAAAGCATCACGGGGACATCAATGCCAGTCGATGAAAATATTAAGAGGATTCTCGAGGAGATCGGTGACAGGACACTCATCTGTGTCACCAAGACAATAGAACCTGAAAGGATCAACGAAGCCATCCGGTCCGGGGCTACCATAATCGGAGAGAACCGGGTTCAGGAATATGAAGATAAACGCGAGGAAATCCTGCCCTGTGAGACACACCTGATAGGCCACCTGCAGACAAATAAAGTCAAAAAGGCTGTTGAGTTTTTTGATGTCATCCAATCAGTCGACTCCCTGAAAGTAATAAATAACATTGATAGCAGAGCCGGGGATATCGATCAGGTACAAAGGGTCTTCCTTCAGGTAAACATAGGCAATGAGCCACAGAAACATGGTTTCCGGCTGGACAGGATCAAAGAAGTGATAAACGAAATCCGCTCCCTTCAAAATATCCGCGTGGAAGGCCTGATGTGCATCCCTCCTTTTGTCCCTGCCGAACAAACCCGTACCTATTTCCAAAAGATGAAAGCCCTTTTTGATGAAATGAAACAGGAAAACCGCGGCAATATCGATATTCAGGAATTGTCAATGGGCATGTCCAATGATTACATGGTGGCTATCGAGGAAGGAGCTACAATGGTGCGTGTGGGTTCGGCTATATTCGGGGAGCGGGAGTATTAAAGATTTTATTCGGCGGACTAAGTGACTTCTTAATTCAAATATACCTTAAGTTGGAATGGTAAAAATAAAAGTAGTTCCATGCCCAACTTCACTTTCAACCCAGATATTCCCACCATGCATTTCAACATATTCTTTTACCAGGGCCAGACCCAATCCTGTTCCTTCATATTCCCTTGAAGCCGATGAATCAATTTGCTTGAAAGAGTCAAATATACATCTTTGCTGTTCTTCTGGTATACCTATACCTGTATCGCTCACTGCTACCTGTAAATTATCATTGATGGATTTAAATTCAATACAGATTTTTCCATTTTCAGGAGTAAATTTAGCTGCATTACTGAGCAGATTATGCAAAATTTGAGTGAATTTGGATTTATCAGCTTTTATAAGCCGTCCAGATTGTTGTACTTCACATTCCAGAGATATGCTTTTTTCTTCAACCAGAGGATGTATTATTGGGCAGACCTCATCACAAATATCCGATATATCAAGTAATTCTGGATAAAATTCCATTTTTCCATTTTGAATTTTTGATATATCAAGTATATCATTAATTAATTCCAGGAGATGTTTACCACTTTTATGGATATTGGATAGATATTTGAGCTCTTTATTATCAAGGTTATTTGCTTTGTTTTTAGATAAAATTTGAGAAAAACCAATAATTGAATTGAGTGGTGTGCGCAATTCGTGGCTCATGTTAGCAAGGAATTCCGATTTGGCTTTATTTGCATTTTCTGCAACGATTTTTTCCTGAATAAGTAATTTTTCTGCTTCTCTCCTTTTAGTTATGTCCCTAACAATTGCCAATACTGTTGTGTCTTCTTTGGGTATCATTCGAGATTCAAATATTTTTTTGTCTCCATCCGTTTCAATCTCATATTCATATACATGAATATGTTTTTCACTAAGTGTTTTGTCAATGTTTTCCATCGTAATAGATGCAATTTGATTAGGAAATATGTCTTTTATGTTTTGGTTTAGAAAAGCATCAGGTGGTAGCAGTAAATCTTCATCATCAGGTGCATTATAGTCTATGAAATTCCCTTTTGCATCCATTTCAAAAATTAAATCTGGCAAAGCTTGGTTGATAGAGGTATTTCTTGCTTCACTTTTCTTTAGGTCCTCATATGCTCTTTTTTGTGAAGTTATGTCACGACCTACACCTAGAACATATTTAGCTCCTCTGTATTTTATTAGTGTAAGTGTAAGTTCAAGAGTTTTAATTTCATCATGAACCAGATATGAGGTTTCTATGGTCCCACCAATTTCCCATAATCTAAAATGTTCTTCTAAATCCACATTTTCCTGATTTGTAGGCAAGAAATTACTAATATTCATTTTTAACAGATCTTGAGATTGGACATTAACAAAATTGCAAAAAGCATCATTTGCTTTTATGTAATTGCCCTGTATATCGATAACAGCAATAGGGTTTAAATTGTTTTGAAACAAGGCCTCATAAAATCGAGCATTATAGCCTGCTACGTACTGATCTTCATTATTTTCAATTGATGACTATGTATTAAATTCCATAATTTTACAACCATTGATACAAACGTCGATTTCGCAAAGCACACATTAAAGATCATCTTATTTATATTTATATATATATTAAGTATGCTATGCCTAATAATATTTTGCTCATGCATTGTACAACCAAAAAAGGAATATAGCCTTGAAAGGAGAATACAAAATTTAGATAATCAACTCGAATCATTACAGGAATCCCTATCAGAAACCAACAAAGAGTACAGTGGGCCCGCTGGAATTCGAATCCAGGATCTCCGCCGTGTGAAGGCGACGTCATAACCGGCTAGACTACGGGCCCATAAAAAGATATTTACCTAAGTGAACCACAATAAAATATAAGGTTTTCGACGGCTTAGAAAATAGGAGAAGACAATTTTATAGAAATATAAAAAAAATGTGTGGTGAGAGATACCACTTTTATTCAATGTACATCAATTTACCTTCTTCTCCGGGATCGACCTGATACCTGGCATCAAGTTTCCATTCGTAATTTCCATTATTTTCACTGATTGCCCAGATGTCGTGATCCCAGTGTACCCTGTCACCATTTTCATCCAGTTTTGTCCAGCCGGTGACACCGAAATACGTATCGGAAAAGGGTATTCATTGCCAGTTTTGTGCTTTCATCCATTCTCAGGCACTGCATCGAGATCCACGAATGTAGCCAGCCAGAGAGCATCATATGCAGCCAGTGCATATGTTTCAGGAGCCCGGCCAAGTTCTTCCTCTATTCTGGATTCGATTACCTGATAGCGGTCGTTTTCTTCCTCATAACCATAAATTGGTGCTCTGAGGTTGATAAAAATGTATCAATGGTGATATCTGTCAATTCGGTACAATATTATGCGCGACAATCAAATATACAATTAGGAAAAATGATAATTGTCAGGTTTCTACTTTCTGAAAAAATAATCATATAACAGGTGTCATTATTACTAAGGGAGAAATGGATTATGTTCGATAAAATATTACCACAACAAAAAAGCATGTCCACAAAATTAGGCGGATTACTTGTACTTGTAGGAGAAACAATGTTCCTATTCTCCTTGATGAACTTGAAAAAAAACAACGCCCGGGAAAGGAATAAATGACAATTGAGATCGAGCCGCTTGTGGATGAACCTGCCCTGCTGGTAAAGGGTCAATCCCACAACCTTGTACTCTCAGACCTCCATATAGGTATCGAATGGGACCTCTACAACAGTGGTTTCCTGGTTCCCAGCGGTCTTGAAAGACGACTCAAAAAGATAGAGGGTTATATCGAACAGACCAAACCCGACAGGATAATACTGCTGGGGGATATAAAACACAATGTACCGCAAATTTCATGGCAGGAGCGGGATGAAATCCCCATGTTCCTCGAAAGGCTTGCCCTGCATGCAGAAGTCGATATTTTCCCGGGAAATCATGACGGAGGGATTGAATTCCTGCTGCCAAAAAACAAACGTATTCACCTTCATCCCTCCAGAGGTGACATAATAGAGGGGGTTGGATACTTCCATGGCCATACATGGCCCGATCCAAAACTCATCACAGCAGAGCATTTAATTGTAGCCCACAATCATCCGACCCTGCGAATCACCGACAGCCTGGGATATTCCACATCCGAACAGGTCTGGGTGAAAACTAAATTGAATCATGAAAAACTAAAAAACCATTTTGAAAAGATCGGTGTTGAAATACCGGAAAGTGACACACAACCTGATGTTGTAGTTATTCCTGCTTTCAATGAACTCTGTGGAGGGGTAGCTTTTAACGAAGCTATTCTTGATGACCTGCTCGGGCCTGCATTCTCTTCGGGTTCCATTGATGTATCAAATGCGGATATCTACCTGCTTGATGGAATGTACATGGGCAAACTGAAGGATATTAAAAAACTCAGTATTACAAAAAAGCGCACAGGCAAAAGGAGGCGAGGGCGATGATGGATACGGTCTTTGGCCAGTTGCACCCTAATATCAGAAAGGCCCTTGCAAAACAGCAATTCCATACACCCACCCAACCCCAGCAAGAGTCCATTCCACCTATCCTGGAAGGCAAGAACGTCCTGCTTATTGCACCCACCGGTTCGGGAAAGACCGAATCTGCAATCCTGCCTCTTTTTGATCACATCCTTGCCAAAAAACCAGATGACAGGAAAGGCATTTCTGCTCTCTACATAACACCCCTGAGGGCTCTGAACCGTGATATGCTACACCGCATACAATGGTGGGGCCAGGAACTCGATATCAAAGTCATGGTGCGACACGGGGATACCAGCCAGTATGAGCGCCAGAAACAATCAAAAAACCCTCCGGACTTATTGATTACCACTCCTGAAACCCTGCAGGCAATGTTTACAGGTAAAAGGCTGCGCAAAAATCTGGAAGATGTGAGTTTTATCGTGGTAGATGAGATCCACGAACTTGCCGAATCCAAAAGGGGAGCACAGCTGGCTATCGGGCTGGAAAGACTGGTAGAATTATCAGGCGAATTCCAGAGAATAGGCCTTTCTGCAACAGTTGGTAATCCTGATGTTGTGGCAGCTTTCCTTGCAGGGGCAGAAAGGGACATGCAGGTAGTAAAAGTGGAAATGCTCAGCCTGCTCAAGTTCAACGTGGTCACCCCTCACATGGAGGATGAATATCTCAAAACAGCACGTAAAATAGGATGTTCTGCGGAACTGGCCACACATCTGCGTTGTATTCAGAATATTGTAATGCAGAAAAAATCCACCCTGATTTTTGTCAACACGCGCCAGAGTGCCGAAGTGCTTGCATCGGGTTTCAGGATGCTGGACTTGCCCATCGGGGTACACCACGGCTCCCTGTCCTATGAAGCCCGTCTGGAAGCGGAAGAGAACTTCAAGAACGGGGATTTGCGAGGCCTGATCTGTACATCCTCAATGGAGTTGGGAATCGATATCGGCAGTGTGGATCATGTAATCCAGTATGGCTCTCCCAGACAGGTTGCCCGGCTGCTGCAAAGGGTTGGCAGAGCAGGACATCGCATTCATGAAATTTCGGAAGGAACGATAATTGCACTGGAATTTGATGATATCGCCGAAAGTATGGCCATCGTTGGAGCCGCCAGAGAAGGTCGGGTGGAGGACATTTCTCCCCAGAGCGGGGCCCTGGATGTAATCGCCAACCAGCTTTCAGGTATCGTGCTGGACTTCGGGGATATAGAGATTCCCCGTATACTTTCCATTCTCAGGCGAACCTACCCTTTCAAAGACATGAGCCTGCAGGCACTGGAAAAGATCGTGGAGCAGGTAACATACAACAGGCTTGTGTGGCGGGATAAAGGTTCCAGTATCATCAGTCGGCGCAAAAGGAGCTGGCAGTATTACTACCAGAACCTTTCCATGATCCCGGATGAGAGGAAGTTCGAGGTTTATGATATCGTCACCGGCAAGGCGGTCGGAACACTGGATGAAGCTTTTGTGGTAAACTTTGCCAATCCCGGAGCGATTTTCATAACGCGGGGAGAGGTGTGGAGAGTACTGGAACTCGATCCTGAACGAGGGCGCATAAAAGTTGAACCGGTGAGAAGTATGGGGGAAATCCCCAGCTGGGTCGGGGAGGAAATACCCGTTCCCTTCGAGGTAGCACAGGAAGTCGGGAAACTGCGCCGGGAAACTGCAGACCTTATTACAACAGGTGCAGAAGAGAAGCAAATCATCAATACATTGATGGAACGCTATCCTGTGGACAAATATTCAGCAGATGGGTTTTTCCGGCTAATCAAAAAACATGTGGATCAGGAATGCCCTATGCCACATGACCGACAGGTCATTATCGAGAAGGAAGAGGATGGAATGGTTATCAATGCATGTTTCGGGCACAATACCAACGAAACCCTGGGCAAGGTACTGACAGCCCTGCTTGCGGCCCGGTTTGGCAGCAGTGTGGGACAGGAAACAGATCCCTATCGCATCAAACTAGCCTTGCCGGTAAGTTTTCGTGCCGAACAGATACGTTCCATGATAGCCGATACACTTCCCGAACACGTGGAACCTATCCTGGAGATGACACTGAAAAATACCTCCCTTTTGAAATGGAAAATGGTGCAGGTAGCCCGCAAATTCGGTGCCATCAGCAAAGAAGTGGACTACGACAAGATCAGCATGAAAAAACTTATCGACATTTACGAAAACTCGGCTATGTACGATGAGGTATTAAGAGAGATTTTCCACAATATGCTGGATGTAAGTCGCACAAAGGAGATACTGGAAAAGGTGCAGCAGGGAGAAATCAACATCGCAACAGGCCCTCCATCCCCTCTGGGAGGAGCGGGATTCGATGCGAAAAAAGACCTGATAGCACCGGAAAGAGCTGAAGGTTCGATCATAACAGCACTGAAAAACCGTATTGAAAATGACAGGGTAATCCTGTTCTGTGTGCACTGTACTAAATGGGTATCCCGTCGCAAAGTGAAAAATGTGCCTGAGAACATTGTGTGCCCTATATGTGAATCTAAAATGGTAGCTGCCCTGAAACCCTGGGAGGAAGAAGAGATTAAACTGGTTAAGAAAAAAGATCGAATGGATTCAAAAGAGGACCAAAAACGCATCCATAAAGTATTTCGCAATGCCAACATCGTAATGACACAGGGAAGGACTGCGGTTGTGGCCCTGGCAAGCCGTGGGGTTGGCCCTGAAACCGCCACCCGTATTATACAGAAGATGCAGGTGGATGAGGAAGGTTTCTACAGGGACATCATGGAAGCCGAACGCAACTACGCTAAAACAAAACGGTTTTGGGGTTAATGAAGTCTGCATTTTGTTTCCTTCCAAAAACTAAAATAGATTACAAACTGTTATTCTTATTATGAGCTCAACTATTGAAGAGTTAGTCCAGTCATTAAATCCCAAACAGCAAGGCTATGTGAACCTCGAATTGCCCGACCCGACCAACGGTGAATACCTGCTTACGGTTTTCAGGCTAGTTCCCGGCGGGGAGATGAATATGCTACAGGCAGCAGCTGAAATCGCAGCGGAATCATCAACGGGTACGAATTTCAGGGTAAATACCGAGACGAAGTTCTCAAAGGTCATGAATGCCCTGGTCTACCAGATGGACCTGGAAAGGGAACTTGTGTGGATAGCCTATCCCTGGAGACTTTTTGACCGTGGAGGCAATGTACAGAACATCCTGACCTACATCGTGGGAAACGTCCTGGGAATGAAAGAGATATCAGCCCTCAAACTGCTGGATGTCTGGTTTTCTCCCTCAATGCTTGAACAATATGACGGGCCCGGTTTCACAGTCGATGATATGCGCAGTTATCTCGGAGTTTACGACAGGCCTATTCTCGGTACCATCGTGAAACCCAAGATGGGGTTGACATCTGCCGAATATGCCGAAGTCTGCTATGACTTCTGGGCAGGTGGCGGGGATTTTGTCAAGAATGATGAACCACAGGCAAATCAGGACTTCTGCCCCTATGACAAGATGGTAAAGCACGTTAAAGAAGCCATGGACAAAGCAGTAAAGGAGACGGGGAAAAAAAAGGTGCATTCATTCAACGTCTCGGCACCGGACTTTGACACCATGATCGAGCGCTGCGAAATGATCAGGAATGCAGGGTTTGAACCCGGAAGTTATGCTTTCCTCATCGACGGTATTACCGCCGGGTGGATGGCTATCCAGACAATCAGAAGGCGGTATCCAGATGTTTTCCTGCATTTCCACAGGGCAGCTCACGGTGCCTTCACACGCCCGGAAAATCCCATAGGTTTTTCCGTGCTGGTACTGTCTAAATTCGCACGTCTGGCAGGCGCCTCCGGCATCCATACGGGTACCGCAGGAGTCGGAAAGATGAAAGGAACTCCTGAGGAAGATGTTGTTGCAGCCCATGGCATCCAGTATTTGAGTTCACATGGCCATTTCTTCGAACAGAGCTGGGCCAAGATCATGGAAACGGATAAGGATGCCATAGAACTTGTGAATGAAGACATAGCCCATCACCTTATCCTGGAAAAAGACAGTTGGAGAGGCATGAAAAAATGTTGTCCCATTGTTTCCGGTGGACTGAACCCGGTCAGGCTGAAGCCCTTCATCGATGTAATGGGTAACGTTGATTTCATCACGACCATGGGATCAGGAGTGCATGCCCATCCGGAAGGAACCCGATCAGGAGCAAAAGCACTGATACAGGCATGTGATGCCTATCTGCAGGGGATCGATATCAAGGATTATGCCAAAAATCACAGGGAACTTGCACAGGCTATTGAATTCTTCCCGGAAAAATGACATCATATAATTGAAAAGGACGTCCTGTGCGTGCAACTGCTGCGGGCCGAAAATAACGGCTTCGCAGCAAAAAAGATCAGCCGTACTTATTCATGTAATTTTTGTAGGTCCGTATATATTCGGCATGAGGCCATATCAGTGGAATAGTGACGTATGCAAGTCCATCATTCCACTTGGGGTGAGCACGGACGTGTTCTATCATCTTCATCTTGCTGTCCCTGAGAATTTTGGCATTGGTATAATCCTCCAGCCACATCTCAAACCGTTCTATGGTTGAAATATGTTCAGGTAACTGGTACTCATGAGCCATATCAACCACCCATCCCAGGTACATTTCTGCCATTTCTTTTTGATCAATATTTATGAAATGATTTGCAAGTTCACAGGTAAAATGACACCATGGACCATAGCCACCATTATTCCGATCCCAGTGTTCAGGGTAGCGGTTCAGGCCGCCAATTTCCTTATCCCATAAATTATCATGAATTCGTTTTACAGTAGACTTTATTTTAACATCCGAATCCGGGAGGAGACCAAAATAGGCAGGTGCATATTCCACAGCATCCACATCAATAACACTGGAGGCAAATGCATCATAACCTATTGGGTTACTGCTTTTATCCTTCACACGGATACATTTTATAAAGGAACGCCTGCGTGGACTGTAAAGACGTGTCATGATGGCATTCCTGACCTTTCCCCCTTCTTCCTTCCACATTGAGACATCCTTACCCAGGGCTTCCCCCATCTTCACAGCTTCCAGTACACCCGCACAGCATGCACAGTTGGCATACATCTCAAAACCATGCTCATAAGCAGGATATTCATGAATACTGTTTACTGTATGGATAAGATCGACTTCTTCATTTTTATTCATCAGGATAAAACCGACTGCTTTTTCAATTACAGGCCAGTACTCTTCGATAAATTTCTTATCAGCCATCTTATCAAAAAATGACCCTCCTGTGGCCTCGAAATACTTCCCCAGCGCATAAAGGATAAGACCGTTTCCGTCTATCTGCAAATCCTTGTAACTTGCATCATTACCGTCTATATCATATCGCTGGGAAAATTCACCCAGGGGTTTCTGGGCATTCAACATAAATTCGAGCCCTTTGCGAGCCTGATCCATAAGATCAGCATCTATTGCACCAAGGATATCCATCGAATGATCCCTGGGGTAAATGAAAGGATATCTTGTACCGGGAGGACTTGCATAAAATCCACCCTTTTCATGTTGGTTTTCACTAAGAATCTTGACACTGTTTTCATAAAGCCTCTGGGCTTCCAGATAATTCAATAGGATCACTCCTCTTCAGGATATTCGATTTTAGATACGCAAAACGATTTATCAAGATAGCCGGAAACTTCATCCTTTGAGATACCGGACCTTGCAATAGCCTGCTCATTATATTCTTTAGTTTCACTTACAGGTGATTTACTACCCAGATTAAGGAGTTTTGCACCTGCCAGTTCAGCACGTCTTTTACTGTAGATATGATGCAATATCCCCACGACACTGGAAAGTGCAGGATAATTCCACCCTTCTTCAGATTGTTCTTTCTGATCCTTTACAAAATCAATTAGTTGCTGGTATTCTTCTGGCCTTTCCCCGTATATTTCTATAAACTCTACAAGGTCATTGCCAAATGGGCATACAGGCAAATAGTTTATGTTGTCGTCCCTTGCACCCTCAAATCCTGGACCTTCAATCTCAGCAAGCCTATTACCAATAGCTTCAATCCAGTGGTAGGTCTTTTCCGGCCCTACCAAATCCACCATTTCTATAATGCCCACAAGAAAAGCCTTGGGAAGCATATTTTCAAGTCGTATCACAATATTTCCCCCTTATTTTAAGATCAAACTGTATCCCTGTTCCCATTAGATCCGATTAATTTAAGAATTGCACGGTTCCATCCAACAGGGCCTATCCCTTCAACCCTGTTTATATCATCATCCTTAATCGCCGGATCATGTTTACCACCTGGTTTCTGGACAAGAAAAGCCACATCCACCGTCTCTAACATGGGCAGGTCATTCTGGCTATCTCCAAGCCCTACACTAACCACAGAGGGATGAATTTTCCTGTATAATTCAGTCAAGATAGAAACTGCCATTCCTTTGTCATTATCCCCCATCAAATGCCAGTATCTTCCCCCTCTGGTGAAATTCAATCCCTGTGCAAGAATGTGCTCTTTGAGCAGTTCCGTTCCTGCATCGTCTTCCATTTTAAAGGCTTCATCGTATTCCCTGCTTTTGGCAAGGGTTGCTGATTCAATGTCCAGGCCTGTATCCTTACTTACCTCTGCAGCATCCAGGTCACCAAAACCAGTAATTGGAAGAGAGGTACGATCTCGAATAATCGAAAGTACCCTGCGAAGCTCTTCATAGCGGGTTCCAAGTTCAATTATTTCATAATCCCCATTTTCACTTGTGTACTCAAAGTCCACATTGAAATAGCCACGGGGGATGAAAATAGCCCCACCGTTTTCAGAAATAAAAGGATGATGAATATTTAGTTCCTTAACGTAAACCTCTATTTCAGCGCGGGTCTTACTGGTACAGAAAATCAGGGGAATATCCTTTTGATCAATCAATTTTATTGCATCAAGGGCAGCTTCATATGAATAGGTATCATGATCAATCAATGTACCATCAAGATCAGTAAAAATAATATATTCCATTTTTGAACACTCCCACATAGGTATCACATTTAGAGTACCAAGGCCCTGCAAACATATCTGATTGCTATTATTGTCTCTGTAGATTCCATTTGTAAGAAGAAGTATGTGAACTACACCACGCTTAAGCATGGTGCTTCCTGCTTCATTCTTTTTCCTGACGGAAACAAGTCCACAGGCTCTCCCCGTAGTTCCTACGGTGCTTCAAATACCTACTAAATTCTGTTTATTTAAGGCAAACTTTTTAATGTTAACTGCAGCATTGACATCTCTGTCATGGGTTTCACCACAATCAGGACATTGCCATTTACGGTCTGCAAGTGTAATGTTTTTGTTATGATACCCACATACATTGCATATTTTAGAAGATGGCTCAAATTGTCCAATTCTCAATATGCTTTTGCCATACCATTCTGCTTTATATTCCAATTTGGTTACAAAAGAACTCCATGATACATCACTAATGGATTGTGCAAGTTTATGATTTTTCAACATTCCAGATACGTTTAATGTTTCCAGTGCAATCGCTTGGTTTTCGCTAATTAATCTGGAAGTTAATTTATGCTGGAAATCATTTCTCTGATTTGCGATTTTCTCATGAAGCTTTGATATCTCCTGTCTTGCTTTTTCTCTGTTTTTTGAACCTTTTTGTTTTCGTGAGAGACGCTTTTGCAATACTTTCAAACATTTTATTGAATTATTAAGATGCTTGGGATTATCTATTTTTTCGCCGTTAGACATGATGGCAAAATCCTTAATTCCAACATCAATACCAACCGTACTATTTTCATCAAAATCCTGTTTATCAGGCAAATTTTTTTCATTACCTACAAGAATACTAATGAAATATTTACCTGATGGTGTTTTCGATATTGTTGCAGTTTTCAAATAACCTTCAAAACATCTGTGCAACTTTGTTTTTATCCATCCGATTTTTGGAAGTTTCACTTTGTTACCATCAAAATCTACCTCATAATGTTGTGGAACAGAAAATGATTGTACTGGATTTTTCTTCGATTTAAATTTAGGAAAACCCTTTTTCTCACGGAAAAACTTAGTAAACGCATTATCCAGATTAAGAGTAGCTCCACGCAAAGATTGTGAATTAACCTCTTTCAACCATTTCCTATCTTCATACAATGTTGGAATCGTTTTATTTAATGTGAATCTGGATATCGCTTTCCCATCTTGTTCATAAGTTTTAATTTTCTGTTCTAACGCCCAATTATAGATTACCCTCACACATCCGAAATGCTTGCTAAACATTTCTTCTTGCTGTTTTGTAGGATACATTCTATATTTGTAGGCTTTTAACATGTATATTTACTTGTGCATTTGACACTATTTATACTTTGTGCTAAAACAACAAAAAGACGCATTCACCTCCTACATCACGGAAGGAGTCTTCTGCTTATTCAGATAAACAACGACAACGTTTACCAATTACATGGACAAGAAATAATAAGTAGACAGGTCTTACTTCACATGATGCAAAAGCTAATTTCAATATTCAACTCCCATATGAGTATTGCAACAAAAAATAACATCATTGATAAAATCGGGAAAAGACAAACTGAAATTATAATGCCCACTGCAAATCATTTATTAATGAAGATACAAGGAAAATCCAATACAAATGGAAATAAAAAACCATCAACAACAATTATAGATAATGGTTTATGTGAAAGCAAATCACATGTTCTTGCAGAGAAACTGAATACTCTCCTGACAGATGTAAATGGAAAACTGCAAGCTCCGGGACTGTATATCGAAGATATTAAGAGAGACGTAATTGGTGGTTTTGCTTTTATAACAAGAAGCAATAGGTGGATTACCTGCGCAACTGACCTTTTAGGAGTGAAATCTCTCTGGTATTCTACAGAAGATGGCTTTGCGGTTGCATCCGAAAAGAAATATCTTGAAATGACTGGTTACTATAATATTGAAAAAGTTGACCCGCGAAGTACCCTTAGCTATGATACAGAAAAGGGGACATTACATACATACAGCAACTATGAACTGAAACCATCTGTTGAACCTGCAACAAAACAACCCGATGAAATAATAGAACAATTATATGGACTGCTTGGGGATTCTATCAGCAGGTGTCTTCCTCCTTCTAAGATAGGAATTTTGTTTTCAGGAGGTGTGGATTCCACACTTGTAAGTATGTTGTGTAAAAAATATAGCAACCAAACTATCTGTTGCTATGTAGCAGGCCTTGAAAGTGAAATACAAGCACCCGATGTACAGCATGCACAAAAAATAGCAAACGAGCTGGAGTTGCCCCTGAAAGTTATTGAAGTATCTTTTGAGGAGACAGGAGAAATCCTGAAAAAACTCGTTCCCCTGATAGAAACTACAAGTGTACCCATGGTGGGGGTTGCCCTGCCAACTTATATAGCAGCCCGGGCAGCAAAAGAGGATGGAATCAACGTTCTTTTCACGGGTAGCGGGGCAGATGAAATGTTCGGTGGTTATAACAGGCACAAAAAAGCAACTGACCTGAACAATGAATGTCTGAAAGATACACTAAATATCCATCTGGAAGATACTTACAGAGACGGATTGATTGCATCCGAACTGGAGCTGGACTTACGCTCCCCTTTCCTGAACAGAAAAGTTGCAGAATATGCTCTGGGGATCCCTGCTGCCCTTAAACTTAATGAAAAAGGCAATAAGATGATACTGCGCCAGGTGGCTGAAAGGTCCGGAATTCCTGCAGAGTTTGCACTCAGAAATAAAAAGGCTGCCCAGTATGGGAGCAAGTTTGACAGGGCTATCGAAAAACTTGCAAAACGAGCTGGTTATAAAAACAAAACGGATTATCTGAAGAACATGGAAAAAAACTACAAACCCAAACTGGGAGTACTGTTCAGTTCGGGAAAAGATTGTCACTTTGCAATGTACAAAATGGAAAATGCAGGTTATCCGATCAAATGCCTGATCACAGTCAAAAGCCAAAATCCGGATTCCTATATGTTCCATACACCCAACATCAATATGGCATTCCTGCAATCCGAAGCCATGGGAATCCCCCTTCTGGAACAGGAGACAGCAGGGGAAAAGGAAGTTGAGCTTGATGACTTGAAAAAAGCAATCGAGAAGGCAAAGAAAGAGTATGGGATCGAAGGAGTTGTAACCGGTGCCCTGTATTCAACTTACCAGAAAGAGCGAATAGAAGGTATCTGTTCAGAACTCGGAATGAATGCGTATTCACCTCTATGGCATATGGATCAGGAAGAAGAAATGCGCAAATTGCTGGAAGAAAAATTTCATTTTCTATTCAGTAGCATAGCAGCTTATGGTTTAAGCAGCAAGTGGCTGGGTAAGGAAATTACCAAAAATGAGATCGATGAACTGGTAAAACTAAATGATACAATCGGGCTGAATGTCGCCGGAGAAGGAGGAGAATTTGAAAGTTTCGTTCTTGACTGTCCCCTCTACTCCAAAAGAATAGAAATAAAAAAGAGCACTATCATAGATATTGATGAGTATACTGCACGCCTTAATATAGAGGATGCTATACTTGTACAAAAGGACAGGGTACAAAGGGAGTGATTATATGCCTACACCATCAAATGAACCAAAACCGATTAAGAAAAAGGAAGAAGAGCCGGGGGAAACTGCTGAAGAGGAAATCGATGACTGGTGTGAACTTGTAAGCAGTGATGAAGAGGAAACAACAGAAGCTGACCGCGAGATGAAAGAATGGTGCAAGAGCACCACATCCAAAAAGGAAGAAGAGTAATAGTTGACTTCCTTACAAACACATGAGTATAAATATGAAATTACCAGATCACCGTACCAAAATTGTATGCACTATTGGCCCGGCTTCCAGTCCCGAACCTGTACTTCGGCAATTGATACTTAAGGGGATGAATGTAGCCAGGATTAATTTTTCTCATGGTGAGCTGGAAAAACACAGGGAAGTTATTCACAGGATCCGTAGTTTATCAACTGAATTGGGAGTGACTGTGGCCATCCTTGCCGACCTGCCCGGCCCCAGAATAAGGGTTGGACACCTGGAAAACGAACCTTTAACTCTTGAAAAGGGGGATACTGTTTATCTTACCCCTCTGGATATAGAAGGTGGGAAAAACATCATACCGGTAAATTACAAAAGGCTTTATGAGAGTGTTAGCCCGGGAAGCAATGTATTTCTCAATGATGGTTTTATCCAGCTTAGATGTTTGGGTAATACCGATAAAGGGGTAGAATGCAAGGTTGAAATCGGGGGTTATCTCACATCCCACAAAGGAGTAAATCTGCCAGGCTCCCGCATCTTTCTGGATGCTGTTACTGATGGTGACCTGAGATTCATGAAGTTTGCCCTGGAGGAAGGAGTAAACATATTCAGTCTCTCATTTGTAGAAAATGCATCTGATATTCAAAAGTTGCGACAATTTGCCCAGCAGCATGGTGAGTCCATTTATGTCGTGGCAAAAATAGAAAGGGAAGAAGCGGTAAAAAACATAGATGATATTCTTGGCCATACCGATGCTATAATGCTTGCAAGAGGGGATCTGGGAGTGGAAACCCCGATCCAGCAAGTACCGGTTTTGCAAAAAGAGATTATACATAAGGCAAATCTGCGGGGTAAACCTGTCATTACCGCAACACATATGCTTGAATCAATGACAGAAAATATTCGTCCCACACGTGCAGAAGCCACTGATGTGTCCAATGCAATACTTGACGGAACCGATGCCCTGATGTTATCCGGGGAAACGGCAGTCGGAAAATATCCGATTGAAACCGTGTTGATGATGACTGGAATCGCTTCAAGGACCGAAAAATGGAGAAATGAAACTGGCTGGGGAACTGAATTGCTTACAAAGGGCATCGATGAACTTACCATGTCAGTAAGTGATGTTATTGCCCTGCAGGTTTACCAGGCCATCAAACGTTTGAAAGTAGATCACACTGTAACACCCACCATTTCCGGCCAGACTCCGCGCAGGATTTCCCGACTTAAACCCGATTGCTGGATATTCGCTATGAGCAGAAGACAGGAAATATGTGAAACCCTTGCCCTTTCATATGGGGTTTATCCTATATATTCCCCGAATAAAGGTGGCAGCTGGGAACAAACTGCCTCTACATTGCTGAAAGAAAATCAGATAGCATCGATTGGCGATCTCATAGTGTTCACAGAAGGGCAATCTCCCGGTAAGCCGGGAGGTACCAACATGCTGAAAATCTTACAGATTGAATGATTTTAAAGCGTTTGTTCTGCAAGTAACGTAGAGATGTCTTTTATCGCTGGTTTTGGCTCTCCTGAAACACTTTCCAGATGATACTGGCAAAAGGGACAGTAGCTCACAAGTGTGTTGCTTTCCTGAAGATTTTCAAGGGTTAGATTTGCTATTTTACCGGATATTTCCGGGAAATTAGGTTTGACACCGGCAGGTGCACCACAACAAACCGTACCTTCAAACAGTTCTTCTATGGAATAACCCATCGCTGAAATCAATTGTCTGGGAACATCCTTTTCCTTTCTCATGGGACATGCATCCCTCAGAGAGACCGTACCCGTGGTCTTTCGTGGCTGCAATCTGCCTTTACTGACAAGATTACTGAAGAGGTCAAGAGAAAATACCACTTCGAATTCCGGTTTTTTGCCTAATTTTGCATACTCTTTCCCGATAACCTCATAACATCCCGGACATGAGACTACCAGTTTTTTTATTCCCTGTGATTCGATGTAATCCACATATTTACGTGCATGTTCTGCAGCTTCATCCAGATGGCCGTTGTCAATCAGGAAAAGGCCACAGCATTTTTCTTCTTCAAGTAACATGGGCCTGATATCTGCAGCATTCAGTAATTGGATCGTTGAACGTGCAATCTCCGGCTGAGCAAAGGATGCCCAGCAGCCACCCATGTAAGCAATTTCTGCCTTTTCAGCGATTTCCAGATCATTGGTTACCCAGTCAAAACGATGAGCATCATCCATGTGGCCCGGCACATTATTTACCAGAATGTTCTGACAGATCTTTCCGGTTTTCTCCGGTTCCCTGCCCTGCTCTGCGAGAAGTTGTCTCTCCCTCTGTATAATATCCGTTATTGGAATGTCCACGGGACAGACATCATCGCAGGCGCCACAGCGTGTAGAAAGATACACATTGTTCATTTCTTCTTCTGTAAGTTCTTTTCCTGCCTCAATACGGTCAAGCAGGGAAATTTTAGCCCGGGGTGTAAAAGAGTCATTGCCCGTAACTTTTGTAACAGGACATACATCAAGACATTTGTTACATTCGATACATGAATCTGCAAGTTCCTGTAAATTTATCATAAACTACCTCTGAATATTTTCTGCTATAAAATTGTGTTTTCGGATATTAATAAATAAGTAATTAGTTGTACAAAAATAAGAAAAATATCAGCTAATATACATCAGCCAATATCACTGGTGAAAAGGTAGTCATTGTCCTTTGCAGAATTGTGACAGTTAATGCAACCATCCACCTGTCCTTCCGCAAGGACTTCCCCTTCAGGTGAATAGGATGCCCAGAACCAATCATTATGGTCCGGATCATAACCTTCTACCTTATACATCACAACTATGTTGCTGAGTTGCCTGTCGGATGTGTATCCTTCCTTAACAACAATACTTCCCTCGGGCAGGACACCTTCCCTATTCTCAATTGCGATTCTTGCATCCTCTGTTACATAAGTTGTGAGTAATTCCCCATGTGCACCACTACTTTCATAAAATTCCCCGGCACCCGGCCAGAGGTCCCACTGCCTGTAATCGGAATCTTCTGTAATCATGCTATAAACATCAGCACCAGTTACTGATGCCGTGTCTTCCTGGGCAGTTTCGTCACCATTGCCGTAATCTGCACAACCGATAACCAAAAACATGCTCATCAGGATTGCAAGTACAATCATTGTCTTTTTCATATAAAATCCCCCTTAATATCCATTATAAAATAATGTGTCCTGTGGAATGATAAATATGCCGCTTAAATTTTCGCATTTGAGGGGGTCAATATTTATTCCTCAAAGATATCCACAGGTTTCTGATCACAACCTTTCTGGAAATGAAACGTAGTACACCCGGAATAAATCTGTACAGCCGGATACGAAAACTGCCAGAGGCATCTATTTCTAAAATTTCATTATTAAAACAGGGAACAATCTGATAATTGCATTGAAGGCAACTGCGCTTAACTATTCCAAGAGCCGCATGTAAAAACCCACACAGAATGCCTGTATATGCGGGATCATCAAAACCATATCTCATATCAAGAGAAAAAGAGGGAAAATGGATAGCTTTTAAGGTGTCTGATACCAACCTGAAAAGGGGATTTTTGATCTCAAAGAAAATAGAAGAATACGATGACAGATCATTTACAATAGTTGAATTGTTTTTTACCGGACTATCTGTTTTAATTTCATCTTCTTGTTCTTCATTTTTTTTATTGCTTGAAGATTTGATATTTCTGGAGATTCCCAACCAGGTTATTTTCAGGTTTGTTTTGTAACTGTTTTTTTCTAATGTAAAACTGAATGTCACATCAAATGCGACAAAAAAGAATAAAATTGCCACTAACAAAAGCAGCAAAATTACAGAAAAAATAATCATAGGCCACATAGACCCGGATACTTAAATTGCCTGTCTCCTAATGGAAACAGGTTAATCTTTTTCCTCTTTATCTGACTCTTCTTTTACTTCTTCAGGTCTGTCAGAGGCATGCTTTTTCCCTTTCATTTCTTTGAATTTCCCGATTAGTTCCGGAACTGCTTCAATGACCTTATCGATATCGCCTTTGCCGGATACACGCAACAACTTTACGTCTTCTTCAGATATAACAAGAAATGCAACAGGCTCAATTTTTGCACCTGCCCCGCCGCCGCCACCAAAGCCCGATTCGGTTGCACTTTTCTTACCTTCACCACCGCCGCTACCAAAGCCAAAGGATACTTTGCTGATGGGTATGATAGTCTTTCCACCTACTTCCATCGCTTCTCCTACAACGGTTTTTGTGCTTACAAGGCGTTCAAGTTCCCCTGAGACCTCTTTCATTACATCTTCTACTCCCATATTGACACTCCCTAAAATTCGATAGTTTATTGATATTAGAAGATAGGCACTTTTCTTTAAAAAGATATTCCACCATCATCTGGAAATGAGAAAATATAGTTACATACTAAACAGAAGTCTGTGCATGAATACAACGCTTAATTATATAAGCACGTACTTACACACACATAATGTTTCTAAAAGAAACTGGAAATAATTCTTAAAGCCAGATGGATGTGGAACAATGAAAGTTGTAGGTTTTGTAGGAAGCCCACGTAAAGATGGGAATACAGATGTCCTCGTACAGCAAGTCCTTGACGGTGCCTCCGAGAACGGGGCCGATGTCAGGAAATTCAATATCAATGAGATGGATTTCCAGGGTTGTCAGGCATGTGGATACTGTAAAGCCCATGAAAGATGCAAACTTGATGATGATATGGAAAAAGCCCTGGATGCAATTATCGACGCTGATGGTATTGTTTTTGGATCGCCGATATATTTTGGCCAGTTTACCGGACAGGCACGTTCATTCATAGACAGGTTCTACTCTCTGATTAACCCGGATTTCTCTCCGCGTATCGATGCAGGTAAGAAACTTGTATTGGTGGGTTCACAGGGATTCCCTGAAAAGAATCAGTACAAACCGGTATTTGAAGAGTTTGGAAGACTGATGAACCAGTTTTTCGGAATGGAAATCAAGAATACATTGCTTGGTGCCGGATACTACGAGCCAGCAGCAGTGAAAGATAACACTGAATTAATGGACGAGGCAAAAACTGCCGGAAAAGAATTGCTCGACTGATTCCCGAACATTCCTGCCTGTGTATTTTCATATCACAGGCATAAATTTACTTTTTACTTACGGAAAACACCGGTATAATGTGGCCATCTGAAATACTCCCCATGCCTGCCGGAAAGTTCTGCAAGACCTGCTTTTTTCATGTGGTCTACTATTTCTACAGGGGGCATACCATGGTCATGCTTGGTTGGTTCCCTGATGTAGATAAGACCGGTTTCCTTAAGTTTGCCTGCAAGGGAATTTAATATTTCCTGCCTGTCCTTTTCTTCAATGTCATGGAGGACAAAATGAATGATAACAGAATCAAAATAATTATCAGGCAGGTCTGCATCCTCGATCCTTCCACAGACAAACTCAACATTGGAAAAGTCCTTCATCCGTTTTTTTGCTTTCTCCAGCCAGAAAGCAGAGGTGTCAATGCAAACAAGATTGCCACTGTCTGAAAGGGCGTTTGCTATATGCTTTGAAGCCGCGCCTCCTCCGCATCCAAAATCCAGAATGTTTTCATCACCTTTCAACTGCAGACCCTGAATATATTGCTTATAGCGGAAACTTCCCAGACGGTTCCAGAGCACTTCCATTCGCAACTTTTCAAAAAAACCAGGGTTATCAAAGCTCATGCGGTATAATCAATAATCTATTTCATTAGTTTTTCGCCATATTTTACACATTGCAATTTTATTGAATTTGATGCCAGCAACGGTAAAACACATAAGTCTTTATCCCATGTGTATACCCATGCCAGCAAGAATACATGAAATCATGGAATCCGAAAGGCTTGTCATAAGGCCGCTGCAGGCGAAAGATTTTGCTGGTTTTTACAGATTTATCTCAAATGACAAAGCTACAAAATATTTTTTCTTCAGTCAAAAACCTGCATCCTATAAAGATACCCGCAGGTTTTTCCATAAAACGATGGAAAACTACAATGAACCAGATGAGGTCTATGCCTATACTGTCGCAAAAAAGAGCAGTGATGAATTTGTCGGTTCTGTTGGAATGCTGCCTGACCCGGCCAAGGGAGCATAGCAGGTTTACTGGTCCATTTTACCAAAACACTGGAACCGGGGATTTGCAACCGAGGCTATCCAGATCTTCTTGCATCACGCTTGCCGCAAACTGGATTGTAAGCAGTTCATCGCTTTTTCGCATGAGGATAACATTGCTTCCAGAAAAGTTGCTAAAAAAATCGGTATGAAAAATGAAGGACCTACAAATGTAAAAGGGGTTGACCATAAACCCCTGCGCTATACACTGGACAATTGTGAAAATTGAAATTGGGTATTCAATCGACCAATTTCAATCAAAAGAACTGATTAAAAATCGATTCAAAAAAGTTAAGCAGGATTTTATTTTGTAGACAGGTGATTTAGATCGGCGATTAATTTTTTAGTGTCCACATTCTGCTTGTCTGCGATCTGGCATATTTCATCATATAACAGAGTAAGTTCCAATTCGTATTCCGATTCTCCCTTGACTCTGGACCAATAATCCAAAAATATATCCCTCTCAAATTCGACAAAATTACCATCTATTTTTAAGAAAATTGCCAGTGGACTTGTTTCTACAATTTTCCCAACTTTGCCAGTCTCATTATTCTTATAAAACTCCCCATGTTTCATCTTGGTTCATCTCCAATGCCAACCACATATTTGATTTTCTAATTTATTAAGCATAGCGACAGGTTTTGGATTTCAGGCCTTGTAATTTCAATTTTTATGTCCTTGATCTTAACATTAATTACTCACCGACTCTTAACGGTGGCGTGTACATCGACAGAGCCAATATATTATAATTTCAAACAAATTTACTCATCATTTACATAAAAATATAAATGAACTGGTTTGAGATTTACAATTATAAGAAATATAGAAATGCATGAAGTAAATATTTGGCCAGAAAGCGAACCTGGAAAAGGAAGCACTTTCAGTTAGTCAATTCCATTTTGATATCTCTGAATATGTTAATTGTATCCGAAAATCTATGATGGGCAATACATCGTAAAAAAGCAGTTTGGTGGTATGGTGGTGGTACGATATGAAAGCTGCTTTCCATCTTGCCCATCGTAATTAATTATGTAAATTATAATAGTTACCATATGAACGAAGTTATATAATAACCCTATTTTAAAAATATTATAAAAGTAAATTAATCAATAAATTGTTAAGTCTAATCAGTTCAAATAATTAAAAGTGTATATACATAATACTTGATAATTTTTTTAATTTGAATAAAGAAGACCGATAGGGTCTATATATGTTACATATAAATATAAATATTCTTTGTAACATATTCTCAGCTACCGAATTGACTGCAAAATGTGATTGAATGAAAGCCAATTTTATTATTTTTGTGATTATTGTGGCTACAGTAATTATCGTAAGTTCTCATTTATTCATAAATTTTGATAATAATGAAGATTTTGAAGATGAAAGTCCACAAAAAGAACTTAAATATAACTGTAATGAAATCTCAAACTCATTTGATAAAAGCACAATTGCCAATGTTATCAAGGATAGTATGGGAGAGAAAGAATATATTATTCAAAATAACAGATCAAATTCAACAAATAGCAAATCGAACCGGAATATAAATTACCAAATCGTGGGTTTGATCTGTCTTTTATTTATGGCATCTATAGTATTATTTTTCGTATCCTAGTATTCTACAAAACGCTTAATATAGCAGTAGTTGCCAGAGAAACACTCTTTTATTAATCAATTGGAACAGTGAATGTAAAAATACTACCCTTTCCAACTTCACTTTCAACCCAAATATTTCCATTGTGCATCTCAACATACTTTTTTACAAGAGATAGGCCAAGGCCAGTACCGCCAAATTTTCTGTTAGCGGATGAATCTACTTGTTTGAAAGGATCAAAAATACTTTTGAACTCTCCTTCAGGAATTCCAATGCCTGTATCTGAAACAGAGACATGGAGTTTCCCATCAGTAATTTTTGTAGTAACCTGGACTTCACCTTTTTCAGGTGTGAATTTTATTGCGTTGCTAAGCAGGTTATACATGATATCCCTGAATTTTGACCTGTCAACCTGTATATCTGGATTTTCATGCTTAAAACTGACATGTAAATCAATTGCTTTCTTTTTTGCCATGGGGCTCACAAGCGTAATTGTATCATCAATTATTTCTTCAATATTTACAGATTCAGGCACATAATCCATATTACCAGATTCGACTTTTGAAATATCAAGAATATCGTTAATCAAGTTCAACAGATGGTCTCCACTTTTTAGAACATTAGATACATATTTAATTTCTTTATCGTCCAGATGATTGGAGGCATTCGTTTTCAGCACCTGGGAAAAACCGAGAATTGAGTTCAGAGGTGTACGCAATTCATGACTCATATTGGCAAGGAATTCAGATTTGGAAAGGTTGGCTTCGTATGCAATTGTTTTTGCTTGAATAATAGCATCTTCAGCATTTTTGCGATCCGTTATATCAATATGAGTGCCTGTCATCCTTATGGGTTTTTTGCCGTCTTCACTCCATTCAACGACACGCCCACGGTCTTGTACCCAAACCCAGTGACCTTTTTTATGTTTCATACGCAGATGACACTCATAGAATTCGGTATCACCTGCAAAATGTTTGTTTAACAATTCTTCAGCCAGCTTGTAATCTTTGGGATGAATCAGGTCAATCCATGTATGAATATTAATAGGTCTAAGTTCATCAAGTGTATATCCAACAATTTCAGCCCATCTTTCGTTAAAAACCGTTTCACCACTTTGGACATACCAGTCCCAAATTCCCGCTTTGGAACCTTGTAATGCAAGATCCAATCTTTCTTCACTTTGCTTAACTTTTTCTTCTGCAAGTTTACGGTTAGTTATATCCTGAACATGGACAAGATAACCATCTATACAATCCATACACAATGCAGATATTTTCACACTTATATAAATAATACCTGAACGACTTGTTTTGTACAAGTCTAGATTCTTGACCAAGTCAAAATCAAAAGTGGTTTCGTGCTCAATCGTTTCACCTGCAAGCAATTGTTCTCTTGTATCAGAAGGTAAATTTGGATCCTCAAAAAGATTGAAACCTTGTACCTCTGCAACATCAGATATACCAAAAAGTTTCAGGCAGGAAGTATTCGCATCAATTAAGTGTCCTTCAGAATTGTAAATTTCAATGGGAATCGGAGATTCTAAATAAATTTCCTTAAATCGTTTTTCACTCTTCTTTAATACTTTTTCCATAGATTTACGTTCAGTAATATCTAAAAGACTAACAAGCACCCCTGATTCTCTATCTATATTTATAAGGCAAGTCGAGACAAGAAATGTCAATTCTTTTTCTTTTCCCTCTACAGAAAATGGAAGCGTGGCTTCCACCATATCATGAGGATTGCCTGTTTCAAAAGTTTCCAATACTGTGTTTCTAACAGTACATTCGTCACAGAAAGGACCATATCCACAACCCCCAGGATCATCAAGATGATGCAGACATCTTAAGGCTTCACCGGTCCTTAAACCCATCAGGTTTTTTGCAGAGGACTCTGTGAATTTTGCTCCATAGTCATTTATATTTCTAATCCTACTCTCATTATCCAATAACATCATAACTATAGGAGCATTTTTGTATATAGCTGCAAGTTCATCTTCACTTCTTATTATCTCTTCTTCGGCAAGTTTTCTTTCCGTTATGTCTATATGTTGTAGAATAACATCAGTTGGATATGTCTTTAAAAGAGGGCTAACATTCAGTAAAAACCAGCGTCTTTCATCTGGACTGTGACAGGGATACTCCATTTTGAATATCGGCTTTTTTCCAGATATTACATCCCTGATTCCTTCTGCTGCAATTGAAGCCCCATCTGAATTCTGGCCTGTTGCATCATCACATACTTTAAGGTAATTAGTTCCTTCATCGCATTCATCTGGATTCAATCCATTATCTATTGCAAACTGTTTCCAGCTTTTATTAGTATAAGCGATAACTCCATCTGGAGATATTATTGCGATGTTATCTTCCCATAAATCAAATAATTCAGCACCAATCATCAAATCATGCTCAACAAAATATTAATATGATACACTGGTAATTATATTTAGAAACTATCTTATTTAAAATATTGCACTAGCCCTTATATTAATATTTCTCATAGAAAAATTGATGAAATTAATGCTGACAATTTAATCCTATAAATGGCTCATAAGTGTGATCCAATAAAGGCAAAATGTAAATGCATTTTCCTCAGACATGGAGAAACAGCCAAAATGACATATTTGATCCAATTCTTTTGGATATACAAATACCTGGGATGGGATTGAATTATTAGAGAAACTGAAAAAATTAAAAAATATACGTAATTAAAGTTGGCAATGCATCATAAACTCTAATGTGCTGACCTGTATCGGTATCATATAAATCAGAAATTATTCAAATCGATATATTTATAATACATACAATCTAAAAGAAGTAAAAGTTATATAATTATATTATTTTGTACATAATATTGATAGGCGTTTGTTGTTGCTATAACAGAAAGTGGTATATATGGATGATATGATACAATCTGATTTGTACCATTTTTATGAAATTGTAGAGGAAGGAATCTGTTTTCACGAAATGATATATGATGAAGAAGGTATTCCTGAAGATTATATTATCACTGGTTTGAATCCCGCTTATGAAAAGATACTGGGCTTAAGTAGGGAAAATGTTATTGGCAAACGTGCTTCAGATATATATGGATGTAAAAAACCTCCTTATATTGATGTATATTCTCAAGTTGCAAAAACTGGTAGAGCAACTAGATTTGAAACGTATTTTCCACCAATGAACAAATATTTTACTATATCTGTATCCTCATCCCAAAAAGGTAAATTTACAACTGTTTTCAGTGATATTACTGATATGAAAAAGGCACAAAAAGAACTTGAGGAAACAAAAGAACGGTTTGAATTAGCCATGGATTCAGCAAACCATGGTTTTTGGGATTGGAACCTGGATACAGATGAAACATTTTTTAGTCCAAGATATTACACTATGCTGGGATATGAACCAGGAGAACTTCCCATGAATGTAGATACGTGGGTCGGTTTGATGCATCCCGAGGATAAAAAAAGCGTTCTTCCGCGTATTCAGAAATTTGTTGAGAATGCCCAACCCTATGAGGAAGAGTTTCGCCTGAAATGTAAGGACGGAACATGGAAATGGATCTCTGGAAAAGGCAATACGTTTGAAGTTGACAAAAAAGGTATTCCTCATCGAGCTCTTGGTGTACATGAAGATATAGATCAACGCAAAAAGACTGAGAAAAAATTAACTGAAAGTGAAAACTTATATCGGGCTGTAGTTGAAAACAGTCATGATTCGGTTTATATAGAGCAAGGAAATAAATTTATTTTTGTTAATGATACCCTGTGCAAAAACATAGGGTACACAAAAGAAGAATTGTATAAAATAGATCTCTTTGAATTGGTTCATCCTGATGATAGAAAAAATATTCAAGAAATTCATCAAAAAAGAAAACAGGGAAAAGAAGTACCTCGTATCTATGAAGCCAAAGTATTAACAAAAGATGGATCCACTCTGTATTGTGAGTTTGCAGTAACTTCAATTGAGTATGAAGACGAATATGCAAATTTGGCCAATGTACGTGATGTTACCCAGCGAAAATTGATGGAAGAACAATTAAGAGATAAATTGAATCAATTGCAGCTTATAAATGAAAATATACCGAATGTCATCTGGAAAGTTGATATTGATGACAATTACGAAGTTAGAAATGCATATATATCTGATGCTGTAGATGAATTTTTAAACCTTCCTCCAAAAACCATAAACAATGATTGGCAAAAATATTTCAACTATATAAAACCAGAATATATTCCAAAAATAATGGACGCTTTTAAATTAGATTCCTCCAAGCTTGAAACAAAAATGTCACTTGAATATGAAGTAGAAAAAGCAGATGGAACAAATGCATGGTTTTTGTCGAGTGACAGGGGTTTTAGGAGGGAAAACGGGCTATTTCAGGTTTATGGTACAACTACTGACATAACTAACCGTAAGAAAATGGAGATTGAGCTTAATAACCAAAAAGATGAAAAAGAGATGCTGCTGGATACAGTAGACATTCAAATATGGTATCTAAGCGATCCAGATACGTATGCACTTGTTAATGATGCACATGCTAACTTTTTGGGAATGGAAAAGGAAGAGATTCAGTACAAAAAATTGACTGATTTTTTACCTCTAAATGTAGCAAATGTGTGTAGAGAAGGAAACTTGCGAGTATTTACTTCAGGCAAACAAGTGGATACTATCGAATGTGTTAAAGATCCAACAGGTGAAGAGCGTCTACTTTCAATTAAAAAAGTGCCAAAGATAGGAGACAACGGAGAGGTAGATTCTGTAATATGTACTGCATTAGATATCACCAAACAAACTCGATTAGAACATTTAATGCAACTTCAGATGGACATAGCGTTCGGTATGAGTGCGACTAACGATCTGGAGGAGGCACTAAACCTGTTATTGGATGAGATGACGGGAATCGAGACTGTTGATTCTGGTGGAATCTATATAGTAGATGAAGACACTGGAGGTCTTGATTTAATTATCCAAAAAGGCCTATCCAATAAATTCGTGAAAGAGAGCTCATATTATGAAAAAGATAGTCCTCAAGTAAAACTGATTAGTAAAGGCAAACCAATTTACAAAAAATACGATGAATTGAATCTCAACACAACTAGAGACAAAAAATATGAGGGATTGACAGCATTGGCCATTGTACCTATAATGGTTAACAAAAAACTTGTGGCGGCCATGAATTTAGCCTCACATACTCATGAAAGTATACCCGACTATTCTCGAAATATGATTGAAACCACTGCTTCGATGGTTGGTAATATAATAGAAAATAAAAAAATACATGACAGAACAAAGAGGCAAAGAAGAGAACTCATTAACTTTTATAACAATTTAAACGATTTGGTGTTTATTTTGGATATGAATGGGAATATCATTACTACGAATAAAATGGTTGAATTGAAATTGGGATATACATCTGATGAATTGAAATCAATGTATGTGCTTGATGTACATCCTCCCGAAAGAAGAGATGAAGCCCATACCATTGTTGAGGCTATGGTAAAAGGTCAAAAGGATTCATGTCATGTACCTCTTATTGATTGCAAGGGAAATGAAATACCTGTCGAAACTAAAATAACATATGGTACATGGAAAGGAAAGAATGTTATATTTGGTGTCTCGCAAGATATTAGTGAGCAAAAGAAATTTGAAGATGCTCTTATTCAAGCAAAAACAATTGCAGACGAAGCCAACCTTTCCAAATCTGAATTCCTTGCCAATATGAGTCATGAATTGCGTACACCCCTTAATTCAATAATTGGGTTTTCTCAGGTTTTAGATGGAGAACAATTTGGAGAACTAAATGAAAAGCAGCACAAGTATATTTCAAATGTAGAATCTAGTGGAGAATACTTACTGGAACTAATTAATGGTGTTCTTGATCTATCAAAAATTGAATCAGGTAAAATGGAACTGGAACCTGAACTGATCGATGTGCCTGCATTGATAAAAGAGGCGAGTATTTATGTCAAGCAGCTGGCAAAGGAAAAGAATATCCATCTTGAAATTGATATTTCACCTGATAGTTTTGAGATGTGTATCGATAAAATAAAACTAAAAGAAATTATCCACAATTTACTTAGCAATGCGATAAAGTATACTCCAGCAAATGGAAATGTATGCCTTAAAGGATCTATTGATGATAAAAAACTGAAAGTATCTGTTATTGATGAAGGAATTGGTATAAGTCCAGAATTACAAGAAACGATTTTTGACCCTTTCATACAGGCAGGTTCTTTTTCTAATAAAGAGTATAAAGGAACGGGATTGGGTCTTGCGCTTGTAAAAAAATACGTAGAGATGCATGATGGAGAGATCGGGGTCGAAAGTGCAGTCGGTAAAGGAAGTACTTTCACGTTTAATATTCCTTTGAAATAACACAAACTTATAGGATGTGAAGCTAATGGCAAAAATACTGGTTGTTGAAGATAATCCAATGAATATGGAACTTACTGTAGATCTTCTTGAATCATATGGTTATGAAGTCGAACAGGCTGAAGATGGATCAGAAGCTCTTGATATCGTTAATGAAAATTGTGATCTTGATTTGATCTTGCTGGATATGCAGTTGCCCAAGATGGATGGACTTGAAGTTTTGGACCATCTCAAAAAATCGGAGAATTCAAAAAACATACCTGTAGTAGCACTTACAGCGCATGCGATGAGAGGGGATGAAAACAAATTCATCAATGCTGGTTGTAAGGGATATATCTCCAAACCAATTGATATACATAAATTCAAGGAAACAGTATCATATTACGTAGATTCCTGAAAGCAATGAAAAAGATCAAAATCTGACATAGAGGAGATTACCATCTTCTCCAAATTAGGATATCTTCTTCTGATATGAGGAAAACAACATTTAAGATATATTTTACTTTACCTGGAAAAACAAAGCAAAGTAGTATCGTTATGATTTAAAGCAGTATTTCAACACTTCATCTGCTCAAAATACACAAAATAACCGGCCCTTCACTCCCACTTCTCCCTCAATCCCACCGCCAGCACGAACGCCGCTGTCACAAGTACTGCCAGAACCAGCAACGAGGCACGTGCACCGTACTGGTCCAGCATCACACCCGCAATCACCGGCCCCAGCGCTGCACCGAGCCACCGAATCATATTGAACGTACTCATTGTGGTACCCAGTATGCTTGAATCGGTACGTACAACTTCGTCTACCAGGATGGTTGAGGTAAGTGTTACAACCGGACTGAAACACAACCCCACCAGGGCGAAATTCAGGGCGATTGACAGGGGGTCCACTGGCATCCTGCAGAACAAGATTAAAGCGACCGCTGCCACGAATGTGACTGCGACCAGAGGTTTTTTCCGGCCGATTGTATCGGAGCATTTGCCACAACCTGAAGCACTTATCGAACTGACTGCTGCAAACGGTACGAACAATAAACCGGTAGTTGATGTAGATATACCCTGGTCCTGGGCGAAGAAGGGCAGCACGTAGGTTGCACCGATGGAAGCCATGTTGCAGAACATCGCTATAAAGGTCACAAATAGGATGGTGCGGGCTTTGAAAAGATTGAGGGACAGGGTCATAAGTTTCAGGAAATGGGTATTTTCCCGATATTTTGGAGCAGTCTCTTCCAGCAGGAAAAATACAGCACATACAAGAAAAACGATCAATGAAAGTGTCTTGAAGACAAATCGCCATCCGTATTCTTCCCCCAGTGTACCCCCGGCTATATATCCGGAAATCGTACCCAATCCCACAGCAATGGCTATTATACCCATTGCCCTTCCCCTCTCCTTTAATTCATAAAGGTCACCAATCATCGTGAACGAGGTCGAAAAAAAGATTGCAGCCCCAATTCCTGAAATAGCACGTGCCCCAAGAAGGCTGAGAAAGGAATAAGCAAAGGACGTCACAAATAATCCGCTGGAAAAAATAAATATACCGCCGATTATCATGGGCTTTCTTCCGAACCTGTCTGACATCATGCCAAAGGGAATCTGGAAAAAGGCCATACATATCATGAAAATTCCCGCCACCCAACCCAGGTTTGAGCGGGAAATGTTGAGTTCTGCAGCTATGGGTGGCAGCAGGGGAATAAAAGATAAAAGGGCCAGGAAAACACAGAAGGTCCCCACGAATAAAAGGGCAAGTTGTCTGGATAGATGCTTTCCTGATAGATTTTTCATTTTTTCTCTCGTAATTTACCTGCATCTGGAAGCTAAATACAGGTACTTCATGAATGGACCACTGCAGAGCTCTTTGTATCAAAAGGATTGGTTCGCATTGCCAGAGAGAAGAGGTATGAATGGTTATGCTTTAAATACTTCATGTAAGCCAGCCATTCTATAACAAGCCTGCTATAAGCCCTTTTTATATCCAGGGCCAGGTGATCGAGATCCGACTCAGGGAGATCTTCCAGGTCCGCGCGGCTGACCAGCTCCTCCATCAGGTGGAAGACCGCCCGCAATAAACCCGTGAATGATTCATGTTCAAGCAGAGAAGGATTTTCAAGTAAACCTGCCATAAAACTGCGGTGTTTTCTCAGGAAATCACGCAGGAAGACAAGATCCACGTTGCCTATATCCACCGAATATTCATAATTGCGCAGGAATGTAGTAATTTCCTCAAAATCTTCATCAGTCCAGTCTTTCCTTACAATTAGCCGATTGCGAACATTTTCAAGACCTGGATCGGCGTCTGAAAAGAAAGCGAGCAATTTCGTTCCCACTTCGCTGAAAAAAACACCGATAACCATATTCAATTTATCAAGCCGCTTGCTTCTCTCCATATCACTAAGCAACTTATGCAATATCATCGTGACAAGCAAAACCTCTATTGGAACAAATGCTATATCGCTCACGAGGAATATGAATATGTGGTGTGGATCATGAAAAATCAGGTAATGGAAGAAGTAAATAATGGTTGATGCAACCACCAGCGTTATTCCAAATATTTTGTAACTTTTTGAAATGTCCATGAATTGGTATCTCCTGTATAACAGATATTCTTAAGCCATCAAATATGTTTGTTCTTCCTATATACGATTTGGAGAAATAAAAACTTATAATTATACTACAAAAAGCAACTATGAACAAATTAATAAAAATATTCCTGGTATTTACTATTATCACTATAGCAGCCTCGGTCCTATGGACCAACCACCAGAACCAGATGTACGAAGATACTTTCCAGAGCGAGTATCAGTATGATGTCAGCATAAAAACATTGCAGCCGCTTCATAACGTGACGCTGTATTTACCCCTTCCTTCTGATGGGAATGAATCTTTTTTTTCAGAGGCCCTGAAATCAGAGAACAATCTGAACAAGCCAACCGGCTGGAACTGTACCATTAAAGAAACCAAACACGGGAAAATGCTGCAAATCACAGCACATGAAATTGACCCTGAATTCCATTCAACTCCGGTTCCAATAGAAGAAGGTCAGGGTGAAGGACTGAACCGTACAATAAACGAATCCACTGAATATTCAGAAGATACGCCTGTACCCTATCCAGAGAGTTTCAGCATCTACCAGAATGGTGATCATGAATTGAACACAAGAAACCCTCTGGAAAATGAAGTTACATTCATACCAAAATACAACATAAAAGAAGTTGCAAACCAATTCCCCAATGAAGACAATGAAAATGTTAAGACGTACCAATACGATAGCCGTCTTTATGCAAAGTACAACACAACTGCAGAAAATACGGTAGATATTTCCATGAGTTTTATGGGAATGAACAATTGGTGGATCTATGGCTGGAGTGGCAACCAATATTATGAACATCTGTACATAACCCTGGAAGGAAGCCTGGACGGTTGGGTCCCAATCGTAGGGGAAAGCGTTGCTGGTGAAGGGAATTATCGGTGAAAGACGAAGTTATTCCCTCTTATTTAGTTTCATTAATATAATAGATGAATATTAATTACTCCGTTTTTGAGGGTTATCCTTTTGATTCCTATTAAACATAATTTTACCATCTAATCTATACTTTGTTTTGAATTTTATTTGTTTGAAAAGTATGTAAACTATAGGAGGAGTGGAAATGGTAAGTTTTGGAGATGTTGTTGACGTAGTAGCAGGAGTGGCAACCGGCGGATTATATACGCTTGGTAAATCGATTTATGAGAGCAGTGAATCTGCAGGGGATGCTGCAGAAGCCGCAGGTATATCCATTGCGATAATTGGCTCGACAATCCAATCCGTAGGAGAACAGCTAAATTCTTTCCTGCAGGAAACAGAAGAACTCATAGCCATAAAAAGGCTGAGCCCCCGGGCAGAAAATGATCTCTGGGAAGAAGAGAAAAACAGACTTGATGAATTGAAACTTGAAAAGCAGGAATTGTTGCAGCAACTTCAAAATCTGGGTGTGGAAGACCCCCTGGATTTTTCCTTTAATTTCTGGGACATGATTTCAGATATGGAAAATGTACTGGAAAAGTTCGAAATCCTGTCAAGAATCGCAGCTATCAACGGTCAGATGATGGAAATTCTCTACAAGGAACCGGGAGTTCTTACCACCGGGATATACAACGCAAAAGAAGTTCTTGAGCGCCTGAATACCGTAGAACAGCCTATGATAGAAGATGTTCTCGGAGGAATTGATGACAATCTGGAGGTTAGTGAAGAAGTATTGACAGAAACAAAGAAATTGTTTGTTACCAGAGAAAAGGTACCTATATCCATTACAGACCTTAAACCTGCACAGAAACTAAAACTTGACAGAATAACTGCACGTAAAGCCTACTTCAATGACCTGATAGAACGCAAAGGTGAGATCACATCATCCCTGCAATCTGTAATGAAAGAAATGCCTGTTGCAAAATTCGAAATGAACAATGACATCATTCAACCTGTGGGAATGATTGATACATCGGACTACCTGAAAATTCCAACATCCGGTTTATTAAAGCAGGATTCATCCAGTTTCATGCCAATAAGTGATGATAATGAAGTTAAAAGAACCTTTAATCCTGATGATTTGAAAAAAAATAAAGAGAACCAATTTGCAAAGATTGACACAGGAAAAAGGGATTACCAAAATACGGAAGAAAAATCTGGATTTAAAGACAAAATACCTGCAAGCACAGAGGCAAACATTTCAGCTATAAGGAATTCATTAGGATCTTCAGGAAAACGTTCACTGGAAAAAGCACAGCCTGTGGGTGCAAGGGTTTCAGCTTCCATTGCGACAAAATTTGATGGCTACCAGCGCAATTTTGATCATATAATGGCCCAGAGTTCCCTTTATGAAAGGCAATTGCATAAACTTGAAAAAGAAGAATTGCTGCTTACCCATGTGTGGAAAGATAAACCCGGCATTATCCCACAAACCCTTGATGAAGCTCATGGGATCCTGGAAAGTTTGCGTAGCGATCAACAACCACGCATTAATACCGTACTGGACAACCTGAATGATAATCTTGAAGAATCAAAAGAGACACTTTCAAAAGCAAACGACACAATGGATTCAGTACAACAATCCCTTTCAATATTCGATTTCAATACCACATGGCTCAAATACGGAGTAATGGCAATCGGAGGGCTTGTTGTATTGAATTTACTTATGGGGCTTATAGTGCTTACACGTACGGCTTTTGGAATATAAAGAAAAGAGGGGCAAAAGGACCCTTTCACAATTTTATACTTTCTTTTTAAGTATATCCCTGAACTTGACCCATCTGCGAGTCATGATTACAGTTTTATCGGTACCACGAATGACCTGTTCAGGGAACACACCCCTCAGGAAGTTCTTGAGGAAGGGACGGGTGGTTGCGCCCAAAAAGATCACATCATGATTCTTTGCCTCTTCAGCAATTACTGACACTGCATCATCACCAATGATAAACTTGCTTTCTGTTTTCACTCCCGATAAGTGAGTGGAAACCCCCTGGAATGCCTTTGTTGCACCTTTCCTATCCTCATCCGAAGAACCAACATTGAGCATTGTAACAATACCTTTTTCTTTCCTGGCAAGACTACGTGCCATCTCTGCTGCAAGAATAGCATGAGGTCCTCCTGCCGTGGGAAGCAGGACATTCTTCATGTCCTTCCATTCCCGGTCAGCTTCGAAACGGGCAACTACCACGTCACAGGAAGCCTTGAGCAATAATGGATCAATGGTACTGCCAAGAACAACGTCTTGTCTGAAGGTCCGGCCTCTCCAGCCCATAACCAGCATATCAGATTCTTCTTCTTCCAGAGTAGCCAGTATGGTATCAGGTGCAGACCTGCCTACCTTGATGATACCGCCTGCAGGTACATCAACTGAATTGATAAGTCTGTGAATAAATTCCTGTTTTTCTGGCAGGTACTCATCAGCAGCCGAGAATGGCGTCTGTTCAGGCAGGGTTATCACACTCAGAAAAAGGATTGTCCCGTCTTTCTCCTTTGCCACGGAACGGGCAAATGATGCAAGTTTAAAGGCACTTTCCTCATCCTTTATAGGGACCAGGATTCTGTAACCTTCTTCCCGAGCAGGTTTTCTTTCATACATTTTCTTACGGCTGACCCTGGCACGTTTTTTAAGCTCCTTCTCTGAGTAAGAGAAATAGATGAAAGAACCCAGTATAACCCAGAGGATAGTAACTGCAACTACAAATGCAGTATTTTCGATTTCAGTTACCATATAATATCCAATAAAAATCTGCACAACGATTGCAACCAGGGGGAGATAGGGTGCAAAAGGCATCTTAAATGCCCTTTTCAGGTCAGGTCTTCTAAAGCGGAGAATTATGAGGACCATGTTGACCAGAATGAAGAGAATCAAAAACATCACATTTGCAGCTGAGGCCACCGTTTCGATGGGAAGCAGCGCCATTGACGCTATGATCAGATAACTGAAAAGGATTGCAAAATGAGGCGTCCGCCTTTTTTCATTGATGGTTGAAAGGGAATTTGGTAAAAATCCCATCCTTCCCAGGGCAAAGGCCACCCTTGATGAGGAATATACGGTGGCGTTCATTGCACTGATAGTGGAAACGAAACCACCCACCAGGATCAGCACCGAACCAAAGGATACTATCTGGCTTGCCACCCTTATCATACTGAATTCACCAAGTTCACCCAGATAAATCCAGTTGGGAATACCTACTTCAATACCTCCTATCAAAGCAAAAGCGACTATTATGTAAATGATAACAGCTGTCCACAGGGAAATAAGAACAGCTTTAGGAATGTTATGTTCCGGCCTTTTGACTTCCTCACCACTCTGCACTATGATTTCATATCCCTCAAAGGCAATGAAAGTCAAACCCATAGCTACCAGGATACCTATGAAACCGTTGGGTGCAAAAGAAGGATCACTGAAAAATGAAAATGTCCAGTCGGGTTGGGTAATTGTTTTGTAAATGCCAAAACCGGCAAAAACTACCAGGATAGCAATTTTAAAAAGTGTGACAAAACCACCGAGGCGACCACTTTCCTTGGCTCCCATGAAATTTATGAGAGCCATAAGGGAAACAATCACAAGAGCTGATATTTTTATCAGCATTCCCTGATCAAACTGCTCATATCCCAGGAAATTAACAATGAGTTCTGAAAAAAATGCACCGAAAGTTACTGCATAGAGGGCACATGCGATAGTATGTGCTGCCCAATCAACCCAGCCGGAAAGAAAACCCAGATGGTTTCCCATACCTTCCCTTACCCACAGGTAACTTCCACCGGCTTCAGGCATTGCAGAACCAAGTTCAGCGTAAGCCAGCCCTGTAAAGGTGGCAATCACACCATTGAGAAGAAAAGCAAGCATCACTGCCGGCCCAGCTATACCTGTGGCTATACCGGTGAGGGCAAAAATACCGGCCCCTATCATTCCGGCAAGTCCGATCATTGTAATATCAAAAAGGGTAAGATCCCTGCTCAAACTGACACGTATATTATCGTCGGGCACAAGGGAAGAGAAAAGGAGAACTACTTAAAAAGATTTTCTCTTTATGTGTCTGCATTTTTGGATACAGGGACATAATTGTTATCGACTTCCAGTTCTTATAGAAATATTAATTCATGCAACATCCGGTGTATTTCGGAATACATGATCCTTCAACATCCCGTATTCATCAAAACAAATACGTGATGTCAGGAAAATTGCAAGTGTCACACATGTAACAGTGGATACATAAACAGAAACCATTACTGCAATCTGGTATTTGATCGCCAGGAACGGTGATGCTCCGGCTATCAACTGGCCACTCATCATGCCGGGAAGGTGAACTATTCCTATAGTAGAAATATCTCCAACAGCCGGTTTCAGGGAAGAACGGAGACCTTTTCTTACATAGGGCATAAGTGCCTCATTCATTCCGGCACCAAATGAAAGCCTTGAAACATAGCGGTTTTCATTTCTTTTCAGGCTGCTGTAGAAATTTCCTACACCAATTATAGTTCCGCCAAGGGAATTACCAAGCAATATACCACCTATGGGTATGAGGTAGGGAGCTTCAAACACATTGGCCAGATCAATTACAAAGGCATTCACATACATAAGGATCAGGAACGTACCTCCCAGGAAAGCACCAAGTGTTGGAAGATAGAGGGATTTAAGATCCATTTCCTGACGCTGGACGGACTCAAAGGCTGCAAATGAAACCATCAGGAAAAACCACAATAAATTCAATACAGGATTATTCATATCAAATACAAATGTCAAGAAGAGACCGGCAAGGAAAAGCTGTATCGTCATCCTGAGAATAGCTGTAAGGGATTCTTTACCCATATTCAGCCGTACATATCTCATTATTAATAAAGGAATTATGAGCAAAAGAAAACCAAAGAATAAACCTGTATAAGAAATCTCATCAGGCATTTATTTCACATCCATCAACAAAGACTTCATCCATAGCTACTCTATCCCATGTGTTGTCGTGGGACACAACAAGAAGTGTCCAGTCTTCATTTTCAAGAAAGAAGTCCACAACCTTTTCCTTAAGTTCGGGATCCAGTGCCGATGTGACTTCATCAAGCAGGAAAATCTCCTTGCCCAGTAACACTGAGATTATTATGCATATTCTCTGTTTCTCCCCTCCAGAAAGACCTTCAAACTTCTTGTACACAATGGACCTGTCAAGCCCAAAGTATTCAAGCAGGGAATTACGCTTCCTGTGATACTTTCTTCCCCGGTTATGGTCGAAAGAAAATATTTCGTTGATCAAATCCTTGACAATTCCCTCACCGATATCAGTATCCTGTGATACATATGCGATTTCTTTCCTGATGTCCCATATGTTAGAGGACGAAACTTTTTTGCCCCTGTAAAAAACCTCTCCATCATCGACACGTAAAATACCCAAAAGTATTTTGAGAAGAGTTGACTTACCGCTTCCTGACCGCCCTTTCAGAATTAACTTATCACCCAGATTGACAGTCAGGTTAAAGTTAGAAAAAAGACGGGAACCATGAAAATCAACACATATATCCTTATATCGTATCAGTTCTGAACTCATTTATAGACCTCACTCAAAAACCCTCATTTTAGTAACACTTAAATCACAAATATTATAATTATTATTGAAATAAAACATATTAATTAATACTGCTATGCATATTGTTTTTTATAACACATGATCATTTATATCTATTTTACTTGTTTTGTTGAGTCAATAATTTTAGTTTAGTATCTATTAAACGCATATTACATATGAATTTTACTTATTATTTTTAACACTAAAGTTGTATTTGATTATAATAAAATCCCTTATAGTAACACCCTAACTTCACATCGACAAAATCTGTCAATGTTTTTGAAAACAAAAAATGCAAGGATTACACTGAAGTAGTAAACGAACTAAAGCTAAATGAAATAGAGAAAGAATATCTTATACAAAGGCCAACCATGCAACAAAAACAGAGAATAATCAATGCACTGGATCACAAACCGGTAGATAAAATTCCTGCAGGATTGTTCACAACCGCTGCTCCACTGGAAATCATGGAATCCTGTGGTGTTGCCAGACCCGAAGCCGACCATGATCCTGAAAAGATGGCTGAGCTGGCAATAGCCACCCAGAGTACCCCTGAATTTGAGACAATACGCTACCCCTTTGACTCAACAGTACTGGCAGAAAGTTTCGGCTGCAAGATTCACAGGGGATCAAAGGATATACCTCCCGCTGTACTCGAAGAACTGGAGACCAGCATTGAAGACATAGAAGTTCCTGAAGATTTGATGCAAAGAGGAAGAATGCCTGCAATTCTTGAAGCCACACATATTATAAAAAGGCAAGTCGGGAATGAAGTTCCACTTATATGTGGTTTTGCCGGTCCTGTAGACCTTGCTGTTAATCTGATGGGCATGAAGCCTTTCCTGTTAAAAATACTGAAAGAACCACATAAAATAGAAAGATTGATGGAAGTCACTACCCGGGCATGCATAAAGGCTGCTAATGAAAGCCTGGAAGCAGGAGCAGATGTGATATGTTTCGGAGAAGCAGTTGTTTCCCCCGACATTGTTCCACCGGCTATGTTTAAGTCCGTAATAAAATCACACTATAGACAACTTGTAGATTCTGTTAACGGGAAATGTGTAATCCATGTATGCGGGAAAGCCGATCCCATAATAAAAGATATTGCAGAATGTGGATTTTGTGGCATAAGCGTGGAAGAAAGTATTGAAGATCTGCAATACGCCATTCAAATGGCACATGAAGGCGGTGCTGCACTGATAGGCAATGTTTCAACTTCCACTACCATATACAATAAAACTGCTGAAGAAGTAAAAGCAGAAGCGTTGAAATGTCTGGGGGCAGGTGTGGACATCCTGGCCCCAGGTTGCGGAATCGCACCACAATCACCCATAAAGAATATGCAGGCTCTTGCACAGGCACGTAATGAATTCTGCGGGGAAAGATAAAAAACGGATCAAGAAGTAATTTATTTCTTAAAAGGTGTAATGAATGAAAGTAATAATCATTGGCGGATTCCTGGGCAGCGGTAAAACTACTACCCTGCTTAAATTGGGCAAATATCTCAATGATAAAGGCGAAAAAATCGCTATTATCGTAAATGAGATAGGTGAAATCGGAGTTGACGGGACAACACTGGATATAGAAGGAGTGGAAACCCGGGAAATCACCAACGGATGTATTTGCTGCACTTTGAAAATAGATATGGAACAGGCACTTGACTCCCTTGCCGAGGAATATGGGCCGGACACGGTAATTATTGAACCTACAGGTGTTGCGTTCCCCCGACAGATCAAAGAAGAAATTGAATTGATGAAAATTGCAGATATGGAGTTTTCCCCAATAATAAACCTGATAGATGGCAGCAGGTTCGATCTGGAAATAGAACAGGTTCCAAAATTCATAAAGACCCAGATAGAGGATGCAGATATTCTGGGCATTAACAAGATAGACGTTGCGACAGATGAACAGATCAACAAGGTCAAAGCTTTGTTGCAGCACTATAATAATAATGATGCAAGAATTCTGGAATTTTCGGCAAAGGAAAATGAAGGAAATTTTGAAGAATTAATAGAAACCATAAGTGGAGAAGGAAAACAAAGAGAGCATTCCGCAAAACAAAATTCTATTGCCGAATCAAATGTATCATCCCATGCCATTGAATTTGCAATTGAGTCAAATGATCTGGAAATCAAGAAGGGACATGAGCTGGCAAATGGAATTGTTGATTCAATCCTCAGCCAGTTCATTCATCTGAATCCGGATTTCATCGGCCATATAAAAATGTCCATGGACCTGCCGGAAACTTTCCTGAAAATCAGTCTCACATCATCTACAAACAAACCTGAAATAGAAATTTTTGAGAGGGAAAATGTTGCGAACCCAAAGGTTAGAGCATTGGCAGCTGTGACAAATATCAGACAGGATGAAGTAGTCAAAATCCTGGAAAATACTATTGAAGAAACGTTTACAGAAATGGGAATTGCCCTTCAGAGAATCCAGCAACATACAGACACAAAGAATATCATTAACCTGTGCGATAATTCTATATAAACAGAACCGGGGGATCTAACAATAACTGATAACAAATCGGAGCAAAATCAGAGAGTGATGCCTATATGGGTATCTGCAGGAGCTATTGCGGGTGCACTCTACGGCAACCTGTTACTTGGACCGTCTATCGGGAGTGTGGGGCTTGGCACCATAATGGGTATAGCAATTGGGTCAATTGGAGGTGTTTCTTTCGGATTATCACAAATCCGAAAACAAAAAGGAGATGACAGATATTCTTTTGAAGGTGAAGAGAACCTCATGAAGATAATGGGAGCAGTCGCTATCATCCTTTTTGTAATTACTCTTGCTATGTTGTTCTGACCGGAGGAAGAATGCCGATAAAGGGGATCAACATTCCTGAAATGAGTCATACAGCCTATTATGTTATATGAGTAACTTATATATCATTTGCAAACAAATAAATGTGTTAACAATTGTGAATCCGCCGATGTAAGAACTATCCAGGGGAAAAAAATGACAACAATAGAAGTAGATACCAGAGGGGAAACCTGCCCGGTCCCGCTAGTCGAATGCAGGAAAGCACTGAGAAAAGCTGCACCCGGAGATGAGGTCATAGTCACCGGCACCCATCCTGCTTCAAAGAAAGAGATACCAATGGCCTGTGAATCCATGGGGCTTGAAATTATCGGTATCGACGAAGAAAACGATGAGTGGAAAATCAGAATAAAGCGCTAAAAGGATTGGTTTCTGTGAGCAACAAAGCAGTCATAATAGTCCATAGCGGGGATATGGATAAACTGTACAGTGCACTCATTATTGCAAATGGTTCACTGTCAATGGGAATGGAAGCTTCCCTGTATTTTACTTTCTGGGGTCTTGAGAGGTTAAAAAAAGGAGGACTCGAAAAGGGCCCCTTATCAAAAATGAATTTCCTGGGGCTTGGCAAATGGATGGTCAAAAGCAGGATGAAAAAGGCCAATGTAGCTCCTCTTGAAAAAATGATGACCGATTTCAAGGAACTGGGGGGTAAAATAATTGCCTGTGAAATGACCATGGAAATTATGGGGGTCAAGCAAGAACAGCTGCGTACCGAATGGATTGACGAATATGGTGCGGTGGGTACCTATGTCCATGAAGCAAAGAATGCAGAGATTACATTGTTTATCTGAGGAGTTGTATGGAAGACAAAACCGCTTATTTTGATAATTCCGCAAGCACACGGCTGGATGAAAGAGTCTTTGAGGCAATGAAACCATATTATTTTGATACGTATGCAGTGGCAACATCAGAATTTGCCTATTCGATGGGAATTGATGCAAAGGAAGCACTTGAAGAAGCGAGATCTACCATTGCAGATTCATTAAATGCTTCACCGGGAGAAATTGTATTCACATCCGGAAGCACCGAATCAAGCAATATGGCAATAAAGGGAGTAACATCTGCACTTAAAAATAAGGGAAGACACCTGATTGTCTCAAAGATCGAGGATTTCCCCGTCCTTAACACCGCAAAATCACTGGAAAAACAGGGGTTTGAAGTCGATTTCATTGAAGTGGACGACACAGGTCGGCTAAATACAGAACAACTTGCAGAGACGATCACAGACGAAACTGTTCTCGTCTCGATACAGCATGCCAATCAGGAAATAGGTACGCTGCAGGACCTGGAAAGCATTTCAAGCATATGCAGGGAGAAAGGAGTACTTCTGCATACAGATGCTACCCATAGTTTCACACGTGTTCCAATAGATGTGCAACAAATTCCTGTGGACCTGATAACGATTGCATCACATACCATACATGGACCCCGTGGTGTTGGAGGCCTCTATATACGCAAAGGCACGCCTATCAACAAATGGATGGATGGTGGATTCCAGGAATTCAACCTCAGGGCAGGCCTTGAAAATATACCGGGGGCTGTGGGATTTGCAAAAGCAGTCGAACTTGTGACAGAAGAGGAAAACAAGCAGATCAAAGCACTGAGAGACCACCTTATAGAAAGAATATCCAGTGAAATTACGGATGTAATATTAAACGGAAGTAAGGAACACAGGAGTCCACATAATGCCAACATAACGTTCCATTATGTAGAAGGTGAATCACTTACCCTCCATCTGGATATGCGTGGATTTGCAGTCAACACGGGTTCTGCGTGCTTTAGCCGCTCCCTTGAAGCAAGCCACGTTATACTGGGCATAGGGGGAGACCATGAAAGGGCTCATGGGTCATTGCGCTTTACCTTCAGTCGTTACAATACCCTTGAGGAAACCGATACCATTGTGGATGCGATTAAGGAAATCGTTGCTCAATTAAGAGAGATTAGTCCATTGTACGAGAAAAAGTGAGGTGTTTAATGTGAAATTCCCTTACAGCGAAAAAGTTCTTGATCACTTTAAAAACCCGCGGAATGTGGGTAAAATAGAAAACCCGGACGGCAAGGGGCTGGAAGGAAGTCCGGCATGTGGTGACATGGTGGCAGTATACCTGAATGTCAATCCCGAAACCCTGGTGATAGAGGATATAAAATTTGAATCCTATGGATGTGCATCCAATATCGCTACAGCTTCCATAATTACGGAAATGACCAAGGGAAAGACCCTGGATGAAGCCAAAAATATCTCATGGAAGCAGGCCACCGAAGAATTAGGAGGGCTGCCCACCGTAAAAGCACACTGTTCAGTACTGGCTGTGGAAGGTTTAAGGGCGGCAATACGGGATTATGAAGAAAAGCACGGTCTTGTGAGTGAGAAAGAAACTACTACTGAAGAAGTTGTCAGAAGGCGGCTGAAACATGTCATGAATCCCATGGCAGGGCTGGACATCATCAGGACGGAACTTGTGACAAAGATAGAGATCAATGAGGGTTCGGTGAGAATACTTATAGACCTCCCTTCAGATCACCAGTTCGCATCGGCTATTAAAGAGGATATTCTGGAGAAAGTAGAGTCACTCTGGGATATCGAAGAAGTGAATGTAGTTTTCACAGAATAATTACAGAAGAGGAGGAATATAGGATTACAATCGATATTCTGGGAATCTGTGCAAGTCCAAGAAAGGGAGGCAATACCGACGTGTTGCTGGATGAAGTTATGGAAGGCGCAAAGAGAAACGGTGCTACAGTCGAGATAGTACATCTGCGAGACTACAGTATCGAATCCTGCGTGGGATGTGAAAGATGCCGGCAGGATAAGACCTGTACCCGCTTCCATGACGGGATGAATTTACTGTATCCAAAGATCGAAGAAGCAAAGGGTATGGTTCTTGGCTCCCCTACATACAATTACAACGTTACCTCCCTTATGAAAACCTTCATAGACCGCCTCTACCCCTACTACAATTTCACAGATGACAGACCACGTGAGTATTCCAGTCGGCTGGCAGAGCAGGGGAGACGTGCCTGCGTTTTCACCATTGGAGAACAACCAATCATTGAAGATATCGGATTTAGTCTGGAAGCCATGAGTTATCCGCTGGAAGCCCTGGGATACACAGTGGATAAGGCGATGCCTGTGCTTAACCAATTTGACAGGGGAGTTGTCAAAAAGGATGAAGCAGCGCTTAAAAAGGCTTTCGAAATGGGCGAGGAACTTGCAGGGAAATTAAAGTGAAGTAGGGCCTGTTGGATTGATAATTAAAATACATTTGTTATTGAAGAATCACAGGCACACATGAAGAAAAGCTGGAACAAATGAGGAATTTGAGAGATGCAATAAAAAAGAGAGTGGAACAATTCGTAGAAGAAACAAGCGGATTTTCTGAAGGCTCAAAATAATCAATTCCAGAATACTTTTTAAGTGGAGGGCATAAATCACCCCACATAATGCTTTTTTATTTCTCATTCACATAAGGATAAACTATATAAGAAACCCTTATCACAGCAATAGCAATAATCATTTTAATAAAGATGCACCCTGAGTGTATCGTCTTTATTTTACAATTATTGAGGAGATAAAAATGGTATCAAAAGAAGTACCTTTTACTAAAGAAAAAGTACAGGAGATCGCGGAAAAATATCCCACTCCATTCCATCTCTATGATGAGAAAGGCATACTGGAAAATGTGGAAAAACTTAAAGAAGCCTTCGGGATTCTGGAAGGTTTTCAGGAATACTACGCTGTAAAAGCCCTCCCCAATCCTTATATACTCAAAATCCTGAAAAATCAGGGATTCGGTGCCGATTGCAGTTCCCTCCCCGAACTTGTACTTGCTGAAAAAGCGGGTATTGTTGGCGAAAATATTATGTTCAGCTCCAACGATACACCAGCAGAAGAGTTCGTCAAGGCAAAAGAACTGGGCGCTATAATCAATCTTGACGACATAAGCCATATCGATTACCTTGAAAAGCATGCAGGCCTGCCTGAAATGATCTGTTTCCGCTATAATCCCGGTGCACTAAAAAAAGGTAACAAGTTCATAGGCAATCCAGAAGATGCAAAATACGGTTTTACCCGGGAACAGCTCTTTGAAGGATACAAAAAACTTGCAGATAAAGGGGTCAAGAGATTCGGTATCCACACAATGGTAGCGTCCAATGAACTGGATCCTACCTATTTCATAGAAACTGCCAGGATCCTCTTTGAAGTTATCGCCGATATTTCAAAGGAACTCGGTATAAAATTCGAATTCGCGAATCTGGGAGGCGGTATAGGAATACCCTACGAGCCCGACCAGGAACCAGTCCCCTATGATGTTATAGCAAAGGGTGTTAAGGAAGAATATGATAAAATAATTTCCGCAAACGGCCTTGGCCCCCTCAGGATCTACCTTGAATGCGGGAGAGTAATCACTGGACCCTATGGATACCTTATCAGTAAAGTACGCCATCTCAAGCATACCTACAAGGATTTTGTAGGAATGGATGCCACAATGGCAAACCTTATGAGGCCGGGCGTTTACGGCGCTTACCACCATATAACTGTACTTGGCAAGGAAAACCAACCTCATGACCATACATATGATGTAACAGGTTCTCTCTGCGAAAACAATGACAAATTCGCCATAGACAGGAAACTGCCTGAAATCGAAATTGGTGACATCCTGGCAATGCATGATGCCGGAGCGCACGGCCATGCAATGGGATTCAATTATAATGGCAAATTACGCTCTGCTGAAATTTTGCTCAGGGAAGATGGCAGCTCTGTACAAATCAGAAGAGCAGAAACCATGGAAGACTATTTTGCCACACTGGATTTTAAAGGTCTTGAGAATTTTAAATGAAATGGCCTGAAAAAACAAATATAATCGGGTATGAAACCCGATTATTTTTTATACCACCGTGAAGGCAGCTCATATTCCAGGTTGGGATCGTATTCCTTTGGCAGGAAGAATTTCGTTCCCCGGTTGTCCAGAGTCTCTTCAAAACCCGGATCTATGGAATCAAGTTTCAGTTTGGTTGTCTCTGCCTCTGAAGATTTACCTATCCTATAAAGGGCAAACCGTTTATTGTAAAGCACAGAAGGGTTGTTCGGATCAATCGAAAGGGCCCGATCATAGCATTCTATTGCCTCATCAACATTGCCCATCATATTATTGGCAAATCCTTTGTTGTACCATGCAGAAATGCAATTGGGTTTCAACTCAAGTAGACGGTCATAATACATTATTGAACCTGCATAGCTACTCAACAGGTACTTGACAGTAGCCTTGTGATAGAGAGCGTCAACGTTGTTGGGTTCTATCTTTAGGATCTGGTCATATACAACATCGGCTTTATTGTACTCTCCAAGAAGGTATAGATCAAACCCTTTATGCTCCATTGCAGTGACATGCCGTGGATTAATGGCAAGTAACTGTTCAAAGCATTCGATTGCTTTCTGGTACTGTCCGATATTTTCAAAGGCCAGCCCTTTATTGAACAGTGCATCCTGGTTTTGAGGATCGGATTCCAGAATTTCATCATAAACAACTATTGCATCGCTGAAGCGACCCATCTTTTCAAGGTTGTCAGATTTGAGATACAGAGCATCCTGATTTGAAGGCTGATTATGAATGACAGTATCGATAGCATTCAGGGATACATCATACATCCTTGCTTTGTGTGCGGATTGGGCCAGCATATACCATGTGTCCATATCTTTTGGCTCCAAACTGAGATATTTCTGGTAAGCATTGGCTGCATTCCTGAAACTTCCAATTTTGTCGTATATAACTCCCCTGTTATACAAGGCATCCCCATTATCCGGATCATTCTCTACCACTCTTCCATAAGCATACAGAGCAGTCTGGAGGTTACCTGCCTTTTGTGATACTATTGCGTATTTGTGCCACAATTTTGCAGAATCAGAATTAACTGAAAGAGCCTGTTTAAACGCATCTGAAGAATCGGCCCATTGATTGTATTTTTTGAATAGATCCCCTTTACCTTCCCAGGCAGCTGCATAATCAGGTGCTATCATTGTAGCCATTTCAAATGAAGAGAGGGATTTATTGGTATTATTTACTGCTGACATCGTCATGGCGCGTGAATACCATAGGTATTCAGGAGCTGGCAGCTCACCATCTTCAATAGATGTAGGAGAAGCGACGGACACATCTTTCCCGTTTGCCATGATAGTTAGATCAAATCCATGACTCTTAAGGAAATCAAGGAATGGGGAATTACTTGTGTAATGAAAATTATTCTTCTGCTCTAATTCTTTTTGCTTGGATTCCGATAGCTTACTCTGATCAGTCCTTAGTTGATAACTAGCTGCTGAATGACCAGGATTCAGTTCAAGGACTTTTTCATAAGAAGTGATAGCTTCATCATATCTTCCAAGTTCATCCAGAACGGCCCCTCTTTCATACCACACCTGTGCTGAGGATGGCTCAAGTTCACAGACTTTATCATAAGCCTTTAAAGATTGCTCATATTTACCCAGTATTTTCAGGTCAACAGCCATTTCATACCAGGCAAGGGTATAGTTCTCATCCCTTTCTGTGACCTCATCATAGCTCTTTACCGCCTTTCCATACTCGCCTATCCTGTCTAGCAATACCGCCTGTTCATACCATACAGCAGGGGCGTCCGGTTCAAGATCAAGGGCTTCTTCGTAGTTATCGATAGCTTCGGAAAACTCACCATTGTTTTTAAGAATAGTAGCCTTTCGATACCATACGACGGCATAAGGTTCTGTTTCAAGTACTTCACTGTAGCATTCAAGTGCATCCTCATATTTTTCCAGCCTATAGAATGCTTCACCTTTATTGAACAGAGTTTGGGCAGACTCGGAATCAAACTGTGGTGTTTCATAAAAAAACTCATGGGAATCGGTTTCAATCATAATTGAGGGTGCCTCTGAAACACGTCCGATGCCACGTGCATGCTCCGGATTTAATTTCAGGGCCTGATCATAACATTCAATAGACTCCTCATACCTACCCATTTTATCCAGTAATTGCCCCTTAAGGTTCCATAGTGTCTTATTTTCCGGATCGTATTTCAGTGCCTGGTTGTAACAGGTTAGTGCATAATTATTCTGACCCAGCGCTTCAAGACTGCGGGCTTTGTATCTCCATGAATCCACATTGTAGGGTTGTATTTCAAGCACTCTGTCATAATATTCAACGGCCAGACTGTAATCATCCATTTTTTCTGCAACAAGGCCATACTTCAATAATAATTCAGAATTATTTGGCTCCCTTTGGAGGGCTTTATCATAATTATCCTGTGCTTTCTGGTACTCTCCCATAGCTTCATAGCATTCCCCCAGCTGTGCCCAGGAATCTGTTTTGGAGGGATTGATACGCAAAGCAGCCCGGAAATGCTCGATTGCATCTCCGTAATTGCCTTCATTTTTGTGATACAGACCTTTGTTATAGAGGTCTTCAGAATGATATCCATAAGCACTTAAGGCGGCATCCTGATATGTGAGCGAATCATTATAATTACCCTCTAAATAGCTTATTTTTCCTTTAAGGAATAGTATAGGCAATGATTCCAGATCCGGATTATCGACCATTTCAGTTATATTTTGATCAGCATCCTTCAGGTTTAAAAGAGCTTTTTCATAATACTGTGTGGCCTCATTCTCACGAGCCAGCTTTTCGAGACTCAGGCCAGCCATGTATAGGGCATAAGTAGAATTGGGATTGGAATCCAGGACCCTGTTGGAAACTTCCAGGGATTGATCATAGTTTCCTGCTAAGTAAAAAGATGAAATGTTCTCATATGTGTTATTATAAGAATACTGAGAATCATTTGTCTGAGAAATATTTACTTCATCCGAATAAAGGGATATATCATCATTCAAATTATCAACAGCAACAGCTGGATGACATAGAGTAATTGTCAAAAGTAAGACTAAAAATAATCTTAATAAAATGTTTTTGCACCCCATTATCATTTGAACCTACCACCACGGTCCATTAAATCAATTAATATAATACGATGCTTTACTAAAATTTAAAGTTATTGTCCGGATATAAACCATCACAGGACAATAAAAAAAGACATTATAATTTAATCAAATGGGTTTGGCAGTCCACATTCTTATTTGCCTATAATCAATATTGCCACCTATTTGTCTTGCTTTTTGCTATTTGGATTCGCATTCCTGCAAAAATGCACATTTACCAATCGTATTCCATATTACGCAATTTGAACAAAATATTTCTTTGTTTTCCTGAGAATAACCAAATTTTTCGATCTGGCACATTCAGTACTTAGCTAATTTTGAACATCTGAACTTAACAACACACCCCGATAGATTTATATGCGGCGAGAACGCCGCTATATGTCATTTCTACCATCCAATTCAAGGACCAGTAGTAAGCTCGAATTAAGACCAAAACAGTGTATTGATGCTGCTCTTAAACCACTTCTAGAGAATATCAACATCAGGATAAAACGGTTCACTTAGCTCTAAAGATCTATTTTACATTGCCATGTGTAGGCAGTGGATAAGAGTTCAGTTCATATGCATCAAAACACTATCAAGAGATTCCATGTGAGACATCTTAGAGATATCATCTCAGGAAACTAAGTTTTGAAGAACTTATCCAAACAAATCAAAGCATTCTTCTTCACAGTTCTGTCAAATCCGAAAGGTAAAAAAGGCAAATACGGATGTGAAAATCTTGGTCTTGTTTTTTATGGAGTTAAATAGCCTCCAAGGAAGGTTAGTAACGTCTACAGAAGACGGAATGCTTACGAATCATCTTACAGGATGAGAAATATTGTTAAACCAAGGACATCAACAAAAGATGCAACTTTCAGATATTTCTTTACAATAATATCATTCCTGCTCAGAAATTTATGGCTATATCTCCAGAAAAAGCATTTTATAATCGTAAAACCAGGTCCAATAACCATTGATGAAGAATGTCTCAAATGCAGTGACAATCTGACTTAAATGGTTGTATCAATTTTTTTCAATCTAATGAAAAAAAGACTTCCTTTACCATAAGGATTGTCGGTCACACCAACATTTCCATCATGAAGATCAACAATCTTCTTAACTATAAAAAGTCCAAGTCCAGTACCTTTTATATTGCCTTTATTTACACGAGTGAATCTGTCAAATACATAAGGTTTATCTTCATCAGAAATACCTTCTCCCTCATCAACTACTTCAATTTTCCAATAACTATTTTCATCAACGATTTTAATGATGATGGTACTTCCATCAGGACTATACTTGATAGAATTGGATATCAAATTCCTAAAAACCTCACCTATCATATTATTTGCCAGTACAGGATAATATCCTGACATTTCCAGATTTATATCCATCTGTTTTTGCTCTAATTGCAATTCAAAGCTATTTACAATTTCATTTATGATAAGTCCAAGGTCGAGATGTTCAACGTCTAAATCCTCAACATTTTCAAGTTTTGCCACCATGGATGCGCTTTCAACCATCTCAATGAGCCCTTTTGTACTATTAGTGATATTCTTAAGGAAACGCTTTTTTTGTTCATCTTCTTCCTTATCAAGCAAAAGCTGTGAATATCCCTGGATAGTATTAGCAGGATTTAGCAGATCATGGCGCATGATATCTGTAAACATATCCTTGAGCTCATTTGATTTTTTGAGTTCAATGTTTTTCAAATGAGTTTCTTCTGCCCTTTTTCTTTCTGTGATATCATTAAGAATGGCAATTAAATAGGTTTCACTCTTTATTTCCATGGACGAAAGTGATACTTCAAGAAATACCTTGTTAGAATTTTTCGTGTAACCTATAACTTCAATACGCTTATGAATGTTGTTTTTTTCAGAAATAGAACTCAAATATCTTTTAATATTTGCTGCTGAATTATGGTCCAACACTATATCAAATGGCTTTCCTATTAAATCAGATTCACCATATTTGAACAAGGATACATAAGCAGGATTTACATATTTTGTGATACCATTATGTGAAATATTAATTGCATCGTAAGAATTCACAAATATTTTACTGAACCATTCATTAGATTCTTCCATTTTCTTTAAGGAGACATTTAGATCAGATGCCATACTATTGAATGAATTTGAAAGTTCTCCTATCTCGTCATATGATTCAATATTTACTCGATGAGATAGGTTACCATTGGCGATTTCATTAGCACCTATATTCAATTTCTTGACAGGATTCGAGACAAATTTCCTTGTAATTCCAAAAAGCAGAATTTCCACAGAACCAATCATGAAGATTGCAAATAATAACAATTCCTGTTTCTCATTCTGAAGAGCTGCATACTGTTTATCCATTGGCAAAATAACACTTATTCCACCCCTTACATCGCCTACTCTATAACCACTGTGACACTTAATGCAAGTTTCTTTGACATAAAGGGGGGGCCATATAATGATAATACCTCGAATTGTTAGCAACTAATATTGTATGTTCATTTGTTGAACCATTTTCAAATTGTTTCAAAAACTCACGTTCTTTTTCTGTAGGAGCATTAGAAGGATTCACAGGATCAAGACTTGTAATTTTAAATTTGAAAAAATTACTATCGTTTGCATAATAAGATATTTCACGAGTCATAAGGGCAGGATTTTTCATTGTATAGGTTACCCCATCTACGGTTAAGATATCTGGATTTATACCGACGGTTTTGAGATAAGGGTTGGACTGCACACCTTCTTGTTTCTCGACAAAGACCCCCCCCATAATCACTATTCCAATGGCGAGTTGAAACTATTTGTTCAAAAGTAATTTCTGCTTTCCCTTCCATTTCAGAATAGGCATAATTTTCACTACTAACTGATATGTAGGCGAACATCAATATAAGCAAAATACCAACAGTGATTCCAGCTGAAAGCATGAATTTGGTATCGATACGTTGCAACAAACTGCTGCCCGAAGGTCCTTTCATAATAATTATAATATGATCTATGATAATATATAAGTATAGTAGGGAATCAATTTCTTCCATTTCTAATTAATTTTTTCCAAAAGGTTACCTCCATCTGGATATTTAGTTTTTCCTCAGAGGTACTGAGTAAATATGAGGAATCGATTAGAAGAGGGAAAATTAGGTAACTACTGACATTGTAACCCTTCATGTTAGCATATCAGAATTGGATCTATTCCAGCCTGATCTTTTTGAGTCCAGTAATGGCAGCATTCACATATCTGATACTTGTTGTTTTCCCTGAGATCTGTTCCGCAAACCGGGCAATTTTTTAAGAGATAGTCATATTGGTTCATTGTACCACTCCTTAATGCTCCATAAGGAAAGAACATTAATATATATTTTTGGAATATGAACTATAAAAATAGTGCATTAATATATAGTTAGTATGCATGATTTCTGGTTACAACCTGGAATCTGAATCGCTTCATGCAAGTCTTCAAAAATTAATGTTACTATTTGTGCACAAATACATATATAAAGATAAATTAAACTAAAAGATGACTTTTATAAATAATCAGTGCTTTATTAAACAAAAAATCTCTGATTTTCATGACAGGCTGGCCAAAATGCTTTACCGGAGAAGATAAAGGGAAAAACTATACCCCCTATTTCATAACTATCGCATTAGTTTCCATGCTCATATTTCCATTCTTAAGCAGAGAAATCTTACTCCTGATTTTTGCAGGTGCCGGTGTATATGGCTACATAACCAATAGCGATCGGAATATAACCAATCTTATTGTTTCAGTAGTTTTGCTACTTTTGATAAGTATTACTGCAAATCTCTATTCCTATTCCCTGCCAAAATACATAATTGTATCAGCAATACAGATCTCCACCATTGGCTTCACAAGTGCAACCATAGTGCGCTGCGGCGCCAAAAAGGACTTACAAGAAAATACCACCAATCTGCCATCAAGTCTTGCTTTATTAATAGCAGGGGGTTCTTCTGCCTTCATAGCAGGTTCATGGTATGCATACTGGACAGCCGCTGTATCATACGAACTTATATTTTTCATAGCAGTAATCGGAGCAATTACAGCAGCTCTATTTGAATCCATACCATCCTCTGTAGATCGGCTTTTTTCAATGACCCTCGGTTCGGCAATGGCAATGTGGATTCTTGCAGCCTTTGGTTACACAGTTGCTCCTTTACATTTACTGATTGCATTCATTTTTGCACTCTTTTTGGGGTATCTTGCATATCGCACTACTATAGCCGATATTTCCGCAGTGTTGAGTGCTACACTTATGGGAGTTTTGATTATTGTTTTTAGTAACATCCTCTGGTTTGTTTTACTACTTACCTTTTTCATACTCGGAGGAGTATTCACCAAATACAAATACAACTATAAGCTGGATATGGGCATCGCACAGGAGAAAGGCGGAGTAAGGACTTATGAAAATGTATTCAGCAACAGTACTGCAGCCCTTGTGCTTGCCATTGCATATGGCATATATCCCCAACATAGCAATCTAATAACATATGCTTTCCTGGGAACCGTAGCAACAGCTGCAGGGGACACCCTTGCAAGTGAAATCGGAACAACTGCACGCCAGACACCCAGGATGATAACAAACTTAAAATCTACAAAAACCGGTACCGATGGGGCTGTAACATCACTCGGAGAACTTGCAGCCTTTGGAGGAGCACTGGCAATAGGAATACTTGGAGCAGCCTTTGGATTTGTGGAGCATATAATTCCTGCCATACTTATTACATGTGCAGGCGGATGGGGAGGTACAAATATCGATAGTTTACTCGGTGCTACATTCCAGAAAAATGGTTACCTGTCCAATAGTGGAGTCAATTTTGTAGCAACTGCCACAGGTGCCCTCATATCCGGTATACTGTATATTCTTGTCCTCTAAGGACAAAAAAGATATACCTACCACAATAATATCTAACATATGAAAGTAGAGGGGATTGCCCGGGAAACACTGGAATTTATATTGAAAAGTAGTGAATCAACATATCCCCGGGAATTTGTGGGTTTACTGGAAACAGAAAAAGGTATAATAAGCAATGTGATGATTCTGCCCGGCACAGAGAGCAGTGAAATGAATGGAGTAATCAAATTATTCATGATGCCAAATGTACAATCCGTAGGTTCTGTGCACAGCCATCCGGGACCCGGTTACCGACCCTCAAATGCCGATCTTGTAATGTTTGGTAAAACCGGGGACTGGCATATAATTGTTGCCGAACCTTTCGATGAGAACAGCTGGCAATGCTATAACAGGGAGGGTTATCCTGTAGATCTGCCGGTACTTGATGTAGAATTGGACCAGCCGGAACTGCCCTGACAAAAATAAATATGAAAAAAATCGAATTCTTAAAAGGAGTGATAAATATGGAACCTGAAAACTATGTAATTAAAGAAGGACCAATACCACATGAAAATGCCAAATTTGGAGCCGGTCTTGTAATATTGATCCTGTACATTATTGTACTTGGAAGATGGCTGGGAATATTTTAATCCCATTACTTATTTTCCCGCAGGATCGAATATGTAAACCCTCCGAGCCAATAGCCGATCATTCCAAAAAGGAAAGCTGCGGGGATTAGTATAAGAGATTCATAACCCAAATCCAGTATCCATTCAAAAGCCATTATTACAAACAGGATAACAAAAAGAATATATCCTGCATATTTGGCACTCTTTTTGCCCAAATACATTTTGATCACTTTAAATCATCTGGCAGGCAGGTCCCCCAAAGCCACATCTTGACATCATAGTGTCTATTTGTTCTTCAGAAGAAAAATCATCATATGCTTTATTCGCCTCTTCCACGCTGGAATAAAGGCGTGCAAAGATACAATCCCAGCACCCATCATCACTTTTTACAATTGAATTATACTGATTGGTTTCAGCGGGTGCCCATATCAACACCTGCCCGCCGATTCCCTGCTGGGACTGGACTTCAATCTTCAACCTTCCAAGAGCCTTGGTTTCATGATTAATACTATTATTTTCTGCCATAGCATCCCAATATAATTCCATCATTTTTAACCTATTGGGTCACCGGAAACGATTTGTATTTAAAGATCAAAAACAAAATTCGACAGGTACTTAAAGAAGATAAATTAAAGAGGAAATGTGAAAGAAATAATGGGGGTAATTATTCCTATGCAGGACAAAAATCAAGAATACGAAAATCCCATAATAGTTTTTCTATGGAATGCAGAAAAGGACTGGCCGGTTGAATTTGTATCCGATAATATTCAGCAATTCGGATACAACGCCGATGATTTTATATCCGGGGACAAGACCTATGCACAGATAATCCATCCACACGATATCGATGAAGTCAGAGAAAACATACGTCGCATCTGTAAGGAAGGCATCAAAGAATACACCCATCGATACAGGATACTAACGGCTGATGATAAGGAAAGATGGGTTATGGAAAAAACCCTTGTGGAAAGAGACATCGAGGATGAACCCTGCCATTTCCAGGGTTTTGTAATGGATATCACAGGCCAGATGGATTCCGAAGAGATGAGTGTGGATATGATATCTACAAAAAGTCCTGTTGTAGCATTTGTCTGGAAAGTAGAAAAGGGGTGGCCGGTAAAATACGTTTCAGATGAAATTGAAAAGTATGGATACACGACCGAAGAATTCCTGTCCGGCAATCTTAATTACGGGGACATTATCCACAAAGACGATCTAAAAAGAGTAGAGGACGAACTGAGCAGGAGATGCCGCGAAGGATACAATGATTTCTATCAGGAATATCGGATATACACAAAAGAAGGCCAGATAGGCAAAGTTGCTGAAAGGACCCTTATAATTCGTGACGAGAATGGCAATCCTTCAAAATACCAGGGAATCATTGAAGACCTCTGATTCCCAGATAAATTATATATAAAATAATATTATATTTTAATAGTAAGTATGCGTGCCTACGTCAACAGAAAAGGTTTGAGAGATTATATAATATACACACTGGCCTTGCTTCCCATAGCCATGTTGTGTTACAAGCAACAGCTAACTCTTGGACCAATTTCATCATACCCTCTCTTTATAATCCTACTCCTGATGCCAATTGCATCAAATATAGAAATACCGATAACCAAAATCAGAACTCGCAAAAACCAGCATATGCATAGGGACGCCCTTCTTCTGGAGGAAACGTACGGAGTACCTGTGGTAAATGAACTTACTACAGGCACAAACCTGATCTATGATACAAAGATCACACTTAATATCGGTGGATTTGTAATTCCTATGTTAACAATTCTGTACCTACTGGTCAGTGAAATGGATTTTGTTGCATTGGAAATAATGCTCATAGTACTGGTTGTCGTTGCATTACTGGCTGATTTTGTTGATGGAGTAGGAGTAGCAATACCCGCATATGTAGGGATATTTACAATTCCACTGGCACTGATATTGGCCCCTCAGAATGCTGCTACTATCATATTCATCGCCGGGGCAGGCGGAATCATAGCAGGCTCTGTGGCATCCCTGATGGCCTTGAAAAGAGAAGAAAAAGGAAGCGGTTATATTGATATAGGTGGTGCAGCCTGCTTTCAGGCAATATACATAACCGCCTTAATGGCTGCATTAATATCCGGGTTCATTCCTTGAATAAGGACTAACATTCAATTGACTTCCAATTTTGTTTTGCAGGACTTTTGATGTTTGGATGGAGCGATATTTTTCAATCCCTTTCTCACCGAACCTGAATGATTGAGGAGTAGAATCTATTTTTGTGGCCCTCATTTTTTGTATGGCCATAACAGGAGTTAAGGTATTATCAATATCATTTAATTGTATGGAATCAAGAAATATGATACCATCACCCAGAAAATCATATTCATCAAAATCTTTGGTTTCAATACCATGCTTTTTTTCTGTTATTAAAAATGAAGTTATATTCCTATTCTTAATTGTCCTGTGTAACGAACGCCAGCCTCCGGAATTGCGGAATTGTTCAGGATTGCTAAAAACATTAAGGGAATCAAACACTATCCTGCGGGGCTTATACGTCTCAATAATCTCTGTGATCTCTTCAAAGGTCAACATCGACATCCCAAAAACTTCCAGGTAGCCATCATCGATGTATTTTGCAACATCCCAGCCAAATCTCATAAATTGTTGCACCAGCTGTGGAAGACGTTCTTCAAAGGAAAAAAGGACACATTTCTCTCCTTTGGTTACACCTTCCATAAGATATTGCATGCAAAGAGTGGTCTTTCCCGTACCAGGAGGACCTGTAACAATCACTGAGAAGCCTTCAGGTATACCCCCTTCCAGCATATCATCCAGCCCAACAATACCGGTACTTATCCGTTTTATTGAACATTGCAAATTACCGGCATCCATTTTTGACCTGAAGCGCCCCTTGTCAAGCGAGAGTAAAGCTTTCTCGAGTACAAGGTTTTTCGCACCAAGTTCTTTTTCATACCTATCAAGAACTTTAATGGCATCCGAACTGAGTGTCGTATGAACCGGATATTTGTTACGTACCATGCTATAAGGATATAGTCCATAGTGCATATAAAATTTTGCGCACCATGGACACAAAAAAAGAAAGTATGTACATCAATCGTCGTCTTTAACAGAGCCGGCACCCGGAAGGAAATTGCCCCTTCCTCGCCCTCCCACGATATCCCCATCCCAGATAATTTCCCCGCGGGAAATGGTATACTCAGGGAATATCCCCTCCATTCCTTCATACGGAGTCCATCCTGCCTTGCTGTGCAACATATCTGAATTAATAGGTTTCACATTTCGCGGATCCATTATTATTAAATCAGCATCATAGCCCTCGGCAAAAGCACCTTTTCCATGTTTGTCAAGTCCAAAGATTCTTGCCGGATTGCTGCTTGTGACTTCAATGAGACGTTTGAGAGGGAAAAGATTTCTTTTAACTCCCACCATCATAAGGGGCATAAGGGTTTCCACACCCGGTACACCAGATGGAGCGCTCTTAATGTCTCCCTCCTTCTCCGATTCCCTGTGAGGGGCATGATCTGAAGCTACAACATCTACTGTACCATCATTTATTCCATTAACAAGTGCTTTCACACTTTGCCGGTTCCTCAGAGGAGGATTCATTTTACCAAAAGTACCAAGTCTGTCCCAATCACGATCTGATAGGAAAAGGTGATGGGGAGCTACCTCAAAGCTTAAATGACGCGAAACATCCTCTTTTTCAAGAATGTATTTTTCCCTTTTTAACTGACCAAAAGCCTCCAGGGTACTGATGTGGCAAAAATGAGTATTTACGGATGTCAAACCGGACAGCTCAAGCGCATTCTTAACTGCCATTGCCTCACATTGATTGGAGCGAATCCGGGAATGGGACTGGGGAGTGAAGTCTTTCTTGAGTAAAATTTCATTATCGCATTTGATTTTTTCATCCTCGGCATGGATACAGGCCAGCGCTCCAAGTTGTTGAATCGTTTCAAGAGCCTCTTTTAGCAATTCTGAATCCAATCCCAAACCAGCAGTTGATTCGGCCATGAAAATTTCACCGAAAGCCGTAATACCCAGCCCCCAGAGACTTTCCAGTTTTTCAATGTTCTTTCCCACACCACCATTAATTCCAAAATCAATGATGGATTTACGGTTTGCCAGTTTGAATTTTTCCCTGAAAGATTTTCTGTCAAGAACCGGCGGCAATGTGTTTGGGTGTTCCACAACTGTCCCAATACCACCTGCAGCAGCCGCACAGCTTCCTGAATACCAATCTTCTTTGTGAGTCATACCGGGCTCCCGGAAATGCACATGTACATCGATGCCTGCTGGAATAGTAAGTCCCCCGTGTGCATCAATCCGTCTGTCCGCCTCCTCGCCCTTTAGATTTTTGGCAATTTTTTTTATTTTACCTTCATCTATGAGCACTTCGCCGGGTTGCAACTGATTTTTATAAAAAACTTTAGTGTTCTTAATTAATATATCATTCATGCTCTTCCCTTCGACTAGTTATTGGTAGGTATGCATATTATTTTTCCCATTTTACATCTTCTGACCGGATGGAAATAATGATTTAAATTTTATATATAGATAAGTAGAACAAAGTATATATTAATGAAACACATTACTTATTTTGGTGGAGGAAGTGATAGACAATATGAAATGCATTGAGAAAAATGAAAGGGGAATTAAATCCCAAAAAGGTAATCCGAACATTTCCCATACTATATATAGGGGAAGGATTAACGGAAACCTTGACAATGAAGAAATGGACCTTTACAGGTTCCTTATAGGTGGAATCGAAGGAAAATGAGTACAAAAACAATGGCTAACATAGTGCCAGGCAATGTACAATGTTATTTTTGTAGCTCATATCTTGAGAACAGACGCCTGGGAAATATGGCCATATACTTTTGCAACAATTGCAATCATATAATACCAAAAAAGATCGAGCCCAACTTTGACAGTTTTATTTTTAATCAACTGAATGTCTCTCTTTTTAGGTTCTATTCTAATCTCTATGTTTATCTTTTTTCTTCTAGTCGTTCGCTAGCGTCTTTTCTTTCTTCCATGCTTGTTTTTATAATTTTATCCATTTTTTGCCCCATTGATTTGACAGTATCACATAAGTCATTGGATTGTGTTTTTTCTGATTTTTGCCCATTTTTTGGACAAAGAATTT
>NZ_RDSK01000001.1 GCF_003722075.1 Methanohalophilus sp. RSK | reverse complement strand
AGATAACTGTTTTAGTGAGAAACATATACTGTCATATTCACACGCAAAATATAAATATTTTACTGTGAATTATTAGACGCATTCCTCCCCTACCTCACGGAAGGGGACTCCTGCTTTATTAGTTGAATTCCCCGAAGCCGTAGACCTTGCGGCCCGATTCCCTGATCCTGGATGAAAGCCGTGTGAAATCACTGTCACTTGAAACAATACAGAAACCATCCAGGGGCTCGGAATAAAGCAGGTCCATCGCATCGATTATAAGGGAACTATCGGTAGCATTTTTCCCGTAAGTATAGCTGAATTGCTGTATCGGCTGGATGGAATGTTCCAGGAGACTGTCCTTCCAGTTTTTAAGGTTGGGACGTGTCCAGTCACCGTAAATCCGTTTTACGCTTGCAATCCCGTATTTGGCTATTTCTGAAAAAAGGCCCTCCACTATGGAAGGTTGTGCATTATCAGCATCGATAAGTACTGCCAGTTTCTTCTGTGCTGCATCGGTCTCCATTAATATTCCCCAAAAAGATAGTGCAAAATCCAGAGCACATCGATTTAATAAATAACCCACTGAATTGATAAATATAACGAGTTCACATCCGTTTGTACTGTAGAACCAAACTAAATTCAGACATCAACAAACCATCCCCTCACCATATAAACAGAAATTCCAGCAAACAAAGCCAATAAACCTGCAAGCAAGAAAACAGTTTGCAGTCCAAAATAAAAGTAAACCATCCCCATAAGGGCAGGAGACAAGCTCATTCCCACATATTTTGTGGAATTGTGAATGGAAAGTACGCCCCCTCGCACCTGAGGCGGGGATATGTGAACAATCATCCCGTCTAGGACTGTCTGGGAAAGGCCATACCCGCAGCCAAAAATAAACATCAGGGCAAAGACAGGGAGCACAGAGTCCACCTGTGTCAGCAACAATATAGCAACACTCACAAGGATAAAGCCAATACCAATCATCGAAATCATCTCAAACCTTGCGGCCATCTTACGTACATTTGAAGCTACAATAATAACGGCAATTCCCTGAAAAGCAAGCACAATTCCGGATTTATCTGCAGTATATCCGAAATATTCCTTAAGCATAAACGGCACGTAAACTACCACTGAATACAGCAGGAAAAATGTCACAAAAACCAGAAATATTGTGTAGGCCACACGGAAATCCCGCATTGCACCAAATGCATCCAGTAACCCTCTTTTATTGATTTCCAGATTTTGGGGTCTTGTTTCGGGCAGATGAAAGAACATAATTAATGCAAAGGGCAGGGAAAGAGCATAGAAAAGGAAAGGATAATTCCAGCCGGCAATTGCCAGGCCCCCTCCAATAAGAGGAGCGGCAATTATACCAATAGCTATCGTCGTACTGACCCGACCCATTGCGTGTAAACGTTCACTACCAGAATAAGCTTCTCCGATAATCAACATTGCAAGCGACATCATTCCGGCCACTCCCGTACCCTGCAAAAGCCTCAAAATCAGAAGGGTTTGCAAATCATTGGCAAAAAAACTTGCCAGGCCCATTAAACCATATATTAAAAGGCAGGGCACCAATACTTTTTTACGATCCAGCCGGTCCACAAAATGGCCAATTATGAGAGTGAAAATTGCGGTGGAGATGGTATAGACCGAGATAACAAGCCCTATCTCATGAGATGTTGTATCAAGAGGCGCCACCATATCAGGCAAAACCGGTGCAAGAATTGCACCTCCTGCCATGGCAAAAAAGGCAGTGATACAAAGCAGCAGCAGATGACTTTTCCCGAATTTCATCGTTCACACCAAATATCAGAGGCAATAGCCAGAGTTGCGAAATGATTCTTCGTATAAATAAATGAGTGAGGTATCAGATAAAACACGGGAATAGAAAATCAAAATAACAGGGAAATTGTTCCATACATATATAGACGGTTATGACATTTCGTCCCCTACAAGTTCCTTATCAATTTTATTAATAAGAAGACTCACTTTAGCATACCACTGATCAACACTTTCCTGGAGCATTCGCCTGACCTCTCCAGGATTTACGGCCACATATTCATAAAAATAGCCACCTACATCAATGGTATGGGTTTCCCTGTAAACAAGCCCACAGGAGATCAGGTTCTGGAGAGAACGATAAGCTGTACTGCGTTCACGGTCTAGGTGCTTCCCTAGTTTTTCAGCTGTCAGAGGGCCATTGGAAAGGAGTATTTTATAGGCCTTTAGATCCAGGTCTTTTAAGCCCAGAATACACTTTGCAACATCATCACATTCACAATTCGCTTTCAGCATTTCCGAAATTGAACCCGTCATTTTAAAACTCACCTGAAGCCCTATAAACAAAGTTGCACAGATTGTACAAAACCATACTAATCAAATCGTTAATTATATATATAGTTTTTCAGCAACGGTAGCCCAGTGACACCAATAATACCAGAAAATGAAAGGTCCGATGAACCACTTGATACAGAGCGATTAATTTATCATCCGGACATGATACGTGCCAATGAATGGGTCCTCAATGAATATGAGGCACCTACACGCAAATTCTGCATATTCGTCCCCTGTTCTATGAGGAAACCCTATCATACGAGCCCATCCCACAGGATGTATGACAGGATCATTTTTGACCTGCTAAAGCCCGAAGATGTTCATATAGTAGTTTTTGGAACCTGTGGCGTAACTCCGCGGGAAATCGATAATGAGTATCCTTTTACAGATTATAAATTCATGATGGGAAAATGCAATGTGGCAAAGATCAAACGGGATTTTCTAAAAATGGAAAGCAGAAGAATTGCAACATACCTCGAAAAGACACGTGACAACTATAGCCACAGGATAGCCTATTGCACAGGTGACTTCAGGAAGGCAATGCTCAAGGGTCTTGAAAAAACGGATATTGAAGTAGATATTGCCCCCAGGCAAAAAACAATGGAGGAGCACATCCGCCCCAACAAGAGATTCATTTACGGCAGTCTGAGCCAGAAAGGCTATCTCCAGGATCTCTCTGATACAATCACCGACAAACTGGGGATTGAAAGAAGGGTTGTGGGAATTGATCCCGAGTGTTCAGAAAACGATAATGACTGGTATCTTTTGTGAACGAGAACAGACATGCAACGTAAATTGCTCCATCACATCAATAAAATACACGCAAAGAATAAATAAAAAGAGATACCTTACCCATCATAACTCGCATGTTTATGCAAATAAACATTATAAAAATATTTAAAATACTATAATGTGCAATGTGGTTAATGTGGATATTTTAGAATTTAATGCACCCGTGAACAAATCAAAAGTATTTGAAGATATGATCCAGCAGTCCACAGATGCTATAATATATACTAATCCTGATTTTACCATCAATTTTGTGAACCGAACTGCAGAAGAGATGTTCGGATGGACTTTGCTTGAAATAAAAGGCGAACCAATAACAATCCTCCATGATCAAGAGCTGACCTCGGAACAGAAAAAAGAAATGTTCTCAAACCTCTATTCCGGAAAACCTCATGAGATTGAAGACATCAGGAAACGCAAGGATGGAAGTACTTTTTATTGCCAGATAAAAATATCACCCCTTTTTACAGAAAAATCCAGAATATACGGATACCTGGGAATAATAAGGGATATCACTGAGGAAAAACAGAATGAAGACAGTTTGGTTAAAGAAATCGACCTTTTAACCGGCCTGATTGGCACTGCCAGAGTGATTGTGGCTGTTCTTGACAGGCAGGGAAAGATCGTATATTGCAACCCCCATATGGAAAAGATCTCCGGCTACGAACTTAAGGAAGTGAAGGGAGAAGACTGGATTTCCAGATTCATACCCGACAGAGAAAAGGAAAGAATCAAATCCGTATTCAAAAAGGCGATTTCCGGCCATCCCAATGAAGGCAATGTCAACCCTATTGTCACAAAAGAAGGCAATGAAGTCATTGTCGATTGGTACGACACGGCATTAAAAGATAATGAAGGAGAAGTAACCGGCCTTCTTGCCATCGGAAATGATATTACACAAAGGGTCGAAGCTGAAGAAAAGTTAAAGACGATATATGAAAACATGCCCGGCGGGGTCCTGATGACAGGTCAGGATTACATCATAAAAGATGTAAACTACCGCACATGTGAGATTACAGGTTATAAAAGGGAAGAACTCGTCGGACAACTATGTGACATCGTCTGCCCAAAGGGCTCAGCCTCAAATCAGTGCCCCATATGGGAAGACGGAAAGAAAGAGTTCAGGGGAATGGACACCACAATAAAGTGCAAAAACGGAAGAAAAAACCCCATATTGAAAAATGCACAGGAAATTACCATAAAAGGAGATACATACATTCTGGAAATGTTTCAGGATATTTCAGAACGTAAGACTGCCGAAGAAAATGCTATCGAAGCTAAAAGAACTGCAGAAAAAGCAAACCAGGCCAAGAGTGAATTTCTGGCAAGCATGAGTCATGAATTGAGGACCCCTTTGAACTCAATCATTGGATTTTCCGATATCCTGTCAAAAGAAATACAGGGCAAACTCAATGATCCCCAGAAGAAATATGTGTCCAATATTGCCAAAAGCGGCAATCACCTGCTAAGTCTGATTAATGACATTCTCGATCTTTCAAAGATAGAAGCCGGACAAAAACAACTTGAATACAGTAGTTTTGACCTGCATGAAGTATTGGATGAAATCAGCATACTCATCAAACCTCTCACGTCCAAAAAGAGGATAGACCTGCAAATGGATTTACCGCCTGAAGATATCACGGTTTATGCTGACAAGAAAAAATTCAAACAGGTTATGTATAACCTGCTGAGCAATGCGTCCAAGTTCACTTCTGATAAAGGAACAATTACAATTATTGCCAATCAGGAAAAGGACAAACTGAAAGTTGCAGTCTCGGACACTGGCATAGGCATGCCTGAGGAGGACCAGGCTAAAATATTCGAACCTTTCCAGCAGGTCAAATCCGCCAAATCCAGTGAACATAAGGGCACCGGACTGGGACTTTCCCTTGTCAGGGAACTCGTGGAAATGCATGGCGGACAGGTCGGACTGAAAAGTGAGGTTGGGAAGGGAAGTACATTTACCTTCACAATCCCGGATAAACCGACTGATAATTAATAATCTGTGATAAAGGTTATAAACTGACACCTATCACTTCATTCCAGGCTTTTTTGAGACTGACGTCAGTGCCACCATCCTCCATGAGAATGTTAAGCATCCTGTGTACAACATCCGAATTATGGACAAGCACACAATCTTCACAGCTCCATACCCTGCTGCCTGTGGTACTATCTATCCATTTACCCCCGGTGCGCGTATCTTCGCATGGGTAGAAGGGGCAGAAACAGAAAGTACAGTCCTGACCTTCGAAATGACAGGGATAATACTCACAGGTATTGCGGCTTGAAGAACATCCAGAAGAGACACCTTTGATGGTTTCCTTCAGTTTTTCCTCGGCATAATCCTTACCGGATTCTGTAAGGACCTCTCCGATAGTATGAATCATTCTATCAGTCTCTTCCGGAGGGCGCACGGCAAGACGGATAAAATCGTTTTCCATCAGCGGGAAAGAACTGCAATCCCGGATTAGCACCCCATGTCTTGCAAGCCTTTTCGTGAGTTCTACAGAATCCATAAGGAGCTCGGAAACATCCACAAGTATATAGTTTACAGAACTTGAATGAGGATGGAAACCGTATATATCGCTCAGTCGATTTATAAGATAATCCCTGTATTGACTTATCTTCTGGCGGGACACATCCAGGTATGTTGATTCCATACCGCCTTCCATCCCCATTAAGGCACATCCCACCTCTTCAGCAAGAGAGCCCATATTCCAGGGCAGGCGGGCCGTATTCAATTTTTCAGCCATTGCCTCTGATGCAACACCAAATCCCATACGTATACCCGGCAGTGCAAATGATTTGGTAAGTGACCTCATTACGAAAACATGATCATGGGAGATAGCAACATCAACAACGGTACTTGATATATCGGATAATTCAATAAAAGCTTCATCAACAAAAAGCAGGGTATCTGTTTCTGCACAAAGCCCTGCAAGATGCAGGATATCTTCTCTTGCCAGCAACTTACCTGTAGGATTGTTGGGATTGCACACAAAAAGGATACGTGTCGATCCCAGAGCATCCTCTGATATGGAAAGCAGGGATTCTACCGGATAATACACAACCTTTGCCCCTGCCACCCTGCATTGCTGCTCATATTCAGCAAAGGTGGGCTGGGGAATCATTACCTCATCCCCTTCATTGAGAATACAACCGGCGACAAGCCTGATGATTTCTGATGAACCATTACCAGGGACAATGTTAACAGCACCTGCGCCCCCTCCTACGAAAAAGGCAGCTGCAGTTCTGTATTCAAGATAGCGATTGTCAGGATATTGACCCATTCTTTCAAAGGAAGTGGCAAACAATTCCTGCAGGTCCATACCCCATTCAGGATTATCAAAAGGGCTGCCCAGAGGATTCAAACTGGCACTGAAATCCACTATATCGGACAGGGGAATGGAATACTGCTGTGAAGTCTTCCGGATAAGTCCGCCATGGGTTGAAGGAATTAACTCAAGTATATTTTCTTTGAAAGGGAGCATATGTTTATCATCTGCCGGGCTTTAATTGGTGTTTTTCAAGATGTATGAAGTTATATAAAGCAATTTTTAGCAGCGAACTTATTATTAATATAATTTATGATAGGAAACTGTTATTCCCCATCACACACCCATAAAGTTAAATACAAATTCAAAGAAATAAAGCAGATCATCATGTGGAAACCTGATCAGGTAGATCAAATGGACTCTAGATCCATTCAGCCGGGTTAGATTCCCGGGGTTTCCGCCAGTAAAATAGAAAGTGACGGTCTGGATATGTTGCAAAATTAGACGCCTCAGCAAATGTAGATGTCAGAAGTCGCCTCTATAGTCGGAGCAATCCCCTATGGAAAGGAAACCACTAGATTTACTTATAGATACCAACGGAGTGTGGCTCTCAAGGAACGGGTTACTCCATGGTGTAAAGAACTTCGAGGTGTCGAGGAACCATATTCATATCACTACTGACTGCGGAAGCCGTTTTACAGTACGTAACTCCAGAAGAAGCCGCTCTGCAAGGGCGCTACGCAACAATAAATATCGCAAAGCATGCAAAAACTGCAAACTTTCCGATGAGCGTATATCTCGTTTTATCACAAAAGATTTCGGCAGGGGAAGCCAGGCGCGTGTTCTCACCGCTTCAAAAACAAAAAAGAGCAAGCCTCCAAAGGCAGCAGTAGTGAAATCTGTTTCCAGCAAGGCAAATGAAATGCCTCCTGTTGCAGAGGCCAAAAAAGAAAAGCCTGTAAAACCGGATTACACGCCTGCCCAGAAAAAAAGAATTACAACGCTGCTTAGCCCTGCAGACGACCTTGGTTCAGTAAAAGAACTTCCCCCCTTCAAGGAGCTGGAGACAGAACTTGTCAAAAAGAGAAAGCAAGACCTGCGCCAGATGTATGAGGATGACCGCAGACATCAGCTGGCCCAGCTTGAAAGGGATATTTCCCTCTTTTTAATAGAAAAGGGATTCATGGAAGTACGCACTTCTGTCCTGATTCCTGCCAAATTCATTGAAAGAATGGGAATCACAGAAGAGGACCCCCTCTACAAACAGATATTCCGGGTGGATGAGAATACATGCCTGCGGCCCATGCTTGCCCCGGGATTATACAATTACCTCCACAATTTTGATAACATAATGCCCGACCCCCTCAAGATATTCGAGATCGGCACCTGCTACAGGAAGGAATCCGATGGCAAGGAGCATCTTGAAGAGTTTACAATGATTAATTTTTGCCAGATGGGTTCGGGATGCACAAGAGATAATCTGCTGAAAATTATTGATGACCTGCTTAAATATCTGAACATTGATTACGAAGTAATCTCGGATAATTGCATGGTGTATGGAGATACCATTGACATAATGCATGGAGACATGGAAATATCTTCAGCCGTTGTAGGACCCATCCCACAGGACCTCGACTGGGGAGTGAACAAACCCTGGATGGGCGCAGGAATGGGACTTGAAAGATTACTCAAGGTTAAGCACAAATACACAAACATCAAGCGTTCAAGCAGGTCTATATCATACTATAACGGAATTACAACCAATCTCAGGTGAATAATTTGTTTGAAAACATGGACAATGAGCAGCTGGACAAATTTGCATCCTCAATAAATAAAGGATACCAGCTCAGGGACCAGGAGATAAGAGATCTGCTGGCCATAGAGGATGAAGAAGAGATGCAGAAGTTGTTCCATGTGGCACGCATGGTCCGTGATAACTTTTTTGGGAACAAGGTGTTCCTGTACAGTTTTGTGTATTTTTCAACATACTGTAAGAATCAGTGTTCGTTCTGCTATTATAACTGTAAGAACAATATCCACCGCTACAGGCTCACCCCCGATGAGATCGAAAAGGTATGCGAGGAACTTGAAAATGATCCTATCCACATGGTAGACCTGACAATGGGAGAGGATCCTTATTATCATGACCATCCTGAAAGACTGGTCAGTGCTGTGCGCAAAGTAAAGGACAAACTTGGCCTTCCAATAATGATCTCCCCGGGTGTAGTGGGAAAAGATATTCTCAAGCAGATGTATGATAACGGGGCCAATTTCCTGGCACTGTACCAGGAAACCTATGATCAGGAATTATACAACAAACTCAGGGTAGGTCAGGTATGCGATCAGAGAATAAACTGCCGCCAGGATGCAAAAGAGATTGGTTACTGTGTAGAGGACGGAATCCTTACCGAAATCGAACCTGAAGCCGAATCCACCCTTGTGTCCCTCAAAGGCCTGCGTAAATCAAATCCCAATATGGTACGTGTAATGACATTTGTACCCCAGGAAGGCACACCTCTGGCAAAACGAAAACCTGGAAGCAGCAAATCAGAACTAAAAATCATATCGATTCTCAGACTCATGTTCCCGGACAGGTTGATCCCTGCTTCCCTTGACCTTGAAGGCATGGAAGGTATGGTTTACCGCCTGAATGCAGGAGCAAACGTTGTGACATCCATCATTCCTTCCGGATCTACACTGGAAGGCGTGGTTAACTATGACAGGGAACTGACAGAACGCAACCGTGATGCATGGAGCGTGGTGGAAAAACTTCAGAGCATGGGTATGGAACCGGGAAAGCAGGAAGAGTTCAATCAGATACTGGGCAGGTAGAATGAAAACAATATGTCTGATTGGGGGCAAGCTACAGGGCTTCGAGGTGGCCTATCTTGCCAGGAAATCCGGGATTCAGGTACATCTGATCGACAGGAAAAACAAGCCTCTGATACGTAATAGTGTGGATAAGCATTTTTGCTTTGATATCACAGAGAGACCAGAAAGGCTCATAGAATTATCCCGCCACTCAGATGCTATAATCCCGACAAATGAAAATATTGACACCCTCCTCTTTTTGAAAAAAATCGGACCAGAACTACATTGCCCCCTTCTTTTCGATTTTACAGCCTATCATACCAGCATGGACAAAAAACGTTCAAGAAAATATTTCAAATCGATAGATATACCCATTCCTTCGGAGAATCCCAAAAATCCTCCTTATTTTGTGAAACCCCCGTGCATGAGCAGCAGTAAGGGCGCGCGCATAATTGACAACGAAAGTGAACTGGCAAACATTGATGATGCCATGGTCATTGAGGAATATGTACCCGGACCTGTAGTTTCACTGGAAGTGGTGGGAGACGGGAACAATTTCATGATCGGTCAGCAGACACAGGTCCATATAGACCAGGAACATGATTGCCATCGGGTCACCCCGATGGAGACAGACGCAAATTTCAGGGAAATCACACACCGGCTGGCCAGCAATCTGTCCCTTAAAGGAATCATGGATGTGGAAGCAATACTATCCCCCGAGGGAATCCGGGTAATTGAGATTGATGCACGATTCCCCAGCCAGACACCTACCGTAGTATATCACAGTAGTGGTGTGAACCTGCTCGAATGGCTAATGGGAACTTTTGCAGGAAAAATAAGGGAAAACAAACCTCTTCCTGTTGGCAAACACTGTAACTATGAGCACCTGATGGCATCTGATGGAAAATTTATCCCTGTTGGAGAACATGTGCTTTCAGGCGGTGATGACTACCGGCTATTCCATGAATCAAAGGGGTTGGAAATATTCAAATGTAAGGGGAAAAGACCAATCTATACCCTGATATCCAGCGGCATGACATGGCATGAGATGTGCGATAAAAGAAAAAAAGCAATTCAACTCATCAAATCCGATATGAAGCAGTAAAAGGAGGATTAATATGGCACTACTTACACCACAAGATCTGGAAGGACTTACAAAGCACCTTGAGTGCAATAACGATACTATCAAAAAAACAACCGGAATGGACATTGCTGACATATGCAAACAAATATACGGCACAACTCTTGACGGAGAAAAGGTAGGTATTGTGCCTATAACTTCCGGCAATGGCATCATTACCAATTTTTCGTCATCCCTGCTTACGATAACCGAATATTTCGGCCTTGATGGTGCTGTAACCGAGCACCCTGACGTTACCGGGTACTATGAAGCTGTTTCCAGTGATGCCGATATAATACTGATGGCAGATGACCACATTTTTATTGCACATAATATGAGAAACGGCAAAATTGCAACCAATCATGTATGCACCGGAGTGGTTTACGCTGAAATCGCCTCCCGTTACAAATATGCCGACTCAAAAGATATACTTGTAATCGGCCTGGGAAGAGTGGGTTATGCCGGGGCACAACATCTCGTAAAAAGGGATTTCGATGTGTATGCCTATGACCCCGACCGGAAAACTATGGAAAAGGCCCGCAAAGAACTGGGCATCATACCCTATGATCCCGAAGAAGAACACAAGTTCTCCATGGTCCTGGAAGCTACACCAAACCCCAATACGATCTCTGAAGGCATGGTCGCAGAAAGATGCCTCATATCCACACCGGGAATCCCCTGTGGCTTACCTGAAGACATTGGGAAAAAGAACGAAATAGATCTGGTAATGGAACCTCTGATGATTGGCGTGGCTTCAATGCTTTACGCGGTAATGTGAAGTAGAGAGGGGGTCATGATCAAAACAGGCATATTGATAGCGCTTTTTTCATGAAAAATTGAACATGAAAAGATATATATATGCTAAATGCGTAGCCAGATTACCTTTTAGAATAAAAATAAGTTTTAAGGAGTAAAGGTTATGGTTGAATATACACCCAAAGAGAGATTAGCACGCGTATTTGCAGGTAAAGAGGTAGACAGGATGCCTGCTATCTGTGCCACCCAGACAGGAACAGTAGAACAGATGGATGCAGTAGGTGCTTACTGGCCAGAAGCTCACGAAGACCCTGTAAAAATGGCAGCACTGGCAGAAGCAGCACACACATTTGTAGGATTTGAAGCAGTACGTGTTCCATTCGACATCACAGCAGAAGCAGAATTTTTCGGATGCGGAATCAAGCCAAGTACCAAGGAACAGCAGCCATCCGTAATCAGCCACGTTGTCAGCAAGATCGAAGACGTCGAGCAATTCGAAGGCTACAACATCGAAGACGGCAGGATCGGAAACGTATGCCAGGCAGTCAAAATCCTCGCAGACAAATACGGCGACGAACTTCCAATCATCGGCAGTATGATCGGACCATTCTCCCTCGCACAGCACCTTAATGGTGACTCCTGGTTCATGAACATCATGACCGACCAGGAATTTGGCCTCAAACTCATGGAATTCACCACTGAGTTCTGCACACAGTACGCCCTCAAGCAGGTCGAGAACGGTGCCGACACCTTTGCAATCATTGATCCAACAGCCAGCTACCAGCTTATTGGTGCTGACTTCTACAAGACTTTCGTAGTTCCATTCCACCAGAAGATTGTTGAAGCCCTCCACGAGAAGGGTATACCTTCCATTCTCCACATCTGCGGAGACACAACAAACGGACTTGCGATTATGGAAACCTGCGGCGTAGATGCAATCAGTGTAGACCAGAATGTCGACCCTGTAGCAGCAGTTGAGAATGTGGACAAGACCCTCATCGTAGGTAACCTCGACCCTGTAAGTGTTCTCTGGAACCAGGGCGAAGACAATGTCGAAGGTGTAAAGGAAGAATCCAAGAAAGTTCTCGATGCAGGAGTACAGCTTCTCGCACCAGGTTGCGGTATTGTGAGCAAGACTCCTACCCAGAACCTTCAGGCAATGATCGAAGCAGCAAAGAACTGGACATACTAAGTCCAGTTTTTTTATCTCTTTTTATATAACTCCTAAATTCGTTTGTTTTTTACAAGCCTACAAGGGCTTACTGCAGTATTTATACTTGTATCATTCTACAGGCAATCATTAGCTTATTAAATACCGCAAAAGAGATTTTCTACAAGATTGTTTTTGGAAAGTTATATATACTTCCTCCTTTATGTGTTAAATATAGTGAAAAGAGGAATGATAATGAAGATCTGCATAACATCAAAAAGCAATGAATCTGATTCAGATATTGAGCCCCGTTTTGGCAGGGCCCCTTATTTCATAATGGCAAATACTGAAACCGGAGAATTTGAAACAAAAGAAAACCCCGCATCAAGTGCTACTGGTGGAGCCGGCATACAGGCTGCCCAGGAAGTCGCAAAAATACAGGCCGATGTTTTGATCACCGGCAATGTGGGACCTAATGCCTACGATGTCCTTTCCACAGCAGGCATAGAAGTCGTAACCACTTCCGGCGTATCCGTAAAAGAAGCAATTGAACAGTATAATAAAGGAACTCTGGAAAAAGTATCCGGGCCCACTGCAAAAGCACATGCTGGCATGGGTCGCGGACAGGGCAGAGGAGGGAGAAAATGAAAGTATGCATACCGGCAACCGAGAACAGTGGAATAGATTCACCCGTAGGCCAGCACTTTGGTAAAGTCCCTTATTACACAATATACGATAGTGAGACCGGCAAAGTAGATGTTCTGGAGAATACCAGTGAGCACATGGGCGGTGTTGGATTGCCTCCCGAATTACTCGCAAATAAAGGCGTTGAAACCATGCTCTGTGGAGGCCTGGGGTGGAAAGCCGTCCAGATGTTCGACCAGTTCGACATCAAAGTTTTCGTAGGTGCACAGGGAAAAGTCAGTGATGCACTAGAAGACTGGAAAAATGATAGGCTCGAGCAAGCTGGTGCAAACAACTCCTGCAGTAGACATGATCACCACTGAAACACCAAACATGAAAATAACTGTGGCAAGCGGAAAGGGAGGAACCGGGAAAACAACAGTTGCTGTTAATTTCTTCCTTTCTGTTCCAAAAACCAGCCTCCTTGACTGTGATGTGGAGGAGCCAAATTCCAATCTGTTTTTACACAATGACCTTGAAAAAGTAAAAGAGGTTACGATACCAGTTCCTGTAATCGATGAGCAAAAATGTGAACATTGCGGCAAATGTGCTGATTTTTGCAATTACAATGCGCTTGCAGCACTACCACAAAAAGTGATGGTCTTTTCAGATCTCTGTCATGGCTGTGGAGGCTGTAGCCTCGTCTGTCCCAATGATGCTATCAGTGAAACAGGACGCAACATAGGGAACATAGAGAGATCCTTTTCAGGACAGTTCCATACAGGACTTCTGAATATAGGAGAAGCAATGGCATCACCCCTGATAAAAGAACTCAAGAACTATGCAGGCGAAAATACAGTAATAATGGACGCTCCCCCGGGCACCGCATGTCCTATGATCACAACCGTTGAAGATACTGACTATTGCATCCTTGTTACCGAACCCACACCTTTTGGACTCAATGACCTGAAACTAGCAGCGGAAGTTGTCCGGGAAATGAAAATTCCTGCGGGAGTGGTGATCAACCGTGCAGGAGTAGGGGATGGAGGTGTTGAAGAATACTGCCAGCAAACCGGTCTACCAATAATAATGGAAATTCCCTATGACCGCAGAATAGCTGAAGCTTATTCAGAGGGTATACCTTTTGTTGAAACAATGCCGCAGTGGAAAGATAAATTCCTGCAGATGTTTGAAACTATCAAGGAGGCAGTTAGATGAAACAACTCACAGTAATCAGTGGCAAAGGTGGTACCGGCAAAACCACCCTCACTTCTTCCTTTGCAGCTCTTGCGGAAAATGCCACCATTGCAGACTGTGATGTCGATGCTGCCAACATGCACCTGCTGCTGCAACCTGAAATAATAAAAACCTATGATTTTACAGCATTACCTACCGCAATCATACACCCTGAACGATGTACAGGATGCGGGATATGTGTTGATCATTGCCGATTCGGGGCAATAAAGGAAGGTTTCGAAATCGATCCATACATATGTGAAGGTTGCGGAGTCTGCGAGTATGTATGCCCTGCCGATGCAGTGACAATGGAATATAATAAGTGCGGGGAAGCCAATGAATCAAAAACCCGGTTCGGACCTCTTGTGCATGCCAGACTCGGGATAGGGGAAGAAGCCGGAGGAAAACTTGTCACCCTTGTGCGGGAAATTGCAGAAGAGGTAGCCCCAAAGAATAATTGTGACACAATAATTATAGATGGACCGCCGGGTACCGGTTGCTCTGTAATTGCAGCCCTTACAGGTGTGGACATTGCTCTTGTAGTCACCGAACCCACCGTCGCCGGGACACATGATCTTAAAAGAGTGATAGAAGTGACAGAACACTTCGAGATACCCTCTCTGGTTTGCATAAACAAATCCGATATAAACGATAGTAAAAGAAGAGAAATAGAAAAATTCTGCACCCAGAAAGGGATTAAAATTGCAGGCGAGATCCCCTATGATACAACCCCTACCAAGGCAATGGTGGAGGAAAAAACAATTGTGGAATATACCGACAATTCTTTTGCAAAATGTGTCATAGAAGTATGGGAAGAAGTAAAAGAAGAGATGCGATCATGAAATGTGCGACCTGTCAGGAGAAGGAATGCCGTAACGGGAAAGATTGCAGCGGTGTTGCAGAGGATATCGAATATACAGGTGAAGACCTCGATTGTATGCAGGTTGCAGCTGCTATCGAAGGGCAACATTATATGCAAAAAACCCGTCTGGAAGAACTTATCCTGTTTGCCAGACAAATGGGTTACCAGAAACTGGGAATTGCTTTTTGTATCGGACTGGCCAATGAAGCCGCAACTATCAACCGGATCCTGAAAAAGGATTTTGAGGTTTATTCTGTCTGCTGCAAGGTCTGTGGTATCCCGAAGGAAAAGTATGAGCTTGAAAAGATCCATCCCGAAAAATTTGAGGTTACCTGTAACCCAAAGGGACAGGCCCTCTTACTTGCCAAAAAACAAACCGAGCTCAATATCATCATCGGCCTCTGCATGGGCCATGACATTATATTTACCCGCAACAGTGAAGCCCCGGTAACCACCTTGATCGTCAAGGACAGGGTGCTTGCACATAATCCCGCTGGTGCAATCTATTCCGGCTATTACCTGCGCAAAAAATTCAATATGGAAGATTGAATATGGAACTTACCGTTGTTTATGATAATAGTGCAACCGAAGGTTTTCATGCAGGATGGGGGTTTGCCTGCCTGGTTCGACAGGGAGGCACTACGCTTCTTTTTGATACGGGTTGGAACGGACCCGCCCTGCTGGAAAACCTTCAAAGGGTGGGCGTGAAACCCTCTGATATAGACATACTTATCGTATCCCACCAGCACTGGGACCATATCGGAGGGCTGTCTGCAATATTACATAATTCAGATGCTCTGGAAGTGTATGTGCCCGGGGCATTCTCCCCAAATCTCAAAAAGGAGATAGCCAGGCATGCCCAACTTATAGAAGTCACAAAATCCCGGCAGGTCTGCAAGGGAGTTTTTACCACAGGTCAACTGGGAAACCACATAAAAGAACAATCCCTTGTCCTTCAATCTGAGGATGAATTGTATATTATAACTGGTTGTGCCCATCCGGGACTGGGGGAAATAATTGACAGCGCTGCAAAAATGGGTCATATCACAGGTGTACTCGGAGGACTACATGATTTCAATGACATGGGCACATTGAGCCAACTTTCATACATAGCAGCCGGACACTGTACATCCCACAAAGATAAAATTAAACGCAAATTTCCGGATAGATTTGCATACATCTATGCGGGATATTCCATAGACATATGACAACATGACAAGAAATATATCCTAAGATTTCTATAATGTTTGATGGGAGGATACGTATGTTATCAAAAATACCAATTGACCTTGATGCTGTAGAGGATGAGAACATCGACAAGGAGATCCTGAGGGCTGGCATTATAGCCGAACTTGATGCTATCAACCTCTATGAACAGATGGCCGAACTTGCTTCCACCGAGGAGATCCGGGCAGTGCTGCTAGACATTGCAAAGGAAGAAAAGACCCATGTGGGAGAATTCCAGACCATGCTGCTTGAATACGATGATGAGCAGGGAGATGAACTGGAAGCAGGTAGAAAAGAAGTTGAAGAAGATGTTCTTAAATAAAGGAACTTAAAGACTTTACCAATCCGGAGGTGGAGTGATGGAAATTATACCCACCATCGGGCTTGATCCTTTTTTATTTGATTTTCTGGAAAAACTCATCCTCTCCCTGATGATAGGTATTATCATCGGGATAGAAAGAGAACACCGAAGAGCAGAACATCCGGTTTTTGCAGGTGTGCGTACATATGCCCTGGCTGCGGTCACAGGCATGCTGGCAACTATTGTGGGTAAGATTATTGGCAACGAAATCATAATTGCCTCAGCCTTTCTGATAATAGCCTGTAGTATTGCCCTTATCTACCGCACCTACACAATACGTGGCAAACTGGGCATGACAAGTGCCCTTTCCCTTTTCTGTACTTTTCTGCTGGGGATACTGGTGGCAACCGATAATTACCTGTTTGCCATTGCAGGCGGGGTTGCAATAACTTTCCTGACTATAGAAAAACGTCCTCTCCATTCCTTTGCCCAGAATCTTTCCGATGAGGATATCCTCAATGGACTCCAGTTCCTTGCTGTGGCTTTTATCCTGTACCCCCTGGTACCCGATGAAGAACTATGGGGCATTGTGAATCTTAAATCCACAATCCTTATTGTAGTACTTGTTATGTTTATCGGATTTATCAGTTATATTTCCCTCAAGCGCTTCGGGTCAGGGGGAGGCATACCCTATTCCGGACTGTTAGGAGGATTTGTGAGCAGTGAAGCCACCACTGCTGCCCTGGCATCGATAGCAAAGGAAAAATCCGGGCTTGTAAATGCTTTTTACATCGGTGTCCTTTTATCCAACCTTTCTATGTTCATCAGTAACCTAATAATTGCCCTGATTGTAGATAATTCAGGCAAGACTACCCTAAACATGCTACCTCCGCAATTATTGATGATACTGGTAGTAATAGGGATTTTTTGGAAAAACAAGAATATTACAAAGAAAATGGAAGGGACCCTTGACATTGGTTCGCCCTTTGCCCTGAAACCTGCACTGCGTTTTGGAGCGATCTTTCTGGTATTACAGATTTTTGCAACTTTTGCCAACGAATACGCAGGAACATATGGCACATATGTAACTGCTCTGGGAGGCGTGGCCAGCAGCTCGGCAGTGACAGCTTCCATGGCAAGCCTTGCAGTTAAGGGAGAAATTTCATACATCGTGGCTGCTGAGACCGCAGTTATTGCCGGTATCGTGAGCACACTCAACAAAATCACCTACATCCGGATTGCAGGTGCTTTGGAACTTGAAAAAAGAGCCCGGTTGACATTGGTCCTGTTATCTATTGTGGGAATTATCGGGCTTGTTATATGGATATATGCAGATGTCAAAACTATCTTCTGAGCAAAACCTCATAAGATTTAAATATATTTTAAATTTAACTCCCATCATGGAAAAGATAACAGGTCTGGAGCTTTCCCCGCGTAAAATAGAATATCTCAAATATATTCACCAGAGAAAAGAAAACGTACGCACCAATGAACTTTCAGCCCACCTTCAGGTAGACCCCTCCACAACAACCAAAACAATCAACGAACTTGCAGAGGAGGGATATGTCAACCATGTACCTTATCGTGGTGTGAAACTTACAGAAAAAGGGAAAGATTATGCTGCTTTTCTTATTCGCAGACACAGGATATTGAGCCTTATGCTCAAAAACTATGGCCTCTCACCCGAAGAAGCCTGCAGCGAGGTGAACCGTTTTGAAAGCTTTGTCTCCCTGCATGCTATCGATACCATATGCAGTACCATGGGCCATCCTACAATGGGAGTATGTGGCAAAATAGAACACCCCCACTGCGACGTATAAAATTTAAAGATTTAACTCCTTTATTCTGGAAAGGACTGTCAGGGCATCTTTTCTTTTGATATCCACTTCAGTGTCACGGCAAAAATCAATTAAACATGCTGCTGTATTTTCATCCAGTATTCCTCTATCCCGGGCACTTTTTATTATGCCATAGTAGCTCCTTAGAGAATAATGGGTAGCTTTTGCAATATCCAGCAGGAAAGCTTCCTGAGGGGATGAGATAATGCCCTCATCCTTAGCTGAGAGGAAGGTACACCGAATATTCACAAACGGAGCAGAGATGGACTCATATGTATCAGGGTTTGTGGCAACCGCCACTTCATCATCATCTTCAATAACACCATCGCGGTACCACTCATAGATTTTACCCACACCTATCATCCCGTGTCGATCCATTTCGGATGCACGCAAAGCTCCCATGCTACACCCACCGACAATTGTTACATTTTTGCGCAGGGCCTCCAGTATTTCCCTGTGACCAACCGCAGCCCTGTGGAAAAAAATACCATCAATGATACCAATCAAGTCATAACCCTGTTTTACAGACTGTGTAACATCTCCACGTTTAACAGGGCCGTGGATGGTGGCACCACTGAGTTTTCCTGCTTCTTCCAGGCCGATACTGGTGCCGGCAAAAACGATTGTTTTCATACTTTTGGCCTGCGTTTCCAGGGTTTTTCCCTTTCAGGACCTTTTCTTTTGCCTACCAGACGAATCCTTTTGCCAACCCTTTCACGATCAAGGGTGTATTGCTCAAAGCCGGGAATTATTACCCTGACTACAGGTATATTGATAGAACTGCGGCTCAAATCCACAACAATAGCATTACGAGCAATCTTTTCCAGATGGGACAGAACGGTATTGATGTTTCCTGCGGGTGTCGGGGAGGAAATGTCCTGCATATTTGCAAGGGATATCTTATCCACACCTTCCTCATACCAGTAAACGTTCATCCTTCTCATACGTTCATAACCGATCTTGCGGACCAGATCTTCCCGGGTTGTATCTTCACGTGCCCCGTGGATCTGGACAACACGGGACTGTGCAGCCTCAGTAATAGCACGCATAACAGCAATCTCCGGTCTTAGATGAGAACCCGCCCCCATAACCAGCAGGGCTGGATCTTTCAGCTGTACATCATCCGTAGCAGCGACCACTGTTGTGACAGGAGTATCATGCAGCAAAACCCAGAGACGAATATCCACACCGCTGTCCCTGAAGGCTTTGAGCATCTCATAAGCCTGCCCGTCTTCTTCCGTTAGCACAAGTTCCATTCCCGGATTGCGGTTGAACTCGGCCATACTCAGAGCATCCCTTTCAATAACTTCCAGCAATCCGTGCAGGATGGCTTCTTCCATCACATTACCCGAAGCAAGTCCGTTGGTATTGCTACGGAAAAGATGGGCGGACATACCCGGAGCATCATAGGGATGATAAACAGCATTGGAAGGCACATATACCTCTTTTCCTGAAAGCAGGTCAAAACCTTCTGTCCATTCGATCAATGAAGAAGAATCAAGGGGTTGCGGCATCAGGAATTCTTCAGGATGGACCAGGTCGTGCTGGCCGGCAGCTTCTTCCATTGTGGCCATGAATTCATCAGCAGCTACGTTTTCGTCAATGTCCGCATTCACCCCGTTGCGCTCTGCAAGACAGCGTTCGTAGCATTCCATGATCGTGGAGATGCGGGCTTGCTGCGGGTTCACTCCTTTGCCGGAATAAACCGAGATGGCACCATCAGCAGCTGTGGGCCGGATGCCTGAAAACACAGGGATACCCAGCCGATCAAGGTCAGTAATATTGGCAATACGGGTTACACCAATTGTATCCAGGCCGGCACTGGCTTTTTCCAGGGTTGCTTCACCATCCAGCACTCTCTGGCTATCTCCCGCATACTTTACAGAAGGATCAATGTTTATTATAGGCATGGAAGGGAAGTCTCCTGCATCGCTAATAATCCTTACGATAACAGGTATTGCAGGGGCCGATGACATGGCACTTAAGAATAATTTATTGGTAAATGTAAGGAAAAATGAGAATTATACCACCAATGTAATGCATTTCCCTAACCCGACAAAAAACAATCAACAAATAAATATATATAGAAAGAACACTGATAAAGTTGTTTAATATTCTGATATGCTGCTGATGCCTGAGGGGTCATGTATGGCAGCAGAGTATTGAAATTGAAGAAGACAGGAGGTTATACCATATGACAACTATAATGAAAAAACATGATGTTTTGAGATGTGAAGACAAGAAGGGAAAATGCCATTCAGTAGTCGGAGGACATACAGAAGGCAAACTTAATGAAGATGATGAGGAACTCTACCATTTTATGGTAGGCGGGATGCAGGCCAAATAACCTGCAAAACCTATTTTACTCTTTATCAATAACTTGCCTGCATGTATGACGTAGAAAAGATACGTGCAGATTTCCCCGTATTAAAGGATAACATCTATCTGGACAATGCCGCCACCACCCAGACCCCGGTGCAGGCGGTAAAGGCCATGGAAGACTATTTCTTCAGGTATGCGGCAAACCACGGCAGGGGAGCCCATCACCTGGCCCGCCAGACCACTGATCATTTTGAAGATGCCAGGGAAACAATAGCTGACTTTCTGAACTGCCCGGCAGAAAATACCATTTTTACCAAGAATGCAACCGAAGGCCTTAATCTGATAGCCCGGGGCATAGACTGGCAGGAAGGAGACCACATAGTAACCACTCTGGTTGAACATCACTCAGACCTGCTCCCCTGGATGGAACTCAGGGAAAGAGGAGTCGAACTTACCATCATGGAGCCAGATAGTGAAGGGCATATTTCCGTGGAAGCCCTGGAGCAGCACATCCGCCCTTCCACACGTCTTTTGGCAGTTACCCACATATCCAATTCCTTTGGCTCCATACAGGATGTGGATAGCATGTGCAAACTTGCCCGGGACCACAAAAGCCTCTGCCTGATAGATGGTTCCCAATCCGCAGGACACATGCCGGTGAACCTCAAACAGATGGATTGCGATTTTTTCGTAACCCCTGGACATAAAGGTTTGCTGGGCCCCCAGGGAACCGGTGTGGCATACATTAAAGAACCAGATTCAATCAAGCCCCTCAATGTAGGAGGAGGAGCAGTAAGATCGGTTACCACCACAGGCTATGAACTGGAAGAAACACCAGCCAGGTTTGAAGCCGGGACACCAAACATCCCGGGAGGAATCGGACTGGGAAGGGCTGTGAAATATGTTCAAGAAATAGGTGTCAGCGACATAGAGAAACATGAAAGACAACTGGCACAAAATGCCGCATACAGACTTGCACAAATAGAAGGAGTGGAAGTATACGGCCCGGATAACAGGGGTGCAGTCGTGCCTTTCAATGTCCGGGGACTCAATCCTCATGATGTGGCAATGATACTGGATGAAACCCGGCAGATATGCCTGCGCAGCGGTTACCACTGTGCCATGCCGGGAATTGATTTCATGGGTCTGGAAGGAACGGTGCGGGCATCTTTTGCCTTGTATAACACCGAAGAAGAAGTTGATGCCCTGGTGGAAACCGTTGAACAGATAACCACCCTGGCCTGATTTTATTCCATCATCAATCGGGTTAGCGAAGCACGGGCATTTTTAATCTCATCCAGATCTACTTCAATGTGCTCATTGCTTACTGTAATCCTTAGACTGCTACCACCGGTAGTACCGATTACAACGTGCGGGATATTGCCAAGCTGTGCAGAGACTGCATCCGGGTCATCTGTTGCAAGCAGAGCCCTGCCATGGGATTCGGAAAAGAGGAGTTCTTCTGCTGACATATCCCCTGCAATCTCAGAGAGGTTCACTTTTACACCCACATACCCACACATCTCACAGAGAGCAGCTGCAAGTCCACCCTGTGAAACATCGTGAGAAGCAGCGACTTTACCAGCCCTGATAGTTGTGATCAGGGACTCAACTATTGCCGCCATATCAGCCGGCACTTGCGGGACATCCCCTGCATTTGGACTACCCCTTAGATTATAGTATTCCGAACCACCCAGTTCTGCTTTTGTGGTTCCCACAAGGATGACAGACTGGCCTGCCCCTGTAAATTCCGAGGATGGGACCGCAGAAACATTCTCCACTTCTCCCACAACACCTATTGCAGGAGTTGGCAGGATTGCGGTATGATGTTCTTCACTCTCGTTGTACAGGGAAACATTACCCCCTACCACCGGAATGGAGAGGTCACGTGCTGCATCAGCCAATCCATTTATGGCATACTTGAATTGCCAGTAGATATCAGGTTTTTCCGGGTTGCCAAAATTCAGGCAATCCACCAGTGCCAGGCCACGCCCACCTTTTACAGCAAGGTTCATTGCATTTTCAGCAAGGGTTCCCTTTCCTCCTTCATAAGGATCGAGATAGGTATGCCTGGGATTACAACCACATGAAAGAGTTATACCCCTGTCACCGATAATCCGCTGGATAGCAGAATCTCCTCCGGGTTTGGCTACTGTCCGTATCTGGACTTCATGATCATACTGGCGATATATCCAGTCTTTTGAAGCCATATTGTGGGATGCAAGTACATCAAGCACTGCCTGTTTCAGGTCCCCTGCTGCATCCGGCACAGGATCTTTTTTGACTGTAAAGGGCGTGGAAGGACGCTCAAAGGTGGGTGCACCTTCTGTTAATAGATGAATGGGAATATCCGTCTCCGTTTTATCTTCAAACTCAACTGTAAAGTAAGGCCTCTCGGTCAATTCGCCAATGACAGCACCGTTCAGGTCATATTTTTCGGCAAGCTGGAGCATATAGTCCACATTTTCAGGTTCCACCTCGAAAAGAATACGCTCCTGGGATTCTGCTATCATAATCTCAAAGGCATTCATCCCTGCCTCCCGCTGGGGTACTTCGTCCGCAATAATATGAATCCCCAGATTACCCTTGGAGGCCATTTCTGAAGAAGCACCTGCAAGTCCGGCAGCTCCTAAGTCACGGCAGGATTTTACGACACCTTCTGCAACCGCTTCAAGAGATAATTCAATAAGAAGTTTTTCAGTAAAAGGATCACCAATCTGGATACTGGGGCGATCCTCTGCCTCGGCGCTTTCGGAGAGATCCCTGGAAGCAAAAGAGGCACCACCCAGACCATCACGTCCGGTGGTGGAACCAATAAGTACTATCTTATTCCCTGCCTTTTGGGCAGTGGCAGTTACAAGCTGATCTTGACGGGCAAGCCCCACACATACAACATTCACCAGAGGATTGCCGCTGTAGCGTTCATCAAAAAATGCTTCACCCCTGACAACCGGCACACCTATACAGTTACCATACCCCCCGATGCCTTCGATAATATGCTCGAACAGATACAGGTTCTTAGGAGTGTTCAGGGGACCGAAATAGAGCGGATCCATAAGGGCAATTGGCCGGGCACCCATGGAGATGATATCACGGACAATGCCTCCCACGCCTGTAGCCGAGCCATTGTAGGGATCGACATAGGACGGATGATTATGGCTTTCCATACCCAGGGCAAGTACCCAGCCGTCACCAAACCGCACAATTGCAGCATCATCACCAGGACCTATGATTACACGGTCACCGGTAGTTGTAAAACTCTTAAGCAGTGGGGCACTGGAGCGATAGGAGCAATGTTCACTCCAGAGATTGAGAAAACAACCCTGCTCCACGTTATTCGGCTGCCGTCCCATTTTTTCTACAATGATCTTCAGGTCATCTTCAGGTAGCATGTGAGAACCTCATTAAATTGGAATGATGTACCCATAAATAGGGCATGTAAATAAACATTTCTTATGTATGGGTGTTTTCCAGGGACATCTGCTGCCCTACCTCAAGTCCATGTTTCTCCACGGAACCTGCAGGCATTTCAACCATATATCGGGTTGCATTTTTTGCGCGGGCAAAACCCAGCCAGGGGCGAAGTGATTCAATTTGTGTTATGCGATAATTCGAATCAAGGAAAAAAACATCCAGGGAGAAGGGAACAAAAAGCATATGTATGGAAAACTTGCAGGGTTTATTTATGGAAAAAAACATAGCATAATCTTGCGGGATATGTGTCCTGAACATCAGGCCCCTGGTTCTTTTCAGTAACGTTTCGGCCATGTCAACGTCTCTTGCAATCATTTTACCATTAACTTTTAATAGCATCGCATTTAACTTCTATTTGTCTGTATATAAATTATACAGACAACATAATACTAAATTTTCGGAGGAAAAACCAGAAGATGAGTTCAGAAATGTGCTCTGTTTGCGGATTGCCAAAAGAATTGTGTATCTGCGAAGAAGTGGCCAAGGAGCAACAGAGAATAACCGTAAAGGTAAACAGGCGAAGGTATGGAAAAGAAGTTACAGTGGTAGAAGGTTTTGATGCCAATGAAATTGACCTCCATGAACTTTCAACATACCTCAAATCAAAATTCGCCTGCGGTGGTACAGTACGGGGCAATGCCGTGGAGTTGCAGGGCAATCATCTTGGAAGGATGAAAGACGTTCTGGTCCAGAAAGGGTTTTCTCCCGATCAGATCAAGAATTAAAACTTTTTTCAATGACTAATTAAATGACAGAAATCCGAAAAACATCTGTCCCGGCAAAAGGAAGAAACACAAAATCTTTTTTGAGCCGGCCTTTTCAGTTACTTATAGCACCTTATCCTGCAGTAAAGAGAGGGATTAGTGTCATCTGAATAAAAATAACATAGAGGATACCATTAAATGAAACCTACCTGTGAAATAATGGTGCAAAGGGTATTGCCAGCCATAAGAGCCGTACTTGCACGTGAGCTTATGAATGAACATAAGTGCACACAGCAACAGGTGGCCAACCTATTGGGCCTGTCAAGAGCCGCCGTATCTCAGTACGTCAGTGAGAAAAGAGGTGCAGAAGTAGGATTTTCTGAAAATACAAATGAAGAAATCCGTAATTTTGCCTTCTGTCTTGCAACGGATGGCCTAACCCCCAAGCAAAAAGTAAAACGTATGTGTGAAGTATGCAAACATGTCCAGAAGTCCGGCTGGCTTTACAAGAATGCACCAGAAGTAGGATATTGTATCCTGTGCGGTGAAGATGATTGAAAAACCGGTGTATTGAATGTAAAGGGAAAGGACTTTGTGGAAGAGCGCGGTGCCCCATACTTGAAAAATTCAGGGCCACCGCTAAACATTCCCCTCAAAAGCAAGGGGAAAAAACTATTTTTGGAGCATCTCCACCTGCTGTATTTGTTGGTAGGTATGGCTATCCCGAGGTAAGTGCCGGACCCATGATACCTCCTTTAATGGAAAGTGAGGACGCTGCACAGCTGGAGGACCCTCATGCACTCCTTGGCATGGGAATCGACGAGATCATACAAAAAAGGTGCCAGCTGGTACGGGCTAACACTACTGTCAAAGTAAAACAATTTGAAAAAAGTCGCCTGATAGAAAAAGCCCAGGAAATGGCACTTTCCCGCAAACCTGTGGATACAGAAGTGTTGCTCAGCAAACCCTTAAAGCCTGCCCAAAAATTCGATGGTGTACTCACACCGATGGGGCCGGCCGGAAAAATGGAAAGTTTTGATATCGCAGAAAATCCGAAGGTTCCTGGTAAAGTTGACTACCTGACCTATGATACCGATGTAAAAGCCACGGATGCTGCCCTGGAACTTTATGGCCACAAGGTTGGCTGTGAACATATTACACGGCTTCTTTCCATCGGTTTGCTCGGGCAGGAAACAAAACTTGTCCCCACCCGCTGGGCAATTACCGCCACAGATGATATGGTGGGCAAAGAACTGTCAAAAGGTTTACTGGATTACCCCGAAATAAAGGACATACAACTATACAGCGGAGGTAGCCTTGGAAACCATTTCGAAATACTGTTGATACCCAGGAGTTATTCTTTTGAGCTGCTGGAATTGTGGATGGCACGTACGGTGTGGTCTGCAGACAAAGTCTGGATTGGGCAGGACATGGAAGGAACTTCAGGGAAAAAAGGATACTCTCCCCTGGCAGGAGGCTATTATGCAGCCCGTCTGCCGGTTCTGGAAAAACTTGAAAACATAAGAAAACAGGCTGCAGTATTTGCGATCAGAGAAATTACTCCTGATTACTGGGCACCCCTGGGGGTATGGGTTGTCAGAGAAGCCGCACGCAATGCTCTTTCAACAAAGCCAGATTCTTTTGAAACACTGGAAGAAGCACTGATGGATATGAGTAGACGCATCAATACACCCTTCTACCAGTGGAGAGAAAAATCAGAGCTTCTGCCTTATGTAAAGGAGCAAACAACGCTATCACGGTTTTTGTCATAAGTATCCACAGCCGGTATGCAGCAATAAAAATGGTTAGAAAAAGAAAGGGGATGTAGCGGAGCCTGACATCTTACAGAATTGATGAAGACAACCGCATACACCAAACAGACTTAAAGCATACAGCCAACAGCCTGCCAGCAATGATATTTACAGTTCAATTTTCAAATATTTCGGGGACAAGGCGGCGCGCCAATTTTTCATAGGTTCCGGAGACATCACCCTTGTTAAACCTGAATACATCCTTATCCAGGGATTCACGGGTACCTGCATCCCAAAAACGACAGGTGTCACAGGATATTTCATCGGCAAGCACAATTTCACCGTTTGCCCAACCGAACTCAAGTTTGAAGTCAACGAGTAAAAGGCCCTGGTTTTCCATATACGTTTTGAGAATGGAATTGATATTCAGGGCAAGTTCACGGATCTTTGCAATATCCTCACTTGTGGCTATCCCGAGGGAAATGGCTATGTCCTCGTTCAGCATGGGATCCCCATATTCATCGCTCTTATAATCCATAACAAGCACGGGTTCTTTGAATTCGTCCCCTTCATTGAAGGGATATTTCCGGGTGATAGAACCTGCAGCTATGTTGCGTGGAATCACCTCAATAGGAATTATTTCCACTTTTTCCACAAGCATCCGTTCATCGTCAAACATCCCAAGATAATGGGTATTTATACCCTCATCTTCAAGCATCTCGAACAACTTGCGAGATATCTGGGCATTATAATATCCCTTTTTCTCAGCTTCACTTTTCTTCTTGCCATCAAAAGCGGTAAGACTGTCCCGGAAATGGGATACAAGTACTTCCGGATCATTCGTTGTATAGATGGTCTTGGCCTTTCCTGAGTATAGTTCTTCCTTGACCTGGATATCAGACATCATGCAATCTCCTTCCATAGTAGATACACAAAATCCAATATAAATCTATCACAACGTTTACACATAGTATAATATATAGCAACTTAAAGTAACACAAAATATTATTAATACGCAAAACAATTGAAATAAAGGTGATAACATGGAACAAGAACTTATGCGAATCGGAGTTTCCCTGCCCAATAATCTGCTGGAAAAGTTTGATTCCATTATAGAACAGCGTGGTTACTCATCCCGGTCTGAAGGAATAAGGGATGCTATTCGAAATTATATAAATTATCATGAATGGATGGGCGATATCAGTGGCAGAAGAGTTGGTACTATAACCCTGATCTATGATCATACAAAAAGAGGGTTGTCCAATGCCATTGCAGACGCACAACATGGCTACACAGACCTTATTAAAACTTCAATCCATATACATCTTGACCCTGAGAATTGTATGGAAATCATAATCTTTGACGGGGACGGGGAGAAAATAAAGAAACTTGATGAAAATCTCATTTCCCTGAAAGGTGTCAAGTATGTCAAACTCAACACAACACCACCTGCAGAAAAATTGTGAAGAATGACATTAATTGAACATAGTATCAGTAAAAAAGAATAATCCATAAATATGTCACTCAAGATATTCATATTCGTTTGTGGGGAGGGGCTTGGTCATACAGGCAGGTGCCTTGCAGCCGGCAGGGAATTATCCAGGGCAGGACATGAAGTCACCTGTGGTGCTTATGGCTATTCCGCACAGTTTCTGGCAGAACATGGAATGAATGTAAGAGATATCCCTCCTGAAATTCGACTTGTGGGAGAGAAAGGCTCTCTTAACCTGGCAAAATCCATAAAGGAGAGTATTAAGTTGGGACAGGTAGCCGGCCTTTTCAATGTTCAAAACCTTGTTGACGAAGAAAAACCGGATGTAATTCTCTCGGACAGTTATTACCTTGGAACTATAACGGCCCTGAGAAGAAAGATACCTGTTGCATTGATGGTAAACCAATCCAATATGGAAATATTCTTTCAGGAGAATTATTTGTTTCAGGGCCTGGGAAAAATTGCGAAAGAATTCTACAACGGAATTTTCAAACGCGTGGATAGGACAATCATACCCGATTACCCACAACCCAATACAATCTGTGCACTGAATCTCAACTTTGAGGATGAATCTATTTCAAAAGTGGAGTATACGGGCCCTCTGCCCGCCAGAAATTATGGAGATGTGATAGCACAGGATCTGCCCAGACCTCATGTCCTTTCCCTCATAGGTGGTTTTGGTTACAGAGCACCTATTTTCCGCAGAATAATCGAAGCTGCCAGTATGGATAGCACCATCAACTATACCCTGCTCTCCGGCCCCGGTCTTGATAAAGAAGAGCTACCCCCCCTTCCTGATAATGCAGAACTTCTACCATTTATTCCCGACCAGTTCCCCTATCTTAAAAGCTGCGACCTGGCAATTGCCCCTGGTGGCCATACAACGATGATGGAGGCTCTTGCCTATGGCGTGCCAATGTTGTCATTCCCTGACAGGGGACATAGCGAACAGCAAAATAATGCAGAGGGACTTGAAGCTAAAGGATGTGGAAAACAGATGGATTACAAGGCTTCAGCTTCGGAAATACTCGAAGCTGTCAGAGAAGCCGTAAACGGCAAGTACAGGGATAAAACCGAACAAATGAAAGAACTTGCCGGTGAAATAAATGGACCAGAAAAACTGAGAAAGATACTCGAAGATATAGCATACCAAAGAATATAAATGTCTGATATACATCTAGAGAATAGCCTCTGCATGCTGATTCCGCAAAATCGTTACCAGCATGGCATCCAGCAAAAAAGACCAGGTGCAAAGGATGAATAAATTCGCAAAATGGCTTGCTGTTTCTTCAATAATCAGTATTGTAACAATAATTGGGGTATTCGTTTACACAATCGACCCTAAAACTACGGAGAGTCTTTACAATATCCGCCCACTTTACCTTGTTGTAGCTGCTGGTATTCATTTGCTGGGATTTGCTATGTGGGGAATCCGGACTAAAATAATGGCTGGAGCCCTGGGGTACCACCTTGAAATCAAAAAGGCATTTGAAATTGTTATATCCAGCTCGTTCCTTGCAGCAATGACCCCTTCATCTGTAGGAGGAGAGCCATTGAGGATACATCTGCTTCAGAGTGATCGGATGCCTGTAGGAAGTGCCACCGCAGTCGTGCTTGGTGAAAGGGTACTGGATGCTATAATAATATTAACAGCCGCACCATTTGCGCTATCCTTTTTTGGGGAAGTGTTGGGCAATAGCAAACTTGACAGCCTTCTTTTATTTGGGGAAGTATTTCTTTTCTTTGTACTTGGAATGCTTTTGTATGCAATATGGAAACCTCATTATACACGTAGGTTTCTCCAATGGTCTGTAAAAAAATGCAGTAATTTTTTTGGAGAGGAAAAACAACATTTTTTCTGTAAAGTCTCCGAAAAAATTGACACCGAACTCGAAGAATTTCACTACAGTATTTTCTTTTTCCTGAAAGAAGGCAGGCAGGGGTTAATCGCAGGAATATTATGCACATTTGCATTCTGGTTCATTGAATTTTCCATGTTGCCCGTACTTCTCATGGGCCTAAACCAGTACCCTTCCATAATCATTGTTTATGCGGCCCAGGTTCTACTGATGATTGTGATAATTATACCTGCAACACCAGGTTCCAGCGGCGTGGCGGAGATTGGGGCAACCACACTGTTTTCAGTTTTCGTGCCTACTTATATGCTGGGAATCATTGTGGTGGCATGGAGGGCACTGACATTCTACATGAACCTGCTTGTCGGTGGGTTTGTGAGCTTCAAGATACTCAAGGATACTGTTGAAGTCGACGAACTTCTAAAATGATCCCCTTATGAAAAGAAACGCTTTCTGAAGCGTTTTAACAATGATCCCACACGGGATTTGATGTTATATTCAGTACCACAATAATCACATTGCATGACCGAATCAAAATATATACGCCTGTTACATCCCACGCAGGGTAGTGCCGGACCTTTGAACTTCCAGGCTGCCATGACGACAATCCAGCGATAAAAGGCAAATAAATGCTCACTGTAGCGAAAAGCAATCATACAACATACAATCGCAAGCAATGTACCCCCTATAAGGTCGCTCAGCCAGTGAATCCCCAGATAGAGAATTGTGAAAAGAATTGTTGCTGTGGTAATAACGGCAAAAGCCTGATATCTGCGGGATTTTACATTATGCAGGACCATAATCATAGCCATTACAGAAAGAGCCGCATGGAGACTCGGGAAACTATTATTCAGTTCAGGATCCACAATACGCACACCTTCGGCTATGAGGGGGCTCAAATTATAAAGAAGCGGACTGACACCTGAAAGGGTATAACCGGTCACATGAACAGGGAACAGTACGTAGAACGGAAATGCCAGCATATAAATCAGGATGAAAGCCACCACAAATTCCTGAACGGCTTTGTGCCTTTGCAGGTAAACCAGAAGCAGGAATGTGAATACCATTAAGAAAGGAAACATTAAAAGATAAAAGAAACCGCTTACATAAGTTAACAGCGGGGTAGCCATTTCCTGAAGCAGGCTTACTGAATTACCTTCCAAGATCATGATGTAGCGGGCATAATTCTGGTTTGCCGGAACTCCCAGCAATGTGGCAGCAGTTGTTTGCATATGCACAAGTGCAAAAACTATTAGCATGGGGATGGCATAAATAGCAACATCCACCACAAAATGGAAAAATCCTTTCATGCTGCTGAATTCAGGACGCCTGCTTTCGACAGGTACAAAAAAAACATACCCAACAGTAACCATAAGAAATAATAATGGAATCGTTACGATTGTCATTATATATTGAGATAACCATTGCCCACTGAAACTGGATATAATCTCAGAGAGCAAAAGATGAATGAAAGAATACATATCCGACCTACCGGCTTTCTATATGCGGAGACTTATATATATATTTTAGGTAGATAGCCATAAAGTCCATATTTCAATTGGTTGCAGGACAAACAATGATCCTAGGGAAGAACTACCTGTTAACCCGTAAAAAATATTAACATTCAAACCATAGATCAATTATCGAAAAAGGAGGGAAATTCATGCAATCTTTCATAGTAGAACATTACCTTGGAACCGAACTTGATATCTATTGTGGCGGCCCCGATATCTTTAAAGGAACCGTGGAAGCATGCGCAGACGGCGTGCTGACCATAAATAAAGACAACAAATACACCCATTTAGCCATCGACAAGATCATAGCTGTCTGGGAAGAAAAATAAATTTCAAGCAGGCTAATGCCTGTACTTTTTTATGGGATTCAAGCCTGCAACTCTATTGATTTGCAAAAAAGGCAAAACCTGAAACATTACTTTGATAAAGACAAGGTAAAAAATAGATGACAGGCATTTGCCTGTCGGTTTGTGAAATAGAAATTTCAGACTACTTCTCCAAAAGCGAATTTCGAAAGGACTTTGGTTACTTTAATTGAAAGTTCATCGCCCACTTCTGTTTCGGGCACAAAAATGACAAAACCGTCAACACGGGCTATTCCGTCGCCTTTCTTGGCAATATCTTCAATCACAACATCGTAGGTTTCTCCAGCTTCTACCGGAGCACTTGATTCAACACGTTCGAACAAACTAATACACATCCTTATTTAAATTAGCCTTTCTAGAAGGCACAAATTAGTGAACTATCCCTGAGCTAAAGACTCAGGGGCTTCCTGCTTCATCCTTTGAACTCACGTTCACAAGTCCACAGGCCCTTCCCCTCGTCCCGAGGGTGCCTTAACATCGTAAGTATCATGTGATTCAAAGGTTTATATACTTTTCTGTATTTCTGGTATCGATTCTGAGTTAAAGGAAGTTATTAAATCATGGGTAAGTTGACGCTTATATCCCCTGGGCTAAAGACCCAGGGGTTTTACGCTGTGTCCTTTCAAACCTTTGCAAGAAGAAAAAACAGGGGCAGTACCATAAATATATATCATTTGGGAATTTAATAAGATAGACATATCAGTACAACATATTTTCGGGATGAACTAAATGGAAGAGTTACAGATAAAAGTGGAGAAAGCGCATCCTATCGATTTTGGCAGGGGTATAATACGACTTGATCCGAGTACCCTCCTGAGCCTGCAGCTTTCCCCCGGAGACATTGTCCTAATCGAAGGAAAGCGCCAAACTACGGCAAAGGTATGGCGTGCTGACAGACAGGATTGGGGACAGGGAATTGCCCGTATAGATGGTTATACACGACAGAATGCAGAAGTGGGGATTGGTGAGAGGATAACACTTAGTAAGGCAGAGCCAATACCCGCAGAAAAAGTACTCCTTGCACCTCCAGAGGGAATCGTCATGGAGTTTGGTGACAATACAAGTGCCGTTATCAAACATAATATCCTGAAACGTCCCCTTGTAAAAGGTGACATTATTCCTATAATCAGTTCCATGGGGCAAACTACCCCGGGTAGTCAGGCCATTCCCCTAATAGCTGTTGAAACCGAGCCATCTGATGGCATACTTATCATCAATGAAAATACTGAGATCCAACTCCAGCAGAAACCTGTAGTGGGTTATGAGGGAGCTGCCAGAGGTATCAATTACGAGGATATCGGCGGGCTTAGAACCGAAATTCAACGGGTACGTGAAATGATAGAACTTCCGTTGAAACATCACGAGCTCTTCCTGCGTCTAAATATAGACCCACCAAAGGGTGTTATTCTCTATGGACCACCCGGCACAGGGAAAACCCTGATAGCAAGAGCGGTTGCAAGTGAATCTAACGCCCATTTCATCAACATTGCCGGTCCGGAAATAATGGGAAAATATTACGGGGAAAGTGAGGAAAGGCTACGAAAAATATTTGATGAAGCTGCGGAGAATGCCCCCTCGATAATATTTGTTGACGAAGTCGATTCCATTGCCCCAAAAAGGGAAGACGTCACCGGAGAAGTAGAAAGAAGGGTTGTAGCCCAGCTTCTCACCCTGATGGATGGAATGGATGAACGTAAACAGGTAGTTGTAATTGCAGCCACAAACAGGCTTGATTCTATTGACCCGGCCCTGCGCCGCCCGGGCAGATTTGACAGGGAAATCGAAATCGGCGTTCCCGATAGTGAAGACAGGCTCGAAATACTTCAGATCCACACCCGTGGAATGCCTCTGAACGAAGATATCGATGAAGAATATTTTGAACACCTGGCAGAATATACCCAGGGTTTTGTGGGAGCCGATCTATTAGCCCTTGTACAGGAAGCCTCCATGAGGGCACTGAGGAGATTGCTTCCTGACATCAATCTCGATGAAGAGGAAATTCCACAGGAAATACTCGATAAACTGGAAGTCACGCCCGATGACTTCGAGGAAGCCCTGAAGGAAATTGAGCCCTCGGCAATGAGGGAAGTCATGGTTGAAATACCGTCTGTGGGATGGGACGACGTTGGCGGGCTGGACCTGGCCAGAAAAGATATCAGCGAAGCAGTCGAATGGCCGCTTAAATGGCCCGATAAAATAAGCCAGATGGGTATCAAACCTCCCACAGGAATACTTTTATATGGCCCTCCGGGGACAGGCAAAACCCTGCTTGCCAAAGCTGTGGCAAACGAAGCTAATGCCAATTTCATCAGTGTCAAAGGGCCCCAGATATTGTCCAAATACGTGGGGGAATCTGAAAAGGCAATTCGTGATACTTTCAAAAAAGCACGACAGGTTGCACCCTGTATAATATTCTTTGACGAAATCGATGCTATCTCTTCGACAAGACAGGGTGGCAGTGATGTAGGCAGCCGGGTTTCCGAACAGGTTGTCAATCAGATGCTTACCGAGATGGATGGACTTGAACCCCTGAATGAAGTGGTTGTCATTGCAGCCACCAACAGGCCCGACCTTATTGATCCGGCATTACTGCGATCAGGAAGATTTGACAGGCTTGTAATGGTAGGAGCCGCACCCGCCGAGGGCAGGGAAAGAATATTCCGCATTCACACAATGGGTATACCCCTGGATAGTGATGTTGACCTAAAGGAACTTGCCACAATGACTGAAGGCTACGTTGGATCAGATATAGAATCCATATGCAGGGAAGCAGCAATGTTATCCCTGAGAGAAAATTTTGATAATGAAAAGGTAAGCAAAAGACATTTCCTTTCAGCTATGGAAAAAGTAAAGCCAACGGTCAATGAGGACATGATAGACTTCTACAGCCGGGTTCAAGATAAATTGAAAGGCGGATCAATCCGCAAGACAGACGCAGGCTCATTTACAGGATACATTTGAAAAGGAGGTTATGAGAATGCCAAAGGTATTTGCAAAAAACCTATCCAACAAACAGGTCATGACAACAGACGGAACAGAAATTGGTATACTCGACAATATAGTAATGGAAGTCAAAACCGGCAAACTTGAAGACCTGATGGTCAAACCAGATATCGGGCTTGACACATCTAAATATGTTACCGACGGGCAGTTTTTGAAGATCCCCTTCAAGGCCGTCCGTTCGATCAAGGATTATATTGTGGTGGATAAACAGATAGCCACCAGTCTGGATTAAAAGAAACTTTTTCGACGTAATATGTCCAGAGCCTCCACTGTACCTTCCCCGAAGGACGTGGAGGTCACATGATCGGCTATCAACTTTAATCCGGGATTCGCATTGCCTACAGCGATTCCGTAACCTGCTAGCTCAAGCATTTCCCGGTCATTTACGGAGTCGCCGATTGCAATAAAATCAGAAACATCCAGACCCATAAGGGATGCTATTTTTTCAAGGCCAGTACCCTTATTGACCTTTTTACTTTTTATATGCAGGGCAAACTGTGTGTCAATAACTTCTATAGTAAAGCCTGCCCTTTCAAGACTTGTCTGTAAATCATCTGCATTGACATTGCGCCTCAGGGCGATTTCAGTCTTTCTCAGGTCACCATCAAGCCGAATCAGATCAAAACGACTGGAAAGATAGGAAAATGCTTTTTCACATTCCTCCATACTTTCAGAAATATGAGGAGTGGAATCAAATCCGGTGGAAATTACCCCACCGTTTTCAGAAATAACTTTACCTCCAAGGCCTATAAGCTTGGAAGTTGCTGCAGCATAGCAGAGAATGTTTCCGGTGGCAAGAATTACCGGAATTCCCAAATTTCTCAGATGTTCTGCTGCTAAAAAATGAAGACGGCGATCACTATAGGTGATCGTACCGTCAATATCTATTGCAAGTGCTTTGAATTTCATTATGGGACAAATGGACACGTTTGATAATATAATTTTTCTCAGGCATCGCAGAGACCATCTGTGGTAATACACGCAACAGCTTCTCCATCAGGCAGGCAAGGCGAATCCACGAGTTTCACGATCCTCTTGTCCCCCTTGGATTTGCGTATATAGAGCCTGAAGGTGGCAGTATGCCCCAGAATATGACCTCCAATCGGACGGGTTGGATCACCAAAGAATGCATCCGGTTTTGACATTACCTGATTGGTAACTATCACAGAGGCATTATTCAGGTCCCCGAAACGTTGCAGGTCATGCAGATGCTTGTTCAGTTTCTGCTGCCTGTCAGCCAGTGTACCCCTGCCCACATACTCGGCCCTGAAGTGAGCTGTTAAGGAATCCACTATAACCAGCCTGACTGGTTTATCCGTATTTTTGAGATTGTTAGCCATTTCCATTGCTGCATCTACCAAAAGGATCTGGTGATTGGAATTGTAAGCCCTTGCCACATGTATATTCTTCAAGAACTCGGCAGGATCAAAATCCTGTTCAAATTTTTGTGAAAGACCCGCAACCATCTGCTCAATACGTTCAGGACGGAAGGTGTTCTCTGTGTCTATGATTATGACTGAACCGTCAAGTCCGCCCATTTCCCTTGGCAACTGCGTATTAACCGCCAGCTGATGGGCTATCTGGGTTTTACCGGAGCCGAATTCCCCATACATCTCGGTGATTGATTGGGTTTCTATCCCTCCGCCCATCAATTCATCGAATTCTTCGCAACCCGTGCGGAGTTTACCCACTTCCATGCGCCTTTGCATCACAAAATCCCCTGTTTCGAAGCCACCTATATCGGCTGCGCTGCGAGCGGCACTTATGATCTTAGCAGCGGTAGATTCCCCGATCTCGGCAGTTGCCACAAGTTCGGAAGGGGAAGCAACTGCAACTGCTTCCACACTGTTATACCCCGCATCATTCAATTTCTGGGCTGTTGCCGGCCCTACATGATCAAGTTCTTCAAGCAAAATTTCACTCATATCTGATACTCCTTTAGGTGCACTGGTTTTCCCTCTTGTACACTGTACTTATGATGCTATCCTGCTGAACGTATTTATATGTAGTCAAAGCGAATTGAAAGTATTCAGGAACCCGATGATCTCCTTTCAAGTAACCTGTATTCTTTCATGAACATATACACTGCAAGCAGAACTGCCAGAAGGTCCGAAACCGGGAACGCTATCCACACACCGGTGGTATCAAAAAACCAGGGCAAAACAAGTACAAGGGGAAGCAGAAACACCTGCCTGGCTGTTGAAAGAATGAAAGAGGGCCGTGCCTTACCCAGTGCCTGATACATACCACCACTCACAAACTGGATACCAAGCAGAGGGACAGCAAGGACCATGATCTTCGTAGCATCTGTACCTTCCTTTATAAGAGTTGCATCTGTTGTAAAAATCGAAAAAAGATAAGATGCGAAAAAGAACAACATTAAGAAACCTGCCACTGCAATCACAGATGAGATTATCACGGAGATACGCAATGTGTCTCTTACCCTCTCGAATTTATGTGCCCCATAATTAAATCCAATTATCGGTTGCATACCCTGCAGCAGCCCTATCATCGGCATAAAGGAAAACATAAGCATGCGGTTAAAGATACCATAAATTGCAATCGAGACATCCCCGCCATACAATGCCAGGATATTATTCACAACTACCACTATAGCACTAGTGGAAGAATTACGTGCAAAAGGAGATGCCCCGATTGCAACCATTTCGCTGATTATGCCCTTATCCGGTCTCATAAAACCCGCATGGAATTGCAGGCTACTTTTACCCGACAGGAAATAATGTATCAGAAATATTGTTGTGGCAAACTGGGAGATGACAGTTGCAGCCGCAGCCCCCCTGATACCCATGTCAAGACCAAATATGAGGATGGGATCAAGTAATATGTTGAGGCCGGCTCCTATAAGCATTGTATACATAGCGACTTTGGCATTGCCTTCAGACCTCACCACATTATTGATAGCCTGGGCAAACGTGATTAAAGGAGTACCATAAAGTATAATTTGTAAATAATCCCTGGCAAAAGGCAATATCGTCGGTGTTGCTCCGAAGGCTTTGAGAATGGGAACAATAAAAATTGAGCCGAAGATAAAGACCAGAAATCCCAGAGAAAGAGACAGACCGACCATATTACCAAAGGTACGTTCCGCACCTTCCAGATCATCGCCACCCAACCGGCGGGAAATTATGGAAGAGCCACCCAGACCGATCGCCAGGGAAACAGCCATCGCTATCATTATTACAGGGAAACTGACCGCAATACCACCAATACCCTGGACACTTTCCCCACCCAGGGCACGACCTACAAAAATAGTATCCACTATATTGTACAGGCCCATAACAACCATACCCACAGTGGCAGGCGCTGAAAGCCTGAAAAGAAGTTTGCCAATACTTTCCTCCCCGAGGGCACGGCTCTGCTCTTTCACTTACAGGCCTCCCCACAATTGGAAATGGCCTTCTCCAGCAAATTTCTGAAGAGGGTTTTTTCCTCTTCTGAAAAACCAGCAAGCATACTTTCACTTCGTTTTTGTGAAAGCTGGCGGATAAAACGATGCATGCGGTGACCTTCCTCTGTAAGGTTAATCACCAATGCGCGCCTGTCTTTTGGATCCGGGGTCCGCTGCACATAACCCGCTTTTTCAAGTCTTTTCAATGCCCTTGTGGCGGTGGCCCGGTTGACCATCAGCATGCGGGATAATTCCTCAGGACGAATACCTTCAACATGGTACAGAGCAAGCAAAAACCTGAATTGACCGCCGCCTATCCCATATATTTCCAGTTCCTGCGAAAGATAACGCAGGTTGTGCCGGTGAAGGCAGGCAATCATTGCTCCCAAACTGTGCACATGTTCGTCCTGATTCATAGCCGGGGGATGAAATTGGAGTTATATAATTGTTGCGTATGCAACTAATATTTACAAATATTTATCAACCGGGAAAACCTCACACAAACTATGCCAAAAACTGCTGTGGGAGGCACCTTCGAATACCTCCATGATGGTCATCGTAAACTTCTTCGCAGGGCTTTTGAAATCGCGGCGGGAGATTTACTTGACATCGGCCTAACATCCGACTCGATGGCAGGGAAAAAAGACAGGAAAATACCCCCCTATGCCACCCGTCTCAACCAGCTTGAAGATTATATTGCCAGCCTTGATATTCCTGACAAAAATTACCAGATCGAAAAACTGGAAGATCCTTTTGGCACCACCGTCAGTGGTGACTACCGCTATATTGTGGTTTCCCCGGAAACATATGCTGTTGCTGAAAAAATAAACAAACTCCGCAGGCAGGATGGGAAAGAGCAACTTGAAATTGTCAAAATTGACTATGTTATGGCAGAGGATGAAGAACCCATATCATCAACCCGTATATCAAATGGAGAGATCGATATACATGGTCGCCTGAGAGGAAAGTTTTAAAGGAAAAATCTCTTATTTTCCTGCATGGGACGGGAATTTACAGACAGAGACATGGACATTTTTAACAAACTTGCCCCCGAAGCCGGCGAAAACAATATTTCACAGATGGGACACCCTTATCCATTTATTCTCAGGCCGATTTCCCATCGTTTTGCCGAATCAGGAGAAGATTTCCGCAATCGCCTGGAAAAACTGAAACGGGAAGATGTGGAATACCTGGCAGACCTTGCAATTGAGGGAAAAGAGGATGTCAGGGGGCTGGAAGATGAGGACATGGATTCTTTTTTCAGTGTTCTTGAGGGATTTTCACCTGAAAAACTGGAAGAACTCAAGGATAAGTTGGGGATGATCTGAATTGCCTCTCCTTTTCGGAACTGCCGGCACACCCCTTAGTGCTAAAGGCAGGGGAAGCGAAGGCGGCATCCGGCGGGTAAAAGAGCTCGGGTTGGGTTGCATGGAACTGGAATTTGTACGGGGAGTGCGCATGAAAGAACCCACTGCGGAAAAGATCGCAGATACAGCCCTCAAAACAGGGATTGCCCTGAGTGTACATGCACCCTACTACATAAACCTGAATTCAAAAGAAGAAAAAAAAATCCAGGCCAGCATCAAACGCATCTATGATTCTGCCTACATAGGCAATATCTGTGGAGCCAGCTCAATAGTGTTCCATCCGGCCTACTACCATGAACAAAATGGGAACACCGTTTTTCCAAAGGTAGAGACTCTGCTGGAAGAACTTGCAGGCCAACTTGAAGATGAAGGAATAAACGCGACTTTGCGTCCGGAAACCACTGGTAAACCCAGCCAGTTTGGCAATCTGGAAGAAACCCTCGCTCTTTCAGCAGGTGTTGAAGGTGTCCTGCCATGCATCGATTTTGCCCATTTGCACGCCCGCTCAAAAGGTGAGGAAAACAGCTATGCAGAATTCAGTGCAGTGCTGCAAAAGGTTGAGGAATACCTGGGCAAGGAAGGTCTGAGAAACATGCACATGCATATTTCGGGAATCGAGTATACAGACAAAGGCGAAAAGAATCATCTTGTGCTTGAGGAATCAGACCTGAAATATTCAGAACTCATGGAGGCACTGAAAGATTTCGGGGCGCAAGGGCTTGTAATCTGTGAGAGTCCAAATCTGGAAGAAGACGCCCTCCTGCTGCAGAAGACTTATGAAAATAAGTAAAGAACTGGCGGGACCTTTACTTATTATAATTTGCACAAGCATCGAAGAAATTCATGAATAATTCCTCGCCTTTGTCCGTATGTGCAACCTCAGGATGCCACTGGACACCGTACAGCGGTTTGTCTGGATGTTTCATCGCTTCGATACCGCATATATCAGAGCAGGCAAGTTTCACAAAACCCGGCGGTAGTTCTGTAACCTCATCCCCGTGCGAAGCCCAGGTAGAAATGCGGGGACCAAGGCCCTTGAGAATATCATCCTCCTCCACAACCTCTACATCCACGGCAGCATATCCGCCATGGCTGCCGACTCCTGTGGACCCTCCATAGGCATGTGCGATGAGCTGGTGACCCAGGCATATGCCAAGAATAGGAATATCCAGTTCTTTTGCGTATTCTTCACATAGACCTCCTCTTTCCAGAGAAGGACCGCCACTAAAGATCAGTCCATCCGGTTTTTCGGCAAGGATCTCCTCAACCGGGGTTGTGTTGGGAACAATACTTGTATCCATATCAAGATCCCTTACGGTCCTGTGAATAAGGTGACAGAATTGTCCGTGATTATTGATTACAAGGATTCTCAACTCTTCCATGTCTGCCAGAAGGAGAACTGCATATATAAGCTTATTCCGGCAAAATATTAACTTTCTTTATATACACAAACGCTTATAGAAAATAAAGGGGAAAATTATAAATAGAGTTGAGTGATACCATGTCACATACTAACACGATAACTGCGGAGTGATAATATGCCAGAAATAGGAAAACAAATTCGAATTGAAAGAATCATGGACAGAGACAGCAGGAATATGGTTATCATACCTATGGACCATGGAATTACAGATGGACCAATAAAGGGATTGATTAACATAGCAGATTCCATAAATAGCGTTGCTGAAGGAGGAGCCAATGCAGTACTTATGCAAAAAGGCATGATCCTTCACGGTCATAGAGGATATGGTCATGATGTAGGACTCATAATCCATATGAGTGCATCAACTTCACTGGGACCTGATCCCAATGACAAAGTGCTGGTCTGCACCGTAGAGGAAGCATCCCGCATAGGAGCAGATGCCGTATCCGTACACATCAATGTGGGATCGGAAACCGAATCCGAACAACTTAAGATACTGGGTCACATAGGTAGGCAATGTGACTACTGGGGCATACCTTTGATTGCGATGATGTACCCCCGAGGCAGAAAGGTCACAAATCCGAGGGATCCACAGATGGTAGCCCATGCTGCCCGTGTAGGAGCTGAACTTGGAGCTGACGTAATCAAGACCGTCTACACCGGAGACATTGAAAGTTTCTCCAGGGTTGTAGAAGGCTGCCCTGTACCCGTAGTAATTGCAGGTGGACCAAAGACTAACACTGACAGGGAATTCCTGGAAATGATTCGTGAAGCAATGGATGCAGGTGCCCGTGGTGTTGCCATTGGCAGAAATGTGTTCCAGCATCCAAGCCCCACCCGGATGACCCGGGCGATCACAGAGATCGCACACAAGAATCAAACCGTGGATGAAGCCCTCAAGCAACTTCAGTGAGGATACAAAATGAAAAAGCAGGTATGGATACGTGCCGACGAAGGCGATTGGGAAGACAAGAAGGAGCGTATAACAGGCGCCCTGGAATCAGGTGCCGACTGTGTTCTGGTAGAGGCAGATGATGTAGATAAAGCAAGAGAACTCGGGGACATCAAGATTGCTGCATTTACCGATAATGCGGATACTGCCGCAGACATAATAGTTATCGGTCGCGGAGGAGAAGGCGACGGGACACTTCCATTACCTGTGGACATGAGCAACTCCCGGGATTTTGAAAAACTGGCAACATTGAGACGCCAGAAAAAGAGCATCGCTGCCCTGGTGGTAATCCAGGACAAGAAATATGAGAAATTTGCCGCTGCAATAGGGACTGAATGTGACTACCTCATCGCTATCGGCACGGACTGGAAAGTCATCCCTCTGGAAAACCTCATAGCGCAACTCCAGGACAAAGAAGTGAATATAATATCCGGTGTCAGAGACCCTGAGGAGGCAAAACTTGCCCTGGAGACCATGGAGCATGGGTCCGATGGAGTCCTGCTGGATACTGCAAATCCCGACACACTGAAGAAAACCGTAAAACTTGCAGAAGAAGCAGGTGTAGAGGGAATTGATCTTGTACCTGCCACCATCACCAAGATAGAACCTGTCGGAATGGGCGACAGGGTTTGTGTGGATACCTGTAACTTAATGGAAAGAGGGGAAGGTATGCTTGTGGGTTCCCAATCCGCCGGCATGTTCCTTGTGCATTCTGAATCCGAAGAAAGTCCCTATGTAGCATCCAGGCCATTCAGGGTTAATGCCGGAGCAGTTCATGCTTATGTTAAGATCGGTGACAAAACAAGATACCTATCCGAGCTGGAAGCAGGAGACGAAGTAACTATTGTAAATACAGAAGGCCAGCAACGCAAGGGAATTGTTGGTAGGGTTAAGATCGAACGTCGCCCCTTAATGCTTGTGGAAGCCCAATCCAAAGACGGTAATACAGTGAAAAATATCCTCCAGAATGCAGAAACAATAAAATTGGTTTCAACCAAGGGAAAACCAGTATCCATAGCCTCCCTGAAGGAAGGAGACGAGGTGCTGGTGCATATGGAAGATACGGGCAGGCATTTCGGGATGAAAGTTCAGGAAACAATCATAGAGAAATGAATATGACAGATTTTGTCGCCGGAAAAGATGTAAAAATTGTCGCATCCATTGACAGCGACCCTCTTTTACAGGCACGCATCGCCAGCGTGCTTGGTGCGGATATTCTGGAGATCAGGCTGGATTTGCTTGAAATAGAAGAGGCTGTGCAGGCAAAGAAATTGTTCGACTTGATGGATCAGCAGGACGAATTACCACGTATTGCAACCAATCGTGTACATGCAGAAGGCGGCAACTGGCAGGGATCAGAGGAGCAAAGAATCACCCTGCTGGAAGACCTGATTCCTTATGCGGATATGATTGATATCGAACGCAAAAGTCCCGATTGCTTGCGAAACAGGCTGGTAGAGGAAGCAAAATCCCAGGGAACAAAGGTAATAATGTCCTCCCATTTCTTTGAGAGTACCCCTCCTGAAAAAGAGATGGTTGCTATTCTCAACGAATGCACGGATAAGGGAGCCGACATAGCCAAACTCGCAGTCATGCCCAAAAAACCCGAAGATATACTGGAGCTTTTCCATGCTGCATTGCAGGCAAAGGGAAATGTTTGTGTAATTGCTATGGGGGAGCTGGGACGTCACAGCCGGGTTGTTGCCTGCAGATACGGTTCATTACTGACCTACGGTTGCATTGAAAAACCGGTCGCTCCGGGACAGATCAGAATAGACCAGCTTAAAATGGCTCTGGAGAATATCGTATGAAACAAGTATTTGGTGTAATGGGAGACCCAATCGAACATTCCCTTTCCCCGGCAATGCACAATGCAGCGTTCAGGGAACTGGGAATGGATTGTGAATACCATGCATTCAGGGTAAGGCAAAAAAACCTTAGAGAAGCTATCCTGGGAGCGCAAGCAATGGGTTTTGGCGGCCTTAATATCACTGTGCCCCATAAAAAAAAAGCATTAGAATTTACAAACCCTGATACACTGGCACGCAGGATAGGGGCTGTCAACACCATATCCTTCAATGAGGGGATACGGGGCCACAACACAGATGGGCTGGGGGCTGAAATGGCTCTGTGGGAAGCAGGAGTGGGAATTAAGTCATCTAACGTACTTCTTATCGGTGCAGGGGGTGCTGCCCGTGCAATTGCCTTTCATTTTGCAGAAAAAGGAGCTTGTGTGACAATCACAAACCGCACTCCTGAAAAGGCAGAAGCTCTTGCAGAGGATGTCGGTTGCCGCCATGCAGGTCTGGAGAATTTAAAAGGACTGCTGCAGGACAGTGACATACTGATCAATGCCACGTCCATGGGAATGCATCCTCATATTGATGCAACCATTGCCAGTCGGGACATCATGCATCCGGATTTGGCTGTTTTTGACATAGTTTACAATCCTCTGCAGACAAAACTGCTGCATCAAGCAGAGCTTGCGGGTGCCAAACCGATCGGCGGGGTTGCAATGCTTGTCCATCAGGGTGCTGAGGCTTTTAGGATATGGACCGGTCAAGAGCCACCGGTGGAAGTCATGCGCAAGGCAGTACTGGAGGGGCTGGATTGAAAATACTCATCATCGGTGGTACCGGGGAAATGGGCCAGTGGTTTGCAACCTTTTTCAAAAAACGTGGTTATGAAGTATGGCTCAGTGGCCGCAGCGGAAAAATGGAAGTTGCCGAAAGGCTGGGTGTGCATTTTACAGCCGATCCTGACACTGTTATTCCTACATGTGACATTGTGATAATTTCAGTACCAATCAACATAACACCTACCATCATAGCACAGACTGCCCCTAAAATGAAAAAGGGAAGTTTGCTCATGGACCTGACATCATTGAAGAAAAAACCTGTTGAGGCCATGAAAAAATATGTTCCTGAAAATGTAGAATTTCTGGGAACCCATCCAATGTTTGGGCCTTCTATTCCCTCCCTGCAGGGCCAGACCTTTATCCTCACTCCCGTAGAGGACAGGTGTGAGCAGTGGTTTGACCATATATTCAACCTATTAAGTGAAGAAGAGGCGAGTATAGAAGTCATAACTCCCGATGAACATGATCACTTTGTATCCATTGTCCAGGGACTTACCCATTTTGCCTACATTACCATTGGCGCAACCATGCAAAAGCTGGATTTTGATGTGAAAGGCTCCCGGCGTTTTATGAGTCCTGTATATGATATAATGCTGGACTTTGTGGGACGTATCCTGGGGCAAAACCCCGAACTTTATGCCCTCATCCAGATGGAAAATCCTGAAGTTATCCCCGTACATGACATATTTATAGAGCAATGCAAACATTTTTCCTCAATGGTACGCTCCCATGATACAGGGCAATTCTGTGAAGAAATGAAAGCAGCAGCCCTCCATTTTGGCGACACGCCCTCTGCCTTACGTAGATCGGACAAACTCATAAACAGCAAGGTAGCCGAATTCGAGGAACTTGTACACTCCACAGGTCATGAAAAGGGACTTTTGCACATATATTCCAGAAAGATACATGTTGGAATTGTTAAAAAAGTTACTTCAAATAGTGTAACCCTTGAAGAGGGAAAAAAAGAACTGCAGCTAAAAATAGGTAACATAAGAATCCTGTCTGCAGATGAACTGAATCGCTGGAAAGAAAATAAACTCAAACCAACCCTGCGCGACATCTCTGTTTTCATTCCTCATTCAGCCAGGCCATTTACAATACAACAAATCCTGGATTGTCGCATAGATGGAGTGAAGGTCGAAACGATCGATACATATCTGCATAAAAGGGGCCCAAGCGCAACTTTCCGTTTGAACATACGCGGCGATCTGGATGCCTGCGAAATACACAGGGAAATGGAAGATTTATTAGAAGGCATGGGATGTAGCCTGCGCAAGTAAAGCAATTATTTATGCCAGCAGCCACATAGCCAACCGAAGATAGCGCAGGGTGATAGGTTGAAAAAACAAACACAAAAAAGTGGAGTGAAAGCTGCTTTCGGCAAAGATATTACCGAATATCTCAGGTTTTACAAAATGGGACTGATCCTGATATCAGGACTTGGCATATATCTGGGACTCCTGGGATTATACCTGATCATTGTTGATAATAACTATATCCCAGGCTTTGCCCTTTTTATTGCCGCCCTTCTCATATCCCCGCCGCCCATCGGGATATCAAATATGATTATCAGGCATTTCAACATAGAACTTTCAATGGGATTAAAATTAGGAATAGCCACCTTGCTTATGTTTATTGCATGGTGGCAACTGGGTTTTTAAAGCTGGCTGACAAGATCTTCCAGGGCTGACCTGGGATCTTCTGCCTTTACTATACCTGATGCAAGCAAAACGCCTACAGAACCAAGATCCATTGCGGCGGTGAGGTCTTCTCCCCGGGAAATACCCGCCCCACACAAAACCTGAACATCAGGATTTATTCTTTTTACAGCCTCAACCGAGCCCCTCACGACATCCGGATCAGCCTGGGAAACCGGAACACCCGTACCAATGAGTTCGGGAGGCTCCACCGCAACATATTCCGGAGCCAGGGCTGCAGCTGCTGCTGTTGTGGGAATATTATTGGTGCACACAATAGTGGTCAGGCCTTCAGCCCGGGCTGCACGCACCGATGCTTCAATATCCGCCAGGTTGAGCCTGCGTTCGGAATGATTGATTAGACAACCCACAGCCCCTGCCTGTTTTACACAGGAAGCCATTACATGGCCGGTATTGCTACCTGGTGAAACACCATCCACATGCTGGGCATAGACAGGCACATCCACCTGAGAAGACACCCTGTAGATATCACAAAGTTGGGGAGCGACACCAATGGTCACTCCCGCTTCTGCGGCTACATCCCTGCAGGCAGCGGCAATTTTTACTGCTGCATCACCTGTGCCCTGTGAATAGGTCTTGAAGTTCACAACTATCAGGGGCGAGTCCATGGGAATCTCCTCAGAAATCAGTCATTACCCTGAACTGGTCTATCTCGGGCTTGTTCAAGCCTTCGACAAACTGTTCTGCAGACTGGCGTATATCCTTGGAATTGGTAATTGCACGTCCTACAACAAGGACATCCGCACCTGCCTTGAGAGCATCAGGGATTGTGTGTACACGCACACCTCCGGCAACTGCCACGAGAATCTTCGGGGACAGTTCCTTGATAGCCTCAATACTACCCCAGGCGTAAGCGGTATCCTCTACATCTATGGCACGGTGAAGTTCCACAACATCAGGAAGCTCATTGAGTTCCTTGAGCACAGCCATTGGATCTGGATGGTTGAGTGTGTCCATTACCGCATAGATTCCTGTCTTGTGGGCCTCTGCGATTGCCTTTTCAAGGGTTGGCACCGGTGCAAGGGCGGAAACCACAATTGCATCAGCTGTGGCATCTGCCACCATACGTGCCTCAAGGTTACCTGTGTCCAGTGTCTTCAGATCAGCCACGATGAAAGCATCAGGTTTGACTTCACGCAATTTGGTGATTACATCCACACCATAACGTTTGATCAGAGGAGTGCCTGCTTCAAGGATGAGATGGTCACTCTTGGGCAGCTGTCTTACAACATTGAGCACTGCTTCAATATTCGGATTATCCAGTGCCACTTGCAGATAAGGAGGGTCCCATAGTCTGGAAACCTTGAATCCCATAACTGCATGGGAACCTTTGTCCTTTTCATCCAGTACAGTGTCTACGGCAGGGAAATTCTCCATTGCCCTTTTCAGTGCAAGTTTGGTCGCACCGTAATTATACCTGTAGATGCGGTTGTAATCCAAAGCCTGAGGGTGTATGAATACGCTGGCCACAATCACAAGATCGTCTGCTTCTTCTTTGGGTACAATTCCTTCTTCCACGGCATCTGCGACCGCTTTTGAAACCGCTGCCTGTGCAGGACCAAATATCTGGGATGCCTGGTCCATATTCTTTACCGTTACCTTGGGAACGATGAGTGTGGAAGGTTTTGTGGGTAGGTTCGGCCTGATCACAGAAAGCAGGGGAGTATGTCCTGCGGATAACTGAGTCATACCGGTAGCAAAGGCCTGCCCAACAGGTCCTTCCTTGTCACCGATCATAAGATCAATATGTGCGAGTTCGGGTTCCTCGCCAATAAGTGCTTCTCCAATTAACATCATGCTCGATCAGCTGTTAGATTGGAATGAACATATATATGATTTCTGATGAAAAGAACTCAAACCGTATATACATAATTATTTATTTTTTAGGTAACTGATAGTGATATGTGCTGCGGAAAACGTATTCCATGATATCGGGCGACAAAAAAATACAGAAATTACATCTGTTGCTCGCTTTTGTTGTAACATATTTTGCCATCTGGCTTCCTGACATACAGGGAGTTTTAGGAATGGAGAATGTGAAAATTAGTTCCACACTGATTTTCGGCACACTGAACGGACTGCTTCTTGGCCCGATATATGGGGTCATTGTATCCCTAGCAGCTATTTCAGTCCACCGTATAGCACATGTTGATATGTTGCTCAATAACCCATTCTATCTCATAAGCCCGCTATTCCTTGCAAGTGCCTCCCTTGTAGCGGGACTGGCAATAACGGGGGAAAAAAAGAAAGCAATAATTCTCCCGTCCCTGTTAATAGCAGCCTGGTTCACAACAGGTGTAGGCAGAGAGGTTTTTTATTATCCCTGGTTACACGTATTATCCATTGCATTTTTCCTTATTTTTACCAGAATCGAAAGCAAAATTTCCTTTTTTTCCAAAAACAAAGGATATCTGTACCTTTTTGCATGTTCACTGCTTGCGGTCTCCACTGACCATCTTGCAGGAAGCCTGTCAGCACTCTTTATTTTCGACCTTGGAAGCAGTATGTATAAAGAGGTAATATTTATTTACCCGCTTGAAAGGATATTAATTGCGACTATATCAGCACTTATATTCTACGCTTTCATTGTGTGGATCAACCTGCTGAAAGCAAATGCCAGTATGCTGGACAAAAAAGAAGAACACAATGTCAAAGATGTAATGGATTATATCAGTAGTGAAGTAAAAGACATAATTGAAAAAGAAAAATGAATTAATAATTGATACTGCCCTTCAATCTATCAATGGCACTGGAGAAAGGATGAGAAGGTTCTTCAACAGTAAATATTTTGGATAGGCCCTGCATGGATACTTCACACATGCACGGAATAGTAGAAAGCACAGGCACTCCATATTTTTCGCCCATTTGCAATGATTGCCCATTAAGACACATGTTTTCCACAATCCCACATTTTTTGCCCAGGGGAGTATATATTCCATCAATTGCCTGTTTTATGTTTTTGAGACAGTACTCATTGGGCTTTACTACCATTAGGACGTAATCACTTGCTGCCACCACATTGGCTGATGTGAAATCCACACCGGGACTTGTATCCATGATTACAATGTCAAAACCTTCCTTTTGAAGATTTTTTTTGGAGCGAATCAATTCTTTGAGTGCATCTGATTGCCATTTCCGGTCCTTTGAAGAAAATTCCCTGATAGCAGAAATGTCAGGATTTGAATAACCTACATAGAAACTACCCTCTGAACCAATACTTTTTGAACCGTCTACTATAACTTCCTGTATGTTTTTTTTATGATCAAGGATATCATTTACCCACTTATCCGAGTAGGGGAACATACCATTGAATGTGCTGGGAGATTTCAGGTCCATATCAAGCAAGCATACATCCCTACCTTCTTTTGCATAAGCACACGCAAGATTAATGGCAACACTTGTTTTTCCCGTCCCCCCACGTGGAGAGTGGACTGCAATTGTAAACGTATCTTTCATTTGATTTGCCCACAGATTAATTGCTTAATTAAATATATCACCATTAATAATAAATTTGTAATAATTCCACCAATTATTGATGGAAATATTTTTTGTTTTTAAGTATAGAGACCTATCCTTCAAAATGAAGACGTATTATACATTAATTGTTCTGCTGAATATTAACCATAGTGATTAATATGAATTTTTCTTCACTCAGAGATGGATTACCCAAATTGAACTGTAAAAAAGACTTTCCTGCCATTTCTGTGCTTATGTACATGACCCATACGTACAAGCTGATTGAGATAATTGCTTTCAACTGCTCTTTCCTTAGCTGTTTTTTCCGAAATCTGTGCAGCAGTTGCGGTTCCCATTTCAAATAAAACGGTAGCTGTAGTGCGCAAATGATCCGGCAGGGAAAGAAGAGTCATTACATCGAGCTCATTTAAATCATCTTCCTGCGAAACATGAGCAGAAGAATCCTGCTGGAATAACAGCCTGTCGAGCTTATCGTTGATTTCATTCAAAGCTACAAGAATATTGTTCATTTCAACTTCTGAAACCATATGGCCACCATAAATTGTATTCTGGTATTACAGTAATACTGTATTCCCGTAGAACTATAAAAAAGTACAGTATTCATGGAAGGAGTTAAAGATATTTTACCATATATGGGCCTTCCAGAACATAACCCAGTTTCCGATAATATTCCCGAACCCCAATACCGCTGATAATACTGAGTTTTTCAAAACCGGAATCTTTTGCCATTTTCTCAGCCTCTGAAATCAACCTGAGGCCGTAACCTCTGTGCTGCCAGTCGTGATCCTTTGCAGACCCACCCAAGACAACCATTGAACCATAAACGTGTAACTCCCGTACAAGAGCAGAATTGTCAAGTTCAGGTCGATGTGGTTTGTTCGGAAATCTCAACCTCAAAAATCCAATCAGGATGTCCTGACTTACATCCTCAAACGAGAGGAAATGTTCCTGTCCACCACAGGAAGAATAGGATTGCACCATAAATTCAATATCTTCTACGGAAGGTGGCCTTTCTTTCAGGATATTATGGCCAACTTCCCTGCAACGTATGCACCTGCATTTACCACCTTTTTGCATAAGTTTCTGGCCTGCAAGCTGGCGAATATTACTCTTTTTCACACCGGCCAATATCTGCTGTGCAGGTATATCCCGCTGGATACGTTGCAGCCGCACCCACTTGGGCAGGATGGCTTTTATATCGGCAAGCAATTCCACCGCCTCATCATCACAGAGGGGAGCGTACTTTCCTGCCCTCCACATTTTTTCAAGCTCTGTACCTTCAGTCACAAGAGTGGGATAGATCTTCAGGAAATCCGGCATGAAGCGCGAATCATTGAACAGTTTTTTGAATCCCCGCAGGTCCCGCTCATTATCCGAACCCGGCAACCGGGGCATCATATGGAATCCAACTTTCAGGCCACTATCGCGTAATACTCGATTAGCCTCAGCGGTGTCGGCAACTGTATGTCCCCGACGCATCCTTGAAAGTACAAAATCATATACACTTTGCACTCCGATTTCCACTTTTGTGGCACCAAAATCCAGAAGCCGGTCTACCTCCACAGGAGATGTCCAGTCCGGGCGTGTCTCATATGTTATACCTATGTTGCGAACCGCAGAACTTTCATTGGCCTCCTGTACATCTTCAATAGGAATATAACCATAAACATTGTGGACGCCATCCCGCCATTGTTGTCCTTTAAAATCATTCATCGCCTCAAGACAACGTTTGGTGAACCATTCCTGGTAATCCAGATTACGGGATGTAAACGTGCCTCCCATGACTATAAGTTCTGCCTTATCGACTTCGTGCCCGATATCCTGCAACTGTTTCAGGCGTGCGTGCACTATCCTGTAGGGGTCATACTCATACTGTATGCCCCGCATGGCGGCAGGCTCCCTTCCCATATAACTCTGGGGAGACTCAAAAGCAGATGCAGGTCCTCCGGGGCAGGGCACACAGACACCGTGAGGACAGGGAGCGGGAGATGTCATAACCGCTATAACCGCCACGCCGGATATCGTTCTTACAGGTTTACGCCGCAGCCGGCTGCGCACAAACTCCTTTTCATCATCAGAAGCAGCGGCTATCACATCGGAATTACGAGGCAGGGTTGACAGGCCATATTGCCTGCTGATGTTCAACTTTTCCCTGTTGAACTGCACCTTATCCAAGGTTAAATCTTCAAGAACCAGCTCAACAAGTTTCCTGCAGGCTTTAGCAAAATCACTCTCATCAGACATTGGCCATCTCCGTGACCAGGCGTTCAAGATGTATCCTGTCGTTAGCGGCACTCCTGACATCCAGGTCCGCATCTGCAAGCTTCAACAGGATCTGGGCCAGGATTGCAGGAGACTCACCGGCATCACTCACAACCCGATACAAATGCCTGACAATTTCCACTCCGGACATCCCGTCTTCAATAAGCATTTTATCAATCGCCTTACGTGCCTGGGGAAAATCCGCAGCTGAGATGGCTTCCTGAAGGGAAGAAATACCGGCGGGTACATCTTCCATTACTACTTCAAAAATTATGTCTGCAGATAGTTTTTCACCGGGGTACTGGAGAGCCGCAGACTGGAGAAGCCGCAGCGCACAGTCCACATTGCCCTTACAATGACGCGCAAGACCTCCAAGAGCCTCCGGGCCACAAGCAAGACCCTCACTATCAGCAACATCACCGAGGAAACCTACGAGTTCATCATCTGACACGTAGGTAAAAAATAATTCCAAACCACGGGAGCGCAGAGGGGAGATAAGTCTTGAGGGCTGGGTTGTGGAAAAGATGAACCTGCAGGTGCGACTGTAGCGTTCCATGATCCGGCGCAGGGCATGCTGGGCGCTTTCATTGAGGGATTCCGCACTATCGACAAAGATAATTTTATAATCCGCATCAATTGAACCCATACTGGCATATTCATTTACCAGGCCTTTAAATATCGAAATTACACTTGACCTGATCTTTTTGGGATCATCTGTTCCCAGAAAACGCACAAATCGCTTGTCCCTAACAAGATAACGTTTTCCCTGATCGAAAAAATCTGAGGCATTGAAATAGGTGAAGTTGTTCTCAAAATTATCACCATAGATGCCTCTTGCAAGGGCAAATACAGCAGAGGACTTTCCACTTCCCGCAGGCCCGTGGACTACAAGATGAGGCAATTTCCCGGAAGATGCCAGGTGTTGCATTACCGATATTGCCTTTTCATTGCCTACAAAGTCATCCAAATCCTGTGGCCTGTATTTCAATGTCCAGAGATCTTTCATTGCTCATCTCCGTTTTCCTGAAGTACTTCCTTTATCACCTTACCGTATACCGGACGGGCAATAAGTACACCGATCAATACACCTACAATGGTAGTTATGGCGAAACCTTTCAGGGCTCCAAAGCCCATGACAACCAGAGGCGACATTGCAATAATCGTGGTTGCAGCTGCTGCAAAGATTATGCTGAAAGCCCGGGTAATCCTGGAAAGGTAAACCTTTGTCGGGGGTAATTTACCCTCATAGAGCACCTCGTCGGTAATTATCACAAGGTGATCGATACCCGTACCTATCACTGCTATTATACCGGCAATACTTGGAAGGTCGAGTTGCCACCCTACAGCTGCAGCAAACCCAAGGATCATGAGAACTTCACTAACGGAAGTGGCCACCATCGGCACAAGAATCTGTTTTTTACCATAACGCCTGTAGACCACACCGGCAACTGCAAGCATTGAAAGCAATCCTGCAATAATCGCTTGCATCTTGAACTGTTCACCCAGCGAAGCATCCACCTGCCCGGAACCCATGAGTTCCACATTGACCGGCAGGGCTCCTGCACGCAGGTGTATCTGGAGCTGTTCGGCCTGTGCCTTACTTTCATTATCCGCACCTGTGGAAGCTTCCCAGGAATAAATTGGGTTCGTCCTTATACGGGATGCAGCTGAAGGGCTCAGCGGAGCACCGTATACTTCCTCATCATCAAGATACATGTAAAGCCAGTGAGAGTTGGGGTCGTTTACCGCACCGGTCTCTATTGCAGCTTTTTGGAGAGCGTTTGCACCGTCAAGGGTCAGCTTAAATGGAGTGTACCACTGTCCATCATGACGGGAGGGGACACCAACACTTGAAATATCGTCACCATAGAGCACACGTTTGGTATTATTGCCTTCGGTTTGCATCCGTATTTCAAATTTACCGGGTGTTAGGGCAATCTCCTTGGCAGCTGTAAGGTCGATGCCTGCAAAGTCCATCAGTATGTATTCATCGCCCACCGTACGTACCGGTATATCCTTCAGACCAAGGGCATTGAGTTTCTCACTGAGAATCTCCTTGGTAAGGTCCCTTGTCTCTGTGCGCACACCCTTACGATAGAGTTTGTCACCGTTTTCATCGGTCAGCAGGGAACCGCCAACATCAGCCAATATTTTTTCAACAGTTTCCTGTCCTGCTGTGGTCCTGATTTCATATTCCACACCGCCGGGAACTGCATAGGGAATTACCTCGGCATTGAATTCCTCGGAGAGATATGTAGCTATCAGTTGTTGTTCTGTTGTGTAAAGAGTAATTTCTGAGAGATTCCCTTCTCGGCTTACCGAAGAATCACTCAGACCCAGTTGATTGAGCCGGGATTGGGTCACTGAAGCCTGTGTTCTAAGGGAGATGGTCGTTGTGGATTGGCCTTCTGCAGGTTGTATCACGTTCACGACTTCAACCGGAGAGTCAACAATATTTTCGACAAGAGCACTTGCAGCCATTCCAGAGTCAACATTGGCCTGTATTACAGCCCCCTGCAGGCTCACCTGTAACCAGGAACCGCCTTCAAGATCAAGTCCATAATCAAGGTTAGTATCAAAACCTTCATCTGCAGAATACCAGGGCTGGATTGCAACTAGAGAAAGGAGAATGGCTATTATGAATATACGTACACGCCAGTCACTCAACAGACTCTTTGGTTTTTCTTCGCTCATGTCTTCACCCCCTTGGGATTCTTCTTGACATACCACCTGAGGATACCCGTATTCAACAACCAGGTGTTCATCAGGTCAGCAAGGAGACCGAATATTAACACAATGGAAATGTCAGATAAGAGGTTTATCTGTGAGATAGTTGAGGTCAGGACATAGGAATATGTGGAAACAATATACATTACCACCAGCGCCGCAAGGGTAGTGGTGGTCATCGTAATACCTGTATGCATTGCAAGGGATATTTTTTCATTTGCAGACCCGCGCCGTTTGAGTACACGGGTTGTGAGTAAGATATCACTGTCAACAGAGTAACCAATAAGCATCAATAAAGCTGCAACTGTACCAAGGGACAGTTCAATTCCTGTAATATTCATGAATGCAGCGGCTATGCCGATATCGGAAAGTGCAGAAAGGACCACTGCTACGGAGGGTATGGTGCTGCGGAAGATAAGGAAAACTACTATCGCCATGCCTATAAAGGACAGAACTACAGCCTGGAGGGCCTGTACCTGCAAATCTTTGCCATAGACAGCCCCTACCTGCCGGATCTCTACGGATGAATATGCAGACGTTATTTTCTTTTCAAGTTCCAGCTGTTCGTCATTGTCCATAGGCCCAAACTGGAGGACTGCTCTTTGCCCGGTTTTACGTACATCGGCCAGAGAATATTCTGAATAATCAGCCTCCAGTTTTTCTATAGGGTCGTCTGTCTGGAAGGAAATCATTGTTCCGCCCTTAAATTCCATACCCAGGTTCACAGGGGACCCGGATGTGGAATACACAAATACCATAATCAGTAAGGCTATTGCGAACACCGCAAGCGGTATAGTTACAAGTTGCCTATCATTATGGCTTTTGATGAAATTTTCAAGTTTATCAATAAACAGCGCCATAAATTGTATGCTCCGATAACATAGACTCAAAAGTCAAATTACACTTTTCCATACTATGAGGTAATATATACTATTTTCTTGTGTTATTGCTTTTTGGTGAATTTTCTCAAAGCCAGATTTTTGGAAAAGGGCTATACATAACTAATATATACTGCCGATAACCCATTTTACAGGCATGCCATATAGACCATCTGTTGACGAATATTTTCTTGAAATAGCTACCGTAATAGCCAAAAGATCCACATGCCTTCGCAACCGGGTAGGAGCGGTTATCGTGCGGGATAAGCAGATCCTTTCCACCGGTTACAACGGTGCCCCGAGTAATATGGAACACTGCCTGGATATAGGATGTATCCGGCAAAAGAACAATATCGAGTCAGGAACACGTCATGAAAAATGCCGGGCAGTGCATGCCGAACAGAATGCCATAATCCAGGCAGCCCTGCACGGAGCTGGAATCGAAGGGGCAACCCTTTACTGCACGCACCAACCCTGTATCCTGTGTACCAAAATGATAATCAATTCCCGGATTAACCGGGTGGTTTACCTGACATCATACCCGGATACTGATGCTCTGGATTTCTTTAATGATGCAGGAGTGGAGATAATAAACCTGCCAGTATCAAGACTTCTTGAAAATGCGTAAGGCCTTCTTAATAATATCCATATTGTCCGGCCGGTACAGCTGGCGGGCAGATGTTTCTTTCCCGGTGAACAGGGATGTACCCCGTACAACAACTACCGGATTACCTCCACTCCCTTCACCCATCAGTAGATTTGCAGCAGCTGCCACTTCATCGGCAACCGCTTCCTCACTGATCTGCATTTCATAGCCGAAAAGATCCTTTGTACCTCTCCAGTAATAAATGGGTGTAGCATGGTACAACCCTATTGCAACCCCTGTCTGACCCAGTCTGAAAGGCCTGCCATTGGTATCGGTTACCACAACAGCAACCCTGCAACCTGTAATCTCTTCAACTCTCTGACCTATACTTCTGGCACTGGCATCCGCATCCTGAGGGAGATCGGCAAGTAAATCGTTCTCGACATTGGAATCATCCACTCCCGCATTGATACATACATGTGCCCTGTCGGATTGCACAAGCATTACAGGTGATTCGACAAAACACTCACTGCACCTATCCAGTACCGCCTGTACAAGCCGTGGGTCTTTATCATCCCTTTTGCCAATCCCGATTGCCCGGGCAGAGGGCGTAATATCTTCAAGAGAAAACAGTTCATTTTCGGCTTTTGCAATGATTGTAGAAGCAATAACCAGCACATCGCCAGCTTCCAGCCCGGCACGCTCACATATCATAGCCGCAATGTCGTCACCGGGTTTTACCAGGGGCATATCATCAATAGTAAAGGCTTCCATTCTCACCTTTTTTCAACTCCACAGGAAAATACAGCAGCTCATAAATAATACTAGCCCTATATATTGACCTGCGGCAATGATGAAAGTTACCCCCACCGAGCAAAGTATGAGGACAAAACATAACTGATGCCGCAAAAAAATGAAACCTCCCTGCAACCTGCAGAGAGGTAATATCACATTTAACTAATTTATTCGATTGGGATCTTGGGTTTTTTAGCTTCTTGGGTTTTTGGTAATGTGACCGTCAGCACCCCTTCCTCAAGTTTGGCCGTGGCACCTTCCTCTGTCACAGAAGCCGGCAAAGAGACTGCCCTGGAGAAACTTGAATACCTGCGCTCTCTCTGGAAGTAACCTTCTTCCTCTTTCTCTTCTTCCTTTTTGCATGCTGCACTGATCTCAATCATGCCCTCGGATACACGGATATCCACATCCTTCTTATCGACTCCAGGAAGATCCGTGGTAACAACTACTGAATCATCCTTCTCCTGAACATCCACAAGAGGAGCCAGAGTTTCACCACCCTTCCACTGTACCGAGGGTAAGAATTCCCTGAAAAGGTCGTTTAGGTAATCCTGTGTCTGTTTTATCTCATCGAAAGGATCCCATCTGCTTACTGAAGGTGAATTTCCCCTGCGTATTAATCCTCTTTTCATTTTATACCACTCCTGTTATTTCTGTTTTGAAATAACAGACATACTATGTGTTAGTACGTCTATAAAAAAATTGTGGTTATTCAAAGGGAAAGCAGGGTATGTATCAGATCACAACCCCTGACAGTTGAAAGAATACCATCTGTAGCTGCATCTTCTGAGTAATTTTTAACAATATCGGCATCCTGATTGAAGGACGGATAGATCACAAAGGGTACCGGATCGGGCGTATGGGTTCTTACTGCAATTGGTGTGGGATGGTCGGGAAGGACAAGCACATTGCACTCTTCAGACATTTTATCTATTCCTTCAAGGATGGCCCCCACAACTTTAGAATCAAAATCCTCGACTGCCTGTATTTTGGTTTCCAGACTACCCATATGTCCTGCTTCATCCGGAGCTTCCACATGGACAAAAACAATGTCATGATCCTTCAGGGATTCAAGAGCATATTCTGCCTTACCCACATAATTTGTATCAAGATATCCTGTAGCTCCGGGAACTTCAATTACATCCATTCCTTCACAGATACCCAGGCCCTTGATAAGGTCCACTGCAGATATTACAGCTGCTTTTAACCCGTACATTTCTTCAAAAGAAGGCATCGAAGGAGCATAGCCCTGCCCCCAGAACCATATGGAATTGGCAGGTCTCTTTCCTTCTTCAATGCGTTTTTTATTCACAGGATGCTCGGAAAGAATTTTCCAGGATGCTCTTATCAATTCTTCCAGTTTTTCTGCTGAATCGCCCCTGGGCATATAGTCTGAAGCTGGTTTCTCAACCACATCATGAGGAGGAGTACAGACAGCATCCGCACCAAATTGGGCAACCATAAGGTGGCGATAGCTGATTCCCGGATAAAAATGGATGTCGCCACCCAGTTCATCCTCAATTGCCTGCATGAGTTGACTTGCTTCTTCGGTGGAAATATGACCGCCACTGTGATCCAGTATATTGCCATTTTCAATTGTTATCAGGTTGCAACGAAAAGCCACATCGTTTTTATCCAGTTCAATTCCCATACTTGCCGCTTCCAGGGGAGCACGTCCCGAATAATGCCTGGCAGGGTCATAACCCAGAATGGACATATTAGCCACATCACTGCCTGCGGGCATCCCATCCGGAACATTGGTAGCCAGCCCATTTATTCCCCCCAGTGCCATACGGTCCATGTGAGGAGTATCCGCAGCTTCTAATACAGTTTTGTCTCCAAGTTCCTTAATAGGATAATCTGCCATTCCGTCACCGATTAATACAATATGTTTCATACAAACACCTGCCATCTTTTTAAATACAAAACTGCCAATTATCCATAAGCCAATTAAAAATATAAGCATACGAGGGTGAGGACTAATGAAATATATACGTTTTGCAATTGCCGTCATTTGTGTATTCGCATTCTTCTGTGGTTTTGCCAGTGCTGCAGAAGAAATGGAGGAACAAATCCAGCATGCTGAAATCACAGTTTCAATCGGAGATGAGATAGAATTGGAACAGGGATACACAGCGGACATTGTCGATGTGAACAGTGACAATGGGGAACTCTGGCTCAAGCTCTACCTGGATGGGGAAAAGGTGGAGGAGGGTTTTGTCAAAAAGAATAATCCGTTCAGGTACGTGAGGACAATAGAGGAAGAAGACGATGAAGAAACTGACTACCTGATATTCAATTTCAGCCTGCAGGGTACCAAAGAAGAAGATGGGGTAACATCATCTGAAATCCTGATTAAACAATATCGTGACCCGGAGATTGATCTGGATCAATATTTGATGTTGGACAAAACCGTCTCCATGGATATCGGGTCGGAGATGGATCTCAAAGAAGATTACACCATTGAAGCCTCCGACCTTGACGATAATACCGTTACTATTACACTCAGGAAAAACGGGAATATCGTAGAAGAAGAGGAAACTATGGAGGAGGGAGATGTTTTTGCTTATACCCGTACAAATGGCGACCGGATAATGACAATTTTTATGGGAAAAGTCGGAAGCATATTTGAAGGTGAGGATCGTGATGTTGTATTTCTGGAAAACGTGGCTCAGAGGACCGATGCAGACATAGGGGAAGGAATACAAATCGAGATCGATGTTCCAGCAGAGAATCCAGAGAATGAACAAATAATCATACACTACACGCTAAATGGCGATGCAGACACTGTGGAAGTGTATCTGGAAGAAGACCTTATTGACACAAGACAGAACCTGGGTGAAGGTACCTATCCTGCAGTCATCGGAGAATCATCCACCGGTGAATACAACATAGAAGTAAAAGCAGTTACTTCCGACGGGGCAATAGTCACTGAATCTGCCATATTAAAAGTGGGGGAAACGGCGGGAGAAAGTGAGGATGGAGAGCAGGGACAAGATATTATTGAAAAGGCACAAAATGTAACCTCTGCTGCTGAAAATGCTGCCGATAAGATTAACGAAACTGCCACTGCGCTGGAAAAAGTTCCCGCAACGGGCGCATTTTTTGCTATATTCATACTTCTGGGAGCATGGATGTGGTGCAGGAAGAGGTGACAATATTTATATGCGCCTCTTCCCTATAACAGCCAGAATTCACAAATCATCCAATAACGTGATCCTAATATGAGATATGTAATGAAATTCGGCGGGACATCCATTGAGAACGGGGAAAAGATTCGCTATGTCGCAGAATTACTGAAAGACTACAGGGAACAGGGCCACGAAATAGTGGCAGTGACCTCGGCCCTTGGTGGAGTCACCGATGGGCTGATGGAGATAGGTATTGATGCGTCCCATAAAGGCAAGGTTTCCCGGGTAAAGGAATTTATGGCAGACCTTGCAAAAAAACACTATGATGCAATCGAGATTGCCATCGATGATGCTAGGATTGCCGATGAAACAATCCGCACTATCGATGCTCTTATCGATGAACTCGAAAAAGCACTCATCGGTATATGCTATCTGGGGGAACTCTCCCCGCGTTCCATCGATTACATATCTTCCTATGGGGAAAGACTTGCAGTTCCTGTTGTTAGCGGAGCTGTGCAAAGTAAGGGAATTAATTCCTGTTCATTTACCGGTGGAGAGGCAGGCATTGTAACCAACAGTGAATATGGTTGTGCCAGACCTTTCGAGAAAACCTATGAAAATGTTGGCAACATCCTAAAAAGGGTCGTTGCAACACATGTTCCTATAGTTACCGGTTTTATCGCAGAGAATGAAGAAGGAATCATTACGACGCTGGGACGCAGTGGCTCAGATTTCACTGCTTCGATTATAGGGGCTGCTATAGAGGCTGATGAGATCTGGTTATGGAAAGAAGTTCACGGCATAATGACCAGTGACCCCCGAATTGTCCCCGATGCACGTCCGATACCCCAGATATCCTATATTGAAGCAATGGAACTGTCCTATTTCGGCGCAAAGGTACTCCATCCACGTACAATTGAACCTGCGATCAAGCATGGAATACCCGTGCGGGTGAAAAATACATTTGATCCCGAATTTGAAGGAACATTGATTGTTTCAGACCAGCGACTGCGCAAGGATGTGGTAAAAGCTGTGACCCTGATACGATCGGTAGCCGCAATAAACATCTCCGGCGCCGGAATGGTGGGTGCAATCGGTACAGCCGCCAGGGTATTTTCCACACTCGCCAATGCTGGAGTGAACATTATAATGATAAGCCAGAGTTCCTCCGAAGCAAACATGTCATTCGTTGTGGATGAAGCTCATCTGGAAGATGCTGTAGCTGCCCTGAAATCCGAGATGAACCGGGATGTAATAGGAGAAGTGGCCTGCGATCGGGATATCTGCGTGGTAGCGGTTGTAGGTGCCGGCATGGATGGTATACCCGGTGTGGCAGGCAGGGTCTTCAGCTCACTGGGCAGGGAAAAAATAAATGTTATCATGATCAGCCAGGGATCTTCCCAGCACAACATTTCATTCGTTGTCAGCTCCGATGAAGCCGAAGAGGCAGTACGCCTGTTAAACCATGAGTTTGAACTTGGAAATTAAAACAGAGGGATAAAATTGGACAAAAAACTTACCTACGCCGATTCCGGAGTTGACATTCATCAGGAAGAATCCACCATAGGCAATCTCACAGGAGGCATGACCTACAGCAGGGAAGGATTGGGAGCTCCTATGACACGCATCGGGCATTACGCCGGCCTGATGGATTTTGGCGATTTTGCCCTGGCAATGGCCACCGATGGCGTGGGCTCCAAGGTGCTGATTGCAAATGAGATGAAAAAATGGGACACCATGGGAATTGACTGTATTGCCATGAATGTCAATGACCTGATTGCCATTGGTGCCGAACCTGTCAGTTTTGTGGATTACCTGGCAATTGAAAAACACTCTGATGAATTCGCACGCCAGATCGGCCAGGGGCTTGCAAAGGGAGCCGAGATCTCCCGGATGTCCATTTTGGGCGGAGAGACCGCAACCCTTCCCGAAATCGTAAAAGGGTTCGATCTTGCAGGCACATGCCTGGGAAAAGTGGACAAGGATGCAATTATTACGGGAGAGAAGGTCGCAGAAGGCGACGTGCTTGTGGGAGTACCCAGCAGCGGAGTTCACAGCAATGGATATACCCTTGTGAGAAAAATTATCGAGAATTCTGAATATTCCTATCATGACCCTCTGCCCTATGACAGCTCCCGCACCATCGGCGAGGAACTGCTGACCCCCACACGGATTTACATGGAAGTGCTCGATGCAATCCGTGAGTGCGAGGTACATGGCCTGGCCCACATTACCGGCAGCGGACTGCTGAAGTTGCGCAGGGTCAGCGAACTGGGATTTGATTTCACAGACCCCATCGAGCCGCCCGAGATATTCCGTTTCCTCCAGAAACAAGGCAATGTAGAGGAACTGGAGATGTATCGCACCTTCAATATGGGAATGGGCTTTCTGCTTATTGTCCCACCGCATGAGGCTACAAAAGTTGCAGAAATAGTCGACGGGAAAATTGTGGGCAGGATTACGGAAAAAAATATCCGTGTAAAAGACCTGATTATTGAATGATCAGCATGGCATGTATCAGTGACCTTCCCTATGAGATCCTGCTAAAGGGCGCATCCGTCAAGAAAAGTGAGGAATTTATTCGCGAAAACTGTGAAGAGGTCTACCACGTCCCGGGTGGCTACAGCCTGGCAGGAGTGATGCTCAAAGGGGGCAAGACCATACCCATAGGCGTCAAAGGCAATTCCATTTATTTCCAGTACGTCAAACCCTGCAAGGGATTGTTCGTCCTCAAACTGGAGGATGCACAGGAAGAAATTGAGAAATTGAGGCAGGGAAACTACCAGTAATTACAATCTGGTATTCTTACCCTGATCCACCGCACATCCCAGGAAATCCGCAGACGGGAATTCATGGACAGTCGTGGCAATGATCAACCCCTCACCAAACTCTTTCTTAACCATCACAGCCCGGCCTTGCTCATCTTTTAAAATCACTTCCCCATCGGCCCGTGAAAAGTAACCATCGCATTCCACCGGCTCCTGCGACTCTCCAATAATACAGGGCATAGAATCATCCACAACCTCCAGCGGGGATTGCATGTGCTCTTCCACATAAGACAGTTCAAAAGGCAGCCAATCATATTCATATTCCGGCATACAGGCCCCGAATACCACAAGTACACCGCCTTTTTTCACAAAATCGGCTATCTTGCGTCCCTTATTCTCAATACCTTTCGCCACCTTCGTGTAGGCCGGATTGGCAAAACCGGTGGGCACCATCAGGCACTTTGATGACGGCAAAAAGGGAGTGCCCAGTGAGTTGCCGTCCACCCGCAAGCATTCGTAGCCGTGTTCCTTGAACAGCTTTTCAAAAAGGATGGGAGTGTCCCAGAGCAGCATTATGTCGGTCATGATTGGGGATTCTTAATCAGGTATTATAATTGTGACGGGTGATGGAGAAAATCGTTTGAATCCACATCTAAAAATATATTAAAACATAGTATAATATGCATCAAATCCATTAATGAAAGTATATGTCGGGTTAAACTCAAATCTAAATATTTCACCTTGATTAGGAGTTATGTTATAAAATACAATTTCTGAATCGTTGTGGGGCCAAGCTGAAATAATATTATTATTAGTTCCATCGGACCCAAACTGTGTCTCTGATAGATTTGGCGGGGAATAATATGATAATGTAGATTCTATGATATCAGCTTTGTGTATATTTATATTATCAATTTGTCCTGTATCAATTAAATTACCATTACGATAAAATTCAACATTGAAATCATACATTGTAATTTGTCTATCATTTCCTTGTATCCCAATATCGGCTTCACCTGATGCTTGGTTACCATTCATAACAAATTTTATGATGTTGTTTTTGTTTATTGTATAGGGTTGTCCATTTATTTGCAAATCGTTTTGATTCGCCCCGGAAGTTACTACTAATTCAAGGTAGTTTCCTTCCGGAATATATCCTCCATAATTTTGTTTTTGGAAAAAGAGGTCTTGACCAAATAGTGATTCCGTAACAGTTACCACGCTGGAAGTACTACCTGTATTACCATCGTTATCAGTAACCGTAAGAGTCGCTGTATAAGTTCCTTCAGAAGAGTACTGATGGGAAGGATTTTGATCAGTTGAAGTATTCCCGTCACCAAAATCCCATGACCATCCAACAATGTTTCCGTCAGTATCGGAAGATTGATTGGTAAAATCAACTGTTTCATATGTAGTAGGATTTGGAGGAGAATAGGCAAAATCGGCACTTGGATCATCTCCACTTCCGCCATTACCACCAGTCCCACTATCCCCCATTGAACCATATGCATCATAGATTACCAGACTGGAAGCGGTGTGTACAAGTTTGGAAGGCACATTATCGTCGTCGATATCGTAATTAAACTGTGAAGAAGTATTAATCTCTATTACATCCCCCAGAGCCCATTCATCCGAATCGTAATTGAACTGCGAAGAGTTCAGGGTTTCATAGGAGCCATTGACATAGACCAAAAGTTCAAGGTCTTCCACATCAACAGTTTCCCCTCCGCTGTGGCGGAAGTAGAGAGTGTCGGTTTCATTATCGACCCAGTGGTCGATGTCCACCCTGACATTATCGGGCTCGTCAAGAGAAGATAAAACAAAAGCAGCGGCTGCAGCGATTGCAATTACAATGATGCCAATCAGCAGTATTTCACTGAATACCTCTATGACCGCATCATCTTTTCGGGCAAAATCCTGCAGCCTTTTGATCATGATATGCTTTATGATATCATGAATATATTAATTTATCTTATATATTATACTGCATTGAGATACCGTTTGGTTTCCCAGTCATGCACCTGTAATTTGTAGGCGTCCCACTCGGCATAGGCAATCCGCAGCAGGTTCTCATGCACATGTTCTCCCAATGCATCCCTGAGAAAATCATCCTTTTCCAGATGTTTGGCCGCATCCAGGAGGGTTGGAGGCAGGGTTTCAATGTTCCTCTCAGCAAGGCCTTTGGGAGTGAGATCATAAATATTCACATCGGTGCCTTCACCGGGATCGATCTCCTCTTTGATACCTTTCAAACCTGCAGCCAGGATTGCCGCAAAAGTCAGATAGGGATTACAGGACGGATCGGGACTCCTCAGTTCCACACGGGTACTCTGACCCCGGGCAGCAGGAATCCTGACAAGGGAACTGCGGTTCGGGCCGGACCAGGTGATATACACCGGTGCTTCATAACCCGGCACCAGACGTTTATATGAATTGATCAATGGATTGGAAATTGCAGTGATACCTTTGATGTGTTCCAGGACCCCGCCAATAAAATGATAGGCGATTTTGTCCACTTCTTCCTCATCCTGCGGATCATAGAAAGCATTCTTGCCATCCTTGGAAAGGGAAAGGTTAACATGCATTCCAGAGCCGTTTTCCGAAGTAAGGGGTTTGGGCATGAAAGTGGCATGCAGGCCGTTGAGTTTGGCAATCGTACGGGTTACATACCTGAAGGTTACCACATTGTCAGCAGTCGAGAGAGCATCGTCATACTTGAAATCGATCTCATGCTGGCCGTAAGCGACTTCGTGATGGGCGGCCTCGATATTGAAGCCCAGATCGATCAAACCGAGAACAATCTCCCTGCGTATATCCTCTGCAAGATCTGCAGGTGCAAATTCAAAATAGCGTCCGAAATCATGAGGCTTGGTGGTTGCCTTGCCATTTTCAATCTCGAAAAGGAAAAATTCCAGTTCAGGACCCACATTGAAAGAAAATCCCATTTCATGGGCCTCCTTCAGGACCCTGCGCAGGACATACCTGGGATCTCCTTCAAAAGAAGAACCATCCGGTTTGCAGATATCACAAACCATACGGGCCACCACTCCCTTCCCCTGGTCCCAGGGTAGCAGGGCAAAAGATCTTACATCGGGTTTGAGGACCATATCGGATTCGTCAATTCTTACAAATCCCTCGATTGAGGAGCCATCAAAAGAAATACCTGTTGTCAGGGCTTTTTTCGCCTGGGTCACAGGGATTTCCACATCTTTGACTACTCCCTGGATATCGGTGAACTGTAGTCTGATGAATTTGACATTATTGTTCTCTATCGCGTTGTATACGTCTTCCTTGCTCTTAATGTTCATTAAATCGCCTTAATAGCTTTGTACGAACTATATGAATGTGGGTTTTAGGAATTGTATTATATATCATGTTTTTGGTATGAGAGATTATACAGGAGAGATTGGGATAACCTTGGAAAAAATCGTAGAAGATTTTATTCTGGATCCAAAAATAAACCATGTATCTAAAGAAGAGGCCGCAGATGAATCGGTAGTCAGACTGGAATTATTTGATAAACCTATTATTGGATATGCCAGTGCAAACGATGAGTTATTTGAAAAATTCAAAACCGACGAGAAGATAACACACGGTCGTTTTATTCCACCCCGGGAGTGGATGGAAGATGCTAAGACTGTCATATCGATATTTGTCCCATATTCAAAACAGGTGAAAAAAGGCAATAGTCGAAATATGAGAGAGCCATCAAAAGAATGGCTTCATGTTAGGCGTGAAGGAAAAAACGCTATCGATAAACTTTCCCAACACATTAAAGAGATTCTTACACAACAGGGATATTTGTGCATTGCTCCAGGTATCGATGACCATTATGAAGAGATAATAGGCACCTGGCTTGATATCAATAGACCACTTACGAACAGTGACTATGGCAGTAATTGGTCACAGAGACACGTAGCTTATGTTACCGGATTGGGTACCTTTGGTTTATCGAAAACCCTGATCACGAAGAAAGGAGTAACAGGGGCTTTTACAAGTCTTATCACAAACATGGAACATGAGCCTACAAAAAGAGACTATCAGGGAATTTACGATAATTGTTCCATGTGTGGAGCCTGTATCAATATTTGCCCCGTAAAAGCGATCACTTTTGAAGGCAAAGACTATACACGTTGCTCTAAATTTCATGATGAATTTGAGATTAAATATGGACCAGGCAATGGATGTGGCAAATGTCAGGTTAAAGTCCCATGTGAAAATGGCATACCAAAAAAAAATCAGTGACATGGGACTTAATGGCATGTTAAGTAAATAGAAAAATATAAAAAATGTATAATGTTAATAAAATGATATTAACATCATTCTTCGTAAAGAAAAATGTCTTCAATTGAACATTCGAAGAATTTAGCCATCCTGAACGCCAATTTTATACTTGGATCGTATTTGCCGCGTTCTATGGCATTGATGGTTTGCCTGGTCACCTCCATTTCCCTGGCAAGGTGTTCCTGAGTAATATCCTTCTTTGCTCTCCAGACCTTTAGGGTATTCTTCATTCAACATCCATCCTAAAATTACATTTGTCTTTTGTACCAGTGGTAAAATCCCACATATGACAACGTTGTTAGAGCAAACAAGAGAGACACAATTGGATATGCCTGGATATCGAATGCTGTAACACCAAGAAATACCATCAATGTACCCTCAAGTATAATGAGTATGGACAGGGTTTTATGGCTGGCTTTCTCAGCAATATGAAAGATTCTTTCATCTTCAACTACGGTTCCCTTGTTTTTGAGTCGGATTCCACGAAGGGTGGCCAGGAATAATACAACCCCCGCACCTATGAAGGCTCCATCTGCCCCGCTCGGATTTATGATCCAGTCGGGCTCAAAAACGTGAAAACCTAAACCTATCAGGAACAATATGAATCCAACAATTAACATACCTGTTTCTTTGACTTGCATTTACTTCTCCGTGTAATGTATACTATACATTTTGTATATATAACTTTTCATAAAGACATGTTATTGCTACATATTGTCATGTATGATTTGAACACATTACTCTGATCAACCATATAGTCAAACCGCCTATCAATGAGCAAACTATAAATATAACCGATACGGTAAACGATTAGTTATTAGTGACAAAAGTCACATTCATACATTAAGGAGTAATTAAAGATGGGCAATCTTAGACAACCAAATGCAAATGAAGCAACAAGGACCTTCAACAGGTCCAAAAGTGTTGCCCCGATGTCCGGAATCTGCACACGCTGTGTAGACGGATGCCGTGGTAACTGTGAAATATTCAAATCATCATTCAGAGGACGTGAAGTCCTTTATCCAGGACCTTTCGGCGAAGTAACTGCCGGAGCAGACAAGGAATATCCTGTAGACTATTCCCATCTCAACATTCAGGGATATGCAGTCGGTGCAGTTGGTCTCCCGGAGGGAATGGAAGCCAGTCCCGAGACCGCAAGGTTCCCCAACGTAGACACCGAAACCGAATACGGATGGGACAAGAAAGTAAAAATGAAAATCCCCGCCTTCACCGGTGCTCTCGGTTCCACTGATGTTGCAAGGAAGAACTGGGACGAATTCGCAGTCGGTGCAGCAATCACCGGAATCACCCTGGTATGTGGTGAAAACGTGTGTGGAGTCGACCCGGAACTCAAGCGTGACAACAATGGTCTGGTCACTGAATCCCCGGAAATGGACAGAAGGATCGCAGTCTACAACAAGTTCCATGAAGGCTACGGTGAAATGCTCGTCCAGATGAACGTAGAAGACACCAAACTCGGTGTTGCAGAATACATCTCCAGCAAACACGAAATGGACACCCTTGAACTCAAATGGGGACAGGGTGCCAAATGTATAGGTGGAGAAATCAAGGTCCGTGATCTTGACCGTGCCCTAGAACTCAAGAGGCGTGGCTACATCGTAACCCCGGATCCCGAAAATGCAGCTGTCCAGGAAGCTTTCAAGGTCGGTGCAATCAGGGAATTCGAACGCCACTCAAGAGTTGGTTTTGTTGACAAGGAAGGCTTCCTCGAAGAAGTTGACCGCCTCAGGTCCATCGGCTATGACCGTATCACCTTAAAGACCGGTGCATACTCCATGGTTGAAGCCGCAATGGCACTCAAATACTCCTCCGAAGCAAAGATCGATCTGCTCACCTTCGATGGTGCACCAGGTGGTACAGGTATGAGCCCCTGGCCAATGATGGAAGAATGGGGTATCCCGACATTCTACCTCCAGTCCCTTGTATATGAGTTCGCAGAAAAACTCAACAACAAAGGTGAAAGAGTACCCGATCTCGCAATGGCTGGTGGATTCTCCAGTGAAGATGGTATCTACAAAGCACTTGCAATGGGCTCCCCATACTTCAAGGCAGTATGCATGGGCCGTGGTCTCATGATACCAGGTATGGTCGGTAAGAACGTCGGCAAATGGCTCGACGAAGATAACCTGCCAAAGACCGTCTCCGAATTCGGCCACCGCCCTGAAGAGATCTTTGTCCACTACGAAGACCTGGAAGAACGCTATGGTGAAGATGTTAAGGACATCCCGCTCGGTGCAATGGGTATCTACTCCTATGGAGAAAAACTCAAGGTCGGTCTGCAGCAGCTCATGGCCGGTTCACGTAGATTTAACATCAACACACTATCCCGCAAAGACGTGATGGCTCTTACAGAAGAAGCCGCAGAAGTCTCTGGCATCGATTATGTCATGAATGCCTACAGGGACGTAGCAGAACAGATTCTGGACGAATAAGGGTAAATACCCTTATTTCACTTCCTTTTTTAAATATATATAAGAGAGCAGCTTTGCATGCTGCCAGCTTTAAATGAATTTTACTCCCACATCATCCATATTGTTCCTGGCTGCTATATTTATCAGCAGAGGAGTGAGAGATTCGATCATGGAAGAGGCCTTTAAGGGACCTGCATCCAATGGTCGCAAGTTTGGTATATCATCTGTAAGTTTGCAGACAACCTCTTTTGAAGCCATATCATTCCCACAGACAGCAAGATCATAATCCAGCGCAAGAGAGAGATCTTCAAGATGTTTGGCAGGAACATTGTGAAAACCCGATACCAGTCGAATATGTTGGGGAAGGAGTTGTGCAATTTCCTCGGCGGCACTGCCACCGGCAGGTTGTGTATAACAGAAATATTCCGCATTGTATGCAGAATCCCTTACATCAACTTCCATATGTTTTGCATCGGGAATGATGTAACAGCTGTCCTTTTCCATAGGAACAACCACAGAAACCACAATCTGGTCCTTAAGTACAGGAGTAATAGTTTCAATAACTGATGAAACATGACGATACTTTATTGCAAGCAATACGACATCGGCCATTTGCGCAGCGGTTTTATTATCTACACCTTCAAAGGAGCCTTGCTTTCCAAGACCTTCCAGCATACTCCTGTACTCTTTTGCCGCTGAAGACGCTCTTTCTGCATTTCTTGAGCCAATGATAATATCGTGAAGATCGCCCCATCGCAGAGCAAAACCTTTGCCGATATGTCCCGTGCCGCCCAGTATCGCTATTTTCATGAACCTTTCATCTCTCATAATAACGTTTATAACTATTGGTTGTCAGACGTCAGATATATAACGGAGAATCCCGGTATTCCTATTTGCGTATTGTAAGGTCCTTGCACAAGAACATGGCACAAGCCATTCGATGAGTGTACAGACAACCTCAGTACGCTACAAAAAGGAAGCGATGTGACATTACGCCTGTCACGAGGGTAACCGGGATGGACAGCGGATATTCCATAGGATGATATCCTGGAGTTAGTGCGTCGGGATACAGCATCGTTCTCCACAAAATATAATTGATGGAATAATATGCCAATACGGGATGCCATACACACAAAGGGGAATGGTTGTATAATTGATTTTGAAATTAATCCCGGCTCCAGCAAACTGGTAGTTCCTTCAGGTTACAATATCTGGCGCAAAAGGGTTGAGGGCAAATTAACCGAACCCGCACAAAAAGGAAAAGCCAACGACCAGTTTATACAAGAGCTCAGTCATATATTCCAAATAAACAGCTCCTCAGTAACTATTGTATCCGGTGCAAAAACTACCAAAAAATCCGTACATCTTGAAAATGTGGGCCCAAAAGCAGCAGAAGATGTTCTGGAACAATACATGTGAGAAGATAATATGCACAAAGTTACAAATGTCCTGATCCTGCTCAAAAGCATGATTTACGAAAGTACCGGCCCACTGGAGACCCTTAGATTTGCAAAGCACTACAGTGAACAGGGCCTAAATGTAAATATAGTCCTTTTTGGCCCAATGGGAGTAATGCTTGCCAAGAAGGATAAAGCAGGAGCGCTGGAATACGACCAGAAAGTCGATGAATGTATGAATCTGGGTGTGAACATTATGTGTTGCAAACTGGGTTCTTCACTTGTAGGGCTCAAATATGAAGAAATGATATCGGGCATCGAGATGGTCGAACCTGAAGCTATTGCTGATACCATTCTGGAATTTAGCCAGAAGCAACAACTTATTATTACGCTTTAAAAAAGATTACAGGGATTTGATATAATCCCTGGCCTGCTGGGCAGTACCTTCAGCCTTGAAAGCCCCGAGGAACATAAGGGTCTCAGCATAGACTTTGGCATCAATGGCACGCCTTGTATTCTCATCAACAGCATCTATGCGGTCAAAGAACTGTCTTACTGCATACTTACTGAATTTACCGAAAATCTCATTATCACTCTTTTCAGGAGCTTTACTGCGGAAATTCTCAATAGTCCATTTCCGGATGTCACTGAAAAGCTCAGGTTCATATATCCTGAACACTTCCCATACAATATTCTGGAAAAATGTGGCAACATTGCCCTTCAGTATATCCCCGTGAGGGAAATGCTCGTAAATAAGTTCCCTGGGCGTACCTGTAATCCCGTGCTGGGCGATCCTGACACTTGAACCATTCTCTTTCAGGGCATCAGCAACCGCAATCGTCTGCTCTATATCAACTGAAACCTGCTGGATGAGATTTCCATTTGTGTCATAAGTGTTCCCATGGGCACTACCGTTTGCGATTGCGATCACATGTGGATATACACCGTTTTCATTAAGCGCTTTGATGAAGGTTACTGCTTCTTCAGGTTTGGTAAGAACCCTGCCGTTTTCATCCTCTCGGCCTATTTCACCAACCTCAACTTCAAGCCCGTACTTACGACCATCCATTTTATCCTGAATATGATGGGCAATCTCTGTAGTTGCATCAATATTCCGGGAGAGTTCTTCCCGGAGGTTGCCACCCTGGAAATTGAAAAGATGGGAAGCATCAATTGCAAAAGAGGTATATCCCGCATCAATCTGCCCACTTACAAGTTGCCTTGTGGATTCAATATCCTCAGGAGTGCCTTTCTTGATCCCGATATGGTCGGCATGCAGAGACCATACATCCAGACCAACTTCATTGGCGGTTTTTTTGCATCTTTTTGAAAATTCAGCCGGGGTCATACCTGAATAGCCACCGTCCAGATCGGATTCAGAACGGGCGAGTTCTACTATCAGCGGAGCATCTGCATCTTTGGCTGCTTTCATAATTCCACGCATAACAAGAGAGATACGCGGATTTGCAGCGAGGATTATGGTATCTTTATCCAGCAAACTGTTAAATAAATAGGAACTTGGCAACGGTTCGAATTTGGATTCACTCATAGGTTTTAAACCTCATACTGTTTATATGATACCTACATGTAACTTGCAATTCATAATGATTTCTGTCCGGGAATGCAAACACCATAAGGAATAAATACAAAAACTAGAATTTCTCACAAAAAACGACAGGAGAAGAAAGATGGAAGAATTACTTAAACTCAAGGACAAACTTGAAAAAATGACGTCTGCCGAACTCTATGAATATGTAAAGGAGAACTACCCGGAAAACCCCGATGCCGGCCTGGGAAAGAAAAAACTGGTAATCCGCAGGGTATTGAACCTGGAAAGGGAGAAAATGAATCAGTGAGAGTGTACCTCTCAGAAGCCACCGACCATAGGCTGGATCACCAGCTTATATATTGCAAATCCGAAAAGAAAGATAACAATCAAAACAAGAATTGCGAGCAAAAAACATTCCCTGTCCAATTTTTCGTTTTTATCCTTGCAAAAATGCATAGCTATACCCCCGCTAAAAGGGTAGTACCCAATAATATATCAACCTTCTGAAGAAGAAAAAAGAGAGACCTTTTCAGGCCTCTTCGTCTATCAGGCGGGTGCCGACCCCCATAATCCTGATTTTGGTTTCCATTGGGAAATTCCAGCCTTCCGGCACAATCTCATCCTTTTTGACGTCAATTTCCACATGATCCGGATCCAAACCGGCGTCTTCCATGTATTGCATGATCATGGACTGTCCTGTTTCTTTGGCGTATTTTATAGCATCTTTATATTCATAGAAACTCTGTCGCCCTTTTTCAGAAAATACGTAATATTCCCAGTCAGGGGCTGCCATGGAAGCAGGTCTTATAAGGAAATCAACCCTCCTTACACCTTTGGCTGCAAGGGCTCCTGTGGCATTACCGACATCCGAGTATTCGGGTACAATAATCTCGGCATCCAGGATACTTCCAAGTATATCCTTATAAGCAACCACGGGCCCACCTATAAGAACAACCGGAATATCAACCTTAAATTTAGTAGGACAAGCTATATCGAATATTTTACGAATCACTTCCCTTGGAATGCCTTCCAGGAAAAAGGAAATCAGGTCTGAGGCCATATTCTTGGCAAAAGTTTCCTTGACATACCTGGCAAATTCTTCACCGGTTCTTTTACACAATGAACCCAGGTATTCAGCACCTACCTCAGCTGCCTCCACATTGCGGGCGGTGTAATCCCCCAGTACATGCAGAGCATCCGTGGGAGTAAAGCCAATACACTGCACAAGCCTTTTCTGAATAAGGCTGTCCAGAATCCGGGTTGAGGGATAGCGGCCCATGCGGCTGCGTAACTCCCGCAGAGAAGTCGGACTACTGGAGATGGAATCAAGCAATTCCTGCTCCAGGTCATTAAGACCCATGGCTTCATATTCGGTACGTGTAAAGAAAGTAGTGGGCTGGAAATTCATGCCGATCAAAGTTTTGGTTGGCATGGGATTGACCTTGAGAAGTTCCAGGAAATCGGGATAGAGATCCGCTGCCCTGCAAAGGGGAATTACACGTCGGGGTCCGACATTCAACTTACCGTCCTTTACCCATATATGACTGTCACCACCCATTGCTGAGGTTTCCATCTTAATGGCCTTAACACGGGTCTTCCATCCACCGACAACCGCCCCCATCTCACTCATTTCAGGAACGCCGTCTTTTATAACGGATATATCGGTACTTGTACCTCCCACGTCAATAACAGCACATGAATCATTTCCTGTCAAAAAGGAAGCTCCTACAAGACTTCCCGCAGGTCCCGAGAAAATAGATTCAATCGGCTTTTCCAGTGCACTTTTGATACCGATGACAGAGCCATCGCATTTGAGCATGAATATCTTCGGACTGATTCCCCTGGCAGTTACATCCTTCTCCACCGTGGACATGAATCTTTCTGTAATGGGCAACAGCTGAGCATTGAAAAAAGCAGTCGTTGCTCTTTCAAAGGCACCCAGGTCCTGAGAAAGCTCGTGTGCGCATACCACAGGAAGACCGGTAGCTTCACGGATAATTTGCTTGGCCCGGATTTCATGGTCCGGGTTACGGATACTGAAGAAGGAAGAGATTGCAAACGCTGCAACCTTGTCCTTTATTTTCACTGCAAAATCCCTGACCGCTTCCTCATCCAGAGGTTCTTTCTCCCCGCCATTATAGGTATGACCACCGGCAACTTTTACGTAATGTGGAGTCGGAAGTTTTTCCTTGAGATCATAATTTCCGATCAAAAACAAGCCAACCGGGAAACCCGTACCTTCAAGAATCGTGTTTGTCGAAAGAGTTGTTGATACGGAAACAATCTTTACTTTCTTGAGTTTTTCCTGGTCGAGACCATCAATGGAGTTTTTTATCCCATTCAGGGGATCGGGATATGTTGTAAGTGCTTTATTTGAATCAAGAATACTATTAGCGTTATCATCCAGAAGAACAGAATCAGTATAAGTTCCTCCAGCATCTATTCCCAAACTGTATACCATGCCGGAACACCTCCAATATGTTAGCAACTTTTCATGTACAAATCGGCCAAATTGAGTTATAAAAGGTTCCATAAATTCACGGCTACATAAAGATACCGCATTAACCTATCGCTGTGAACATTCTAAATAACGGCTTCTGATAACGAAAAGATGAACAGGATGTATAGAAAGGCATCCAAATATTTAAAAAAAGAAATAATCTGCCAAAATGTATAAATCTTTGTTTATATATAGATAAAACTGCAAACCATTTAACAAAGTGAGGGGCGGGGCATGAATAAAAAAGAGGATTTTTAGTGGGAAAAATCACCTGTTTCCGAAAAAGAAAAGGAAAAAATCATACCAATTCCACTTAAATCCAATCACTGGACAGAAAAGAAACCAGATATGGATGATGCAGATATTGTTGTAAATGAATTTAAGGAAAGAATTGCCCGCATTATATCTGATAAGAGGGCAAAAGAGTGATATTCAAATTCCAGAAGCCAAGCAACAATACAAAAACCAGCATAAGGACTAGCCAGTCGTTTTTATTCATTTTTAATTCAAAAAGGGATGTCCTGTAGTTGCCCTGATAGCACCTGCTTTCCATTCCCATAGCTATATCATCCATCATCCTGAAGGCCCCCCTGAGCAAAGGTATCGCCAGTGAGACCAATCCTGAAAGCTTCTTTTGTCGTCCCAGACCCCTGCACAGCTGTGCCTGATACACTTCTTTCAGGAACCTGTTCAAAACAGGAACCAGATGGATGGATAGGGACATCATGGTGGCAATTTCAAAAGAAGTCACCCCTAAGACCTTACCGGGCAGAGGACGAAGGAGCCTTTCAATTCCCGCCGTCATGTGAGCAGGAGAAGTCGTAGCCGTCAGGAGGGAAGCAAATTGTATTAAAAGAACAAAACGCCCTACAATCCTCAAACCCTCAAAAAAGCCTGCTGATGTAGCAGAAAAACCATACAAATCCATAAAACTATTCCCGGGTACCAGGAATAACTGGAATATAAAAATTAAGATTAAGAAAGGAGCAACTGGACGGAGGTTTCGCAGCAGTGCAATCCGCACAGACGAAAGATAGTATAAAGCCATGAATAATGCAAATAGCAGGACCAGGCCTGTAATATGCAACCTGAAGATCAAAATGCTGATCAGCATCGTAGCTATCAGTTTTGTGCGTGGATCAAGTTTGTGCAAAAAGGAATCTCCAGGGACAAAACTCAAAAAATAATCAGGCATCATCCACATCTCCGATTTCTAAATTTTGCCAATTGCTTGATTGCACTTTCTACCGTAAATGTATCCGGGTACACTGGTAAACCCCTTGCATGCAGCCTCTTCATCAAAGCGGTTATAAGCGGTAGAGGTAGACTATTATCCAAAAGGTACTGCTGCCTTTGACCATCAAAACAAATTATTCCATCTCGCAGGTAAATTATTCGCGGAGCTACTTCAAGCAGTTTATCAAGGTGATGGGAAATCACGATAATTCCCATTCCCTTATTCTGCAAAGTCTGTATAATATGAAAAAGGCGGGTTTTTCCTCTTGTATCAAGTCCTGCAAAAGGTTCATCGAGCACCATGTATCGGGGAAACTGGGCAATTATTCCTGCCAAAGCCACCAATTTCTGCTCCCCTCCACTAATCCCAAAAGGAGATACTTCAAGGAGAGATTCATCCAGACCCACTATATCTACTGCCTTTTGGACCTGACTTTCAATGTCCCTTCTATCAAAACCAAAATTAGAAGGACCAAAAGCGATGTCATCATAAACCGTTTTTTCAAAGAGTTGTCTGGAGGAATGCTGAAACAGTACACCTACCATTTCCCTGAATCTTTTAGCATTGGATGAACAACCATCGATTTTCACAGTGCCTTTGTCGGGTTCGAGCAGACCCACAAGCAGGCGCAATACGGTTGATTTGCCTGCCCCTACAGGCCCCGTCAATCCCACAATTTCACCGGGCTTTATGTGCATGGATACATTTTGTAAAACTAAATTTTGCCCGTATGAAAAATTCAAATTCTTGACTTCAATTGCCAGATATATTCCTCCAATCTCCCCATGTCGGGATTTGATACATCAATACCTTTCAGACCATTCTCCCGCAGCCACAGGGCAAGTTCAGTTAGAGGAGGAATTGAAATACCGGGGTTTGACACAGCAGGGGAATCAAAAAACAAAGAGGATTTGCCATCATAAACAATTCTCCCCTTTTCAAAAGCTATAACCCTTCCTGCCAGATGCACTTCCTCCAGGTTGTGGGTGACCATTATTATCGTCTTGCCCTTTTCATGAAGTCTTGTGATTGTTGCAAGCACCTGTTGTTTTGAGAAAGAATCCAGCATGGATGTTACTTCGTCAAATATCACACATTCAGGCTCCATGACAAGGACACCTGCAAGGGCTGCAAGTTGCATCTGTCCTCCACTTAGTTGCAAAGGAGATTTGCCGGCCAGATGGGATATCCCCAGCTCTGCAAGTGAATAATCCGTTTTGTTGCGGATTAATGACGAAGGGCAGGCCAGGTTTTCAAGACCAAAAGCCACATCTTCCTCTACAGTGGCACCTACGAACTGGGTGAGAGGGTTCTGGAAAACCATACCAATTTTCTTGCGTATAGCAGTTAGATTGGAGATCGTGCGTGTGTCCATATTCCACACTTTCACCATGCCTTCATCCGGCAGCAGTAAACCATTCAGATGCCTTACAAAGGTGGACTTACCACTACCGTTACCACCCACTACAGCAACGAACTCACCGCTGTCAATAGACACATTAATGCTGTCAAGCACACGTTGATTTTCCTTGAAACCAAAACTTAAATCCTTAATCTCTATCATACCAAAGATTCCGTCTTAAGATAGCGATAAATAATGGTCGCCGCTGCAATCTTGATGACAGCTCCAAGAATAAAGGGAGCAACGCCTAATGCAAATGTTTCCTGCACCCCCAGGGATGCCACATACATCAACTGTAAGTAGCCGGGAATGTAGATAGCAAGCATACCGACAAGGAATATGGCAACCATACCGGCAATTGATTTGCTCTGGAAATTTTCAAAGAGATAACCAATTACAAGAGCCGCCAGAATAAAACCTATGATATAGCCCCCTGTGGGACCAACCAGCACACCTAATCCGGAACTGCCCCCTGAAAATACAGGCAACCCTACAACCCCGAGCAAAACATAGATGAACATACTCAGCATGCCCCACCGAGCACCCAACACCGCTCCTGCAAGAATTACAAATAATGTCTGCAGGGTAACAGGCACCATTCCCACAGGAATACTTATGTAAGCACCTACCGCAGTCATTGAAGCAAATAGGGCAGCATAGACCATTTTCCGGACAGGGGAATCTGATAGATGATTGTTGTTAACCATGTCACATAAGTGGTTAACAATGCTTTTAAATTTTACCCCGAAAATAAATCACATTAAAAAATAGAAGGTGGTAGAACCCACCTTATCTTACATATCCATGTCCATATCAGGCATTTCAGGTGCTGCCTGGCCGGAGTTTGAGGATCCGGAAACAACATCATCAATACGCAAAACCATGACAGCAGCTTCGGTACCGGCGTCAATTGCCTGTGTCTTGGCACGTAGGGGTTCGATTACATCGTTTTCCCACATGTCAACAATTTCACCGTTATATACATTAAGCCCCATTCTCTTGTTGCCTTCTTCATGTTTAGAACGCAGTTCAACAAGTTTGTTTATTGGGTCATAACCTGAATTTTCAGCAAGTGTCTCAGGAATTACTTCAAACGCTTCTGCAAATTTGGCAACTGCAAGCTGTTCCCTGCCGCTCAGGGAAGATGCATATTCACCAAGACGCATGGAGAGTTCTACTTCCGGAGATCCGCCACCTACGACGACTTTGCCGTCTTCCAGAGCCACAGCGACTACGTGAAGAGCATCGTCAACTGCATGCTGGAGAGAATCTACAACGTGCTGGGTACCCCCATGAAGGATTATTGAAACAGCTTTCTTTTCCCTGCATCCTGTGATATAGGTCATCTTGTTGCCTTTTATATCACGTTCTTCCACAAGATCTGCAGAACCCAGGTCATCGGCAGTGATTTCATCGATATCCTGAATATTGGTTGCACCGGTAGCTTCACAAATACGATCCAGATCGCTCTTTTTGAGCCTCTTGGCGGCATATACGCCAGCCTTTTCGAGGTAATATTGTGCAAGGTCATCGATTCCCTTCTGGCAGAATACAACATTTGCACCGGAGTTCAGAATCTTGTCGGTCATTTGCTTGACCATCCTTTCTTCCTGGTCCAAAAACATCTGCATCTGATCCGGGGAAGATATCTTTATCTCGGCATCCATCTCGGTCTTTTTGAATTCAACCGGGATACTGAGGACAAGGATCTTTGCATCCTCGATCTTATCGGGCATGTTGGGATGTGTGCGGGCTTTATCCAGAACAAGGCCTTTTACAAGTTTGGATTCACCGACACTTTCGCCAGCCTGTTTTTCTATCTTGATGTCACTTACATCTGCAACATAGCCATCGTCCGTTTCTTCTCCTATGAGAGATACGGCTTCAACGGTAAGCTCTGCAAGCATTTCCTTGTGGGATTCGGCACCTTTACCGGTGATTGCGGTTTTTGCCACTTTTTTGAGGGCTTCAGTATCATCACGGGAAATATCTATACTTGCACCTTTTACGATTTCAACCGCCTTTTTGGATGCCTGCCTGTAACCTGTTGCAATAATTGTGGGGTGTACACCTTTCTTGAGAAGTTCCTCTGCTTTGGAAAGGAATTCGCCTGCCAGTACAGCTGCTGTGGTTGTACCGTCTCCGACTTCGTCTTCCTGGGTCTTGGCCACCTCAACGATCATTTTGGCTGTGGGGTGTTCAATGTCCATTTCCTTGAGAATGGTTGCACCATCATTGGTGATTACCACATCACCCATTGAATCCACAAGCATTTTGTCCATACCCTTGGGACCAAGGGTAGTACGGACTGCGTTGGCAACTGCCTTGCCTGCCAGAATATTGTTGCTCTGGGCATCTCTGCCCCTTGTTACCTGACTTCCGTCTGCTAAAATGTATATCGGCTGTCCTGCCAAACTTTGACCTCCTTATATAATTATGATCCAGTAAATTGCATCACGAAAAGAGCACTATGTACTCTCAACCTGTTCGTTCTAGATGATTGAACTTCTATATAAATGTTGCTTGATCGAGTGAGAAAAAGATAGCGAAAATATACAGGAGACCGGTACAGTATTAACTAATATCCTATAAATAAGAAGGGGTAAAGGTAGAGGAGAAGTCCTGATATGCCTACAACCAATAGTACAGGTATTCTGAGATACTTCCCGGGATTATCCAGGCTTCAGTCCTTCATTCCCTGTGAATATACTGTTTCCACAACCTCGAGATTTTGTACAGTTACGGTAATTGTGGCAGTATCGATAACATCAGGGTATTTTGCAGAAATAAGATCGAACTCATAGGTAAACGACCAGCAATTTGAGCAGTCCAGTTTTTCAGACACCAGAAAAACCGGTTCTGTGACATTATACCGCATATAGTCCTCATGGTTGAGAACATATGCCTCTGCAAGATCCTTGCTTTCCTTCAGGATATCCTCATCTGTTTCTTCCACAGGAGTCTCCTGATTCACACAACCTGCAAGCGATACAGTGAGAACTAATAACAAAACCAACACCAATTTATTGCCATAAGGGAAAGTAGGAAAAATAGAATAATAAAAATATCGACTAGAATATTAGTAGATATGACAGCATGAAAAACAGATACTCATAAGAGGCACCACCATGAGGGGTTTAATTAACTCCACACGGAAAAAGTGCCTCAAGCAAGTACAATGTACGTCCCGACTGGACACTATTATCAGAGTGCAAGGTTTCCGATTACTTTCACCTCGCATGCAACTCTCTTAAAACCTTTCGGCTTTAAGAGTGTGCGGAGTGCGGAGGTTGTAGGCTAAATGAAAGCCTTCGAGGAGACCAATCCCCGAGACCGCACTCCACATGTATATTTATGTTGGTTGCCTATATATATGTTCATCTGAGTTCCGATCCATTCCAGAAAAAGTCTTTAGATGGATCATGATAATATTTTCCAAAAAGAGACGGGTACAAGCCGGAATATTTGGCTTGTTCTAATGGGATACAAAATATATTATCAGGATGTTCTGGATAACCACCAAGCCCAATAACTATGAAAACTGGCATATTTCTTTCTAATGAAAATTGCAAGTATCTGGCTCTCTGCCCATCGTTTGACCATTCTAATTTATTATTGTGAAGATGGGACCTATATTTACATTCAATAGCAAACATTTCATTAGACGGTTTAAATCTAACTACCAAATCAGGATTCATATCCGATTCAACAGTTCTGCTATGTTTCCTTGATACATCTGTAGTCCATTCAACAATACTGAAGTATTCAGGATCAAGCCTATCTACCACATATTTTTCAAAGAGGTTGCCTTTATTGACAGATTGATTCTGTTTGTTTCTGTTTGTGTTTTTTTCTGGGTGGCTATATAAACATTTATTATTTGTATCCTGAGTATTATAATCTGGATTTATCTTATTTTTATAGAGTATAAATTCTATAAAAACAAAGCCAACAAAAATAAAAAACCCTAATACTGGAGAAACGATGAAACCACTTAATGTTAATATTAATGCAATCATTACTTCTTTTCTAAAGTCCATAAACAAAAACTTCAATAACCTATATATATAATTTCTTTCATAGTGATAGTTATAATTCCGGACTAGACCACCGGAATTTAGACCAAGGTTGTGAATTAAATGAAAACAGCAATAGAGACCACAGCAAAGACTTTTCTGAATCGATTACTGAATAGGTTACCTTCCGGCCACACGGCTCTTTAGTTAAACTCTCCTCTAAAGAATCGTGCCTCTATTGGAAATTGGCCGGAGGTATCTTCTCATGTGTGAGGCCTCCATACAATCGGCAGAGATCTATGGGCAAAACAAGGAACTCATAGATTGGGATTGCGAGCATGGCACCACTTGGACTAGGCGCACGGCATTAACAATTCGCCATCTTGCCACATAGGACCTTCAACCGGGACCAATCTCCGCTTCTAACCCCGGGGCTGTCCTATGAATGATATTGTGGATACAGGCCTCGAATTATCAGGATGGTCCAATGTCAGAGAGGAATCCCTGAAACACAGGGCACGTCTCCGCATTGAACGTGGTCTTGACAAAACGGATCATGCCTCTCCGTATGATCCCCGGCCTGAAAAATCGTTATCGGAGTTTTCGGAGGCATAACATGGCCAAAGCAAAATATCGCTTGAAGGATACCGGAGGGTCCAAGATGGTAACCCTCCCGGTTGAACTTCTCACGGCAATTGGAATAACCGATCTCTCCGGGGAACTTCGTGCTAAATGTGTCCGATTTGATCTCGGACAGGACGATGAAGGGGACTACGGCATAATCCGGCCTGCATATGACTAATCCAGTCTTTCCCCTTCCGGTAACCCATGAATTCGGGGCTTACTATTCTATCCTCGATCTTAATTTGTACCACACAGTCATAAATTGGTACATGGATCATGACGATCTTAGCCATGTAACTCTGGAAGCAGCAGGCAAAACATGGAAAGTATGGAGTACAGCAGGCGGTCTCATTAATCCAAAAAACAACAAGTCCTCTTTTGAATATCATTTTGACTGGAAATCAGCAGATAAAGCCTCAAAATGCCATTTCTCTATAAGGCCTAGGTATGGGAGAGGTACCAAAACAAAATCCGGCAAAATAGTAGATCACCCATTCTCTGGTACATCAATACAGGTACAGGGATCATACTTTGAACAGGATGATTACCTGAACATGCTCGATGCGATCTTCACAGAAATAGATGCTGCTAGATTTGCAGGCACATACGATCTCGACAAATCAACAATCTACCAATTTGCCCGACATGTCCGCTATCATGACGATCATGAGGCAGACATGGCCTCAATGCTCTCCGTACTCGAATACGAAAGCGATATGTCAGGTGACTCCTACCTGCACAAAAATAGAGTAGCAGGCAAATGCGAGATGCTCATTCTCGGCAATCCTCGTTGGGAAGCGGCAGGCATACACCCAAAATATAATTATAAAGTAAAAACATACAGGATAAAAAACTTCCTCGATAGAGATTCTTCCGATCCTCTCTATCATCCCAAACTGGAAGTATATATATCTGACAATAAAAACGTAAAAGCATTGGAATATTTCAGGCTAAAAGCCGATTGCGACAATACTCTATACTCATTATTGCATTGTCTTGGCCCTGATCTCGATTACGTGCCGGACAATTACTTTGATCCTACTAAAAAATACGAATATCGTTATCGTTTGCCCAAATGGAATTGGGCTAAAATTCCTGATCCCCAGGGATCATCTATCCTCTCACAGGCTAGCGAGGAAAATCCATTTTCTGCTCTGCAAATACTCGCTTATCTCTGTGCTCGTAGAGATGGCTATGCTTCCTTCGAGGAATTGCGAGACAATCTAGACATAAGTGAGCGTACCCTCTGGCGGTACATCTCTGCTCTCAGGGATCAGGGATTATTAGACAGACAGAGGAAGGATAAGACGTTCATCTTCTTTAAAAAACGTAAAATCTGCGAGGCCATCAAAGAACCTATTACAAAAATAATGAATGTCCTCAAACTTAAAATTAGACATATCTATGGTCATTATTTCATAGACTCAAATGAGATTCAGGAATACAGGAACAGGGCAAAAAACCTCAAACCAATGAGTGAGGCCAAACCCTCGAATACTGATCCTATCATAGTTGAGTCAAATAAAGAGGCTAGGGAAATCAAAAGAGACCTGGCAAAATTAGGCATAAGAAGGCCGGTGCATGTCTTTTCCAATCCACAAAACATGAAGTGGGATCGCATTCGCTGAGCCTATGCTATGAAGAAATGGCACACACACCTTAGGGAGTCGAGTATGGATGTATAGTCAAAATAAAACAATAGTAATAGTAGCAATGTACTGCTTGGTATCGCTTATGATTGTATCCTCATTATTTCTGATGATACCATGATAGAATACGATCCTAATAACGTGCTGTGGGGATTAATCCCTGCGGCTCTTTACATCACTATTGGAACAGTAGCAGGATTTCTAGCAAAAAGGAGATCAAACAAATGGAAATAATAGGCTCAACATTGCATTTTAAATTAAAAAGTCCATTCTTTGAAAAGGAACAGTCCGGTAAAAAATCAAATACAGTTCGTAGATTGTCTTATTCAGAGATCAATACCTAGATGGCTACTTATCATGATTCAATAGCCATTGAAAACCCAGACACAGGAGAGATGTTTACTCGCGAATTAACAGACGTAACATACTATAATGGTCTGTTTATCTTCTCTTGGAGTTCTGTCGATAAATCATATGATGAATTATTCAACGGAGGCAACCGATGAGCAAATACAGTATAGTAGATTTCTTCAATGATCTAGGGGCAATGGCACTCTATATCATGATGGCTGTATATTTCATTTCAGCATTCTACGACTACATATTTGATCCTTATATTGATTATGTCAATACAGGACACTTAGCAATGGCAATGATCCTATTCATCTGCTTACAATTAGAAATAATTGCTAGTAGGCTCAGGGAACTAAAAACAGATTCCTTAAATGATTCCGATTCCGACAAATAAAGGACAACCGGAGAGATGAAACATGGCAAATTTTGAGGTAACGGTAATATACAAAGTGCAAGTCGAGGCGTATGGAAATAACGAGGCACTCGCTGAGGCATTCGACACGATATTCTGTGGATATACTAAACCAGTAGAGCATGACATTATGTTGCTCGATTCCGACAAATAAAGGACAGGGGCTAAGACATGATTGATATACAAATAGGAGATTCGAGGGAACTTGTGCACAACCTTGAGGATGATAGCATGGATTGTGTTATGACTTCCCCTCCATACTGGGGACTTCGTGATTATGGACATGACGACCAGATAGGATCAGAAACCACCCCTGATGAATATTTAAGCAATCTGATTAATCTATTTTCAAATATTCAAACCAAATTAAAGGAAACAGGCAACTGTTTTGTAAACTTAGGAGATACTTATTATAATGGATCCCAATCCGCAGGAACTAAAGTGCAGGGAAACCCTGAATATAATAAGAACAGACCATCAAGAGACGCCACTAAAACACCACCAAGGGATGTTCTGGAGTTCCCTTCAAAATCTTTGTGTATGATTCCTGAAAGGTTCGCATGGCAGATGATCCAAGCGGGCTGGATATTGAGAAATAAAATAATCTGGCACAAACCTAACCCTATGCCGGAATCAGTAACAGACAGATTAACCAAAACTTATGAGATCATATACCATTTTACTAAATCTCAAAAGTATTATTATGATTTAGACGCAATCCGAGAACCACATAAAGAAAATTCGATGAAAAGAATATCTCAAAATGTGGATCAACAGCAAGGATCATACAGAGGAGAAGGTGGAACATACAAGACAAATGGCCCGATGAAAGCAGTATGTAATCCAAAGGGCAAGAACCCAGGGGATGTATGGAGTATCAACACAAAACCGTACAGTAAGGCACACTTCGCAGTATATCCATTGGATATTGTAAAAAGGCCAATTCTTGCTGGTTGTCCTGTAGGTGGTACTGTTTTAGATCCATTTGGTGGATCTGGAACTACTGCCGAATTTTGCAGGAAGAACGAACGTAACTGTATCATTTTTGAACTTAATCCTGAATATGAACCACTCATACAGGAAAGGGCGATGACAAAAACACCAGAATTAACAAAATTCGTGACAGCAACCCCCTAAATAAGGACAATTCTATATTGTCCAACACTATTTTATTTATTTGGCTTCTCTGTTTTGCAGGATTGCTATTTCTCCATGACAGAATTGTCAGGGACAACTGCAAAGTCGGACAGTAAACCCTGCACTATTTCCACTCCATCACAAAGGTGTCCGGTGTGGTGAAAAAATCTCTTTCTAAATCACTCTACAGATTAGCCGATAGCGATTTCTCTAATACGTATAATTCCACAATCCCAGGTACCCGGCATTTGCCGCGCTGCGCGCGGCCACTGGCTTTTGATTTTGCGTATCCTTAGATACACGATTAAGGCCTCTGTGCCACAGTTGGCACACACAAAAAATAACTTTTGGCAAATAAAAATCAAAAATTCCAGTTGAAAATGAGGTAACGGGGTAGATCTACTCTGGGATCTCTCCAGGCAGGCAGGCCATACATGGAAGAACATCTCAATGAGTAACTCGCGACAGCGAAATAAGATCTCCCCCTAAGGCATTCCCGTCATTATTACACAAGGGAAGCCGCAGCAGGCCCTTGCGGTCTGACCGGCTGACCGTTTCTCTGCAAACCCTAAGTCAGTCAACACACTAATTCCATGTATCAGGGAAAGTACGCCGTTACCTGCCCCGCAGGCTACGGCCAAGCGTAGTAAAATGTGTCTGAAAGACATACTTTACATCCATTTAATCCACTCCTCAACAAAAGTAGCCATTTTTTATACAATAATTATAGTAACAATTATAGAAAATTTGTAATGTTTATATATCACTCTATTCTAGTTTTCATTGATTAATATGAGTGAGTTCAATAGTTACGGACTAAGGCAGGTGGGAGATCGCATTAGACTCCCCTCCATGAGTGTATCGGTTACAGAAAAGCAGCGTGATGATGGCTCTACCCTTCGCTGGGTACAGTTGTCTAAATTCAATAAAAAGGCTGATCGCTGGGAAAACTTCACTGTGTTCCCTGACGACTTGCTGGCTCTCGAAAAATTCCTTCCTGATGTGATCTCTCTTACATCAGGCGGTGAAGTGAATGCAGATCAAAACTAAGATGGAGCAGGTAAAGGCAAAAGCCTCTAACTACAAAGGCAGGGCTGCTATGGCAGTTTCCGGTGGTGCTCTTATGGTATCTCCGGCAGCAGCAACAGAGACTAACAGTTCTCTTGCAGACATCGGGCCAATAATTACCGATGCAGCAGGCCTCATGCCCGATATAGTAACCCTTATTATAGCGGTTGCTGGTGTAGTCATTTCAGTAGCAGTAATTACCTTCGTTACTGGATTGTTCGATAATCTCCTCAGTATGATGAGATTCAGGAAATAAATAAGGTTAAAAGGGGTGATCCGGCATGCGTAAAAGCATTCTAACCCTCTGTATCTTTTTGATACTGACCTGTACCACTTCTAGCGGCATTGCCGGATCAATCACTTTTTCTGATCCAATGGATGCATACGAATACACCGTTTACGATCAGTCAGGTAATGTCGTAGGTCAGTACAATAATACAGATGATATAATACTTAATTCAACAGAAAATTACCAAATATTTGTAAAACCAAACACAGTAAGTCTTTTCAATGAACCCCAAAGAGGGGCAGATTTCCTAATGGCTTATGTACCATTCGGATTTGCGGCTCTCTTGTGTGCAGTTGTTTGTCTAGGTATTTTTGTAATATTCAGGAGACAGGCCAGATGAAAAGGATAGTTCTGCTTCTGATACTCCTAACATTCTGCATACCAAATGCCTCTGCTTTACCATATACAGGTTTGCCTGATCCTACACATTTGTGCAACCATCCAGATGATGATACTATCATGTTTGTGGGAGATGATCCTAACACAGGGCAAAAAGCAGTATATGAATTTTATACGGATACGGGCAATTATGCTCAAAAATTGACGGGTGCAGATTATAAAGATATATCATATTCAGATGGCTCTCTATATTTTGTACTTTCCGATGGTTCTTTGTACAAAACCTCAGATACTCAAGGCATATTAAACTTCTCTTATTCGGGCAATGATGATGATTTTCTCTTCCTCGGTAGTGTAAGTTCAAACTCTGTATTATCACATTCGGAAGATAAAAGTTTATACACGATTCCTCGTCGCTGGATGGATGGCCGTGATTTGACACGTATCCAACCACCCGTTTATACTGCTCAGACAGTAACTTCGATTGATGCTCCTAGTGATCTTTACCCTCATCCAGAAGGCATTTTGATAGCAGACTATCACATGGACACACGTGATAACCGTGGTGTCACGGGGTATGTGTATCTGTACAACGACACAGGTAAGCACACTCTTCTTTCTAAGTACAGGGGTGGTGTATATAGTCAGTATTCACAGGCTGGGTATAGAGTTGTTGGCCGAGATGTTGCAGGGAATCTGTATACAGTCGGTGGTACAGGTTACTCTCAATATAGATACAATTTAATAGGCACAATGACCTATTATCAACACCCATACAACGCAACTACCGATACGTATGGTGAGGTGGCCATTGGTTCTGTTACCACCCCCAATGATATGACAGTTGCCGATAATGTTTATATCTGCTATGATGACACAATAGAGTCTCTTGCTACAATTGACGGTTTGACAGGATATACAGGTGAACCTATCCCGCCAGTATCCGCTACTGTTGGATGGGATGTAGGCGAGGCTGGCACATATACTGCCGGAGATGTAGCCACAATAAATTATTCAATAACTTCAATGGATTCGTCAAAAGACTACACTATTGAGGTCTGGACTTCATCAACAATGAAGCAATCCTATACCATCTCTGATTCATCAGGTAGTGTAACGTATGACTTCCCTATAGATGCTGCACCTACTGCATACCTTGCAGCAATCTATGAAGGCGATACAAAACTGGATGCTCAACATTGCTATCTGGAAAACCCAAATTATGACTATGCCATTTCCTTCTCCAAGTCGAATTATGAAGTAGGTGAATGGGTAGTTGTTAATTATGAAGGCTTGACTTCAGACATGGAATTAGTTTTACTCAATGATGATGCCCTCGATGACGGTGATGTTCTCCAGAACTGGACAAAATCAGGAGACGGTCAGGTTTCCTACAAGCTACCGGATGATTACTCCCAGGATGGAATAAACGTACTTCTCATAATGGATGAGGTAAACATAGATCAGGACTATGCGGATGTTGTAACAGCAGATGAGGATTTGCTCTATGGAGTAGTCTATGATTCATCAACCGGACAGCGAATAAGCGGTGCTAGCGTTACCGTAAACAGTAAGGTATCTATTACGTCTCTAGATGGTAATTATCAACTCACCCTCCCAGAAGGCTACTACGAGGCCACAGTTTCTGAAGGTGGATATCTCGCTACTAAACAATGGGTGACAGTACAGGGCTTAACTCAGCAAAACTTTTACCTGACTCCCGAAACAGCAGACACAGACGTTTACGGTGTAGTTCGTGATAAAGACACGAATGATCCCATAAATGATGTAGTCATTTATGTGAACGGCAATTCCTTCGGTGAAACTTCCTTCACTTCTTCCTCTGGATATTTCTCCCTCGATGGCCTGACACCAGGACAGGAATACGATATATCTGCTACTGTAAGTGGTTATGAGTCCTACGAGTCCTCATTCACTGCCACAAATAACAGTACAGATTTGTCCTTCTCCATGTATCCGGCAGGCACAGGTGGAGATACAGATGATCCCACAGGAGATGATTTCTCTATTGATTGGGAAACTCCAGACGATGCGAAGTCCTTTGCTCAGCAATGGACAGGCATAACTTGGTTCATTCTCGTTGTCTTGTTCGTAGTAGCAGCAATGGGGGCTAAGAAATGAAACGACTCATTCTTACCCTCATAATCCTTTCCGCTATGGTTATTCCGGCCTCAGCAGACACATATAATCTATATGGCTCTAGTGGATTTGATGACCTGTATATCTTTGATGCACAGGCAGACAAATACGTCTCTGCGAGTCCTAACTCATACGATGTCTCTGCTCTACAATACGATTCGTTTGTATGTGCTCCTTCCGATGAGATATATTCAATATTCATCGAGATGGAAGATTTAAGTGGCTCATCCACAATGCCTATGACATTTCATCATAGGAATACATCACATACATTGAATGTTAATTTCGATGTAGAAGAACGGCCATATCTCATTGTATTCTCTAGGGATTGGGCGGTTTACACCGTATCCAATTCCACAGGATCAACTCTACTTTCAGGTGAAGTTCCGGCAGATAAAGTTCGCATAATGATGGATGAGTCCGATTTCTCAATCGGTGCTTCTACAATGCATTCAATGAACACACAGGCCAATGGCACACTTCTACCCGCTAGGGCGGTAGAATATGACATTACAAATGTCCAGTTAAAAGAACAGGATTTAAACAAAAATGTCAAAGCGTATGCATGGTCTAAACTTTCCTATCAGGATACTGCTACATACGATGACCTGGAAGGCGGCCTCAAATACATATATGCAGGCCTCTCGTTCCTTGATCATGACAGAGTAATCTATTCCGTATTCTTCTATCTTCAGTTAATGGTCACTTATGCCATATTCACGATAGGATTTTTCATACATTCCACTTGGCTCTATGTCGCTCTTGCTAACTGTGCAGGACTGGCCTATGCGATCTTACAGAAAAGAAAAGGACAGGCCGCCATGATACAGGGCTATGCTTACGTTCTAAAAGAGGCAATACTCTTACCATTCAATATAGCAAAATTCTTTATAACGTTGGTTATGCGTCTGGCCTCTGCTATCACTAATTTGATTCCGTTCACCTAATCAGGAGTTGAACTATGAAAGATACGGTAGAATATTCTCTCAAACTAAATCACAAGAAAATCCTCTATACGAGGGGTACAGATTCCAGAAAAGCAAAAGAAGAATTTGACAGGAAATGTAAGCAAAAAGGAGTCGGTAACTAATGGCCGTCTCTTTTACACATCTCCGTACATTCTTCTCTGACCTGCGATCTAGCAGATCTGCAGTAAAATCGAATAAAACAGATGTACTTTATCTCGATCCCACACAGTCAATAGTAAATCTAACAGGCCTCTATGATCCAGATACACACTCTGTCGATATAGCAGGCACAGGGATCGTAAAACTTACAGATAATTCCATGTTTACAGGCAAAAAAGGCCGTAAAACCATAATTGCTTCTTATGACTCGGCTACTGCTTTTACTCCACTGAAAGAAAAGCAGGACTATCTCACAAAAGAACAGGTCGATGCTCTGATGAAATCCGGCATGCTCACATCTGTTCTCAAACCGAATGTCTCAATGATGATTGTAGCATTCATTCTCGGAATAGCGACTGCGGCCATATTCTTCATGGCGGTTCTAGGAGTGTCTTTCCTATGAGTGAAGATACATCCACTTCTGACCTGATCCTGCGAACTATGCAGGATCGCTCTGAGCCAGAAAAAATAAAAATCCTATCTGCTGCACTAGATAAACTCCACCCTAACGAGATTGAGGACTGGCTAGCAGTCTCAAACCTTAATCACACTCAGATTATGGAAATCTCAAAAATAATGCTCATAAAAGAAATGATGCTCCCAGACACATGTGACTGGCTAACATCTTTCGTAGGTCGTTATATTCGTCTCAATGTCTCTAAAAATGCTCATGGTCGCCATGACATAAGGGACATGTTCTCAGGTCTAACACATGCTGAACAATCAGAACAGGGTAAACTCGACAAACTAAAAGGAGTTGTATCTAAATGAGTCCACAGCAGTACGATAGTAAAATCGTAAGTCTAGCATTCACAATGGGCATGATAACAGCAGGAATTCTAATGACTGCTCTATTCCTTATCTTCGGTGAGATTCTTCTATGACTGGCAGGAAACAGACAGCAAAATACGCTATAATAGGTGAATACTCAGAGGGTAAAACCCTCTTAATGACAGCAATAGGATATAGGGATTACCTTAGAGGTATCCCGGTATTCTCAAATTATCATCTCGAATACCCTCATACTCACATATCCTCAATGGATGATCTAGAGACTGTCTCCGATGGTACAGTTCTGCTAGATGAGGCGTGGTATTCCTTCGATAGTCGGTCCTTCAGTTCTAAAACCAATAAGGGTGGCTCATATCTTCTCTCAAAACTCTCTAAACGTAACTGCGATTTATACCTAAATATGCAGTCCATGGATTTAATTGATAATAGGTTCAGGGATCGGTTACAGGCGATCCTCATTCCTCAAAAATTCGTACATCCTTCCTCAAATGTTCCTTTCGCATTAGAAGTCTCAATAATGCAAAAGGATAAATGGGGAAGTTATACTATAATTCCTTCAAAACTGTACTTTGATGTGTCTGAAATATTATCGCTATACGATACTTCGGAAGAATTAAATCCTCTTACATACACAGCAGACTGAGCCGTACCATTAAGGCAAGCGATACAAGCCGTAGCCTTATGGCTACGGCCTGCTAAATTCTAAAATATATTCTCTCAACTCTATAACTAAATGCTCTCCACGTATCTTCTAAAAGGGTGTCTTGCGGAGGACTATCCATAGTCCGTTGCGGGGTCGGTGGGCGGGTAAATAAGGATGGGCGGTTCTCGCTTATAGTGAAACGCATAGCGAGCAAAAGGGCTATCTTTGAAAAAATCATAAGAAAAACAATTCGTCAAGGAGGGGCGTAATGTTGTTCTTGTACGGAGGCTTGGCTGGCCCCGGGAGGGCACTAGTTGCAATTAATAGGTAATCCAATAAACCGGATGTTGCATTGCGATTCACTACAAAGCAAAAAACAACTATACTGCAGGCAAACTACTAATTCTACTTATTGTTTACTTTGGTGAAATAAAGTAAATTGCAATCCTTATTTTAAATCTCTGAATAACTTCATTATACGTGGATCATGCTCAACAAGGTCCATGACATACTCTGCTAATTCTTCCCTTCTCTCATCAGCATTGACTGCACATTCAGTGCTAAGAGCAGCACCACACCTGCAACAAAACTTAGCATCAGGTCCATTCATTTCCCTGCATCTGGTACATTCTATAGGTGTAAGGTCTGGTTCTAGTTTATCTTCGCTCTGCATACCATACATTTTTAACAATGCATCATCTACCTGTTTTCCAGATAGGTGTATGTAGGTCCTTGGCATCTTTGAACCATGAGTCCATCCCAGATGCGCCTCCATCTGTGCCTGTGTCATGTACTGGGCCAGTTCTGTACTCCTGGAATGCCTGAATAAGTGGTTATAAACTCTTTTTGTGATTCCTGCCTTTTTTGCAGTCTTTTTGATAACTGCTGTAAAGGCATTGTATTTCATCTGTTTTCCATAATTCCATTTTCCAATATTAACCCATAATGGAGCATCAGGATTATTCCTATCAGGATGAAACTCAATCCATTTCAGTATGTAAGGAACACTGAAAATAATACGTACTCTCCTTCTGCCTGTTTTCCCATTTACTTGCAAAACAGCCCCTATCTTATCAACAATCAGATTACGGATATTTAAGTTCCCGATCTCGGATATACGTGCACCTGAATCATACAGAGTTGCAATCAGGGCACGATCCCTTAGATTGTTGGCAACACTAATCATATTTTTAATTTCATCTTCTGTGAGAAGTTCCTCAGGCATCTTTTGATTATCCCGGATGGTAGACTTGATCCATTTGGTACATTCAGGATCCTTGCCGTTGTTCATCCACCTGAAAAATCTCTTTATAGACACTTTGTATGCATGCTTTGTGTGTGGAGATAGATCTGTTCTTTCAAGTTTACCTATAACTCTATAAAGATCATCCTTAGAAGAATTAGGAGACAGGGCATAATCCCTGAACATGAGGTTCATCTGGCTTAGGTATTTGATAACTCTTGCATGCTTTATCCCCTCTGCAAATAAAGCATTTTCAAAATTCAGCAACAGAGTTTTCCATTCCTGTGGATAATCAGCATCACCAATAGTAGTTTCAAGTTTGGACAGTGTCCTTTCATATCCATAGAGTGACATGAGGTATAACACCCCGGCAATATTTTAATAGAACAACCCTACCGAGGTGAAAGTGACCTACACTCTAACAATGACGTCCCGACTGAGACTTGAACTCAGGTCTAAGGCTCCGCAGGCCCCAAGGATATCCGCTACCCTACCGGGACACTCATTGACTTGGCTTCCTAATTATCTTTTCGAATATAAATGTTTGGTGGTAAAGCGTTTAAACCACCAACAAAAGTTAAATCCATCAAGCATGTGATTGGTAGAGCATGACAATGACTATAGGCCTTGCAGGAAAGCCAAATGCAGGCAAATCAACATTCTTCAAAGCCGCAACCATGGCAGAGGTGGATATCGCCAATTACCCATTCACCACCATTGACGCCAATCGCGGGATTACCTACGTTCGCACCACCTGCCCATGCATCGAACGGGACAAGAGATGTGGTAACTGTGAAGACGGGATACGCTTTGTACCAATCGAGATTATCGATGTGGCCGGACTTGTGCCTGATGCCCATCAGGGCCGTGGGCTGGGAAATGCCTTCCTGGACGAACTGAGCCAGGCCCAGGCAATCATTCATGTAATTGATGCCTCCGGTGCCACAGATATAGAGGGTAATCCCGGCGACATCGGCAGCCACGATCCGCTGGAGGATGTTGATTTCCTCAACCGGGAAATAACCATGTGGATGAAAGGTATCCTGTGTCGCAACTGGGAACGCCTGGCACGCAAAATAAAGGCTGAAAACCTGAAGGTGGAGGAAGCAATCACAAACCAGCTCATGGGTGCCGGCGTCTGTGAAGAACATGTGACCGTGGCAATAGACCAGCTTGGCAAACGTGAATACATCAAGTGGGAAGATGAAGATATGTGCCAGCTCTGCGAGTACATACGATTGCTCAGCAAACCCGTCATCATCGCCGCAAACAAACTGGATGTAGCCCCACCGGAAAATGTCGAAAACCTTGAAAAACTTGAGATGATAGTCGTACCCACAAGTGCTGCTGCAGAATTGGCCATTCGCAGTGCTGCCAGTACAGGGGCAATTGATTACAAGCCCGGTGATGAGGATTTTGGTATCGAGAGAGGCGACCTGAGTGAAAAACAGATAAATGGACTGGAAAAGCTTAAAAGTTTCGTAGCATCCCGCAAACCCCATGGATGTGGAGTACAGGAATGCATCAACAGGGCAGTCTTTGACCAGCTCGACCTAATTGTAGTCTACCCTGTCGAAGATGAAGGACACTGGACGGACAAAAAAGGTCGCATGCTTCCTGATGCCTACCTGGTCAAAAAAGGGTCCACTGCACATGAACTTGCATACAAGGTGCACACTGACATCGGGGACAGTTTCCTCTATGCGGTAGACGGGCGTACCCGAATGAGACTCGGAGACAAATACGAACTCAAGGACGGAGATGTTATAAAGATCGTCTCAACTGCCAAATGACATCTCAGAAGGAGGGCTTCGGATTGCTACATAAATTATATGAAAAACGTCTCCTGAATAAAATACAACAGGAATATCAAAATCCACCTTCCTCCCTTGCTATAGTCCTGCCAGAAACTGATCTATTCCAAAAGAATAGTAGCCAAAAAACGCTTCAATTCATAAACTGGTGCCAGGAGTTTGGTATCAAAAAAATCTATTTTAATGTGGATATTCTGAATGAAAAAGCCGATCTCAAAAACAAGATGATCTACAGATTGGTTCAGGTCATTGAAAGAATATGCAGCAAACTGCCCCCTGAAACAGGCTATGATGTATATGGAGAAGACGGCAGTACATTACTCACAAAACCCGGAAATGACCCCAGTATCATTTTTGTACTGGGATATGGTGGAAAGAAAGAGATTACCTCTTCTGTCAGGACAATTCTCTGTGATGTAGAAAAAGGAAACATAGAACCCGAAGATATTGATGAACAAATTCTGGAATCCCATCTGACAATAGAGGGAGAACCGGATTTGATAATACGCTCGGGGGGCAGACATCTTTCAGATTTCCTTATATGGCAATCTGTCTATTCAGAACTGTATTTCACAGATATTAACTGGAACCATTTCAGAAGGATTGATTTTTTGCGTATTATCAGGGATTTCCAGAAAAGGAAACGCCGCTATGGCAAATGAGGATGTGTTTACATGGTAGCCTATACTGTAATTGTCTGCACAAAATGCCGCTTGCAATGCCAGGTTATAGAAGACCGGGGGCAAAAATCCATAAAATGCCAGAGATGTGGTGCAACCCTGCAATTTCGTAAATTGAGGAAATTCCACAGGACAGAAATACTCGATGAAGCAATAGCGGCACGAACCGCTCTTCAGGCACAGCTACAGGGAACCGATTCAAAAAAAATCAGCCAGATTCTATCAGATGCAAGCGATAGTCAGCTCCAGTCAAGCCCTCCTCCTCAAAAAAGATCTTCAAATCCTTCTAAATATATCATAAATGCTCTTGAAAATCAGGAAAAAATTCAGATCAGACAGTTATTCCAGATGGCTGAAGATGCAGGTTTTGAGAGGGAAAAAATCGAAAAAGCCCTTCAAAACCTGAAAAATTCGGGAGATATCTACACTCCCGGCAAAGGATATCTGAAACTTGCCTGACTTAGAACCTGCGAACAGGGTAGCATAAGTTATATTTAGGGAAAATACATAATAAGGTGGTTCAGACAAACCATTTTCGACCTCCCTTAAATAAAAATCCTGGATGTAAGGTATCAAAATGTCCGACAATACACTTGATATAATAGAACTTTTGTTGACGGCCCAGATATACAACCAGAACCAAGTATTGGATGTCAGCGACCTTCCAAAACCCATAAGGAAGCACTACTGGAAAAAAGAGGCCAAAGGAGTACCACGACCCATTCATGTGTCCCTCACTGATGTGAGTAAACTGTATGGAGAAAGTGAAACTAAAAAGGTGTTAAAGGGTCTTCCCTTTGTAGAAATCGATGAAGTTGGTTACAAGATCAAATTAACCTCTCTTGATATGGCCATTAGCTGGTTCGAAAAACAGGATACCTCCAGTCGCATCGAGGAAAATCCTGTACTGGCCTATTACTTTGAGAAAGCTGAAAAAGAAGGAGTCAGCTACAGTAAGGCACGTGACAGCACCAAACCCAAAGAAGTAGACAGGGAATGGATAGAATCCCTCAAAGCCGAGGTAATGGAGGAAGAAGGCGGGGAAGATATGCTCAAACTGGCACAACTCCTGGCCCCGGAGGATATACAGCAGGGCATGTCCGAACTAATCCTCACAAAAAAACAGGAATCCGAAGTTGACAAGATTGTCAAAGCCATCAAGTTCCGGGATTACCTGAAGGAAATTGGGCTGTACGATGTGGGCAAGGTATTGCTGGTTGGCCCCCCGGGTACAGGGAAAACATCAGTTGCAAGAGCGCTATCCGAAATGTTATCCATTCCTTTTGTTGAAGTTAAATTATCCATGATTACAGACCAGTATCTTGGTGAAACAGCAAAGAACATTGACAGGGTATTTGAACTGGCAAAAAAACTCAATCCATGCATTCTTTTTGTGGATGAATTCGACTTTATTGCAAAAACCCGGACCTCGGATGAACATGCAGCCCTGAAAAGAGCTGTCAATACACTCCTCAAAGCAATCGATGAAATAAGTCTCACAAGGGACGGAGTACTCCTGATCGCTGCTACCAACCATCCTCACATGCTGGACTCAGCTGCATGGAGGAGATTTGATGAAATACTTGAATTCCCATTTCCGGATTATGATATGAGGAAAAATATTCTTGACATTGTCACAAGGCATATCACGGGAGACTTTGACACTGCAGCGATTGCCGAAATCACAGAAGGTTACAGCGGATCCGATCTGAGAGTGGTGATCCGGGAGGGTGTTCTGGATGCCCTGCTTGAGGAGCGTCGGGAGCTCCGTAACAAAGACCTTCTGGATGCGGTGGAATCATTCAACAGTCGTTCACATATAAAATCCGAGAAATACCTCCAGCAGTATGACAGGGTGTCTTAAGTGAAAGTGACATTACTGGGCACAGGAGATGCTCCCGGCACACCGGTAATCGGTTGTAACTGCCCCACCTGCCAGGATGCTCAAAAAGGAGGGAAAAGCAACCGTCTCAGATGTTCTATTCTTGTAGAATCAAAGACGGGTACAATTTTGCTGGACACCGGGCCCGACCTGCGCCAGCAATTACTTGAGCACAATATAAAGCATGTGGACGGAGTTATATGGACCCACGGCCATTATGATCATTTTACCGGTTTTGGGGAATTCCACAGGGTACAAAGAAAGGTAGACGTATACGGGCTTGCTGAAACCCTTGACTACATCCTGGAATACCTTGCCTTTTTGAAACCCAGGAGAAACAACGTCAAAATCAATGAGGCCTTTGAAATTATAGGGCTTAAGGTTACTCTTTTTGAAGTCAAGCACCGACCGGCGAGCAATCCGATAGGCGTACTCATAGAAGAAGATGGCAAAAAAGTGGTGTTCACAGGAGATTGTGAGAAGGAGATCCCAAAAAAGAGTCTTGAAATGATTGATAGTCCAGACCTTTTAATCGCCGATGCGATTGTACCGGATTCAGATGTGTTGCATATCAAAAAACATATGGATGCAAAGGACGCACTGGAACTTGCCCAAAAAATAAAGGCAAAAGAAGTCGTTTTTACCCACGTGAGCCACTTTTTCAAACCCCATTCTATCGCAGCACAGAAATTCCCAATGGGATATGACGGAATGCAATTTGTGATATAACCTTCAACGTTTTTTATCTTTTTTCCAGTCTTCTTCTGCCATCCGTATCGTTTCATTCAGTTTTTTACGGTTTCGCAGATAATTCCCAATGACCAGAAGCACGCCTGCACCAAGTATTGATGTACCGATCAGCAGGTTACGGGGTGCATCTTCTGAATAGAACTTGAGATAGAGAGTCTTAAACTCAATTTCTTCTTCCTCTTCATCTTCGGAAGGCAGGAAACCTTTTGCCAGGGAAGATAATGATGAAGAAGTATTCTGACGCAGATTATTCCAGACAAGTACTTCCCTGTCCTGTCCATCGACATACCTGGAATCAGGTTCTGGTTCAACCTTACCGATAAACTGGTTGCCTGTTGTATACCCTTCCGGAAGGACCACCCTGACAGTGGAAAGATGTGATGGCACATACATGAAATCCTGTCCCATAGGCACTTCCATTGTATAGGCCACAAAGCCTGTAAGGCTTTGATTGAAAGAAATTACCTGTTTGGTTTGCCCGGATTCGGATTCTTCAGAAAGGGTATAGTTTATCGAATCCATTGCCCCTGAGGTGGACAACTGTCTGACTGTTGCAGCTGGATTACCATTATTTGCTTCGGGTTTGGCCTCAATTACAATATTTGAAAGTACATCAGAACCTGGATTTGTAATATCTTCCAGGGGAACTACCTCAAGACGATCTACATTCTCAAGTATATAAACCGCTTTTACAGGCGAATCGGGGGAAAGATAAAAAGTAGTCGTATTAATGCCGCACTCACATGAATCATTAGCAATGAACGGGTCCAGTGCATACTCCGATGTATTGGTTGTTTCAGCGACTTCATCAACAGGTATAATGTCATCGATGCAACCACTCAGATAGATGGCTGAAGTGAGTATCAGAAATAGGACTACCACTTGTTTTCGCATTATACTATCCACCGATCGGTTATTAAAAAAAGTTATCGGTGTCCAAGAAAGGAAGGGATTGCCCCTTCACTCATTCTTCGACTACCGTAAGGAAAACACCCATGCTTTCAAGAGCTGCAGCAACCTCTTTATAGGCTACATAGAGTTCCTTCTTCTGATCACCCATTTCTTCTGCAGGAGGTTCCGAGGCAAACCAGATCTCTTTATCAGTAGTACCACGTGTTATGGATACGCAGGAAAGCATATCCGCCTGCACAAGACGATATACAGAATCCACTCCTGTAGGAGTTACCCAGGCAGCATAGGAAGATCGCAGGGCTTCAACGAATCTGTGCCAGTTTATAGAAGCTGAACTTTCCAGCCGCACATGCAGATGCGCCCTCTCACCGGCAAGTTGCTCATCGATTCTCCTGAGGAACTTCTGGAATTTGGGATCGTCTTCCTCAACTGTAACTGCTGCTTCAGCTGCCAGATTCTTTGCCTCTTCCTTGAAGAAGGGAGCAAGATTAACAGCACTGGATGGTTTTGTTAACAGGGATACTCCAAAAAAGGCAACTGCGCTAAGGCCCATACCGACAATGACACCGTGGTTCATCAGGACCGGGTGAACCGTCTGGAGATATGCAGGAGCCATTGGAGCTGTCATGTAAATATCATACACAATCAGGCTTATCTGGACAACTGCACCTACAATAAGACCTGCCATGGCACCTTCCTTGGTAGCACGCTTCCAGTAGAGACCTCCCATCAATGGGAAGAAGTAGGAAGCACTGGCAATATATGTGGCTATATGAATAGCATCAAGGATACTGGTAATGAAAAACGAACCCACAGTAGCTGCAAGGACTATGAAAAGCACACTGAGCCTGTTAACCGCAAGCATCTGTTTCATGGTGGCATCCGGTTTAATGAAACGCTGGTAGATATCACGGGACACACAGGATGCACCGGAAGTTGCAAAGGTATCAGTGCAGGACATAGCAGCAGCAGCCAGACCTATCGCACTCAGGGCAATAACGAGCGGGGAAAAGTTTTCAAGCACAAAAACAAGCAATGCCGGTTCTGCCTGAGCCATTCCCATAGGGAAACCTGCAGCCGGTATTTCCGGATAAATGGAACTCAGAGCGATAGCAATTACCGCACAACCTGCAAATACAATTGTTATCAGGAGGGAACCCAGAAGCAGCCCATTACGTGCGGATTTGGAATCACGCGCAGCCCATACTTTCTGCCAGGGGTCCTGTTCGGTGATCCAGCCGGGAATGATTGCAAACAAAAATATCAATACCATCGGAATTCCAACGGACAGCGGGTTCCACCAGCCAGAAGAGACATTGGAAAATAACTCGCCTGCATTGGCAGGGGCATCGACAGCACCACCCGTAGCTGCTCCTACAGCAACAATTGCAATGACGATAGTAAACACAGAGAGGAAGAGGAACTGTACTACATCAGTCCAGACAACCGCACTGAGACCTCCTAATGTCACATAAACAGAGACTGCCAGGGCAACAATCAGGGCTGCATACAGTGGATCAAAGCCATAGAATATCTCAAGCACCAGAGCAAAACCTTTGATATCAGCCACTGCAAAAAGGATCATTACAATTGTAATAATAATACCAATAGGCGCCCTGATTGCTGCACTGTAACGTTGCTCCAGTAATTCTGCCTGGGTGATTGCAGGCAGATTCTTTATCTTCTTCACAAAGATAGCAATTATCAGAAGAGCAAGAATGTTGGGAGCCACGAATCCCCATATCGAACCCATTCCCTGCAGCATAAAGAATGCAATAACTGCAAGCAAGCCTCCTGCCGTCAACCAGGACGCTGCTGAGGAGAATCCTACCCCAATCGTCCCGATACGCCTGCCGGCAAGCCAGAAATCGGTTACTGTGTTTTGTCTTTTGGTAAAATACCAGCCTATACCAATCAGTCCAGCTAAGTAGACTGCCAATAAAATCAAGAATAATTGAGAACTTTCCATAATAGTACCTTCAATCTTATGAGGATTTACTAAATAGCATCGGCTTATTGATGATACATAGATGATTTAGTATGTGAACTACCCCTGAGCTAAAGACCCAGGGGCTTCCTGCTTCATCCTTTGAACTCATGTTCACAAGTCCACAGGCTCTTCCCCTCGTTCCGAAGGTGCTTATGTTCCTATTAGATTTTGATCAATGAGAGCAAACTTTTTGATATTGATAGCGGCGTTAATATCCCTATCATGTTTTGTTTTACAGTCAGGACACGTCCATTCTCTATCTTTTAGTGTTAGTTCAGAGTTATGGAATCCACAGACGTTGCATACCTTTGAGGATGGTTCAAATTGTCCAATTCTTAACAGGGTTTTACCGTACCATTCGGCTTTATACTCTAACTTTGTTACGAAACTACTCCATGCAGAATCCCCTATAGCCTGTGCTAAGTGGTGGTTCTTGATCATACCTTTTACATTCAGAGTTTCAACAGCTAAAGCTTGGTTTTCGCTTATCAATCGTTTTGACAATTTGTGCTGGAAATCATTTCTCTGATTTGCGATTTTCTCATGAAGTTTTGCAAGTCTCTGTTTTGCTTTTCCCCTGTTTTTAGAGCCTTTTTGTTTTCGTGAAACCCTTTTCTGAAGGACTTTAAGCCTTTTGAGAGAGTTTTTAAGGCATTTTGGATTCTCGACTTTCTCTCCTGTGGAGAGGATGGCAAAGTCTTTAATCCCTACATCGATTCCTACTGTTGTTGATTCTGAAAACTCCTTTTTTTCTGGGAATTCTTTCTCATCATCTACAAGAATGCTAATGTAGTATCCTCCAGTCGCAGACCGTGAAACGGTTGCTGTTTTCAGAGTGCCTTCAAAGCTTCGATGTAGAACTGCTTCAACTTCTCCGATCTTAGGGAGCTTCACAATACCCTTTTTAAAATCTGCATAATAGTATTGAGGAACAGGGAAAGACTGGATAGGATTTTTCTTTGATTTGAAGTTTGGAAAACCGGTTTTCTCTCTGAAAAACCTTGTAAATGCAGATTCAAGGTTTCGAGTCATTCCCTGCAGTGATTGAGAATTTACTTCTTTTAACCATTCGTTTTCCTTTTTAAGAATGGTTATTTGTTTGTTAATGTCAAATTGAGAAATTGATTTACCAGTCTGCTCATATGTCTTGATCTTGAGGTTTAAAGCCCAGTTATAGACAAACCTACAAGCTCCGAAATGTTTTTCCAGTAAAATTATCTGGTCTTTGGTAGGTTTTAGTCTATATTTGTAAGCTTTTAACATCGTAAGTATTATATGATTTAAAGATTTATATACTTTTCTGTAAAAATGAAGTATGAACGTAAGAACCATTGTAAGCATCTATTGATGTACCACATCATTTTCGTGTGTAAATATAGACGAAAGGTACTTTCTGGTATCGATTCTGAGTTAAAGGAAGTTATTAAATTAATTTCCGAAAACTCAGATTTTGAAATTCTTGAAATGGAAACGGACAAAGATCATATCCATTTGCTTGTAAAGAGTGAACCTAAGATCAGTACCTTATCGATTGTTAGAAGACTGAAACAAGAAACTACCGTTGGAATGTGGAAAGAAAAAGGAGAGTATTTGAGTAAGTTTTACCGAAGAGAAAAGACGTTATGGAGTGATGGATATTTCGTTTCTTCTATAGGAAATGTTAGCAAAGAGGCAGCAGAATATTACATACGGAATCAGGGGTAAGTTGACGCTTATATCCCCTGGGCTAAAGACCCGAGGATTTTACGCTGCGTCCTATAACCTTTTAAAAAAAGCCCGCTGGCGACACCCATATAAGTTCCCTGTAAAAACAAAATATTATGAAAATCATTACTCTTACGACAGATTTCAAGGATCTCTATCCTGCCTCCATGAAAGCGGTTATCCTGGACATGTGCGAAGAACCGACATTCATCGACCTGACACATGATATAAAACAGGGAGACATATTATCTGCGGCTTTTGCCCTTTACACCACCACACACCTTTTCCCTGCCGGCACTATCCATATGGCAGTGGTGGATCCTGGGGTCGGCACCAGCAGAAAAGCCATTATTGTACGCACAGCAAATCATTACTTTGTCGGACCGGATAACGGACTGCTTATCCCTGCTGCCCGACGGATTGGGGATATTGAGGTTTTCGAGATTGTAGAAAAAGCCATGCTGGACAAGGTATCCAATACTTTCCATGGCAGGGATATATTCGCCCCTGCAGCCGGTTTGCTGGCATCCGGCCATGAAGCAGAGGACATAGGCCAGCCTTTAGAAACCTTTGAAAACCTTAGTTTCGGAGAAGCCAATGCAGCTGTGGATAAACTTTATGGAAAAGTGTTATACATCGACAGTTTTGGAAATGTAATAACAAATATTCCGGCAAAGATGCTGGAAACCTTTGCCAGACCTGCAGAAAAGTTAGTAGTAAAGGAAAATGTAGCGTCTTATTCCCCGACATATGGTAAAGTACAAAAGAATGAATTGCTGATCCTTACAGGCAGCCACGGCTTTCTGGAAATAGCTGTAAACGGTGGAAATGCTGCGCAAAGACTTGATATTACAGGACATTCTGAAATCCAGATAGAAAAATGATTACATCCATTCGTAATGACGCAATGCCTCCAGATTGTAATCATACAGTAAGCTGTTTTCAGCATAACCGAAGAAAAGGCATTTATCGCATTCATTCACGGTTTTTGCCATGGTTGCTTTACTTGCCTCCCAGGCATTTTCCACACCATGCCTGATATCAGCAAGCTGTTGGCGATGAACCCTGCATGTTTCAACCATACCATCACAACCCACATTCAGTATAATATCAGGAGCATGGCATTTGAAAGATGGTTTTCTGTTACGTACCATCTTGAGATAGGTGAGGGAATTAATAATCGGATAGCCCTGTGATTTCATCTCTATCAGTGAATCCAGAGCTCTGCGATATGCCTCACGGTCTTTTACCTCCATGTTATCCCATACATCATCCTTGATATTTTCAAATTCATACAGAGGTTCAAAAGATATCCTGGCACCAATCTCTGCTGCAAAGTACACAAGATCGGTTAGTTCATCCACGTTTTTAGAGCTTATAACACAATTCAACAGAACAGGACGTTCCATTATCTCAACACTTTTCTTGATCCCGGGAAGGATACGGGATACATCGATGCCCCTTATCTCCCTGTAACTTTCCAGCCCGTCTACTGAAATCGAAAGGAAATCAAGGTTTGAAAGATCAGGCAACCGTTTTTCCAGAAGTAGACCATTGGTTACCAGAGAAGTCATTATGCCTTTTGAATGGGCATGTTCCAGAATAGCAGGAAGGTCTTCCCGAAGCAAAGGTTCCGTTGTCCAGGCATTATAGACACCTATACCAAAATCTGCAGCCTCGTCAAGCATTTCAACAATCTCCCCAAATGTCATATCCGGTTTTTCTTCCTGCCAGTATTCACAGAAAGGGCATTGCATGTTACAACGGGAAGTTACACCGTGTGACAGAACATAGGGACGCCTACGTATTTTCATTTGCCATATCGGACGCAGGGTAGATACTATTGAGAAACGGGACATTGACCACAACCTTGTTGGTCAATACAGATAAAGTCGACTGTTTATTTTAAAAAAGTAAAAGGGTGTCCGCCGTAGCGGACAAAGTGAGGAAATTATCCAAAGAGTGCACCAAGACCGGCCATGCCGCTCTCTTCTGCTTCCTCTTCTTCCTCTTCTTCTTCAGCCTCAGCTGCCTCTTCTGTAGCTTCGGCAGGTGCTGCTGCTGGTGCTGCTGCAGGTGCTGCTGCAACTGCTGCAGTGCTCATAGCTTCTTCAATGTCTACATCTTCAAGAGCTGCAATGAGAGCTTTTGCACGTGCTTCGTCTACATCGGTACCTGCTGCCTCGAGGACAGCTTTTACTGCATCTTCAGTAACATCTTTTCCAGCGTTGTGGAGTAAAAGTGCTGCATATATATATTCCATTGTGAATCACCTGTAATTAATCTTAAATCTCATCCGAAAAGTGCTCCAAGACCGGCCATACCGCCCTCTTCTGCATCCTCTTCTTCCTCTTCTTCTACTTCTTCCTCAGCTGCTTCTTCAGCAGGCTGTTCCTCAGCTGTTGCAGCTGCACTTTGTGCTGCTGCACCCAGAACAGATTTGAGATCCTCATCCACTGCATCTTCATTGTTTGCAGATACAGCAGATGCGAGTGAAATCATCTGGGAATGTGCTTTTCCAAGCAGGGAATCCATGATCTCTGGTTCCAGTACTGTTGCATTGATACCAAGGTTCATTGCTTCGGAAGATGCCTTGGAGATCAAAGTGCTGATAGTAGCGGTTGTTGGATATGCTACATTGACTGCCAGATTGAATGCCTGTCTGGACGCTGCGGCAATATCGGAGAAGTATTTATCATTGTCAATTGCCAGTACATCGGGAGTAAAGATAGAACCATCTTCGAAAACTGCATGAAGGTCAAGTCCCACTTCTACAGGGAATATCTCAAGCCTTGCAAGCATTGAAGCAAGGTTCTGGGATACTACATTACCCTCTTCTGTAACAACCTTGTTTTCGCTGACTACAACTTTACCGCCATCGATGGATGCCGGGATTCCAGCACTCTGGAGGTCTCCGAGAATGGGGCCCGGCGGGAAACTGGTTGGACCTTTTTCCACCTTTATATCCTGGGGAGCAATAGCACCTGCCTTTATTGGAGAAGGGGTCTTGCTCTGCTCAAGCAACTTATAGAGCTTAAAAGGATTCTCATTGGTGAAAATTAGTGCACACTGTTGATTAAGATAATCAATCATTTCAGAACAATTTTTTGAGGAGCCTTCCAGTGCCCTGTTGACAAGAGTGTTCCTGGATACTTTGAGGACTGCCACATCTTTCAGGTCACGTCTCATAGCCTGGAGTTGTTTGGCCGGGATACCTCCCACACCTACAATACCAAACAATGGATATTTTTCTATGAGAGCCTTTATATCCTCTATTTCCTGTTTTTTCCATTGAGGGATATGTTCACTGTGGTGAAGCTCTTCTTCCATCATACCACCCTCAAAGATTTGCCCATTGTGGTTGTAACATATATGGACTTGAGATTCTGTTTCCCTTTATCAAGTACAGACTCAACCCTGTTCACAATGCTTTCAATGTTCTCTGCAATTCTTTCTGCATCCATGTCCCTTCTTCCCACTGCAACGTGGAAAGTGAGTTTATCCTTGGAACGAATACGAATAGAATTCTTAGAGGATCTAATCATGTCCGCCACGTTTTTATCTGGCGTAAGTGGGACAGGCATCTTACCTCTGGGACCGAGAATTGCACCAAGGGTTTTACCGATAAGTGGCATGTACTGCACTTCGGCAATGAAGAAATCACATTCATTAGCAATGGAACGTGCGCGACTTTTGTCATCTGCGAGGTCATTAATATCTTCCTCGGTGAAAACATAGTCACAGCCTGCTTCCTTTGCCTGAAGGCCTACTTCACCCTTTGCAAAAACAGCGATCTTAAGGTCCTTGCCAAGGCCATTGGGTAGATAAATTTCTTCATCTACACGATATTTGGGCTGGCTCATGTCAAGGTTTTTTAAATTGATGGCAAGATCCACACTTTCCGCAAAATTGCGCTGTGGGGATTCCTCAAATAACCTTTCGACTGTGTTTAATATAGATTCTTCTACCATACTGTACCTCCCGTAGTGATCATCAGCCGCAAAGGCCTCCTACGGAACGATCTATTGTCATCTATACGGGCTCACCAATATAGGACAATTATTTTTAAACCTATCGGTCAAATGGAATGCATGGGGTTACCATGCTTCAGAAGCAAGTGCTTCATCAAATTTACCTTCATCAATTGCCTTCTGGCAATCCTGAGGTTTCATTCCTTCACCGGTAATTCCCATTGGCACACAGGTACCGAGAACTTCCTTGATACCTGCTTTCATTTCATAAGAAAGAAGGTCATCCTTTTTCATACGGGCTATCCTGGCAAGCTGAGTGATACTGAGATTTCCTACAATTTCACTGTTGCCTTCTTCACCTGCACCTTTGCCTACACCGGCTTCCTGAAGGACAAGGGCGGCTGTTGGAGGAGTACCTACTTCGACCTCCACGCTTTTGTCATCACCCACAATGACCTTTACAGGAACCTGCATTCCATTGTAATCACTGGTCTTTTCATTTATAGTGTCAACAACTTCCTTAATGTTCACACCCAATGGTCCGAGCGCCGGACCCAGTGGTGGACCCGGATTCGCTTTACCGCCGGGAACCAATGCTTCAACAACACTTGACATTAAATCATCACCTTTTAATTTTGATTGAATAATTATTTTTAATTAGCTTTACTCCTCTTCTTTGCGGAGTATTCTCACTGTATCCCCACGAATAGTTATGGGGATAGGTACCACAGCATCGAAAAGCTCGACAGTGATTTCTTCATGACCTTCATCAACACGCTTGACACGTGCTTTTTCTCCCTTGAAAGGACCTGAAGTAACCTCTATGATCGCGCCTTCCGTGATTCCTGTGACCGTCGGTTTGGGAGTCAGGAAATGCATGATTTCTTCCATGCTGGATTGACCCTTCACAACAGCCCTTGCATGTGGAACTGTCTGTATAGCCTGTTCGACCTCACCTGAATTGGAAGATTCCGCAAGTACATAACCCTTAAGCTCATCCGGTGCAAGAAGAGCCCGTATATCCAGATTGTCCTTTTTGGCCACTTTGGCCAGCATTCCGGCAACTGAGCGTTCTTGATTTGCAGTCGTCTTTATCACGAATATAGCGCTATCTTCACTCATAGAGTTACACCCATGTCGGCAATTCGGTCAGCAATATATAGACCACAAAGCCAACAAAGCCGATTGCTACAATCCCTGCACCCGCAACTTTTGAGATCATGAGGAACTCTTCCCTAGCAGGCTTTCTGGAAAGTTTGAGCACCCTGTAATAGGACTTCAGGATCTGGCTGACACTGCGATTGTTCATTGCTGATTTTAATATGTTCTCTGCCAAAATATCCACAACCGATAAACGTTGAATAATTGGTATGGAAGTAGTTAGAGTAAAATTATGCTATAAAACTATAGCGCCACTCACATAACCTTATATATAAAATATCTTTCGACTGGAGGAATATAATATCCAAAATAGAAAATGCAGGAAATTATCCCACAAAGTCTATTCCATATCTCCTTGTAACGTTCTTTGCTCCGCCAGGGCCATATATTTGCGGTGATTTGACACCTGTCACAACTATCATTGTGCGCACAGTATGTTCCAGATCCGGATCGACCTGTGCACCCCATATGAGTCTTGCGCCGGGATCTATCCGGCTGTATACTTCCTGAACTACTCCTTCTGCTTCTGAAACAGTCATATCCTGACCACCGACAACATTGACAAGTGCAGATGTTGCACCGGAGATATCCACATCAAGAAGTGGACTGCGTAATGCTTTCTGTACGGATTCACTGGCCTTACTATCACCATCAGCCTCACCCAGACCGATCATTGCAACGCCACCGTTCTGCATAACAGTACGTACATCGGCAAAGTCAAGGTTAACAAGACCGGGTTTAGTTATCAGTTCGGTAATTCCCTTTACAGCCCTCATCAGCACTTCATCCGAAACCTTGAATGCGGCCTGCAAAGGCAAACGGGGCACTACTTCCAGAAGTTTGTCATTGGGTACTACAATTACAGTATCTGCAACATCCCTGAGTCTTTCCAGTCCTGCTTCAGCATTGGTACGGCGCACCTCTCCCTCTACTGCAAAAGGCAGAGTTACAACAGCGATAGTAAGGGCACCTGCATCCCTGGCAGCCTCTGCGACAACGGCTGCGGAACCGGTTCCGGTGCCTCCACCAAGTCCTGCCGTGATGAATACCATGTCGGTCCCATCGACCACTTCAGTAAGTTCATCAATACTTTCAAGTGCAGCATCCTCTCCAATTTGAGGGAGACTGCCAGCACCCAGACCACGGGTCTTTTTCTTGCCGATCAGTATCTTATTATCACAACTAACATTCAGAAGGTGCTGGGCATCAGTATTGAGGGCTACAAGTTGTGCTCCCTTAATTCCCTCATTTGTCATCCTCTGGACGCTGTTAGAACCTCCTCCGCCACATCCAATAACTTTAATATTGGTATGCATACCTTTCAAAACTGCTTCGATCTCCGCATTGACATCCTTCGGTCCCGATGCTTCGGCACTTCCTTGTCTTTCGTCTGCTGAGCGAGCTAATGCCTCTTCAACAATGGATTTCATACTCAATTTCCTCCACGAGCACAAAGATAATCATGAATTCAACGAATCATATTTTTCAGGACAAGATCTTTTGTAATTGTCTCATGAACCATATCCGGATGGATAATATTTCCATCAACCTCAACAGGAATTCCCCTGGCAAGTTTACCAAACAGAGGTCCTCCGGGAACGCCTATACTCTCCGCTTTTATCGGATTGAACTTCCGGTAGGTAAGATACAATATATTGTCCTCTCTAATATACTCAATTTCATAATGTTCTTTTAGTATTTTAATGCATTCATCTATAATCTGAGTCTGCAAGTCTTCTGCATCTTTCTTTTCAAATAACAGGAAAGAGCCCCTATAAGTCCCGTTGTCCCTCTGCAGATATACAAGCGGAAATTTCTGCAGCATATCCAGGAAACTGTCCGGGTTACTCTTCCAGGTATAGTGGACCAATCTCTCATCTATGACCATTTCAACTGGATCCGGGACAACATCAGGTGAAGAATGTTCCAGATCTTTTCTGAGAATATCTGTAAATAACGGTGGTGTAGTGGATTCTATATCCCTGGACTGCACCAGGATATTCTTGAAAATAGCCCAGGGGATATTTCCAATCTGCTGAATATCATTCTCCCTCAAAACCAGCAGCCCATTTTTCCGGGCAAGATCATGCAGATGCTCTTTGTCAGAAGATGAAATGGCTTTCCTGTCCATATAAACAAAATCTGCACCCGACCTATCTACTGCCCGGCTAAAAAGGGATTCATCAACAAATTCCAGCTGGTAGGAAGGAATATTATGGCCAAAGGTCACATTATTGCTAAGAACTATCTCTGATTGCCTGGCTGCATAATGCCCACCCCCAAATCCCAGAGCTATTGGCAATTTACGGGGATTGAAGGTAAGTATAGCCCGGGCGAGTACTTCTGCAGCCCTTTTGTCATCCCACTGCGCGGGACCACTGCCAATCTCTGCATAGATGGAAGGAATTTGCAGGTCTGTAGGCCCGTGATGTGTGGATTCCATAGACACATCATAATCCATTCCTGCAGAAAAGGACTGTATCTGCATCAGTAAAGGTTTCAGGGCAGAGGAATAAGCAATTGAAAGTTTTCCGGGATAGCCACCGAATTTTGCCTCCGAAGGATTGCCTGTAAAGTGGGCGGTAAGAAGTTTACGGCCATCATCACTTTTATGTTTGGAAGCAAAAATGAAGCATGAAGGAAGAAATCCAAACTGGCCCAGCTTGTCGTCCAGGCCGTCCTGAAAGATATGGTGGATGGAAACTTCCACAAGCAGGAACTTTCCGGATTCATATATATTGGTTATATCCTCATAAAGAGGCTCAAAGGATTGCTTTTCCCATTCCTCCATTTCCAGAAGATGGGACATTATATTCATACTCGCAGCATCCACACTGGAGCATACAATCGTTGGTTTTGGATTTGACATTTGTGACATGATAACAGACCATTTTTAATTTACTTTCAAGCCGTCCTTATATCTTACCTTTTTGCCAGTCGGTTCTTTTTCAGGTCAAACACCCATCTACTGACACCACGTGCCACGTTCCCGCATCTTCGCAGACCAATTATTTCGTAACCTGCGTCCTGAAAGGCTTGTTTTGATTTTTCGATATCCTCTGCTACCTGAAAAGTATAGAAATGCATCATACCTCCCTCTTTCAAAAGAGGGGAGAGTAAAGAAAAGAAATGATCCTGCCCATAGGGAGTAGGAACTATGAGTCTGTCAAACTTCATGTCAAGAATAACCGGAATATCCCCGGCATCCGCATTTATGGGATAGATATGCCCCTTAAAGTTATTCAACCGTATATTCTCGGCCAGCCAGTGACATGCATGCCGGTTCTTTTCGATACAAAAAACACGTACATCCCTTATAGCAGCAGGGATTGCAAACGGGCCCACCCCACAAAAGGGAACCAGTACATCTTCCCCGGGAAGAACCAGGGATGTTACCCTGTGTCTCTCATAACCCAGCCGGGGATTAAAAAATACTTCCGAGAGGTCCAAACGATAGCGATATTTGAATTCCCCGTGTGTAGTTACAGTACTGCCACCCAGTAAATTTTCAAAATCTGAGACACGATGATCGCCTTTGACCCGACTTATTTTGTTAAGAACAGTCCGGATATTACCTCTCATGGATACAACCTTTGTTGCAATCATTTCAGAATAATCCCGCAGCTCAGGAGGGATACTTACAATTGCAATGTCACCGACCACATCGAATCGATTAGGGACATATTCAATCAGGTCTGCAGGGAGTTCCTTTTCCACGAGAGTTTTGAGACTGTTTTTACTCATGCTTTCACTTGGTTATCAAACGATGATTACATATTTAAATCAATTAATCCAATATTGCCAGGAGGAGTGGATTTAATATGCCAGTTGCAAAATACAAAGGAGTCGTACTTGCAGATAGTAATGCTACCGAGAGAGTGGAAGGAAATCATTATTTCCCACCGGAATCGGTCAATATAGAATTTTTCAAAGACAGTGATACAGTAACTGTCTGCCCCTGGAAAGGCAAAGCCAGTTATTATGATATTGTTCTCGAAGACAGCACACTGAAGGATGGTGCGTGGTATTACCCGCAACCAAAACCTGCAGCATCAAACATTAAAGGCTACCTGGCCTTTGATACAAGAGGCGGAGTGGAAATCACCGACTGATTCAAACATTTTGTATCCCTGATTATGAAATTCTCGCCTGTTTGTTTAGAAGGCTTTCAGGGATCGGATATGCATGAATTCATAGAAGCCAAAATCAGACAGCTCCCTGCCGACCCCGCTTTGCTTCATACCCCCAAAGGGCATGCATGCTTCCGGTTTGAAGAAACCGTTTATCCCGACAACTCCTGCCTGAATCCTTTTTCCAATTTCCAGCAGATGAGCTGAATCACCACCCCAGATACTTGCACCCAGCCCATAGGGAGTGGCGTTTGCGACCTTTATCGCTTCAGCCTCATCTTTCACAGAGATCAGAGGAGCAAGGGGGCCGAACGTTTCCTGACGCATTACATCCATATTATCAGTAATTCCGGAAAGCACAACCGGATAATAGAAAAATCCCGCACCCTCAACCAGTCCGCCTTCAAGTTCAACCTTTGCACCTTTTTCAATGGAGTCTGCCACCTGAGAGCCCAATCTGTGCATTTCTTCTGCCCGGACAAGTGGACCAATGTCTGTGTCCTCTTCCAGCGGATCACCAACCTTCATACTACACGTGTGCTCAATGAAGTGTCCTTTAAATTCCTCCATCAAAGACTCTTCCACGATAAAACGCTTGGCAGCAATACAGGTTTGACCGGTATTGATAAATCTCGCAGCAACCGCTGCCTTTGCAGCCTTTTGTACGTCAGCTCCTTCAAGGACAACGAAAGGATCACTACCTCCGAGTTCAAGCACGTATTTTTTCAGGAATGAAGCCGCCTCCACAGCAACCCGGCGTCCGGCTTCAGTTCCTCCCGTAAAGGACACAGCGGCGATCTTGTCGGATGAGATCAGGGATGAAGCTGTCTTGCCATCAATCAGGAGAGTTTGGAATACACCTGCCGGCAATCCGGCCTGCTGCATTATTTCTTCGATTTTCAGGGCACATGCCGGTACACTGGATGAATGTTTGAGCAGGATAGTATTGCCACCGGCCAGAATATGGGAAGCCGCACTGAGCACCTGCCAGAAAGGAAAATTCCAGGGTTTTATGCACAGAACCGGCCCCATCGGTTCAAAGAATACACTGGAATAGGTTGCATCGGTATCTTCCCCACGTGGCTCCATAAGGGAAGGTGTCCTGTCAGCATAGTAATCAAATGTCAGGGCACATTTGGCAATCTCACCCAGCGACTGTTTGATGGGTTTTCCCATCTCCCGGGTGATCAGTTCTGCACACTCCTGCTTGCGCTGGCGCAAAACCTTCGCAACCTGCCGCAGATAATCACACCGCACATCAACATCCAGGGATTTCCACTCCAGAAATACCTGATATGAATTTTCAAGGATGTCCCTGACATCTTCCGCCCTGTGCATCGGGAAGGATTCCACCAGCTCCCCGGTCGATGGATTGATTGATTCCATGGATGGCATGCAGGAAAGTATGTATTTGCAATATAAGGAATTTTGCCAGCCTTTAGTTCTTCTTGTTATTTATATCACAGTACCTTCTGCTGGCTTCTGAGCCCAGACTGCGCCGGTAATCCGATCGGACCTGCTTTCTGGAAGTCCTGACCATCAATTCTTCCACATCCTCTTCAGAAAGGCATTCTTCAGTATCATTGTTGCTATTCGGTGCATCGGACATGATTGCTTCGATTTGATCCTGTGAAATATTATAGTTTTTGGAGGATCTTTGATAAAATACTATAACTGTATCTGGTTACAATACCTATAAATCCTTCCACATCCCATCCAAATAGCTATGCAGCAGTTACTCGACACGGCTGAAAAGATCCGTACAATGGAGATTCGCGGCGCAGGCAGGATTGCCGCTGCAGCTGCCCGGGCATTGCGAGATTATGTGGAAATGCTGGAAACCTCGTCCTTTGAAGAATTTGTAGCGAAAGTCGAAAAAGCCAAATCCACTCTTATCGAAACCCGACCCACAGCTGTCTCCCTGCCCAATGCGGTAATGCTGGCGGGCAGTTATGATGCAGAAACTGTGGAAGAGGCACGCAGCCAGATCCTGGATAATGCCACAGAATTTATCCAAAATGCCGATACCGCCCTTGATAACATAGGGGAGATCGGTGCAAAACGCCTCCGTGACGGAGATACCGTCATGACCCACTGCAATTCCCACGCAGCTATTGCAATCATAAAAACCGCACACAAGCAGGGAAAGAAAATAAAAGTTTATGCAACCGAATCCCGCCCCCGCAGACAGGGATTCATCACAATAAAAGAGCTCAGTGACGCCGGAATTGATACAACCCTCATCGTAGATTCCGCAGTGCGATATACAATGAAAAATGTGGACACTGTCATAGTGGGTGCAGATTCAATTACCGTAAATGGTGCTCTTGTTAATAAGATCGGTACATCCCAGCTGGCCCTGGCAGCCCATGAAGCCCGTGTCAATATCATATCCGCAGCCGAGACCTACAAATTCAGCCCTTCTACCCTTTTTGGCGACCTGGTGGAAATCGAGGAACGTGACCCTGAAGAAGTCATTTCCAAAGACAAACTTGGCGATATGCCAGATGTAAAAATAAGCAATCCTGCCTTTGATGTCACACCATCAGAATACATTGACCTGATCGTGACCGAAGCGGGAGCATTTCCCCCGCAGATGGCTTATGTGATAATAAAAGAACACCTGGGCTGGAAACTGGAAAAAATGGGATAAATCAATCCCGTTTTCCCACAGCAGCCAGATAAACCACGAAATGTTTGTCCCCGTCAAGGCCAAGCAGGGAATTCAGTTCATCATCCATGAAATTTCTGCCTGCTCCTGTCATCCAATACACCTTCAATATGCAAGTTTGCCAAAGGGAGATTTCTCATAGTAATTCACAAAATGCTCGATCATGTTATCATTCTGTACTTCCGAGCCAAATAACAGGTTTGTGATTGAGGGTTTGTTCACATAGTAGATAGAGGGTTCTCCTTCAATTCCCCCCATATCAGCGGCCCTATCGATAGCATCATACAAATTACCGTACTCATCTATAAGCCCGATACGTTTGGCAGAGACACCCGTGTAGATACGTCCGTCTGCTATATCCTTCACTTCACTGACCGTCATATTGCGCCCCTGGGCCACATCCTGTACGAAAAGATTGTAATTTTGCATTATTACACGATCTGCATATTCTTTCTCTTCGTCGGTCAAACCGCGCCATGTTCCGCCCATATCCTTGAAATCACCTGATTTAGCGACATAATGATCGATGCCTTCTTCCTCGTAATAAGCAGACTTATTACGGAAAGTCCAGATTACCCCTATACTGCCTGTCATGGTATTTCGGTTTGCAACTATCAGATCGGTACTGGAAGATACATGATAGGCAGCACTGGCAGCCATATCTCCCATGGAAGTTACAACCGGCACACCTGCCTGCTGGGCTTTTCTTATTTCCGTATTGATTTCTTCTGATGCAGCACCAGATCCTCCGCCACTGTTGATCCGCAACACAATGGCTTTTACACTATTGTCATCAACTGCCTTCCGGATACTGGAAGAGATATCCTCGGATGTAGCATACCCCAGTCCGGAAGGGACACTACCGGTCAGCATTGTACCCTGAATATAGATTACAGCTACCCTCTCATTGGCAGGGTAAAAATCCCCTCCAGCTGAATAATAGATTATTGCAAAACTCGAACCGATTATCAAAAACAAGACCGCAATAAGGGCGGCATACTTACCAAAGTTACTTTTTTTTTCAGGCGGTGTATGGGGAACATCCATCCGACCTTTACCGGATTCATCGGGAGGGGACAAAGGAGGCGAACCGGATACAGGCTCTTCCTGCATTGGCTCTTCATACGGCTCGTCTTCCAATTCCGTATAAAGGGATTTATCGCTGCCTGCAAGAAACCGCTCATTGCCCGATGAATTTTCGCCCTCATCATTATTGGTGGGATCGTTTTCGTTCATTGTTTTCCTCGATATAAAAGCAAATATTCCCCTGAATATTCAAATACCTTCTGACAGACCTAACTTTCCTTAAGACAAGAAGCGAAATGTATTTTATAATTGTCACCTATCCATTGCAAACACATTATTACAATTAATATTGATACAGACGGAGAAATAACATGTCACGCTTTTCACCCGATAAACCCATACTTGTGACCTGTGGATTACCCTATGCCAACGGAATGGCCCACATCGGTCACCTAAGGACCTATATTCCTGCAGACATATTTGTACGCTCATTAAAAAAAATGGGCCATGAGGTTACATTTGTTTGTGGTTCGGATACACACGGAACCCCTATCGTATTCAATGCTGAGGAGCAGAATACTACCCCTCAGGCACTGATCAAGAAATACCACACCCATTTTGATGAAACATTCAAGTCAATGGGTATCGAATTCGATGCCTTCGGTACAACCGATGACCCAACAAACCATAACCGCACTCATGACATAGTGAACCGTTTGATCGAAAATGATTACGTATACCCCAAAACTATAGAGATTGCATATTGCGCCGGATGTAATCGATTCCTCCCCGACAGGTATGTGGAAGGAGAATGCCCCCACTGCGCAGAAAGTGCCCGGGGTGACGAGTGTGATCAGGGATGTGGAAAACACCTGGAACCCGGAGAACTCAAAAATCCCGTCTGTACCATCTGTGGCGGGGTTGCCGAGTATAAGGAACAGGAACACTTCTTCTTCAAATTATCCCAGTTCAATGATTATTTGCTTGAATACCTTGACAAACTTGACGGTACATCCAATGCCCGCAACTACGCATTAGGATGGGTAAAACAGGGACTTGATGACTGGTGTATTACCCGCAATCTCGAATGGGGTGTCAAGTTCCCGGGGCGTGATGACCTGGTCGTCTATGTATGGGTGGATGCACCCATAGGGTATATCGCCTTCACCGAAGAATGGGCAAACGCAACCGGTGACAGCTGGGAAAAATACTGGAAGGATGATGGTGAAATAGTACATTTTATCGGTGGAGACATAATCTACCATCACTGTATATTCCTGCCTGCCATGCTCAAAGGTGCTGACTACTCACCCGCCTCATCTGTGGTAGCATCGGGTATGGTAAAGATAGAGAACAAAACTTTCTCAAAAAGCCGTGGTTACGTTGTATGGGTCGGTGATGACTACATGGACCAAGGTTTCCACCAGGACCTGTTGCGTTATTATCTGGCAAGTTACACATCCCATACCAAAGAACTCAATTTCTCCTGGAAGGTATTCCAGGAAAAAACCAATACCGAACTTGTAGGAGTCTTCGGCAATTTCCTCTACCGCACATTGCTCTTTGCCTACAAGAACTTCAAGGCCGTTCCGGAAGGAAAACTGGATGATGAAGTCATGGAAACCATCCAGAATACCATTGATGAGGCAAGTGAGGCAATGGAAAAGTATGAGTTCAAAAAATATGCAGACAGCGTGATGACCCTTGCGTCCTATGGAAATATCTATTTCCAGTCCAGAGAACCCTGGAAGCTGATAAAGGAAGACAAAGAGGAGTGTGGCCGCGTACTCAAAAACTGTATGCAGATCGGCAAAGCCCTTACTCTGCTTTATGAACCCCTGATCCCTGAAAAGGCCGGAAATGCCTGGAAACAGCTCGGTATGCAAAGCGATGTACACACAGCACTCTACAGCCAGGGTACAGTGCCTGTTGAATCGGGTGCACCCCTTAACAAACCCTCCCTCCTCTTCAAGAAAATAGAAGATGAAACCATCGAAAAGATGGAAGCCATTGCATCACAGCGGGTCAAAGAAGCCAATGAAAAACAAAACCGCAAGAAAGGAGAACAAATAATGACAGATAACGAAGAAATCACCTTCGAAGATTTCGGTAAACTCGATATGCGTGTAGGCACCATTGTCGAAGCTGAAAAGGTTGAAAAGGCTGACAAATTACTCAGGCTGGAAATTGATATCGGAGAAGAAACGCCACGCCAGATAGTTGCCGGAATTGCCCTGACCCATAGCCCCGAAGAAGTAAAGGGCAGACAGGTAATCGTACTGGCCAATCTCAAACCCGCCAAACTCTGCGGCGTCAAATCTTTCGGTATGGTGCTTGCCGGAGTGAACGAAGACGGCGGTGCAATTTTGCTTTCCCCTGAAAAAGAAGCAAAGAATGGAACCCAGATTGGATGATGGAGTTTACTCCATCACCAGTTCCAGATAGGATTTACGGATGGAATCTTCCGGTTTCAGGCCGAATTTTTCCATCATCGCAAAAATGCGTTTTTTACTTTCTTCCATATCAGCATCCGATATAATCTCAAACTCGATGAACTGACCCAGAGAATCCACCTCGTCCAGACACAGGGCGATGTCACCTATTTTGAAAACATCCCTCACCTTCTGGACCCTGGCAGTTTCTTTGAAACCAAGTCTTTCCAGAATCTGTATCATGGCTTCGGCTTCAACATGAGTCTGTATTTCCTCACGACTTTTGGTGGTATCATCGAGTTTTTTACCCTTGTAGGTCAGGAACTGCCTGTCATTAACAGAACGTATACGCAAAGCTTCGTCCGTTTCTGCAAAATCCCGGTGCGGAGCATTGTAGTAAATATCAAAATGCTCCTCTGTCTCCAGGAATTTTGCATCAAGCCCCTCAAGAACTCCACGGGCATGAGACAGGTCGATACGGGATTTTACTTCTACCTCAAGCATCTCATCACGCCGGTGTGAATTTAGTACCGTAATGGAGCATACCTTTATCCCCGCTTTCACCGAGTTTGCGGAACACAGGCCTTACCTTCATACCGATGTTCACATCCTCTGGTTGTGCTATTATCTGGGATGTAAGACGTGGACCTTCTTCCAGTTTCACAATACCCAGCACATAGGGTGTCTGGTGTTCAAACCCTTCTACTGCTGAATGAATAATCGTATAGGTTACAAGTTCACCTTTGCCGCTGAACTTGTATTCTTCCATCTCCCCGTTCCTTCTGCAAAAAGGACAGGTAGTCCTCGGGGGATAATAGTATTCATCACAGTTTCTACAATGGTTACCTACGAGATTATATCTCTGTACCTGCTGTCTCCAGAATCTTGCAACAGACATCTAGAATCACCTCTCCCTGCCTAATATATGTACAAGTGCAGTCGCCCCGGACCCTCCTACATTATGGGCCAGTCCGATCTTTGCACCCTCTACCTGTCTTTTCCCTGCCTCTCCACGCAGCTGGTTGACAATTTCTGCAGCCTGTTTGATGCCTGTAGCACCCACCGGATGACCACATGCTTTCAAGCCGCCTGAAGTGTTTACAGGGATTTTGCCGCCAATAGCTGTATTGCCTTCTTCAACGAACCTGCCACCCTGTCCTTTCCCTACGAATCCAAGATCTTCGATGGCGCATATTTCTGCAATGGTGAAACAATCATGCACTTCTGCCACATCGATATCATCCGGCCCGATTCCTGCCATTTCATAAGCTCGTTTTGCAGCATAGACACTAGCATCAAGAGTGGTAATGTCCCGGCGGTCATGCAGGGCAATAGTGTCACTTGCCTGTCCGGACCCTTTTATATATATCGGAGTTTCGGTGTATTTGTGGGCTTCTTCGGCAGGAGCCAGCACAAGAGCGGCTGCTCCGTCAGTAATCGGAGAGCAATCAAAGATGTGTAAGGGGTCGGCGACCATTATGGAATTAAGCACTTTATCCACTGTGATATTATTCCTGTACTGGGCGATTGGATTATTGGTACCATTCTGATGATTTTTCACAGCAACCTGTGCAAGCTGTTCACTGGTTGTTCCATATTGCTGCATATGCATGCGGGCTATCATGGCATACAAACCGGGGAAGGTGGCACCCATCATGCCCTCCCACTCCCGGTCAGCTGCTGCCGCAAGGGCTGAAGAAGCACCAACTGCAGAAACGTCTGTCATTTTTTCAACGCCTGCAGCTACCACTATATCATTGTAACCAGATGCAACGGACTGTATTCCCTGCCTGAAGGCCAGTCCCCCTGAAGCACAGGCGGCCTCCACACGGGTGGAAGGTACATGCAAACCGGCTGCCAGGCCGGAATAATCAGCGATCAGGGCACCGATGTGTTCCTGTTCAATAAACTGTCCGCCGCTCATATTACCGACAAACATACTGTCGATACTTTCTCCACCAACTTCGGCATCCTCAAGAGCTCCGACTCCGGCCTCAACAACTATATCACGGAAAGAGCGCTCCCACATCTCACCAAATTTGGTAGTATAACTTCCGATAATTGCAACGTCTCTCATTTTTATCCCCTCATGCACGTCTTATCTTGCCTTTATGCTTTGCATACATTGCATAATCCATGTAAACAGGATTTGCAAGCAATTCCTCTACCCGGGGAGCTTTATCCCTTATCTTATCGATCTTGTCCGTTACCCTGAAACTGAAGGCATCTGCCCCTGCACCTGAACCAAAGGCTGTGGCAAATATCCTGTCTCCAGGCTTTGCCTGATCAAGAGTAGCTGCAATACCCATCAGGCATGAACCGGAATACGTATTACCCAATCTTGTGACCACAAGGCCGGGAGCAATTTTTTCCTTACTGAATCCCAGCATTTTTGCCACCCTGGAGGGGAACTTACCATTGGGTTGATGGAAAATTGCATAATCGTAATCCTCAGCTGAAGTGCCAAGTTTGTTCATCAGCCCTTTTGCGGCACCCAGAACGTGTTTGAAATAACCGGGTTCTCCGGTGAAACGCCCACCATGTTCGGGATAAGGCATACCCTCACGTCTCCAGAAATCAGGTGTATCGGTAGTGAAAGAGTAGGTATCTTCGATAATTGCCACCATTTCTTCTTCTTTGTTGCCTATAATATAAGCCGCACCGCCAGCAGCGGCGGTATATTCCAGCGCGTCCCCGGGTGCACCTTGTGATACGTCCGAACCTATCGCAAGCCCCAGATCTGCCATATCGGATTGTACCAGTCCCATGCATGCCTGCATACCGGCACTTCCTGCTTTACAGGCAAATTCAAAGTCCGCTGCAGTCATCTCAGGGGTCGCTTCCACCGCTTCAGCCACTATTGTACTGGTGGGTTTGACCGCATAGGGGTGACTTTCAGAACCTGTATATATCGCCTCTATTCTGGAAGGATCAAGACTGCTGCGACAAATTGCAGCCCTTGCAGCCTCTACTGCAATTGTTACAGTATCCTCGTCCAGATCCGGGACGGATTTTTCATTCACCATGAGGCCTGCACTGAGTATATCTGCATTATCACCCCATACCTTTGCTATATCCTCCACTTTTATCCTGAATTTGGGGATATATGTACCGTATGAAACAATCCCTACGCTCATTGCTTAAATCACCTTTTTATCAAAAATAAATATCATTCGATTACCTGGTATTGACTGTAGTGTTTTAATGCCTCGATCAATTCATCAAGGTCCATAGTCGTTGCCATCAAAGGGATCCTGTCAACTTCTGCCATTTTTTTAGCAATAGGATCCACCTCCCTGATACTAAGGCCATGCATAACCACTGCTGCGGGTTTCAGGTTTGTGACCCTGATTGCTACCATGGGGGATTTCCCTGTAGACACTTTTGTGAATATCATGGCACGTTCTGTGCTCCATCCATAAAGTTTCTGGAATTCGTGGGAAGACAGTTCAAGAATTGCCTTCTTACTGTCTACCACCGTAAAACCATACAGAGGTTTTTCCACACCCCGGTAGGCCACATCCGCCTCTATAAGAGTGGCCAGTTTTGCAAGCTGCATTGGATATGTGTATTCGTAAGTTGCATAGACCGCTTTTGATACCTGGTCACTGTACAGCATGCCTTCATAGGCATGTATCTTGTGGCCTCCGCTTTCTGAATCAATATTTATCAGAGCATCCACAATCTTGCTGACGATAAGGGTTCCCGGAGACTTTCGCCTTCCACTTTCATAGTCACTTATCACAGATGGCGAAACACCCAGATATGAAGAAATATCAGTCTGTGCGATCTCGAAATTGAGTCTCCATTTTTTCAGAGCCTCACCAGGCTTATCCGAAAGAGTGATCTCACCAGCCATCTTTTCAGCCAGGCGGTGACGTAAGTTTTCCTTTGGTGCATCCTCGGTCATGTGCTACAATTACCTCAATACCAGCATGCATATATATTTAACGAATGTCGATTCGTCTATTGCCGATATCCGGATATTCATTTAACTTAAATATTATGCAATTTGTTAACTTCTAAATATGTGTGCAATGTTCTGCGAAACAAATTCCAGTGTTTCGGAAGTAGTCCTCTACACGAAATGTCCCCGAAAGGTATACTTTGCCAGCAGGAATGAAACAATAGCAGATGACATTAAAAAACCTTACATCCGTCATTTACTGCTAAAAGAACTGGCTCTTTCCTGTGCAGAGATTGCCAGCTCAAAACAGGAAACACTTCCCCTGCTGCAAACGCGGGTAGAAGAAATAGTACAGGAAATAATAACCATCTATTCTGACGAATTGGAGCATATTGATGAAAAACAATTCAAAGATGCTGTGGAAGATGTAAACGAAGCGTTACCTGCAATAGCAGCCAATTTAAAGAACCAATCTGATGAAAAAATGATTGAACTCATAACACCCGTTGAAATCGAACCCCTGATGCATTCGGACAAATTAAATTTAAGCGGTGCACCATCGGCAATCGTCTTTCACGATGACCAGAAGATGCCTCTGCTCATAAAGAGCGGTAATGCCCCGGAGCAGGGTGTTTGGAAAAATGACCGGATACCTCTGGCAGCTTACTCCATACTTGCAGAAGAAAGATACGTCCAACCGGTAAATTCCGCAGTGCTTTTTTATGCCTCTCAGGGTCAGGCAAGGCCTGTGAGAATACGGCCAACCGAGCGCAGGGAGGTGCTCAATATCCTCAAACGGATCGAAAAGATAAAGAACGGAAAAATGCCACAGGCAAAGCGGGGAAAACTCTGTGAATACTGTCCCTACGAACAGATGTGCCAATCGCAGGGCAATTCCCTGGCTTCAAAGTTCTTCTGAGAACGACCACAATATTATTTAACCAGTACAGGATTTCCAGCATAGATGTCACAACCTGTATTTCATGGAGATTTGCTGCTGCAATGGTGCCACAGCTGCAATGTACCGGTCCTTGGCAAAAAATGTGCCTGCGGGGATGAATGTGTAAAAGTAAATGTTACACCCCCGGGAGATATAAGACCGGCTTTTTTGCACGATATCGAACACATAAACCGGATATCAAAACAACAATTCAACAACCCGCTTCTTGACACGGACAGGGTAGTGCTGCTCAACAAGGCACCCTATGAAGACCGCATGGATGAGATAATTGTTGATGGCGAAGTAATTGCGAGCATACGTTATGAGATCGGCAAACTTGAATGGGTACTTCTGCCCCGACTGGAAGCCGCTCGCCGGATTTTGACAGGCAAAGAAACCCTTACAGGTTACGTGACCATCGAGGAAGATGTGAAAAAATTCCTGCACAAAGGTGCAAACCTGCTTGCCCCGGGAGTACTGGATGCGGACCCGGGAATACAGAAAGATGACGAAGTCATAATAATAACCCCTGCCGGAGAAGTTGTTGCTACAGGCCGTGCCCGAATGGATGGCCGGGAAATGATAGAAACCAAAAAAGGCACTGCAGTCAAACCCCGATGGAAAACGGATACAACTTCAAAAGTCAATGATAGAAAACCTTCATGCTGGGACGATGTTATCCGGGCAAACCGATCCATAATGGATGAATCAATCACAGAAGCCCACTCTTTCATTCAAAAAACCATTGAAAATGAGGATCTGCCTATCTCCGTATCTTATTCCGGAGGCAAGGACAGTCTTGCAGTGGTCCAGCTTGTGGATGAGTGCGTCAGAGATTATGAAATAATGTTTGCCGATACCGGGCTTGAATTCCCTGAAACACTGGACAACATCCGGCATGTGGGAGAATTATATTCAAAAGAGGTCAAATCCATAAGTGTGGGGGATGCCTTCTGGGAATCCATCGATGCTTTCGGGCCGCCTGCAGTGGAAATGAGATGGTGCTGCAAAGTCTGCAAACTCGGACCCATAAGCCGGTTGATAGAGGAGAATTATGAGAAAGGCTGCCTGACCTTTGTGGGCCAGCGCAAATATGAATCAACCACCCGGGCCCGCAGCAACCGTGTCTGGAAAAATCCCTGGGTGGGCAACCAGACCGCAGCCTCACCGATACAGGACTGGACTGCCCTGCATATCTGGCTCTACATATTCATGAATGAACTGCCCTACAATCCCCTCTATGAGAAAGGGTTTGACCGGATGGGATGCTGGCTGTGCCCCTCATCTTCTCTGGGAGATTTGAAACGTCTGAAAAAGACCCATCCCCATTACGAAGAAAAACTGATGAACCATTTGTATGCCTACGCCGAGAAAACCGGCATCGACAAACAATGGGCTGATTATGGGTTCTGGAGATGGAAATCCCTCCCTGCCAACATAAAAAAAGTAGCCGAAGAACTGGGAATTAATACTGCTCCCACAAGATACGACCCTAACAAATTGACATTCACCTCCAGTGTGGGCTATCGCCCCTGCACCACCGGGGAAATGACAGCTGAGGGAAGTTTCTCCACGGCCCTTGATATGGAGAAAATAAGGAAAAGCGGCATGCTGCTTGCTATCGGTGAGGTGAAGTATACCAACGAGATGGCAATGATCACCCGGAAAAAAAATACAGCGCAGGTCTTTGCCACAGGTTCAGTAAGAGTCAGGGCCTCTTCCAAAGCCGATGCCGGAAAACTTCTCAAGGACACGGAAAACTCAATACGCCGGGCTCTGGGCTGTACGGGTTGCGGGGTATGTATAGGCAAATGTCCCCGCAATGCAATCCGGATCGAAAACAAAATTGCCTATATAGGGGATAAGTGCACCCACTGCGGCAAATGTATAGAGGTATGTCCTGTGGTGAAATTTGTACGGGACTGAAAGGCTGACATAATTAAAGAGGAAGACATACATTTCTCTGTATGGAACTGACATGATCGATGGTTACATCGACACCATATGCAAGAGCCATGTTCTCTTTTGTAATTACTTCTTCAGCAGTTCCCGGGTCAATGAAACCATTCTCAAGCATTATCGCTACATTCTTAGAGCCTATAAAACCATGGTCCGGGAAGTGCGTGCTCATAATCACAGAAGTGCCCTGAGATGTTAGTCTTCCAATAAGGTTCAGAACACGTACCTGGTTCCCGAAATCCAAATGGGAGGTAGGTTCATCCAGAAGCAAAATTTCCGGCTCCTGTGCCAGAGCCCTTGCAATCAGAGCAAGCTGTCTTTCGCCACCACTTACTTCTGTAACAGGCCGATCCCTCAAATGAGATATCCCCACTTTATTGATGGCATTCTCAGCTATATTGAGATCCTTTTCTCCAGGAGAGGAGAAGAAGGGAAGATGAGGTGCTCTTCCAAGCATTACAAAATCCAGTACAGAGAAGGGAAATACCGATTGATCTGACTGGGGAACGTAACCGATCTTTTGGGCAATCTCTGTTCTGCTCATCGAAGAGATGTCTTTTCCCTCAATAAAGACGCTGCCCTCACTTAATTTCAATACATTGCCGAGGCATTTTAGCAGTGTTGATTTACCAATCCCATTGGGACCAAGTATGCATAAAGTCTCACCCTTATTTAAAAAAAAGGAAATATCCTCAAATACATTCTCCTTGCCACCATACGAATACGAAGCATTGTCTACCCTTAATATCATGACCAACCAACCTTCTTTTTTTGTAAAAGATAAGCAAAAAATGGTGCTCCTATCAATGCCGTAAGAACTCCAAGGGGTATTTCTATGCTCATTAATGTCCTTGCGAGATCATCTACGATCAAAAGAAAAGATGCACCGAGGAAAACTGACATTGGTAACAGTTTTTTGTAACTTGGACCAACCAGCATCCGCGAGATATGGGGTACTACAAGGCCTACCCATCCAATAATACCGCTGATACTAATTGCAGAAGTTGTGACCAGAGTGGCACAAATAACTATCAGTATTGTCATTTTCATAGTATCTATACCCAGTGACCTGGCTTCTTCCTCTCCCAAAGAGATGACATTGATGCGCCACCCAATAAGAATGAGAACGAGCATACCGGCAAGAATTGCAGGTGACGCATACATCAGATCCTCGGCCCTGACAGATGAGAGACTTCCCATAAGCCAGAATACCATCTCAGGAAGTTTATCATATGGATCTGCGACATATTTTACCAGAGAGGTCAGAGCAGTGAAAACTGCACCTACAATAATACCTGAAAGCACAAGGACCAGTGTGACCGTTGCCTTGCAGGACTTACTGAGGCTGTAAGCTAGAAAAGCTGCAAGTATTCCAAAAGAAAATGCCATTAACTGGATAACAAATATATTCTCACTTATCAGGATACCCAGGCAGGCACCAAATCCAGCCCCTGAAGCCACTCCTAAAATATAGGGAGATACCAGCGGATTGCGGAAAAGGCCTTGAAAGGAAGCTCCAGATATAGATAATCCAGCCCCTACCAGCATAGCTGCAATTATCCTTGGAAGACGTATCTGAAATATGACAGTACCCACATTTGAAGGCTCCACCTTTCCTAATGATAGAAGCCAGAAAATAATGTTAGTCATTATAGTTTGTGGAGGGATTGAATACCTTCCCATAAAAAGGGAAAGTACAAAGAGAAATATCATAAGGAAAAATGCGAGGAATATCTGTGTATTACCCTCAGAGATTCTCTTATGAATCCCCAATTTCAAACCTGTGATTCTTCCGATATCATATGACATTTATATCTCATTTCCTAAAATCGGTTCATAAAGTGTGGTCATTGCCTGGATGAAACGCTGTAAAAAGACCTGTTGTGCCTTGAAGAATCAAAGGACACACCATAGAACCTTTTATAGAACTGATTTGCCTCTTTATCAATATCAAAATTAAATTTTTCAGGATGTAACTTATTTGCTATGTACATCAGCCCCAATATCCATCTAGGACTTCCGAAATCCCATAATGGACGAAGACCGTATATCCTCCTGTTTTTTAGGGCATCTGCAGATAGACCATGTTTTTTACAATAGGCATATGAATCGGAAACCGGGGTTGAAAGGAAGCCTGATATGAATATGAACACAGGGTTCATCTCTGCAAATTCATTATGAGAAATACCAACCCCGGGTTTTCCCTCCCTGTCGATCAGCTTGTTTACACTTTCTCCGCCTGCAGCTTCAACAAGATTATTCTCAATTCGCTCCCCATTGAGTGCAAAAAGGGGATATCCCATACAATAATAAACCCGTGGCCTTTCAATGTCATTTGTCACAGACCGTATGAAATCCAGTTTCTTCCTCATATAAGCCACAAGTTCCATTCCTTCCTTTTTCCTGTCTGCAAGGGCGGCAAAATGCTCAATTACATCAAAGTAAGAGTCAAGGTCCTGAGAACTGGTATGAAGCTCCTCCAAATATCCTGTTTCCATGACATTGGCCCATATTTCTGCAAGTTTATGATCATCTTTTATCCCAAGGCAGACAAGAATAGCATGGATCATCTCCAGAGCCCGGGTGATCCTGTATCCTCCCATAAATCCAGGTTCATGATGAGAAACTTCACTTACTTCTCCTCTGAAAAAGGCTGGATTCGAACACTCACATCCCCCCTGCGGCAGGTAGGATAAAGTACGGGAGCCCATGGGACCAAAGAACTCCCTCTGGAAAATGATTTTACTGCATTCTGGACATACCGTATTCAAATGATCGGTACCCGGAGAATTGAAAAGATACACATAATTTAGGTATTGCGTTAATTTGTCACACAGACCTTCACTTTCCCTTATCGTTGGTTCGATCTGAGGGGCTGCATCTCCAAAAGGTACAAACCTCATAACCTGAAACGGTATATCCTCTGAGAGGGAGGAAACAAATTTTGCAGAATTTATGACTTCATCCTCTGAACCCTTGATGTAAATGGTAGAAACCTCAACATGAACATCACTTTCTTTCAGTAATTTCAGATTCCTGAAAACAGGCCCGGAACCTCTGGCACCGCATGAAATATACCTTTCATCTGAATAACCCTTTATACCGATATTTACGAAATCAATCAAAGGGATTAGTTCTTTCAATGCGTTTTCTGTAAAATATCCGTTAGTGGAGCAACCGATCAAAAGATTGTTCTGCCTGGCCTTTTTAGCAAGGTCCCGGAATGTAAAATAGGAGACAGCCGGATCATTGAGACAAAAAACAATCCCTATGCAGTCTTCATCAAGGGCTTTATTGATAACGTTCTCATTGCTAATTCCACTTTTTTTATTAGTGGAAAGAAGACGGGATGCCAGGATCTCCGAGATGCAGCCTTCACATTTAAAATTGCAGCCAATGGTACAAACCTGCAGAAATTTACCCCGCGGATAAAAATGGAGCAGGGGGACTGTCTCAATGGAAACCGGAAACATTGTGAAGTAGGTGTTTGGAAATCTCTCGATGATCTGACCATTTTTGTTGATATACATACGACATTGGCCACTCTTTCCCTCTGCAAGCTCGCAGCCGATTTCACATATGTTGCACTTCATAGGTCAGTCCACCTTATTGAAACATATCCAGAAACCGGATTCATCATCTATTATCCTGTAATGGTCAATTTCAGCAACATGCAGTGCTTTTTTAAAAGAATCCAGATTGGCCTTGTTCAATCTTTTTTCGACACACTGTGGCCATGTAGGGTCCCTTTTTTCCATGGCCTGTGTGATCTTTGACTTAAGTTCCGCTGTGCCGAAACCGCCTCCAATATAGGCCATACCACCGGGTTTTAGCACACGATATATTTCCCTGAAAGCTTGGGGCACATTCTGCCAGAAGAATAGAGAACCACGGCTTACGACCAGGTCAGCAAAACAATCGTCAAAAGGCATATCATGAATATCACCGAAAATAGGAATCACATTTGCATTCAAATCCCTTGATTCAATCTTTTTCTTTGCTATAGCGAGCATTTTTTCAGAAAAATCCATTGCATAGACCTTGCCATCGACAAGCTTACTGAGAGCTATCGCAAGTGATGCGGGTCCGCTGCCCACATCTATGAAAGTCCCGCTCCTGATCTGGCATCTGTTGATTATCTGCTGCGAAATAACAGGATATATAGGAGCAAAGATGTTGGCAGCAACATCTTCGAAATTTTCGGCATATTCGTCATGAAACCCAGCTTTACCAGTTACTTCATCTGTCATTTAATTGCACCTTCGTCTGAAACTATTTATAAAATTTTACTTTGATGCAGCAGCCGGGTTCAATAACCCATCGATCTCATCTTCCGACAGTTCATAATGATAGAACTCTGAATAGAATCCCTTTACATGACCCCTGAGATCAAGATCGCTGAACTCTTGAGGGTAGAGCACTTTAGCTGTCCAGGGAATACCGATTATCCTGTTAATACCCGGTGGCCTGTCAAACCAGCAAAAAGGAGCATCTGGGAAAAGATATACCTCATCTTTTTTTACCGCAGTGATGTCCTGCCAGAGAGGGTCTTCATATACATTTTTGTAAAAATTAGGGTCGCCTGTGATGATAACTTCGGGGTCCCATTGCAATACCTGTTCAATGGACACCTCTGATCTTCCATAACCCTGTTCAATGGGACATTCTGCTACATTGATACCACCACATATCTCTATCAACTGACTGTGCGGGGAACCTTCCGGGTCCGTAAGCAGACCATTGGTACCTTCTGCATAATAGACACTCTTCCTTTCATCTTCAGGTATTTGTGAGACCTTTACGGTGACATTGTTAAGTGCTCTTTCGTAAAAAGAGATCAATCGACCTGCTCTCTCTTCTTCTCCGAGAACATTGCCCATGAATTTGATTGACTTTGCATATCCCATGGCATCAATTGTCGATTCAATCCCCACAACAGGAATTGTACCGAATTTTTTCTGTCTTTCATTGATGGTAGAATTAACATCCCCTCCACTGTTGTAGCCTTCAAAGATGATATCGGGACCCATGGATATTATGGTTTCATAATTTCCATCCTGCTTACCAAACCAACCGCCAATCACAGGCAGGGTCTGATACTCAGGTTCCAGATATGTTTGCGACCCCTGAGGCATAAAATTCCAGCCTGCTAATTTATCAGGAGCCAGCATGTAGATTAGCATTGTTGCAGGAGGAGAAGTGGCAACTGCCCTGTCAACCTCAGCCGGGATTTCAACTGTCCTTCCCGCCATATCAGTTATCGATCTTGTGCTCTGCGCAGAAACGTCCTCTTGATCAACACATGCGCTTGTGCATACAGCAAACAAGATCACAAATATCAATAGAATATACCTGAATTTTTTATGCATGAGAGTTCCCCTATGATGAAAGTGTTTTAATTCCATAACATGTGGCGATATGTTTGGATAAACATAACGATACATAAAGTTTTCTTAATTCAGCCAGGTAACTACAAATTCCATAGAGATTTCTGACAGAATCCCGCATAACCAACTGGTTAATCTGAAAAAGAACAGGAAAACTCCATACGCCGGGCCTTGGGCTGTACGGGTTGCGGGGTATGTATAGGCAAATGTCCTCGCAACGCAATCCGGATCGAAAACAAAATTGCCTATATAGGGGATACGTGCACCCATTGCGGCAAATGTATAGAGGTCTGTCCTGTGGTGAAATTTATTTGAATTTGAGTAGATGACGTCTAAATATAAATGCACAACAAAATGACCCTATTAAGATCAACAATTCAAATCCAGGAACCATGTTTGGGGATTTGGAAGTATCAGGATGCATATGTAGACCTTCAACCCCACCTTCCGAATTCCCAAAATAGTAGGACTTTGCTATCAATTTCTTCAACTCCTGTTTTTGATCTCCAATATCTGCACCGTCTTTTGTTCCATAATAAACAATGAAATAATCTTCTCTTTCTTCAAGAAAAGGACGAACATAAACCAGAAAATAGCCGGATGTTGTCGTACTTACATATCGGGTAGCATTGAACTGCTTGGGCCCAAGAGTTGGTCTCCATTGATTCTTATCTTCACGTGATTCAATAATTCCATTAATCTCATCACTGATATTAAGTTTCACAACCCCAACTTCACCTGATTCAACCAGATAACTGGACAAATTCGCTTCCGATTTGATAAACGAGTTCTTGTTATCAAAATACCATACACACATAATTGTATGACGAGTATAGTTTCCACAATCAGAATATTGAGAAATATCGGGAAACATGGAAAGATGATTGGCATTATCATCATCCATTGAGTCAAGGATATACCGTTCCGGCATCATTTCAGATGGAGGTAATCCCGGACCAACTACGTCGTCTTCTCCAATAGATTCAGAATATGCAGTAGTTATGAAAAATAAACTAGTGCAAATGAATACAATCAGAATTGTAAAGATTCGTTTGGAATGCCACATCAAACCACCTATAATCAAAAATGGGTGATTAAGGTATCACCCATGTTGCATGTGCACGGTCCCAATTATCAAAAGCAATATGATGTGTATTTTCATCCCATGTATCATGTATAAATACATAATCTTCGGTATAATCACTGTAACCAATACAAGTTACACTATGGTTGTTATAAGGTTTAGAATGACCACTACCCACACCACCATCAAAAACCGACAGGACAAATGGTCTATCTCCATCAATTTCAGATTTTGTTTCACTCCATGTCACATAATATTCATTTGATGACTCGAAATCATTGTAGCCGTAATCTTCACAAACATCTTCTATACCTATAGGAATATTTGACATACTTGTATTCCCACCAGAACCTGTATTCATAGCATCTGCCAGTTCATCTATTAGCAATGTTTCATTGTTGGTAAAATCTGGATAACCCTGTGTATCCCAATAGCCCAAAACCATTGCAGAAGCTGTTGGGGAACAACCCCTATACCATTCATAGGCAGGTACATCATCAACCCAACCCAGACCTCTGGAAGATTTCATAGCATCAGGAGTTAGATTACCACTATCCATTCTATTTTCCAAAGAATTCCACAATTCATTTGCTGCTTCTACTTTATTCTGCTGTAATAATTCATTGTTAAAATCAACTGAATTTGTGTTTACAGAGGAAAAGTTAGATAATTTTGCAGGAGATATTGATTGAGAAGTTATCAAATCCACAACAACTTTGTCTGAAACATTACCACTTGAATCAATTAAAGAGTATTCAATATAATAAAAGGTACCTCCCAGATACAAAGGCTTTGCTTTACAGATTCTTAAATTGTTTTCTACAGCATATTCAGATGCTTGCACCATGGATTTTGATTGAAATTCAGCCACATCATTTGGAATGCTTCCTTCTGAAAATTCAAGAATCGGGTAGTTATCTCTTGTAGCTGAAACAAGAATATAACCCGCATACTCACCATTGTCAATTACATCAAATGAAAAAGCAGACTTGTTGCCATCGATATCATAAAAGGTAGTTGAATATTTTACAGTTGCATCTTCCCAATCTGACATACTCGGCATGAAGACCGGTACATATTGCACATAATATGCCGCAACTTCTTCTGCGTTATTTAAAGTCACAACATTTGAATTATCTGACATTGCCGATACAGATGGAGATAAACACACAATAAACAGTCCAAACGCAACTATTGTACTGATTGTGCACATATTCTTTAGGTTAAGTTTTCCCATTATATTTCACTCCCTTAATTTCTCCCGACACAAAGTATTAAAATATTAAATACAAGATTTATTCTATGTTTAGTTTTCAAATGTATTAGTACATACTAATTGTCAAGAGCAATTAAACTAATATTGACTAACAATATAACATAGTCGAATTCGTTCGTAAAAAACGAACAAATTTTCCTAGAGAATCAATACAAATAGTCTAAACTCTAACAGCAGTATATTTAGGAATTAAGACCGGAAAAAATCTCTTATGAACAGATTACTGATAATATCAAGAATACCAACACATAATCAGACTATTTCATAATATCTTATTAAATACTCTCCTTCCGGAGTGAGTTCATGGTATACCCACTTGTGACCATCATCCGAACGAGACACAATATCAGTGTCAATCAATATAGAAATATTGTCATGAACTGTAGATTTGGCAATATTAAGTTCTCTTGATAGTTCAGTAACTGTCATTGGCCTATCTTTCAATAATATAATAATATTAATTCTTAGTCTTGAAGATATGGCACAAATGGTCCTATAATCCACAATTTCCTTTTTATATCCCATAAAATTACTCCCCAGATAAAACTTCATATGTTTTTGTGATGTTAATAAAATTAAAAATACATGCTTATATAACTTTTGCATCTAACGTGCAATATAATATTAAACAATGATCACCCGGAAAAAAGATACAGCGCAGGTCTTTGCCACAGGTTCAGTAAGAGTCAGGGCATCTTCCAAAGCCGATGCCGGAAAACTTCTCAAGGATACGGAAAACTCCATACGCCGGGCCTTGGGCTGTACGGGTTGCGGGGTATGTATAGGCAAATGTCCTCGCAACGCAATCCGGATCGAAAACAAAATTGCCTATATAGGAGATAAGTGCACCCACTGCGGCAAATGTATAGAGGTATGTCCTGTGGTGAAATTTGTACGGGACTGAAAGGCTGATATTATAACCTATCATCAGTAATTCCAAAAAAATATTCAATGATTTTAGCCATTATGATTACCAAAATTACAGTAAAAAATAACCTCAAAAACATAAATTTCCAGCCTAAAAACTGAAACTCCATCAATTCCTGTGGAATCTTCAGGCATGCCCAGGCCGAGAGGAAGATTATGACATTGGATACGCGAGCCCCCTTTTCCAGCAGATGAGATGCTATAGGGAAAGCAACATACAAGGGACCTGTAGGTAAAGAACCCAGGAAAAATGATAGAAATATGCCCTTTATCCCAGCATATTTGCCAAGATATTTCTCTATCATATTATTAGAAACATATACTGAAAAAAGCCCCATTATCAACATAACTGCCGGGAGAATTAGAACCATTTCCATCGTATATTGCCAGAAATATTCAATTACACTCCCGATTTTGAAAGGATATATTTTGAGAACCACAAAGGCAATCAACAATACAATTCCAAGAGAAATCCAATCTTTAAGGTTCTGCTGATTGCTGATCTGGGAACTTATTGCCATAACGTTGCCTCCATTGCCACACCCACAATTAAAGCAATAACAATGGCAATAACAAAACTTATTCCATTTCGAAGCAGTGCAAATTTTTTGCCCAGTTGCCGGATTTCCAGAGGTAATGTAACCGTACCAATCATTGTCAAAGTTGTGATCAAAGCGGCCACTGCGGTATAAGATATACCTTTTTCGAGCAAAGAAGCGGCCAGAGGAAATGAAAGTATTGCGGGAATATGCATAATAGCCCCTGCAACCCCGATTAACAAAATACCGCCTAATCCTGACTGTTGCCCAATAAATCCGGATAAGTTATCAGGGGAAACAAAACCAAGGAGCAAAGCAATCACAATCAGTATGATCAATGTCACAGGCAGGATTTGCATGAAACCCTTAAATGCAATTTTGATTGAGAGAATTGCTTTTTCCTGATCATCCATAAATGCAACTAGAATACCTGCCAGGGCCGTACCATTAATGAGAAGGACAACAGCATTCATGGTAATGCCTTATTTCCTTTCCTGATTAATTTCCTGTATATTAATAATCCTCCAGAAACGAGCTTATTTTGTAAATCATTAGAATAATTCGAGCATGCAATCTGTATTACATGCTTTCCCTGTATAGGCTGTACCAGATTTTCAACAGAATCTACACGAACAATGTTACCTGAAACGATAAAAGCGATGCGATTGCAAAGCTGCTCTGCCTCCTCAATATAGTGAGTAGTCAGAAATATTGTCGTTCCATTCCTGTTCAAGTCTCTAATGAGATTACGCAAATGTCTTGCACTGGCTACGTCAATACCAGTGGTGGGTTCATCCAGAAATAAAATTTTGGGTTTATGGATTATTCCGGCAGCAATGGTGAGCTTACGCTTCATGCCCTTTGAATAGCTGTCGAACTTGCGGCTGGCTGCCTTAGCTAAATCGAAGGCTTCCAGCAGGTCCCTAGCTCTTGCCTGGCGTTCGCTCTTGCTCATGCCATAAAGAGCGGCACAGAAACAGAGGTTGTCAAAGCCACTCAACTCTGGATACAGGTTGTTTTCATCCGGGACCACTCCTATAAGGTGTTGGGCTCCACGTGGCTTTTTTGTACAATCGATCCCGTCGATATGGATTGTCCCTGTGTCTGGAAGTGCCAGACCGGTAAGCATATTGATGGTTGTGGTCTTACCTGCACCGTTTGGTCCTAAGAATCCAAAAATTTCTCCAGACCGCACTTCAAACTCTACGTTTGCAACCGCCTGGACATTATCATACTTTTTACTAAGCCCTTCCACTTTAATTGCAGTATCGTAGTCTGCATCATCTATTAAACACAATTTGTTCATCATCTGTTTTTAAAACTCTTGATCATGAATTTTTAAATAACTCTTGATTAAATAAGGTAACAAATTGATGTTCTTTCAGAAAGGAACATGTTTTCATTTTCTTTTGATCTCTCCGAGATGTTCATCTACTGCATCAAGTTCCTTCTTAAGTTGATCCTTATAATCTTCCAGAAACTCTTGCTTTTCTTTAGCAGATACAAAACGACGGAACGAATGTCCGCATCCACAGTCACCAACGGAAACATGGTTCAAGTGCCCAAAATTTGTATGATGTTTTTCTTGTCCGCAACACATATTTGTATGATGTCTTTCTTGTTCGCAACACATATTTGTATGATGTCTTTCTTGTTCGCAACACATATTTCTCACCTAACTTTAAGTTACATACTACCTATTAATTAGAAAGTATTTAAAATCTCAAGTTTATACAAACATAGGTAATAATGGAGAAGGAACAAACTATGAAGAAAGAAAGTAATAATCACTGTGGAAACATTCAATGCGCAAAAAAGGGAGGGGAAGAAATTTGTTTATGCTCTCTAGATGGTGTTATCAATGTAATCAGTAAAAAATGGGCATTGTTGATTATCTGCGCCATCGGAAACAGAAAAAAAATAAGATTCAATGAAATCACACAGAATTTGGGTAACATAAGCCCTAAAACATTGGCAGACAGGCTGAAAGAGTTAGAAGATTTCGGACTCATCGAAAGGGAAGCTTTTGCAGAAATACCTCCAAGAGTTGAATATTCATTAACAGAGGACGGTATTGAAGTTAGAGATGCAATGATACCTTTAATGAAGTGGACATTTAAAAAAGAAGCACAACAAAAAGTATAACTCTATCTCTCTGACATACTCCCACGCCTAAGGTCCGGGGGTTCAGTGGTTGACTGCTTTCAAGTAAATCTTTTCAATCAGATAAATTGCATCTCTTCCCTGACCGCTACAGCATCATATCATTATCTAAATAGGTTTAATTACATTTGTGATTATCAATTAATGAGTATAATCGATTAATCGTATCGAATCACCTATTTTCTTTTTGATTGCTGCTTTCATCTGCTCAGCATGCGGACAGGCAAACCCTATTGGATTACCTCTGGTTGCAAGAAGCAAGAGCAATTGTATCGGCTCCTCGTCTGACCATTTCAGCAGCCCTCGGAACTGCTTTCTTTCCAGGGCAGCCACCACATGAAACAACACCTATCACTTCAATTTCGCCCTCAACATCTTTGAATGCAAGTTTTTTCTCCTTCATTACTTTGAAATCTGTTGTTGCAGGGCACATATCCTCTGTTTGCATACATCTGATTAAACCTACTTTCATGATTCCATCTCCTTGACATCTCCAAATATGCTTTCTGCCAGCAAAACTGAAATGTCTTTCATATTCAGTTCTTCATCCTTTGATTTACAAACACCACCTATATGATGCATGCAGAAAGGACAATAAGAAACCAGCATATCGGCCTTCTCTTTATAGTTCTTAACCGACAACATGGCAATATCCGATGATATTTCCGGGAAGTTGGGTTTAAGGCCGGCAGGTCCTCCACAGCAAACATGTTTTCCATCAAAAAGTTCTTTGATATCCACATCCATGCTGGAAAGGATATCCCTTGATATATCCTTTGATTGCTTCAGAGGACAGGCATCTCTTACCGCAACAGTATAATCAATATTGTTTGGTCTGAGAGTACCATCATTTATCAAATCCCTGAACAGGTTTAGAGAATGCTCGACCTCAAAGTTCAACTCCCTGTAGAGTTTAGGATACTCACGACCCAGAACCAGATAGCAACCGGGGCATGAAACTATAACCTTCTTCACTCCCAGTGATTCAATGTAATCTACGAATTTCTTTGCATGCACGGCTGCCTCCTCAAGATGACCATTGTCTATGAGGAAAAGACCGCAGCACTTCTCATCTTTCAGAAGCATCGGCTTGATACCAACCTGATTGAGCAGGCGGATAGTTGATCTGGCTATGTCCGGCTGGCTGTGTGCAATCCAACAACCTGTCATATAGGCGATCTCGGAATTTTCGGCAATTTCAAGATCATCTGTAACTCATAAAACCTTGTTGAAGGATCCATACCACCGGGACTGTTACGTTCGATAATGTTCTTAGAGATCGCTGTGGTTTTGGCAGGTTCTTTTCCCTGTTGTGCCAGCAATTGCCGTTCATACTGTATGATATCAGTAATAGGGATGTCTACCGGACAGACATCATCACAGGCTCTGCAGCGTGTGGAAAGATAAATGTTATCCATCTCATCCGATGTCAGTTTCTCACCTGCAACTATCCTTTGCAAGGGATTCAATCTTTCCCTGTGGAGTAAAACGATTATCTTCTGTAACCATGTTGACAGGACAGATGCCCCAACACTTTTTACTATTTGATACCGAATATTTTTGGTTTGACACTTTTAGTAAGACCCTAGAAAACGTAGAAGACATAAAAGAAGAAGAAAAAATAGAAACTACTGCAGTTGTTTTCATACATGTTGAATTAGAGGACGAAGAGAAAAAAAACAAGATAATAAAAAATCCTGTGAAAAATTTTAAGTGGTACCTTAATAAAGTGAATAAAGAAGGAATCATTTTGCATTCTTTTGCACATCTCTCATCAAGTACATCTTCCCCTGAATTCGCATCGCAAATTATTTCTGAAATTAAAGAAAAATTGGAAAATAAGGGAATAGAGGTCCATACAACACCCTTTGGCTACTTTTCTGAATTTTCTATCCATGTTCGTGGCGAATCTCTTGCAAAATTTTCAAAGAGATTTAAGAAACACCAAGATATATTGTAAGCAGATTCTGGACTGGAAAAATGAAAATAAAAGAATGCGGAATGCCCGATGAAAATGTATGGGAAGGGTTTTTTAGAGCAGATGAGGTCCTTGAAAAACTGGGTTTGAACGATAAAATTGCGGATGTAGCCGATTTTGGTTGTGGTTACGGAACCTTTACAATTCCAGCTGCAAAGATAATAAAGGGGAAAGTCTACGCCATCGATATAGAGCCAGAAATGATAGAGATTACAGAACAGAAGGCAAAAGTGGAAAATTTGAGCAATATTGAATCAGTGCTTCGTGATTTTGTATCAGACGGCAGCGGTCTTGAAGACAAAAGTGTAGATTATATTATTCTATCCAATATTTTAATGTGGAAGAGCCAGAAAAATGCATAGAATGGGCTATATCCTCAGGGTTCAAAAGTCCCCTGACATATGACCTTAAACCATACCATTATGGAATTGTCCTTAGTAAAGGGAAAATATGAGATTGACTCCCCAATAGTAAAAAGAGCACAAAAAAGACAAACCAGAACCTTTATTAGTAATATCTTACAACCTGACTTGGTGATTTTTTGGTAAAAAGGGCATTGCTGAGCGTTTCTGACAAAACGGGAATAGTGGATTTTGCACGCGGGCTCAAACAACTTGATGTAGAGATCATTTCAACCGGAGGCACGGCACGTATGCTCCGGGATGCAGGAATAGAAACAATTGACGTATCAGAGATCACCGGATTTCCCGAGATGATGGGAGGCAGGGTAAAGACACTCCACCCAAAGATACACGGTGGCCTGCTTTGCCTGCGGGAAAATCCGGAACACGTCAGCGACGCTGAAGACCTTTCCATCGAACTTATCGACATGGTGGTCGTAAACCTCTATCCCTTCGAGATAACGATATCCAGGGATGGAGTTAATCTGGAGGAAGCCATCGAGAACATTGATATCGGCGGCCCCTCCATGCTCAGGTCAGCTGCCAAGAACTACAAATCTGTTACAGTGTTGAGTGACCCGCAAGATTACGGACATATCCTCAAAGAACTGCGCTCAAGCGGAGCAATCTCACAGGAAACCCGGGAAAAAATGGCAGTCAAGGCGTTCCGCCATACTGCAAACTATGACAGTACAATTGATACATACTTAAGTCGCACCTTACTGGGAGAAGATACCCTGCGGCTTAATTTCACAAATGGAACCACCCTGCGCTATGGGGAGAACTGGCACCAGGATGCAATGTTCTTCCCCCAGCCGGAAATAGAGGGGCCGTCCCTGTCAAACTGCCATCAGCTGCACGGCAAGGAACTCTCCTACAATAATTATGTTGATGGGGACAACGCCCTCCAGACCGTTAAGGAATTGGGGCACGAAAAACCTGCAGTATGTATCGTCAAACACAATAATCCCTGTGGTTTGGCAACCGGCAACACACTCCTGCAGGCCCTGAAAGCTGCATGGGACGGTGATCCGATATCCGCCTTTGGAAGTATCATATGCACCAATGTCCCGATGGATCTCGAATCTGCCAAATTCCTCAAGGGCAAGTTCGTAGAGATCATTATCGCTCCGAGATTCAAACACGATGCACTGGAGTTCCTCAAGAATAAGAGCAAGAATTTGCGCCTGCTGGAGCTGCCTTCACTCAACGAATCCTTTGATGCAGAATTTACCTACAAGTATATTGCAGGCGGAATGCTCAAGCAGTCCCGCAATATCGGATTGTACGATAAATGGGAATGCGTCACTGACACCGAGTATCCCAAAGAAAAAAAGAGCCTGTCCGAATTCTGTATTGCAGCCTGCAAATGCACCAAATCCAATGCTGTAAATCTGTCCTGGGAATATGAGGATGGATGCTACATGATGCTGGCTATGGGAGCCGGTCAGCCCAACCGGGTGGATTCCATTCGCAAACTCTGTGCCACCAAAGCCCGGGAGAACCTGAAAGAAATCTATGACAGGGAACAGCCTGAAATGGACTTTGAGGAGTACTGCAAGAGTATCTTTGCAGAATCTGTCCTGGCCTCCGATGCTTTCTTCCCCTTCGATGACAGCATCATCCATGCCGCCGAGAACAATATCAAATATATTATCTCCCCTGGTGGCTCCATCCGGGACAACGAAGTTATAGACACCGCCAACCGGCTGGGAGTCTCACTGGTATTTACCGGAATGAGGCACTTTTTGCATTGAAAAAATCAGTGGGAATTATCCCACGACATTTTTACCCTTGACGAGCGACCCACCTGGACCAGCTCGTCCCCTTCTTTTTCCAGTATTTGTTCCAGATGGGAGCGCAGTATCTGTTCCTGCTGCTTATTGCCAATCTTGTAATGAGGTTTGTAGTGCTCCACCGCCTCATCCAGGGAAGAAAAACGGGTTTCATGTGTCAACTCAAAATTTTCCATGTCCGGATAGATCCCCATGCTATAGAGCACATTATAGAGCACATCACATTTGGGAGAGGGATGATATTGTCTGCCATGCAACTGCGGCCAGATACGTGAATAATTCTTATCCCAGGAGGTCGGGCCTGCAAACCAGTAGATGTAAACTTTGCCATTGCTTACCTGCTGGATCTTTTCAATAGCCTCCCTGATATTGGGGACATGCAAAGCATAGGACGCTACAATCACATCATAAGGAGAATCCAGTTCTTCAACGGCTACATCCTCCCAGGTTTTCTGGATACATGTCACATTGTCAAGATTGTAATGTTCGATATTTTCCTTCAGGACTGCTGTCATGCCGTCAGCAGGCTCCACTGCAGTTACATGGGACACCCTTTGCGCCAGGGGAATTGCCATTGAACCCGGACCGGCACCGATGTCCAGTATCCGGGAATCGCTGTCATGCTGGATGTCCTTGAGGGTTTTTTCCAGCCGTTTACCACTTTTGCGGGAGGATTGCCAGAAACGTCTGGCATTTTCATAGGTTCCCCAGCGATCCGGCTGTTGAACCTGTTCATCTGCCTCGTTATGCAATTTCATCTGCTCGATCCAGATTTCTCCCCAGTCAATCTCATCATACAACATGTATGTAAAAAGGAGAGAATAAGTAAAAAAGATTGGGTTTTATTCCTCGTAAGGGTAGCCGCCAGAACGCCATTCATTAAAACCGGCTTCCATATTATACACATCACAGTAACCCGCATCCAAAAGGATATTCGAGGCGGTTACACTCCGTCTGCCACTGCGACAGTAGACAAGAATCGCAGTCTCCGAAGGTACCTCGTCCAACCGACCTTCAAGTTCAGAAACAGGGATCAGGTGGGAATCCTCCAGATGGCCGTTATCATATTCGGATTGGGTGCGTACATCCAGGATGAAAATATCCCCTGTCTCAATCATATTGAATGCCTCTGCTGCAGAAACATCGGAAAACTCACATTTTTCAGTTTGTGGTGTGGTGTTGTCAGCCTCCTGCTGTACACATCCGGCCAGAGTCAGAGTTCCCAGTACACAAATTAACACAATTATTGTATTTTTGTTCATAATTCATTCCCGCCTGCAAAAATAATCCCCTTCAAGCGCAAACTGATGATAGACATAACAGTCCTTACACCTGCAGCCCTGCCGGGCCTCACCGGATACAGGACCCCGTGCACAGAACATATAACCTTCACCCGGATAGGACGAACAATTCTTGCATAAACAGGCCCTGGAATGATGATACGATGGACAGACACCGAAATATTTGCCCAGCCCCTATCTCAATTCCTCCTGATCTGCCACGTGCAAACCTCATTCAGTCTTTTTTACAACTACGCCGAGATGATCGATATGGAACGGTGCAAGTTTCTGTTTCTTGACAAGTTCCAATTTTGAATTATCTTGCTCCAGTAATGTTATGAGCTGCTGTTTAAAAACAGTATCGGGTTTTGCAGTTGAATCCACACTCCGGGCCTTGATGCTCATCAACAGGTAACCGCCGGGTTTGAGGAAGTGCTGCACATTGGACAGGGCAATGGATGCCTGGTCCGGCTGGGCGACATCCTGAAAGATAACATCAACAGGCTCCACAACATTTGCATAGGATTGCGGTTTGGAAGCATCGGCAAGCAGAGGGATTATATTTGGCCTTTCTTCACAGATAGGCAACATGTCCCGCATTGTACGGGGGGAGAATTCCACTGCATAGACCACTCCCTGATGCACAATATCCGAAACATGACTGACAGTGGTACCTGTGGCCGAGCCCAGGTAAAGCACCTTTGAAGTGGTTGTGAAGGGCGAAGGAAGTTTTTTGAGCAGCATTGCCGCAAGTTTACTTCTTTTGGGCTCCCAGATACGGTACTCTGCCTGTTCAACCTGCACCAGGCGTTCCCCGTACACTTGCGAGCCGGGAGAAAGATTTCTGGTGGCAAGGAATCTTTTCTTGCCCTGCTGTAGCGTGAAAATGTATTCATGGAAGGTTTTGACCTTCATTTGCTCCCCCCCTTGATGGACCGGACCTTACGATCCAGTTTTTCTTTAATTGTGGGATTCAACTGACCGGAAAAAGCATCCACCCTGCTTGCGATACTCAGGCTTGAAGCAAGAGCACGGGCCATTTTGCCCCGGATTTTGGGATGGGAATTCTTGATCAGTGGATGATTGAAAATAATACCGTGTTTGGGAGAAGAAGCCTTGCCTCTGAGATGTTTGAATAATGCCTGGTTTGCACCCATCACCTGAATGGTACTTGACGGCATCCGGGAGAGAGATTGCAACCCCCCGGCCATACTGATCAATCGAGCACCCAGATTGGCTCCTGCGACCTCATCCAGATTGGGAGCGAGTTGCTTCATGTTTTTGTGAATATAGGCTTCTATCACATGCCGCCTCTCATACAGAGAAGTGAGGTCCGCTGCAAAAGCCTTTATGATAGCTCCGTCCTCTGCGTCCATTTCCATACCCACCGACGAACGGGCAGCCTCATGGAACTGCGAATCCTGCTGTAAATCCTGCCTGAGCCCGTTTTCGGCTACGAATTTGGCCAGATTTTCGGTTAGCATGCCTGCTTCGGGGAAATGTTCGCCGTACCATATGCCCAATCTCTCAGCAAGCAGGTTGGCCGCTTCATCAATATCATCCAGTGCTTCCACAGCATGGATAATTCGCAAATCCGGAGAATAGGAATTCTTTATCTTAAGCCGCGTGGCTGCAATACAGGTTTGCTGCAACAGGGAATAATATTCAGTTTCCCCTGCTGCAAAACCGCATTCAATGGCATTTTGAACCGGATCAAAACGTGCCGGCGGGATTTGTTTGGGATCTGCCTGAAAGACAAGCAATCTTTCTGCCAGCTGCTGCACATCCTGACTACATGGCCTGCAGTCAGCCACACTTCCATCTTCATTGATTTCAATATCTGCAAACCAGGTTTTCACATTCAAGGTTAATCCATCCTGATATCCGCACCGGTATTATTGGGAGTTGTAAGTAAAACCTTACCCCCTATATTCTCATCCAGGAAGTTTTGCATTTCCCGGACAATACGTTTCCCCTGATTTTCATTCTCAACAAAACCACATATTGCAGGCCCAAAGGAACTCATCCCGACACCATGGGTGCCGGCAAGTCTCATCTGTTCAATTACATCCCGCACCTGCTGGCTCTGCAGGGAGATCTCTTGTTTTTTGAAGCCCAGCGTCTGCAGGCTGTCAAGTGCACTGCCGAAATTCTCAATATCATTTTCAATAACCGCCGGAATCATCTGCATCAGAACGATGTGGGAGATCGCCTGTACATCCTCCAGGGGTACAGGACAGACCTGCCTGAAAATATCCACTTCCTGGGCATCATGCGCTCCCTGCCTGTCAGGAAGAGCCAGCACTATGGGCCAGTCCGGAAAATCATGCCTGAAAACTATCGGAGCGGGCGGTGCCGGACTGGCAGAGGAGGGAGAAAAGGCGCCTTTATCAGAGAAACGATGTCCGCAATCCACAAGGAAACCTCCTTCCTCAAAAGCCGCCACACCAATGCCGGAAGTACCACCCCTGCCCACTTTTTGGGCCAGCTGTCTGACCGAAAGGCCCAGTTCGAAGAGCTCGTTGATCGCAGCCGCAGTACACAAAGCCACCTGTGTGCCCGAACCCAGACCTACATGGGCAGGCATATCCTCATCAAGATAGATATTGATCCCTTCTCCTTCAGGCAGCAGGGCAGAAATCGCAGCTTGCACTTTGTCGTATAATAATGAGCTGCCGTTAATCTCCACATGATCATTTTTTTCAGCGGTAAGATGAATGTGGGGATATTGCAGACTAACCCCCACTCCTCCATCAACCCGGCCCAGGGAAGCATTGAGATCGATCAGGGAGAGGTGCAGCCTTGAAGGGGATGTGATCTCGATCATGGTACCTTGGAACTAATTCACAATCATATATATATGTGTCAGGACAGCTCTTCCATGTCCGAAAAGAAATTGAGCAGGGAATATTTCACTTTCCCTGCTTCCACATCAAGGAATTCCTTCCTCTCATCTTCGGGAAATGAGGGGTATACCGAATATTTTCCCAGTCTTTTAGCCGAATCCGTCATGAACCTGCCATCCAGCAGTATCCTGACACCGTAATCGGCCGGTGAACGTACCACTCTGCCCATAGCCTGTCTGATCTTGCGTATCGTGGGAACCTGTACCGCATACTCCCACCCGGCACCATAACCGAATTCATGATCATAGGCAGATTCCACCGCATGCATCCTGTCATTCAGGGCCGAATAACCTACACCGACCACCACAACAACCCGACCCCGGCCATTCCTGTAATCCACTCCTTCACTGAGGGTACCCCAGAGATAGGTGAAAAGGACAGCTTTGCCTCCCTGTTCTCCAATCTGGAAGAATTGCTTGCGTATATCCTGAGCAGATACACCGGTTTCATCAAGGAACAGTTCGACACCAAGCACGCCATCGAATTTGCGGAAATGGCGTTTTGCCTCAAAAGCATTCGGGAAGAAGATGATCACATTGCCCCCGGCATTTTCAATCGTGTCCTGTAACACCTGTTCCAGTATCTGGAGGTTCTGGGGGTCGTCCCTTATACGCGAATACTGGGGAGGCACGGATACTGTGATAGTCAACCTGTGTTCTTCGGGAAAGGTCAGACCATAGACCAGATCGCATGTCTGCCGCGTGATACCCAGCGTGCTTTTGATCATATCGAAGGGACGCAGGGTTGCAGACATCAGGATTGCCGAGTAGATCGAATCCAGCAGCGGACCTGTAACGTTTTTAGGGATACAGGTGAACAATTCCAGCCTGCCGTAGATCTCCCCGCCCTGATCCCGGCGGACATTGAGTACCGGATAATAATTTTCGTTGTTGGAGAGTTTAAGATACTGGGAGAAAAATTCTGCTGTGGGTTTTAAGTGGGATCTTTTCAGGATCGGGGTCTGGCCCTGTTTGTACTGTTCATGATAGGCATTATCCAGTAGACCTCCCACTTCAGCAGCAATCCCGAGCAATTCCTGTACCTGTTTTTCCTCCCCATAACCGGTCTCTTTCATCCGCCTCATAAAACGGGCATAGACCACATCATTTCTTTCATAGGGGTCACTTATGCGTATATCATACCAGTTGCGCCCCACCCGCTGGCGTTCCCCGAACTTGAAACGGTTATCATAGGTATCCCTGACCACTTCCAGGAGGATGGAGAGTACGGCTTCCACGTCCTCAACCGGCATGGAGGTGAAAAGATCACTTTTTTCATTGGCATTGAGTTCAGCCAGGGCACTTTCAATGGTATGTTCGGCCAGAGTAATGGATGAATGGGACCTGGCAGCATTTTCTATATTATGGGCTTCATCAAATATCGCAATAATATCTTCGGGTTCTTTGTCCATCCAGCGCAGCATTGTGGAAAAAATCATATCATTGAGGACATGATGGAAATTACCTATGACAAGATCAGCATTTTTCAACTCCCGCTTGAGAAGTTCATAGCCACACATCCCGTTTTCAGCTGCGTAATCATTGACCTGTTCTGGATCGCGTACATCCTGGAAAAGCCACTTCTGGAATTTTTCATCCTCTGCCCTTAAAACCTCATACAGGGGATCACATGAACGTTTCCTCAGGGAACTTGCTTTTTCCTCGAGCTTTTCCCGTTCTTCATCAATCGCATCCCTCAGAGAAGCATGAGCTGCTTCCCCCGAGGATTTATACTCGTCCCAGGCAGCCTTTGATTCCTGTTTTTTGAGAATGATTTCCTTTTCGATCTCCATGAGATCGTAGGTATTGTCCCGCTTGGCCTCGCATTCATCATAGCCCTGTTTCAGGGGACACATGCCCATCTTACCCTTGAAAACCAGGACCTTGATATCATGTGATAGTTTAATCTGGCGGGCCTCATCTATGAACTGTAACATCTGTTGGTGGACATTCGTGGCAATGAACACGGTTTTGCCCAATTGTTTTCCCACATGCAACGACGGAACCAGAGCACTCAGGGTCTTCCCGGTCCCACAGGCTCCTTCAAAAAGCACCAGATTTTCCTCCAGCAGGGAGCGGTGAATCTTCTCCATTGCGTCCTTCTGGTTGGGATAACATTGCTCCAGGGGGAAATACTGGATATAATTGTCAGGGGTGCTCATGGCTTTCCCTAAAGCTCCTCCTATTAAAAAGATATTGGATGGGATATTATGCGTGTCAGGAAGCGGTCAGAGTTTCTTCCATGATTACTGTGTTGGTGGGCGTATGTATGATTTTAACATAAACAATATCTCCAGAATTAAGAGAAACTGCAGTATTGGAAATTCTGAACATCACATATTCCCCTGTGGACCACATGCCATCATCATCAACATCTCCCGTTCCAATAGACCCTTCTATTGAGTTATGACTATTATCGAATACATCATCACCACTTACATATTCGGAAGTTGGATTGGGGTCATCTCCTTCTATAGGAAAATTATGGAGTGTTCCCACTTTATCATTCTTATCAAATGATACAACAATTTCAATATCAGATACATCAATTGGATCTCCGCCTTCATGATACAAATATACTCTTTGATCTGTCTTCTGTACATCTGCACCCCCTTTGCGTACCAGTTCCCCGCTTGAATGAGCCACAAAAGGCGCAGGTTCCTGCATTTCAAAGGCTGTGGCAAAGAAAATCAGAGTGACTCCAAGAACAATGGTTATGGCAATCATTAACATGATGCCGACAACAGGAGAAATTGCTTTTTCATCTTTCATTCTATCATATACCCAAATTGAGAGTGTGTTTACAATATCATTGCATTCATCCAAAATAAATATGTCTGTTAAAGTAAAAAGGTTCTGCAATCTTCCTTTACTCATTCAAAGTAGGGCGAAACAAGATGTTATAAATCCTAATCGATAACTTTTTATTTTAGTTGTTCAATGATAGATTGAAGTCTATTAAGACATCAAAAATTAACAGGAGAGTCGATAGATATGGTAGCAGTAATCAATGTTGACGAATGTGTAGGTTGCGGAACATGTGTGGACGAATGTCCCTCTGAAGCAATCTCAATGAGCGATGAAAACATTGCAGTCGTAGACGCTGAAGAGTGTGTAGACTGTGGTGCATGCGTGGACGTCTGTCCAACCGAAGCAATAACAGTGGAATAATTATTCCATTTTCTCTTTACTTTTTTGAACAACTTTGCCGGGCCAATCCTATGTCTGAAGAGGGAATCTACTACATAACCACTACCTGTTCTTCAGATGCCCGGGTTTTGGGCATAGAGCGATTGTATCAGGCATACCATTTATAGAACACAGCGTAAAACCCCTGAGTCTTTAGCCCAGAGGATATAAGCGTCCTTACCCCTGATTTAATAACTTCCTTTAACTCAGAATCGATACCAGAAATACAGAAAAGTATATAGTCCATTGAATCGTACCAATACTTACGATGTTAAGGCACCCTCGGGACGAGGGGAAAGGTCTGTGGACTTGTGAACATGAGTTCAAAGGATGAAGCAGGAAGCCTCTGAGTCTTTAGCTCAGGGGTAGTTCACGAAGGTAGGAAAATGCAGCCTCAACAAATCTTTTTTACAAAAAGGCTGTATTCGTCACATCCACCTTTTGCATATAGTATATTTATATAATACTTCTGAACAATATCCGGAGGACCATTCATGCTAGTAGTAATATCAATAGGCGGATCCATTCTTGCCAGGGACCTGGATCCAGAGAGGTTCGCAAAATACGCCGACATGCTGGAAGAGCTTTCAAAAGAACATTCCGTGGTAGTCGTGACCGGTGGGGGTGTTGCCGCCCGCCAGTACATAGAAACTGCCAGGCAGGTCGGTGCTAATGAGGTCACCTGTGATTTTATAGGGATCGATGTAACCCGTCTCAACGCACAACTCCTGATAGCCGCACTTGGCAAACATGCATACCCGGAGCCTCCTTTGAATTATAAGGATGCAGAACTTGCCCTGTCCTCCGGCAAAATCATTGTAATGGGAGGGGTAATCCCGGGACAGACCACAGATACGGTATCCGCTGTACTTGCCGAGTATCTGGGAGCTGAGTTGATGGTGATTGCAACTTCTGTGGACGGCGTATATTCAAAAGATCCGACAACATCCCCAGATGCTCAAAAATTTGATGTGATGAGTCCCAAAGAACTGCTTGATGTGGTAATGTCCACCGAAATGAAAGCCGGTTCAAAATCCCCTGTCGACCCCCTGGCTGCAAAAATAATCGAGAGATGTAATATCGAAACAATCGTTATGGATGGATCCAGCGAAGGGGATATTTACAAAGTCGTAATGCAGGAAAAAATAAAGAGTGAACCTGTCGAAGGAGAACGTGTGGGTACACGGATCAAGAGCTGATTTGCCAATTTGCTGGATTATTTATAAATAATAGTATTTTACGGGCTCTGTAGAAACCTATTCTCTACCTCAAGTCAACTTATGCAGGACATGTTCACTTCATCCATGCCATTATATCTGCTCTTATGATACGGGTTGTGGACGGGGGCCACCCTCTGGCAGCAGCTACCGATTTTGTGATAATGATGTGGATTGGCGGAGGAAGCGCCGTGGTAACAGAGAAGGGAATTGCCTCCCTGCTGGGCGTGACCTGAGAATCAGCAATGGGATCGCACGTAGTGCACCAGAAATTCTGTTACTTCTGCTGTTGTAGAGTTGCCACCCAGATCAGCAGTCTTTATGTTTTCATTAATGGAAGCCTCCACCGCTTCCCTGACAATGCGGGCCTGTTCAGGTCTATCCAACCAGTCCAGCAGCATGGCCACTGAAAGTACGGCCGCAATCGGATTGGCTATACCCTTACCTGCAATATCGGGAGCACTGCCGTGTACCGGTTCAAAAAAAGCCTGTTTTTCTCCAATATTGGCACTGGGCAGCAAACCCAGACTTCCTACAAGCGCCCCGCCGAGATCACTGAGGATATCCCCGTAGAGGTTGGGAGCCACCACCACATCGTATTTTTCAGGGGAGCGCACCATATCATATGCCATGGCATCTACCAGCATGGCATCGTGAATTACATTGTGGGATTGGGCAACATCCCTGCAGGTATTGAGGAACAGGGAATCCGCCTTGATCACATTGGATTTATGAACAATGGTCAGATGATTGTCTCGTTTGGCGGCATATTCACAGGCTATTTGTGCAATCCGCTCGCAGGCCCGACGTGTGATAATACGCTTGCTCCAGGCCTCATCCGTACCCACTTCCTCGATGGAGGAATACAGGCCTTCGGTGTTTTCCCGCACCACCAGGATATCAAAATCTGTGTTGCCTGTGGCACCTTTTATTCCCTTTATGGGTTTTAAGGGCCGTATATTGGCATAGAGGTCCAGCTCCCGGCGGATGGTCAGCAGCACACTCTTGTAATTTGGATCTGCCGGTGTTGTAACCGCTCCGAACAGGATACAGTCACAATCTTTCAGGATTTCAAGATCTGTATCCGTGATTGCCTGACCGGTCTTTTCCCATTTACCGTAACCCAGTTCCAGAGGGATTTTTTCTAAGGGCAGGTCGAAGCAATCCAGTACCTGCAATGCCGCAGGAATTACCTCTTTGCCCACACCATCCCCTTCAATTACAGCCAGTTTCATGCGTAATCCTTCCTGATCCTGTCCACAAGTTCCCTGATCATGTTTGCCACATCAAATTCGCAAGCGCCCCAGTGCACGGTTGCGCCAGGATAACCATTGATGGTAACCTGACCTACATTCTCAGCCCTGCAACAGCGGGCGATGAACGGGCCCGTGGGTCTGACGATATCACTGGTGAAGGGGCAGAGACTTATAAACTCATATTCCAGACCCGGAAAGCGCGATTCGAAGAGAGAGCGGGATATTTCACAACCCACAAGTAACGAGCCGGGTTTTTCGATTATATCATTATCCAGACATTTGCCTTCAAGACCCGAGGAAGAACAGGGGAAGACCGTATCAGGACCACTGAAGCGGGTCAGATCAATCGTGTTTTCTTTGAACGTGATTGTGAGATCGCCGAATAGACCCGATGTTTCTAGCCGGCGCACCACATCGGTCAGCCAGGATGGATAGGGGGGCGCGATATCCATTATCTCAAGTTCCAGAATTGCTGAGGGTGCAGGTTCATGGACAAAAGTCACATGATTATCGATACCCGTAAAGATGACCGTGGTTATACCGTTTTTACACAATTCTGCAGCCTTTTGAATCAGGAGGGAGCGGTTCTTTATATTGAGTTTTTCAGGGAAACTGACAATGTTTGCAGGTTTTGCGATTAAGTTCACAGATTCGGCTTTACGCAGCAGGTCTTCACCGCTGTGTTCCACCTGATAGAGCCATTTGTTCCCATTACATTTCTCCACAAGCATGTAGTGGGTCAGAAAATAGATGGGTTCTTTTGAATCCTCATCCGGATGGATATGGGTTACACCCACATGCTTGTATTCTTGAGGGAATATCATGGATTTAGCCCTGCTGTTGTTTTTTACGATGCTCGACAAGCCCGCCGTCACTCAGTATTTCCAGGAGGAAATCAGGAAGTTGCTGGCCTTTATAGGTCCTGTCACCCACTTTAATGGCACCTTCAGAGAGATTTACTTCGACCTCCTCACCCTCCTCACATTCCACATCCGCCTCTATCAATGGCAGACCTACATTGATGGAGTTGCGGAAAAAGATACGTCCGAAGGATCTGGCAACCACACAGCCCACACCTGCATGTTTGAGCGCCAGGGGAGCCTGTTCCCTGGAGGAGCCACAGCCAAAATTATTGCCGCCAACAATGATGTCGCCGGGGGATACTTTGTTTGAAAAATCAGGGTCGATGCCTTCCATGGCATGATCGGCAAAGACCTGCATATCGGTGGTGCGCAGGTATTTACCCGGGATTATTACATCGGTGTCCACATCGTCACCGAAGATCCATGCTTTACCTTTAATCACTTTGTCCAATCCTCTCACCTGCTTAGGGATACCTCGTATATATTATTTGTAGATAGCGAATTATGCTGATTGTAGTTGTATGCAATGTGCGCCTTATTTCTTCTGATAGCCAAACAATTTGTCATAGGCAGCATGATCAACAATGTCTACAATCATCACAAGAATAGAATTACTGCTGTCTGGATCTTTTTTTAGTGTATATAGTAATCTCCAAAAATGAGGCAATTCCAGCCGGAATAGATTCGTTATGCCATAATTTTTGAGATATGTATCAGGAATCAGTTTTTTACTTATGGGTTGCCCATAGTGTATATCCCTTTTGAGAATATCGGTTTTGTTTCGGATTGCTTCCACAATAGCCATTTCAACTTTGGAGTCGGATGCCTTCTCTTGCAACCAATGATAACTATCAGCTGCGTTGTCGATGAGGACTATCCGAACCTTTTTCATAGCTCAATGCCTCGAGATATCGCTTTGTTGAGCCCGGGGTGATCATTGTGTATCCAGGTAATACCTTTGATACTTACTGCAATCTTATCGCTTTCTTCCAGATATTCCAGAATGGTCGTGAGTGTATTATGATTGACCTGTTTGGGCAATTTCCTTTTAAGTTCGCCAACAGATATTATGCTTTCATCCATATTCTGTAGGGTTCCTTCTACCATTTTGATGGTATTCAAAGTAGGTGAACGGCTTTGTTTATTTAACGGTGGTGTCATATTCATAAGTAATCTCCCCCTTCTTATTATTCAATACCTAGTTGATATCAATTGATAATTAATAAATACACAAACATAACTATATAGCACTTTTGCTGCTTTAATCCAACGTTGACAGTCAAACTTGATAAAAGAGTTCCTGGCTTTGTTGTATTCGATCAAAAATACAACAAATGACCCAGTATCAATAAATTTCCTTCACCCTTCCAACACTACCATCCTCCAGTTGTACTTTAATTCCATGGGGATGAGACGGGGATTTGGTGAGAATTCTTTTGACAATACCTCTGGTAATCTTGCCACTCTTCTGATCCTTCTTCAAAACGATTCCTACGTTTAGCCCTGGCTTGATATTCTTTCTGTTAGTGCCTGCATTCATGGTCTGAAGGTGCCTTTGCAGGCATATAAGGTTGTTTATCGACAACAAAAAAAAGGAATTCAGGAAAAGTAGAGAAATGGAGAATAGAGGCCTTAAACCTCTATTTCCCCACCATTCAAAACAGCCGATTCACTTACCCGCACGGATTCAGTGGTATCCCCGAAGGAAACTTTGTAGGAACCTGTGGGTGCGGTATCAAACTGTGTCTGGCCTGTCATTGGTCCTTCAGTTGAATAGGGCACTACGAATTCATAGGTACCATCTGTGGCCGTGGTGGACTGGGAATACTCAAAAGTCCGGCCGGTAGTGGTACGTATGGTATTTGTGATGGTTACTTTTTCACCTGCAGGTGCCTGTCCTGTGATAGTGGCACCGTCCACATACTCGAAGATCTTCACATAACCGGTATTCACCACTTCAATATTGCCGCCAAAGAGGGCATTGTAGACCTGCTTGTAGCCACTCTCAGCGGTATTGGCTGCAGGGGTCTCATGCACCATACGATACTGCTCAAGACCATCACCATCAAAGATGTGCAGCCGGGCTTCCATTGTATTGAAATAACGTTCTCCGGGTACAGTCTGGGTGCCCTGGGCAGTCTGGGCCTGCACATAGTAATTATCGGTATCCAGAGTCCAGGCAGCCATGGCATAGAATTTGCCGGTGGCCATCTCCACATCGGAGACTACGTAACGTGCCCCTGCTTTGTCAGGGTCGGGATGTACGGCTTCCAGTACTGCTGTGGCCTCTGCTTCAGAGGGGGCGGTGAAGAAGGTTGATGCACCGGGTTTGTTCTCTTCATCCATACTGCCACGGCGGCCACCAACACCCTGCTGGAAGGGGTTGGCGTTGGGTATCCTGTGGCCGATGACTTCAAGCCAGTGACCGTAATCCCACCAGGACATTACACCGTAGGCTTCATCGGGATAAGGGAAAAGTTCACCTTCAGGAGGTTGCTCATAACTTTCATAGTAATCCAGACCTGGATCGGGTGTATTGTATTTCATCCACTGGGTAGCCTCAATCCAGTAACCATTGGGTCCACCTGTACCCTGATTCTGTTGTGTGGAAAGATCATAGGACGGATAGGCCAGTACCAGCACCACCAGTACAAGAGCAACTGCATGGACCGGTTTGATCTGTTTGAACCAGTCGCTTATACTGGATGTCGCTTCGGCAAAGGGGCTCTTGATATCTTTCCAGCCTGCCAGGTCCAGCACTTTGATTCCCAGATAAGCCGAAAGGATGGCTGCATTGACCGAGTAGTAGTAGGCGAAACGGTTCTGCTGCAGCATGGCCCAGATGATCATCACGGACCAGACAATCAGGAAGGTCTGCTCCCGGTTGTTATGCCGATAGATGGCAATGTAGGCCAGGATTGCCAGGGCGAAGAAGGAGAGAATACCTGCCAGAGCAAAGTTGTACCAGAGGGGTTGCAGAGTGAACTGTCCACCACTCATCAGGAGAGGGGAGGCTTCTGCGATTGTGAGGGCGCCGCCTTCCCATGTGAAATAACTTGCTACCCTTAAAACCAAATCGTAAATCGATGGTGAAAAATATTTTGCAAAAATTACAGAAGCAAAAAATAAGATTGCAAGTGATAGAGGATAATAATATCTTCTCATATTCCTTTTATTAAATTCAATTGATATCAAACTCATTATCGGGAATGCAACAATGCCACCAATCAGCCCCTTTATCGTAATTGATTTAGAAGATAATTCAGGAACCATTAATATAATTATTAAAGGAAGTGCAAAAATAATTACTCCAACGATTGCCAGAGAATCAGTAGACCTACCATGCATATGGTCCACGATGTGCTGAACAGTTATGTACAAGCCAATTATGAAACTGAAGAAAACTGCACCATACCATGCAAGTGAATAAGCACCCAGAGCCAGACCGGTAAGTACGATATACGGTAAAACGTGTTTCAGTGATTCAAAATTCCGATTCTTTATATTCTCAAATGTTACTGGATGCTCCCTCAGGACCTTCAAAGTCATTATCAAAAACATTGCAACTACTGTTGTGAATAGTGTCTCTGCAATGTGATGATCATTAAATCCTATTATCGATCTTGAGAGAAACTGTCCCGGTGCAATTGCAACCAGTAAAGCTGCAAGCAATCCAACCCTGCGATCAAATAGCCACTTTGCTACAAAATATGTCGGGATCACTACAAGTGCACCCAGAAATGCAGGATAGTATGCACATACGGTATTGGTCAGGTCCTGGCTGGGATTTCCAAATCCAAGGATCCATATTATTGTTGCAAGAAGCATATCGAAAAGAGGCGCAAATATTTGATGTGTCCCTTCTGGATATTGGGTATATGCATCAAACCATAGCATATTTGGGAAGTTATGCAGAATGGATTCCACATTCCGCAAGTGATACCAGGGATCGTTTCCACCGAAGCGTACAAAACCGTTTGAAAGGAATACGCCTGCCTTTGGCACAGTTCTAATATAAAATGCTATCAGGAATGAAATAGCCACTCCCAACCCAAAAGGCAGGGCATTGATTATTTTGGTCTTTTTAGTTTCACCGGTCATATTTTCACTCACATTAATGAATTTGGGGTATTCTGAATTGAAAGCATGAGTCACATCTTTAATTATATTAGTTTCATATTCCAGTTTGTAATCTCACAATAGCCACTCACCAATTAATTCCATGAAATTTCATATCTAGAATATGGAATAAACAATCATTTAGCCTTATATTTTTAATGGGAAGCTACCTTGTAAATATTCAATGTATTACAATACTGAACGATATATAAATATTATCAGACGTGTTGCTATTTATTGCAATAGTTATGTCCACAAATTGCACCCAATTAAATTTTCAGAAAGAGATTAGAACTGAAACCCGAATATTTCAGTAAAATCCTGTATTTGTCAGTCACTGTTGCGCCGCAAAATAGCATCTTTTTTGCAGGACATATCTGCAACGAATTTTTTCCCGAAATTTACCAGTGATCTGGTGTGTTTGGCCCCTATCAGAGAATCCAATACCGGATAGCATATAGCCCAGCCATATGATATAAGCCAGGGAACAGTTATGACCCTCAGGTGATGATTCCTCCGGGCTCTGGCAGTTTCCTTTACCAGATTGGTACAATTCCCAGTTACCCCTCCTGTCTGCATTCCTGCCACAATCAACCCTTTTACGAAAAGAGCATCCCCACCTTCCTTAAAGGCCCTGAGAAGTAACTCATAATCACCTGCAATCCTGAAGGACTCGTCAAATCTTCCATAGGTTTCAAATAAACTGCGATGGTGGAACATTCCCTGATGGGTAAAGGTACATATCCCGTCCACAACGATACCTCTTCGGGTATAATCCCAGGGGTTACCGTCCACACAGCAAACCTCATTATCCCCTGTCACCCTAGCTACTTGGCCATAAACCAACCGTACCCTCTCGGATTCGGCCCTGCTAAGATATGGAACTATTTCTTCAAATACTGTAGTTTCCCAGAGATGATCATCAGACCCCAAAAAGTAGATCCAATCTCCTTTGACATGGTCTAATCCTTTATTCCATGCATTGTAAATACCATCATCGGGTTCTGATTTCCAGTGAGCGATTTTGTCATTGCAGGTTTTCAGGATTTCCAGAGTACCGTCCGTGGATCCACCATCAATGATTATAAGCTCTTTATTAGGATAGGTCTGCCCTGCTACACTATCTATACAGCGCTGCAGGGTTTTGGCACCATTGTACACGGCTACAATTACAGATATGAGAGGTTGTGAGGTCATTTATTTCGCCATCTACTATGTTATAATATTAAATACTGGAATAATGATCACATTGTCCCTTTGTACCATTCATATGTTTGAATGATTCCATCCCTGAGTAAAATATTGGCCTTCCAGCCAAGGCCATTCAGCCTGCTTACATCTAACAATTTACGCGGAGTACCATCGGGTTTGGAGGAATCATAAATGATATCACCTTCATAATCCACCACATCCTTTATCAGTTCTGCAAGTTCCTTGATGGAGAGATCTTTCCCGGTACCGATATTTACAAACTCACCAATATCCGTATAGTCATAGTCTTCCATCAGATAAACACAGGCATCAGCCATATCATCCACATGAAGGAATTCGCGTTTGGGAGAGCCGCTTCCCCAGATAGTAACTTCGGGCTCTTTATTTATTTTTGCTTCATGGAACTTGCGTATAAGAGCAGGCATTACGTGAGAAGTTTCAAGATCAAAATTGTCATTGGGGCCGTAAAGATTTGTAGGCATTACCGAGATGAAGTTTGTATTATACTGCTGGTTGTAGTGTTTGCATAATCGAATACCTGCAATCTTAGCAACTGCATATGCCTCATTGGTAACTTCGAGCTCTCCTGTCAGAAGATATTCCTCTTTCATGGGTTGCGGGGCAAATTTGGGATAGATGCATGATGAACCGAGGAACAGGAGTTTTTTAATTCCATATTTCTTTGCAGCATGGATGATATTTGCCTCAATCATCAAATTGTCGTATATGAATTCTGCAGGATACGTACTGTTTGCCAGAATCCCACCTACCTTGGCGGCTACCAGGAATACATATTCAGGTTTTTCAGATTCGAAGAATTCATTGACTGCTTGTTGATCGGTGAGGTCGAGCTCGCTGTGGGTGCGACATATCAGATTTGTGTAGCCTTTTGATTCTAAGTTTCGTTTTACTGCCGAGCCCACCATTCCTCGATGGCCTGCTATGTAAATCTTATCAGTTTTATCCATTGAAAATCCCCAGGTATGTTTAACATATTTCAGAATATAAGTCTGTATATTTTCGGGCAATATGAGTTAGTTCGAAATTATCTTCAACATATTTTCTAGCAGCTTCACTTAAGTATTGTTTTCTTTGGTCGTTTCCAACAACCCACTCCAAACCTCTTACAAGATCATCCACATCGAATGGTTTGGCCAAATAACCATTTTCCCGGTGAACAATCATATCTGACATGCCACCAACATCAAAAGCTACACAGGGAGTACCACATGCCAGAGCTTCCATTACAGTGTTTGGCAAGTTGTCCTGTACAGAAGGAGCTACAAATACATCAGCTGCCGAATATACAGAATTTAACAGATCATCCGGCAATCTTCCTAAATAGTTGATTGGAATATCCACCTGGTCGCCTTTGCCTGAGTTGCCAAATACAATACCTTCAAATTCCAAATCTTCAGATAGCATACTGGTTGCAGATTTTAGATAGTGGAAACCTTTCCTTGTATCATTAGTGGAGTTCATCGCCCCGAAAAGAATCAAATTCTTATCCATTGGAAGATTTAAGTCTTTTCTTGCTTTTTCCTTATCAACAGGTTTGTATTTCTGAAGATCAAGACCGTTTGGGATGACTTCTATTCTTTTATTCTCAAATAAAGAACTGGAAAGTGCACTGTTTGCAAGCCAATTGCTGGGTGTGACAACAGTAAAATCCAGGTCATCCCAATATTTCTTTTTGCGACCCCATACCCACCTGCTCAAATCCCCCTCCCTATCGGAATCCAGCTGAGGGCAACTACCACAGAGGTCTTTGTATCTATCGCAGGTACCATTATAGTGACACCCGCCAGTAAAAGCCCACATATCATGGAGAGTCCACACAAGAGGTTGCTTTATTTTAGCAATCTCCTGAACAGGCATAAAGCCCTGGCATACCCAATGAAGATTCACAACATCAGGATCCAGCTTGTTAATTTTCTTGTGTATATTGTTGGGAAGCCACTGGGGACTCCAGTCCATTTCCTTGAAATTACGAAAATCATAATATGCCAGAGGCAAGCGATCCAATATGTAACGTATAACAGCCATTGAATTCCAGCTCGATGCCCTTGGACCTTTTAGATTTGACTTCGGACCTATTACAGAACAATCAGTACCCGTCTTTTTCTGCACCAACATTTTTGATGGAACATCAATTTGCTGAAGTCCTTCATGTAGCCTGTAAGCTGCTCTGGCGGCACCACCCTGAAGGTCTGATGTACTGATAAGAAGGGGTTTCATAGTTTTCACAAACTTTTTAGTAACTGTATACCATATGAACTTATAAAGTGATATATAATTCTTGGGTTAAAACCTGTACCAATTAGGCATTGAAAGTATTCCAAATTACTTTTCGGTTGACTGATTGCTATACACCTAGAAATTTAAGTAGCAATCACATATTAATTGCCATAATATCAACCATAATAAAAATACGCAGAGGATTCAAATGAGCAGATTATTTAATAATATAATTTTAAAAATAAAAGAAATTATCAAATTTAAAGAATATAAGAAAAATATGGCCAATTGCCAGATAGAATATTTAGGATCAAAATATGGTGGTTGGGCCTTTTGCCCAGAAAATATTGATAGCCAAAGTGTGATTTATTCTATGGGGATAGGAGAAGATGTTTCCTGGGATGAAGCATTGATTAAAGGCAAAAATGTAACGGTTCATGGATTTGATCCTACACCGAAAGCAATTGAATTTGTAAAAAACAAAAATATAGATCAATTTATTCTTCACCCCATAGGAGTTGGTTCAGCAAATGGAATGCTAGAATTTTTTCCTCCAAAAAACACAAGCCATGTATCATATTCTTTAGTAGAAAAAAACAACAATTCCAATAAACCCATCAAAGTAAAGGTTGAAACCGTTGATAGCATAATGGACCGATTGGACCATAAAAATATAGATATCTTAAAAATGGATATTGAGGGTGCGGAATATGAAGTCATACCAGATATGCTTTACAAAAACATATATCCCGGGCAAATATTAATCGAGTTCCATCATCGTTTTCATCCTTTTACATTAGATGACACATTAGATATTATCAACAAGCTGATTGCTTGTTCATACAAAATCAGTTCAATATCTGACAACAATCAAGAGTTTTCGTTTATAAAAAGTAATTGATATAGATAAGAAACTATGAGTTTGCAAGAGATATTTTGAAAACTGACATGCATATATTGCCATCCAATCTAATTTCATCCGGTTAAATATTGATATATCTTCCAAATTTGTGATAGCAAACGTATAAGACCTTCTTGAACAAAGTTCCTGAATGGAAATCTTTATAGGCTTTTATAATCTCCTTATCAGGAACAACCTTTTCAGGGAAAGACAAATTACTGGTCTTTTCCTTGTTAATTTTAACATTATATTTCGAATCCGAAGAACAATGTGTGCCACTACCATCATGCCCTATATTCATTATTCTGGACCTTACAGGATTGATCGACAATCCATCCTCAATTATTATATTTATGGCCCAAAAAACAGCCCAGGAATTGAGTTTGCCATAAACTTGCCTCCTTAACATGGGATATAAATCCAACCCTGCACAATCTACTTTCTTCTTTAACGGTCTTGAATTTTCAATAACTTTCAATATACCCGGGTCATTAGAATAATAATTCCAAGCCCGTTTCCATGTACCCCATCCCCAGGATGAAAATCGATAAGAAAAATAGATATCATACGGATAATCTTCCGGAATTTCTATAGGTGGCGTGTAACCGCTAACATTCATGATTTTTTCATCTGATTCATAATGAGAAAGGCAGGCATTCATGAAATGCAAAAAATCAGGGGCAGGAACACAATCATCTTCCAGTACAATTAGTCGGTCATGTTCCTGCAATATATTATTTATGCCACCTACAATTGATCTTGCCAGACCTTTATTTTGCTCATTTTCAACAATGTTGGCATTCTCAAGTTTATAAGAGCGGATTAATTCACGTGTAGATTGGACAGATTCCTTATCTTTTTCACTTCTTGCACCATCACAGAAGATATAAAGCAAACTATCCGCAAATTCGGGGTTTCCCATCAAACTCTCAAGGGTTTTTCGGGTGTGATCTGGCCTGTTATAAACGAATAGGGCTATTGGGGCAAGTTTCATGTTAAATCCATGTAAATCAATCATTATTATTGAGCATAATATCTAAATGGCTAAATATGTTCTCTTTACTAAATTGGTTGTAAAAACAAATTACGTTATTGATATATTCATTATAAGATTTCTGCATCATATAGACAGATTCTTTAAAATCACTATAATCTTTATGTTTATATGTTAAACCTACGTTATTGTCAATTACCCTTTTACCCATCAGACCAACATCAGGGACTATCACAGGTTTTTTGAATTCCATAGCTTGGAGCATTACACCACTTGAACTATAGTGATTTCTATAAGGAAGAGGGATGAAATTAGTAGTATTAAATATTTTTTCAACTAAAGCAGGACTTTTAATAAATTGATTGATGTTTAGGAGACGCCCTTCCTTTTCTAATGCATCCATTTTATCCATAAGTTCTCGATTTTCATCACTTTCAACTGAGTCCCCAGTTCTCAATATCACAAATTGATCGTCATCTAATGCTAATTCCACAAGAAAGCCAAAACCTTTGCGATTGAAATCCCTTCCGAAAAAAAGTAAAACCTCTTTGAATTTATTCTTTTCCATAAAATTATCAATGACAGAATATAATTTTAATTCGCTAGTATCCTCTATTCTTTTAAAATTGAAACTTTTAGATATGTCTGGCACCCACAAAGAATTTTTGCCATGTTTCTTTTTTACAAAATATTCATCCAACCAATACTTTACATCAAAATGTTTTAACTTTTGCTTCAAGGCAAATTTTAGTATTCTTTTCTTCAACCAATTATCAGAATCTGGATAACAGTAACAGGAAATAAAAATACCAGCCCAATTCGAAATGTGCTTTTTGGGTTTTAGAAAACTTTTTACTATTGCTGGCAAAGAATGATTGAATTCATCTCCACTTATAGCAAAAATAAAATCTGGATGCAATTTTGATTCCAAATTCAGCAATAATTCCGAATCACTCATTAGAAAAGGTTTCTGTACCCCATCTATTATAGACACATCATCATTATTTTTGTATATATCAATATAAGGAGAACTTTGTGAACTTCCATTTTCGCCATTACACCAATCATTTCCAATGTAAAGTAATACCTTCATATTGGATTCAAGTGCCCAGTTAGCAATTACATTACAGTAAACTTGCCGATGGCCTCCGATATTTGGAGAATATATCAATATCCTTTTAGAACTCATGATTGTAACTCACATCAAATATAATAAATCATGGCTTATTATGTACACATATTTTGCCTTCATATATTAGAGATTTTATTCAATATAATCAAATCATATTTTGAAGCATATCTTTCAGAACACATTGTAAGAATTGTTTATAATATAAATATCAAATAGATGGGTACCTCATGAAAGAGCTTTTGTTGTACATAACATCGATTTCGCTGATTTTGAGACAAACTTCCAGTAGATGAAATACGAAAGACATATACTGTTTGCTATTATCCTATCCACTTTTGTATGTATAAGGATAGGGTATTTTCCGGAATATCAAGCAATAAAATTGCCTGTGTTTGTTGTTGGCTTCTCAATGAAGATTCTATAATATTGACTTTTATCTTCTTTTTTAATCTGAGCTAATCATTTCAGAAAAACCAACGTTGAAACAAATCTTCGGACATAATTTCCCGAAGTTCAACTGTGAATAATAGAATACAATTCCCCATACCTTTGTGCAATATTTTTTAGTTCATAATTACCTTCAACATGTTTCCTTGCATTTTCACTTAAAGATTTCTTCCTTTGATCACTCTCAACAACCCACTCTATACCCTTTGCCAGGTCCTCCGTATCAAATGGTTTAGCTAAATAACCATTTTCCTTATGCACGATCATATCTGACATCCCACCAATATCAAAGGCAACAGATGGTGTTCCACAGGCAAGGGCTTCCATTACCGTATTTGGCAAATTGTCTTGCAGAGAAAGAGCTACAAACATATCCGCTGCAGAGTAGACAGAGGTCAACATGTTATCGGGGATTCTACCCAGATAATTAACCGGGATATCTAATTGATCATCACTATCGGAATTACCAAAAACAATCGCTTCAAATTCTAAATCTTCAGAAAGCATATTTATTGCAGACTTCAAATATTGAAAGCCTTTCCTCTTATCTTTCGTTGAATTCATTGCCCCAAAGAGGATCAGATTCTTATCCTGTGGAAGATTCAAAGCCTTTCTTGCTTCCTCTTTATCAACAGGTTTGTATTTCTGAAGATCAAGACCATTTGGAATCACTTCGATTCTTTTATCATCGAATAAAGAACTGGATCGTGCGCATTCTGCCAACCAATTACTGGGCGTAACAACAGTAAAATCCAAATCATCCCAATACTTTTTTTTGCGTTTCCACACCCAATTACTTAAATCGTTTTCACTGTTGGAACCCAACTGCGGACAACCGCCACATTCTTGCTTATATTTATCACATGTGTCATTATAATGACATCCACCAGTAAAAGCCCACATATCATGGAGAGTCCATACAATGGGTTGCTTTATTTTAGCAACTTGCCTAATGGGAACAAAACCTCCACAAATCCAATGCAAATGTACAATGTCAGGATCTATCTGGTCGATTTTCTTATGTATGTTGTTGGGGAGCCATTGAGGACTCCAGGGAGTGTTCTGAAATCCCCTGTACATTTGAAGAGGAAAACGATCTGCAAGATAACGGACACCCGAAAGTTTATTCCAAAAATTAAATTTTGGCCCAATTACAGAATTATCACAACTACTTTTGTTTTGTACCAACATATTAGAAGTCATTCCAATCTGTTGCATTCCCTGATGTAATCTGTAACTTGGGTTATAACCCAAATCATCACCTCTAAAATAATTAAACTTTATAGTTCCTCCAATAGTTGAGTAAATCATTCAATGACGTATGGATGTCAATTTCAGGAATCCAACCGATTTCAGTTTTAATCTTTGTATTGTCACCCAACATTATTGGTAAATCGGATGGCCTGTATTTTGAACTATCTATCTCTACATTTACCTCTGTAGTCGAAAATGAGATTAAAATATTAAGCAAATCTTTAAGATTATATGCTTTTCCTGAACAGAGATTATATACAGTGCCTGGCTTTGCTTCTAACGCTATTTTATAGTAACCTTTCACAGCGTCCCTTACATCAGTATAATCTCTTGTAACATCCAAGTTCCCAACTAACATCATATTTTTTGATATATTTTTTTCTATTTTTGCAATCTGGTAGGCAAAAGAGCTAAGTGCATAAGTGTGAGGGCGACCCGGACCAGTTAAATTAAAGGACCGTACGCGGACAATGTCCATATTATAACTTTTGTAGTATTGATAAGCTAGCATATCCTGAGATACTTTACTTACAGCATATGTACTAAGTGGATTGAAATTACATTTTTCATCTACAGGTAAATCAGATTCATTGATTAATCCATATTCTTCAGAAGAACACGCAACCAATATTCGAGTAGGTAATTCAAGCTCACGCACAGCTTCAAAAATATTTATTTGAGATTGAATATTATTATTCAATATGTTGATTGGACTTTTCCAACTTGATGCTACCGAACTTTCAGCTGCTAAATGAAATATATAATCAGGTTTGACCCTTTTCAGTAAATTGAATACTGAAGTGTGATCCATAAGGTTGCATTGTTCATACGTCACCTCTGGATAACATAATATGAGTTCATCAGGAATATAACGAGAAACACCATATACTTTGTTGCTTTCATGATTTAAAACTTCTACAATATGTCTGCCACAGAATCCATTTGCCCCAGTTATAAGGTATTTATACATGAAGAATAACTCCTTTTATTGGTTAAATAATGCTTTTATAGACGTCCAATGTTTCATTAGCCGTTTTGTCCCAGCTGAACTTATTTTCTTGTTCAAACCCACGTATTATCAAATTATTTTTTGTAGGATTATTGTACAATGATTTAATACCAGCAGCCAATTCATCTTCTGAATGAGGGTTGAATAGTATAGCTGCATCACCAACTACTTCTGGAATCGAACTAACATTACTTGCAATTACAGGACAGCCCACTGACATTGCTTCAAGAGGTGGTATACCAAATCCTTCATAAATTGAAGGATAAACAAAACAAAATGCATGTTTGTATAATGAAGCAAGTAAATCATCTGAACCATGCAATTGTATTATATTGCAAGTAATATTACTATTAATACTTTCTAATTCATTGCTATTAAATTTACCACCACCGAAACAAATTAAATCAAACTCACCTGAAAAATTGTTTACATATGAATTGAACAATATTTTAAAATTTTTGTACTTGGACCTACTACCTACATAAAGAATATATGGCTTATTTATTCCATAAATATTACATAAATCGTAGGCATTCAAAGGGTTACTTAACCGCAGAGAACTGGCAAGATATACAACCTTTATTTTATGTTCAGACACACCATATATATCAATTATATCTTTTTTTGTATTTTCAGATATTGCAATAATTTTCGATGCATTTTTAATTAAATTTTTTTTATTTGCTGCCGTATTATCTCTTTCTGAAAATATTTTTGGGTATTTTTCATGAATCATATCATAAACCGTTAAGACATAAGGCTTGTCGCCTATATATTTTAAAAAATAAGGGTCATAGTATGTTGGATGGAATACATCAAAATCATCATCCTGCAACTTTTTTATAGAATACTGCTTGTTCAATAAATTAATCAAAAGTTTCTTGCCACGAAACTCAAAATACGGAATGAAATTATAATGAGGAACTGATGTAGATGTTGTAAGATAATGATTATTTGAAAAGCGAATCGAATATAATGTATCAATGTCTTTAATATTGTTAAATTCGTTGAACAGTTCACAAAAATAACGGGATATACCGCCGTAATTTTGGTTAGTGAATGTTTGATGATCATAAAGTACTTTCATAATTTCTCACTTCTTTGCAAATAGTCAGACCAAGTTTTGCTCTTCAACCTACTTCCTAATAACTTGTGAAAACCAAGTAAGTGAAATTTTAGTAATATTTGAGCACTTTGAGGAATGTTTTTTTCTGTCAACAGTTGTGTGTGCCCAAGATCTATATAATTTAAACCGAATTTTTCAGATATGTAAACAAATGTTTTTTTTGAATAAAATGAAATGTGTTGCCCGTGATCAAGTCCATAATACCACCATTCAGTAGGTTTTGGTATCGGGTCCGGCAAAAGTACCGTTGTGAAAATGATATTTCTTGAAATGGAAAGCATTGCTTCAAGATCATCCAATGGTTTTTCAAAATGTTCAAAGCATTCAAATGCTGTAAGAGCATCCGCTTTTTCACCATCCCATTCAAACCCTTTTGCAAAAAGATTTTCTGTGTATTTATCTTGCCAATAATAATTAAAACCAATATACCTCATTAAACGAACAAAAACACCATAACCTCCTGCATAATCAACAAATTTCCCATTTTGTGAATTGAAAAATAATGATAATAATATAGTAACTTGCTTAGATAACGAAATATTTCTTCTCATATATCCAGTATCAGAACTATTTATTGATTGTGAATAAGCTTCTTTCAACCAGTATGGGGGTTCAGTTTGTAAGAATCCACAATTTGGACAAAAGTAATAATCCACCCAATATTTATCTAATATCTTTGCTTTAAAAACAAAATTACTTGCACAAGCACATATGTTACACTTCATATAATGCACCCTTCCAAAATATCCTCTAAAGCACTTTTAAGTTGGCATGAATAAGATTCAATAGAATGAGTCCTTCTGGTATTTTTGAAACATTTATAGGATTTTGCCATAAGATCATTTTCGTTTTCATATAAAACCTTATTAATTGTTTCATCTATAGAATCAATATCAATACTAGGTATCAAATAGCCAAAATCTTTAATTTTTATGCCTGCATTTTTTGTTACAATTGGAATCATACCTTGTGCCATTAAATTGACAACTGAACCTGATTCGCCTTCAGAACAAGATGGAAAAATAGCAAACAAACTTTTGCGCATCAAACTCAAAAAAAGTTCAGATTTTAAATTCACAAATCCATGGGTGTGAATATTTGGAGATTCATAAAGTTCTCGATAATAAAGATTTTTGAATCTTGGTTCATTGTCTATAGGCCCACATACATGAAGATGGAGATTTGGATGTTGGTGAAAGTATTCAAGTACTAAATCAAGCCCCTTATGTATCAAACCAGAACTCCCAAACCATATAAAATTATATTTTGCCTCACTATAATCTTTATTTACTATAAAAGATTCAACTTTTTTGACATCAATAATATTGTAATATGTGACTGGTATATTGTAAATATCCCCATCAAAAAACATCCTATAACTTTTTAAGACCTCATCATTGCCCAAAGTTATAATTGCATCTACTATGCTCGTTTGAATAGACCATGCTTTTTCTACAATTCTTCCAGATTCAGGCAACCATTTCTTTTTTTTGTAATAAACTTCTTTTATACGAGAGAGAGAATTGTGATTTTGCCAACAGATATGCATACCTGTACCATAATATATCGTAACAATATCATGATCCCTATTGTAAAAACTACCAACAAAAGGATCTCCAAAACCAAAAACTACTGAGTACTTTGAATAATCTATAGTTCTCTCAAAATTATAATTATAAATATCTACATTGAAACCTAAATCCCTAAAAGTTTCCGCTATTTTTATAGCTTCAATGTAGTTTGTATGTCTATAATTAGGAGCTTTTGATTTAAATGGTGGAACTATATAAGATACTAAAACGTTTTTTTCATTATTCGAGTTGTAATAATTAATTATTGGTTTGTATTTATAAAATAAATATACTTTTTTAATTGATGATGGTAAAATATTTTTAATTGTTTTTTTTAACATGTAATATATCCTTGGTTCTTTTTACAATAGAATAAACTACGACATTCTTTAAGGTATCGTCTTACGCAAAATTATTTGTCTGCATACAGATATTACATCTCAAATAAATCAAAATCAAAGAAGTTTGCCCATATCTCCTTTTACCATCATATTAACAAGTTCTTCAAACCCAACATTTGAGTTCCAACCAAGTTTCTCCCTGGCTTTAGAGGGATCACCTATCAAAAGCTCCACCTCAGTTGGTCTATAATACCGCGGATCAATCTCAACAAGAACCCTTCCAGTCACACGATCCGCCCCCACTTCATCCACACCTTCACCTTTCCACTCAATATCAATCCCGACTTCCCTGAACGCAAGTTCCACGAATTCCCTGACCGAATGCGTCTCCCCGGTTGCTATGACAAAATCCTCAGGTTCTTCCTGCTGCAACATCAACCACATGGCTTTGACATAATCCCCAGCAAAACCCCAATCACGTTTGGCATCCATGTTACCAAGATATAGCCGCTCCTGCAAGCCTTTCTTGATGTTTGCCACAGCCATCGTAATTTTCCTTGTGACAAAAGTCTCACCCCTTATAGGAGACTCATGATTGAAAAGTATCCCATTACACGCATACATTCCATAGGCTTCACGGTAGTTTATCGTGATCCAGTAAGCATACAATTTCGCAGCAGCGTAGGGACTTCGCGGATAGAAAGGAGTGGTTTCACTCTGGGGGATTTCCTGAACCTTGCCGTACAATTCACTGGTAGAAGCCTGATAAAACTTCACCTTTTTCTCCATACCAAGGATCCGGATAGCCTCCAGCAGCCTCAGGGAACCTATTGCATCTGAATTTGCGGTATACTCAGGGGTCTCAAAAGATACCTGCACGTGACTCTGAGCAGCCAGGTTATAGATCTCATCCGGCTGGGTTTCCTGAATTATCCGGATTAGATTTGTGGAATCGGTCAGATCCCCGTAATGCATATAGAAGTTCACATTCCTCTCATGAGGGTCCTTGTAAAGATGGTCAATACGTGCGGTGTTGAATGAAGAAGACCTTCTTTTAATCCCGTGCACGATGTAGCCTTTATCCAGTAAAAATTCTGCAAGATAGGCCCCGTCCTGGCCTGTGATTCCGGTTATTAAAGCAACTTTTGGCAAAATTCCACTCCTTTGTAAAATTATAATTTTACGATTAATAGGACTTGATACAAATATACTTTACTCCCGCCCATACACGTCATCAAACCTGACAATATCATCCTCTGCCACATATTCCCCAAGTTGTACCTCAATTATCTCCAGCGGGATCCTGCTCGGATTGCCCAGCCGGTGTCTTTCCCCTGCACGGATAAAGGTACTTTCCCCGGGTCTGACAAAATAATCGTCACCATTGACATGCACTTCCGCCATACCTGTCACAACCACCCAGTGCTCACTTCTGTGATAATGTAGCTGGAGACTGAGTTTCTGCTCTGGCATAACCATGATTTTTTTGATCACGTGGTTATCAGAAGATTCGAGGACTGTATAGGAACCCCAGGGCCTATACACCGTCTGCCCGATTTTGGCACGTGAATCTTTTTTTTCCTTGAGTTGATTTACAATCTGCTTGACCTTCTGGCTGCTCTCTTTAGGACTTATCAGCAGGGCATCCGGAGTATCAACCACTACCATATCATTTATATCGATAAGGGAGACAAGTTTCCCACTTCTGGAATGTACCAGATTCTTCTGGGAATCCAGAGGCAGAAATTCGCAGTCGTACACCACGTTATCATCCGAATCCTTATCCAGTTCATCATAGAGGGCAGCAAAATTTCCCAGATCACTCCACTTGTATTGCAGAGGTACTACGGCCACCTTCTGTGATTTTTCCATGATACCGTAGTCCACGGATATGGAAGGAATTTCTGCATAAATCTGGTTGATATCCTCGTTTTGTTCAAATGATTCATAGATTTCAGGTGTGGCCTTTGCCAGTTCACTGAAGAAGGTTTCCGTATTGAATAGGAACATCCCGCTGTTCCAGAGACAGCCTTCCTCAATGTATCTGCGAGCAGTCTCTTCATCGGGTTTCTCTCTGAATTCGGAAACTTGCATGCCAATACCCAGACTTTCAGCAGGTTTAATGTACCCATAACCGGTATTCGGGGATGCGGGTTGAATACCAAAAGTTAGAAGATAGCCATCATCTGCCAGGGATTCGGCATCTGAGATCGTTTGCATGGCCCCGGAATCCAGCACATGATCAGAAGAGAAGATGCCTACATTAGACGGACCGAACCGATTTTGAATCTCTTTCATCCCAAAACAGATTGCAGGCAAAGTGTTTTTGCCTTCAGGCTCAATGAGTACATTCTCTCTGGGAAAATCGTAACCCAATTCCTGTATCTGACCAATGACATAGAATTTCTGGTCCTTGTTGGTAACCACGAATATTTCCGATACATCAGATACTTCACAGCAGCGCAGGAAAGTCTGCTGAAAAAGGGAATGTTCCCCAATTTTCAGGAACTGTTTCGGATAATGCTCTCTGCTTAGCGGCCAGAGACGGGTGCCTGAGCCTCCTGCAAGAATGATGGACTTCATGTTGTTTCACCAGGTATTGGAATATTAAAGATGGAGGATTATACTTGTACATATGATAAAAATCATTTGCAAATATAGATTTTCTAAGTTTCAATAATGCCAATAATTTTAGAGGCTATTGTATTTTATTCCATATATTTTTTGTAAACAGAATTAAAGCATACTGGGCCAGGGAAGATTCAATCGATTTGAAATATCTTTTAAGTCTCTATAAATGCCGGGATCAAGTCTCAATATCAAAAGACCATATACCATAGCACCAATTGCAACCGGGATCAAGGTAAGCCAGACGTTTGTGATTGTAACCACATATGAATAGAAGCCTACAAAAAGTAACATCGCAGCTGTAGCCTTCAAAATATTCAAAGTCGATCCTGTGTCTATTCTTACATTTATGATATTCGAAAGTATATGCATTGCCAAAATTGAGTTGAGAGCCATAGTTACAATCGTAGCAATGGCCGCTCCTTCAATTCCCATAAGTGGAATAAGTATAACGTTTAGAGCCACATTTGCGATGCATGATACCGCAGTAGCATAGAAGGCTTCACGCTGGTGATCAAGAGCACCCAGAAACATTACAAACAATGATTGAAATACGTTTGTCAGCTGGGCAAAAAAGAGGAGAATTAGTGTTGTGTAACCCCATGCAAATCCTGCTCCATAGAAAAAGTAAAGCATTCTTTCCCCTAATAATATCCCTCCAGCAATGATAGGAACTGCGAAAAGAAGAGAAAATGTCAGGCCACGTGAGAGAGATTTTTCTATAGATTCAGTATCATCTATCTTGCCCCACCTGCTAACCTTTGGCCAGAGAGTTGTACGGATTGCCGAAACCATCAATATTGCAATCGTTGTGAACTGGAACACAACTTTGTATACGCCTACATCAGCTTCCTCAAGGAAGTAACCAATCATTACAACATCAACATTGGAATACAGAATTATTCCTGCAGATGTCAGAAATAACCAGAAAGAAAAGGACATAAGGTTTACAACATGCCTCCATTCAAAAGAGACACATTTGAGATCTAAAAATTTGAACTGGATAAGTGTTGCAATAACAAACCCTGCAATAAATCCCCCTACAAGGCCTCCTATACCATACCCAAAGAGTACAGCAATAACCTGAATGAAAATACGGGATAAATTTTGGGTGGTTGTACCCACCGCAGCAATTCCCATCTTGGATTGACCCGCAATCCCGCCGGATGTAATACTATAAAATAATGACATGATAATTGCCAATATAAGCCAATTAATGATCTGCCCCTCTATCTGGAAATATGATTCAAAAGCAAGTATTATAGCAATGATTAATACAGCAAAAAATGTCCTAGTCACAATAAATGCCGTGAAATAAGCGTCTTGTTCTTCCCCCTCACTGATACGTTTTATTGCTGCACCACCAAAACCACCATCTGAAAAGAGGTTGATAATCCCAAAATAAGAAGTAAAAAGAAAATAAGAACCCAATACAGAAGAACCAAGCTTGTGAGCAAAATACATTGTACTCAAAAAGCCCACAAAAGTGAGAACTATCTGACTAAAAAAATTGGCAATACTTTGCCTTTTTACCTCTTCTATAGATAAAATGTTTGATAAAATATTTTTGAGGGGCATTTGTTACAATAAGTAGACTGATAAAATGTTATGAAGTATTACACAACTTAACTTATATTCGATATTTTATGGATTGTTAAAGCAATTCCCTGACCGTCTGGCTTACACTTTCCTCGGAATCTATTCCCGGTTTCCAGCCCAGATTTTTAAGTTTCTCCACAGCAAGGCGCATTTTCGGTACATCGCCTTTCCAGCCGCGTGGGCCTCCGGTATAATTGAATGTAACATCTGCCAGGCCCATTTCCTCTACCACGGCCTCACCGATCTCAGTGGCACTGATGGTATCCTCTGAACCAATATTGAATATGTTCACGTTTTCAGAATCTACACCTTTTGCATTTTTCACCACGAAAAGAATGGCTTCCACACATTGTGTAACATGGAGGTAGGACTTGGATTGTTTGCCATCTCCCAGGATTTCCAGGGATTCTGGATTGTCTTTTAGTTTCCTTATAAAATCAAAGATTATACCGTGATTACTGCGGCTTCCAATAATGTTGGCAAAACGAAATAGCCAGCAGTTCATATCAAACGTATGGCAGTATGATGTGATCAGCGCCTCACTTGCAAGTTTAGAGGCTCCGTACAGGGAAATTGGCACAAGTGGCCCATAATCTTCTGGCGTGGGAATGACTTTTGCTTCTCCATACACAGTGGATGTAGAGGTGAAAACAATATTCTCTACATTATTCTTACGCATGGCCTCCAGCAGATTATAGGTAGTAAGAATATTCTGGTCGAAATGTACCTTTGTATTTTCCGCACCCAGCCGGACATCGGGATTGGCTGCGACGTGGTAGACCAGATCAATGTCACCGCAGGCTCTTTCAATCTCCTTTGGGTCCAGCAAATCAGCTTCAATAAATGAAAAATTAGGTTTATCCATGTATTTTTCAATAAATTCAAGATTGCCGGAACTGAGATTGTCAAAAACCGTAACCTCATTGCCCTGTTCCATTAAACTATCCACTAGATGGCTACCTATGAAACCTGCTCCACCTGTTACCAGTATTTTTTTGTTATCACTCATGAAATTCCTTATTATGCAATGTAAATATCATATCCGTTGAAAAGCATAAATGTGAATGAATTAACTTATATTTGTCTTTTTAGGTAGCAATGTATAAAAAATAATTAGAAATATTTCTTTTTTTATCCGGAATAAGTGCCATATTAAAATGATAGAAGGCAAAAATAATGTTGGTATTAGCGATGAATTTTTAAATATTGAATTATAAGTCAAAATATGAAAAAGCTCAGTTTTAAAGAATTAACAAACGTCAATAAAGAAGATTCTTTTGTTACGAAATTAAGACTAAAAAGAATTGCACTTTTCAAAGATATTATTCCAAAACAAAAACCAATATCTATTCTAGATATCGGTGGCACTGCTACATTCTGGAAAATGATGGGTTTTGCTGATGACCCTGACTATTCAATAAAAGTCCTAAATTTGTCAGCAAACGAGAGTAATTATAATAACATAGAAGCAGTGTCCGGAGATGCAAGAGACTTAAGTGAATATTCTGATAACTCTTTTGATATCGTATTTTCAAATTCTGTAATCGAACACGTAGGAACTTACGATGACCAAAGAAAAATGGCCCTTGAAATCTTAAGGGTTGGAAAACAATATTTCGTACAAACTCCAAATTACTATTTCCCGTTCGAGCCTCATTTCTTAATCCCATGTTTCCAATATTTGCCATTTGGTTTAAGAGTTCGATTAATTCAGCGTTTTAATTTAGGACATATGAAGAGAACGCCTGATAAGGATAAAGCAGAAGAAGTAATTAAGTCTGTCAGATTATTGAATAGAAAAGAAATACAAGAACTCTTTCCAGAAGGTCATATCCATAATGAGAAATTGTTTGGACTCAACTATTCTTTTATTGCATACGGTGATTGTATATAACATGGACAGTCAAAGTATATTTTGTGACCTGTTCCATGTGCCTCAATTTTTCTTCCCTTAATCCTTCAGGTCAAATTCAAAACTGCTAAAACATACTCCAACTGATTACAGAAATCATAACTCTGACCCATAAACTGGTGCACATACAACCATCGGAAAACTCATAAAATTAAAAATAAAAATTCGCTAATTGCTGAAGTAATATACAATTGGATTTGTCACAAAAATAGTAAGAAAGTAGATGACTATTAAAGTTAAACTTGCAATATCTATAATATAAGCCTACATATTTGATGTGTATGGGAAGAGGGTAGGAAATGGAGAAGAACAAAAGCAGTTTAATCATCAAAATAATCACCACAGTAACTTTCTCAGCAATGGTTATTGCCAATGCGCTGGCCAATGCTCTCCCGATCAATGGGCTCAATACAGGTGAGGTATCAGCAGCTTATCCCAACCTCTTTGCCCGGCAGGCTGGACCTTTGCAATCCGGGGACTCATCTACCTGCTGCTGGCAGGATATACACTGCACATTGGAATCATAAATCTAATTTGCAGATAAATTAAACATGAAACGTGATAGTTTCATACCTAAAAACATGAGTTTGTATAAATTTATGTATATTTAGGAGGGCGGCTTATGCGAGAATATTGTCCAGGCACACTTCAACTGATGGATTTGGAGGGCAGTACCCTGTAATTATCAATATCACAGCTGCGTGCATTGGATTACTACTTCTTGCCGAAGCCTATCTATTGATTTCAAAAAAGAGGAATGGGAATATGAGGCTTTTAGCAAAAAAGTCCTGATTTGCTGCAGGGGAATATATCCCCATAAAATCAGTAACCCCTTCAGCCCAGCTTCTCCAAATGCCCCAGGATCTCGTCCCTCATCCCTTCATCCTTCAGGGCAAAATCCAGTACAGCCTTCACATACTCCACCTTGTTGCCGGAGTCATAACGCTGGCCGGTGAACTGGTGAGCATAGACTTTCTGTGAATCATTGAGCAACCGGATCCCGTCGGTCAGCTGGATCTCGCCACCCACACCTTTGGAGGTCTGCTCTATGCAATCGAAGATCTCCGGAGTGAAAACGTATCGCCCGATGGCACCGATATTGGAGGGAGCCTCCTCCACAGAGGGTTTTTCCACGATATCATCCAGGGCATAGAGATGGTCATCCACAGGACTGCCGCTTATTATTCCGTAACTGCTGACCTTGTCCTGTGGCACTTCCTCCACCGCGATTGTGGAGCGGCCGTATTTGCGGAAGACATCGATCAGCTGACGTGTGCAGGGTTTCTCATTGACGATAATATCATCCCCCAGCAGCACTGCGAAAGGATCCCCACTAACATGTTTGCGGGCGGTCATTATGGCATCTCCCAATCCATTGGGTTCCTTCTGGCGGATGTAGTGAATGTCCACCATTGAGGAGATCTCCTGAACCATTTCCAGCATGTCATACTTGCCCCGATTCTGCAGATGCATCTCCAGTTCAGGACAGCCGTCAAAATAATCCTCGATCGCCCGCTTGTTGCGCCCGGTTACAAATATGATGTCATCAATTCCGGACTCGATGGCTTCCTGTACCACATAATGGATCACAGGAGTATCAATGATCGGCAACATTTCCTTGGGCATTGATTTTGTTACCGGCAAAAAACGGGTCCCCAGCCCCGCCACCGGTATTACGGCCTTTTTTACATCCATTTCAGTATCCTCGGGTTTCATTTTCTGTAAAGTTTGATGTATCCAATTGATATTAGGTTTTGGTCTGTGAATTACAAATATTCGATAGTTTTTTGTACATCACAAATATAGACTGCTAGTAGAAAAAGAGAGTATAGTATATCAATAAAAGGTGTTCACCATTGAAACGATTGAATAAATGTATATTATTACTGTTTATAACTTTGATACTGGGAATTTCCACAGCCTCTGCTTTTGAAGTATCTCCTTCAAATCCGACCGTGGGAGATGAGATCACAATAAATGGCACATCTTCTGCAGACTCGGTAAAAGCCAATGTGGAATTTACCAAGACCGTGTCAGTAGAAGACAGGGAATACGAATACCGCATCAATGATGTAGAAATTCCAAAGGGATCCAATACTTTTACAGTAAGGGCAGAGGGAGCCGAGGACCTGAATGTGCGGGTCAAAATGCTACTCTGGATCAAAAAAAGTGCAGATGCATCATCAGGTGTGCCAATCGTATCCCAGTCAAATGTGCCTTCTGGAACCTATGATATACAAATTGACGGTCAGGCTGCACCTGGAACAAGTTCTGTAGATCTTACAATTACAGCTTCTCAGAATATAGACGTTAAAAACGGTGAATTTAAAGGAGAATATAACACAAACAGCATTCCTCCAGGACAATTCAAAGTAACTGTAGCAGGAGATTCAAAAACCATCACCTTGAATCCTTCAGGTGGCGGTGGTACCTCAACAGAAGAAGAGTCCAAGACCAGTGCTGATGGTGGCAGTGGAGCTGCTATAAGTGCAGAACCCTATGAAAACGTTGAATCCAAAGGCGTGGACAGTCAGTACATTGGCAACGATATGAAGGCAGATTACAGCTTCGCTGAAGGCAGCGGACCGGTGGAAAATATCACTTTTACCCCGCTGATCAATGCAGGCTATACCAGTGTGCTAGTTGAGGTACTCAAAGACACCTCTACACTGGTTGATGCCCAGCCACCCGGACTCCTCTACAGCAACATTAACATATGGATAGGTTCAAGACTCTATGACGATGTGATTGAGGATGCCACGATCTCCTTCAGTGTGAATAAGACCTGGCTGGATGAAAATGATGTGGATACTTCAAGTATCAGATTGATGAGATACACCACAGAATGGACAGAACTGCCAACCACAATGACAGGAGAAGATCTAACTATAATTTCTAAAGGCGACATGGAAAGTGGATGGACAGAACTGCCAACCACAATGACAGGAGAAGATGGGGACAAGGTGTACTACACAGCAAATACCGAAGGATTCTCCAGTTTTGCAATCGTTGCTGATACATCTGCCACACAGGAAACAAAACCTATAGAAATTGAAGCTGACTTCTCAGCAACTCCTGTAGAAGGCCAGAGTCCCCTGGAAGTCACCTTTACAGCAGAGGCAGATAATGCTGACTCCTGGCAGTGGGAATTCGGTGATGGGAACACATCCACACAAACAAACCCAACACACACCTATGAAGAACCCGGCACCTACACTGTTGTACTGACAGTTGAAGGCGAAGGTGGAGTCGATGTTGTGGAGAAGACAGACCTGATCACAGTAACTGCACAGGAAGAAGATAAAGGAATCCCTGGATTTGAAGGCATCTTTGCCATTGCAGGATTGCTGGCAGTAGCAGGGCTTTTGAGAAGGAGGAAAGTATAATGAGGAAATGCAGATATATATACCTCCATCTTCTTTAACGATACAATATTATTCCAGAAAGCAAGATGAGTAACACTTTAATAATAATAAACTCAATATATAGAGTACGAGAAAACATTATGCTTACAAGCGCAATTTCAAGCAGTGCAGTATCAGCAACCAGTGCGGCGTCAACAACTAGTGTAATTTCAATGACTACATGGACTGGTCTGCCAGAATACGGAGTGCTGGCAGTAATTGCACTCATACTGTTATTATCAGCCAAGGAAATATTGTCCGCGTCAAAAAAATGGGATTCTGCTTTGAACTGCTCTCTTAATATGGGAATTGCACCTTTGCTTGTAGCATTTACCGCAATTGTCGTATTCAAAGTTGCAGAAATAGTATGATTTTAACTTTTTTATTAATTATTTTTTGCTAACTAAAAAGCAACTATCTTCTTTCTAAGCATTATTCATCTGCAAATATGAATCAGCCAACATTTAGATTAATCCAAGGGTTGGACCCAGATGTGGTATAATTCCAAACAGGAATACATTAACAAAACCATGAATAAGGGCTATTAAAGTAAGATTTCTAGTCCTTATGAAAATATATCCAATCAATAATCCTGCAATAGAAGCTACCAAAACTTCATAAATCGTACCATAACCAGAGTGCATAACACCGAATAAAAGACTTGTTACTATCAAACCAGGCCATATTCCAAAAGTTTGTTCAAGCCGGGTCTGCAATATAACCCTGAAAATTAGTTCTTCTATAAGACCCACAAAGAGTACCATTACAAGAGAAAGTTTCAATATATTAATAAGAGAAATATCCGGTATCAGATAGCTGTTTGAAATAACATGATATTGCGCCTCTGCAATACCCAGAGATAAAATAAGTGCGCCAATTACATAGGCAAAAAGCCATTTTCTATTAACCCCTTTAATTTTCAAAAACCATATATCAATACCCTGGTGCATAGTTACCAGAAACACAGGAATAGCCAGGGGAGCATAGGTGAATATGAAGAGATATAAAGTAGTCTCAAAGAAAATGGGCATGGAGATATTGACAAGTCTCAAAAGGGGCAACAAGATCAGTGCCTGGAATATCAGTGTCAGTTTCTCATTTTCAAAATAAACAGAAGCTAAAGGCAACCCTACAAGAAGACATGCATGCAGACATATGGCAAAATAACTTTGATCGGCAAAAATCAATAGTTCAGCTGCCATTATAAGCAATATAGGAACAATCGTAAGGATAAAATCCCTATACTCCTTAATTCCAAAAATTTTTTCAAATAAATCATTGCCAGGAGTCATTTGTATCCTCCGATACATTGATCCACAGATGCAGGTCCCTGTAGGATTCTGTGAAATTCTGGTCCTTGTACAGCAAGAACTGCAGTTTCATGTCCGTGCCGTTAAACGGAGGGGTTACCGTAACAGGTTGCTCCCAGGTCTGGTTATGCTCAAGGTTTACCTCTTGTATGGTTTGCAGGGATTGATTCTCCAATTGTATATCAATCGTATAATTGACATCCTCATATTCATGATTTACCACACCGATAATTACCTTTCCACTGTCTCCGAGAGTATAATTGACAGGGTAATCATCCGCCATCCCTCCTGAGCCCAGGATATAGAATTCGGTGAACTGTTCGCCCTGTTTCGGAGTTACTACCACATAGATCAGGGTCACTACCGAGGCCAGGATCGAAATTACCAGAATTATTGTTAGTGCCTTATCCAGCCGGGACTGGGATTCGGAGTGGAATTCATTTTTGAGGGATTCGTAGGATTGCCTTAGGGGAACGTAAAATGCTTCTTCCTCGGGTAGATTGGAGCGGCGCACCACGGCTATGATACACATACCTATTGTGAAGATGGATAATGAGATCAGGATAGGCAACAGACGGATACCCCAGGGTGTGTAGTTCAAGCCCAGGCCTATCAGAGGCACCACTGCAATACTCAGGCCAAAACTCAAAGCCACACGTTCAATACCATCCAGATCATCGTTTTTGGGAAACAGGGCGGCAATCAGGGCATAACCCGGCAGGAACAATACCATGGGCAGGCCCAAAACGGTACGTATGGCCGAATCACTGAGCTGGGGAATGAGAATAAATACTGCCGTCAGGAGTACCAGGCCTACGACAATTTGTATGTCAACAGGGATTTTTTTTATATCCGCCAATATGTACCCTCAAATTGATTGCAGAATCAAATGTTACAATGTTTAAATATTATTCGGTCAACAGGTATATAATTCATATTGTAGCCGGGAAACTAATTTTCAATACAGTGAGAGAGGGATAGAAGTCCTATAAAATTGAAAATCAGACAATAACCGTAATCTTAAACACATCTATTGATCATTCCCCTACCAATGTTTGTGTTTGGCCATATGGGACTGACCTTACTTGCCTTCTATCTGGCAGAGCGATGGCTGCCCGGGTTGCAGGGCAAGGTCAATTATGGTTTTGTGGCGATCGGAGCACTGCTGCCAGACCTGATCGACAAGCCGCTGGGCCGGTTTTTACTGGCAGATTCCCTGGCAAGCGGCAGGATATTTGCCCATACCTTAATATTCTGGATACTGGTTGGCCTCATCATTGTTTTGATATGGCAGAAGTGGCGAGCAAATTTCTTATTGGTATTGCCCCCTGCAGCAGTTTTGCATTTACTGGAAGACTCGATGTGGCAGACTCCCGAAGTTTTGTTCTGGCCGTTTATGGGTTGGGGTTTCCCTGCCGATAAGATTGCAGGTGGATTTCTGGATTACCTGCTGCACGTGTTCTCCAACTGCTATGATCCGGCCATATCGATGGTTTTTGTATCGGAAATTTTCGGGATTATGATCTGTATGGTGGGTGCTGTGCGATGGTACAATCGGGCGAGATAATACAGATTATGTCTACACATTTTGTCGACTATATTCGACAAATTTGCAGGAATTTATCGTGTATAGTCGATAAACTTTTAAAACAGGTTTATAGTGGTTTAAATCAGATCTGCATGTCTGCCAGTTTGTGAAGTACAAAATCATGTTCTTCTGCAAACTTCCGGGCCTGTTCTGTGAATCCGGATTTGGAAACGACCATGAAGTATTCCGATCTCTCCCTGTTATACCAGTCAACAAACCGGGATTTATCGATAAGGGATTGCAGGACACCGACATCTACCAGCGGGTTCTGCCTGCCTGTTGATGAACTCACTTTTTATTGTTACAATAATTATTGTGCAGACAATAATGTATGAAATCAATCCTTATCTGATTAGCCAGGAATTCCTGCCAGACAAAGACTATTTGGGCAATCCAGAAGATATGAATCTATATGTTACCGGACAGTTGTAATTTCTGCCAGGGCAGATTGGTTTAGAAAAACATTGAGGTGGAAATCAAAAAAGCGGATGGGGAATGTGTGTCTTTGAGAGTATCTGCCTATGTGTGTGATACCTGTGGGGAGGCTTACTATACGCCGGAGGGTTCCAGGAAACTGGACAGGATTGCTTATAGCAGGTGAGACCGCACAGGAACATATCTCATGTCCATTTTCATTCACATAATATTAATAACGTGTGAACAAATGTACCCATAATGCTTAATTTAACTGAATTGAAGAGAACGTTTGTTTTACAATCCAGTATAGCTGTGATATCGTACAGAGAATGAAAAGCTATCTGAATATGTACTGTCCGGACAAACAGCATCTGTATTGTGTGGAAGCAGAAAATAATTGCGAGGATATACGTGCCACAAATGGACCTCTATACTTTCATAGAATGTTTAGCAAACATTGACAAATCCCAACTGCATTATACTGCTCATTTCATTAAACGGTGGGAAGCACGATTAAGTTATTATTTTAGTGAAATTGACGATATATATGATGTTATAGCAAATCAGACACCGGTAGGCATCTTAATCCAAGATGAGGGAAAATTTAAAGTACATTATACGATAGATGTTGTATACGACTTAATTATTGTTTTATCCATTAAACGATTAAATCCATTTGAGATTTCATTGGTTACTTCATACAAACAGCGTGCAAACAGAAGAGTGAGAGAAGATGAAAAAAGTGATTAATATCAATAGTAAGAGCGACTACTGGGATTATGACTCACTCAACGATAGTTTTTTTGCATTTTCAAAAGGAGTCCAGTACAAGTCCTCTATAGAAATTGATGGTGTTTTATTGGATGTTGGAATGGACAATTCGATTGTCGGGATTGAAATACTTGATGCAGCCAAAAGATTTGGAATTTCCAAATATGACATGAAGAATCTTAAACAGATCAGGGCAGATATCAAGGTTTCAGAAGAATCTATCAATATTAAACTATTATTGGAAGTTTCTAAACGAAATCGTGAATTGCCATTAAAATTATCGATTACCGGGGCAAATGAGATGAAGTTGCCATCTACAAGTTCTGGCACGATGGCTGTGGCTGCCTGAAATCCGTTCAGATGTGCGGATAATTTTGTATCATGCTAAGTTACTGCTTTAATATCGCACAAAGGGTCAACTACACAACCTTTACAGAAGGGACCTGAATGTCAATTAAACATTCATCCGGGAGAATTAGTTGACACGTCTAATAATCGATAGGAGATAGGACACATGAGCACACACATTAACCACGCAACGACTATCCCCACAACAAAAGCAATAAGAGACAGATTGAAAAACTATGGTCATAAGGGAGAGACCTATAGCGATATTCTTACACGCATGATGGATTTGATTGATAGGGAGAAATTCATGGACCGGATGTACAAGCGTCTGGAAGAAAAGGATCAGTTTGTCTCAATTGACGAAATGTCAACCAACCCTCCCTGATGGCAAGGGCTTGAATGTCAATTAAAATTTGTCCGGCCGGCTGACAAGCACCTCTGATACTTCACGATATACCTGAAATACCGTGTTTTGTGTTCAATGTTATTGCACCTCAGCCCTCCATTATTTCCACAACATTTACAGCCAAAACCCAAACAATTTATGTGAAATATATTAACATATATTTAAACGAAGGACGGTTTACGACTAATGGGGCGTAGGGGTAGAAAAAGCCTATGACTTTAGTCATAGGATGAATCGTACCCCGCTCATTTAGTTAATCACAAATGTTATATAGATGTCAGACGTATAATACATTATCATGGCAACAGAGAGATGGAAACATAGCAATACAACGGTGTATAACATTGGTTTTCATTTAATATGGTGTCCTAAATATAGACGCAATGTTTTAGAAAATGAGATTGAAGCACGTTTAAAGGAACTTCTCTATAATAAAGCAGAAGAAATAGGAGTAACCATTGAAAAAATGGAAATAATGCCCGACCACGTTCATCTATTTGTGAAAACTACACCTACAATGAGTCCTCATTGGATTGTTCAACAATTGAAGGGTTATACATCTCGTATTTTAAGACAAGAATTTTCAGAAATGAGAACTAGACTCCCGACATTATGGACTCGAAGCTACTATTGTGAATCTGTAGGTCACATTTCGGAAAAAACGGTTAAAAAATACATTGAGGATCAGAAAAATAAATGATACTCACATACAAAATCAAGCATCATCGAGATTTTTCCGATGAACTAAAAAAGGCTAAACAAGTAGCCCACTATGTATTAGAGCATCATCCGCATTCAGATAAATTCAGTTCCAAAGATGTAAAACAATTCGGATTAAAATCAGTGATGAGCAATCAGATTATTCGTAAATACGGACGTAATAAGAAGATAAAACGTATCAATAAGGTTAAATTAACAATCCCTAAACAGGGAATCCAGTATATTCCTACATCACAAATTATCAAAATAACAGCATTGAAATTGGAATTTAATCATGAAATCCCCATCTACTTCGACACTATCAATCAGATTGAAGTAGATAACGAATATCTCTTTGTTTCTGTAACCCACAAAGAAAATTCAGAATATGAAGCTACAGAATGGTTAGGAGTAGACCGAAATACTACAGGTCATATAGCAGTCGTGGCATCTACTGATACTGGAAAAATTATGAAACTCGGTAAATCAGGACAATATATTCATGAAAAATACAAACATATCCGTAAAAATCTACAAAAGAGAGGTAAATATCGAAAAGTAAAACAACTCAAAAACCGTGAAAGTAGAATCGTCCGAGACATTAACCACAAAATTAGCAAGAAGATAGTGGGTAATGCCTATGAAAATGGTTACGGAATCAAGCTCGAAGAACTCAAGGGCATCCGTAAGAACAAGAAACAAGCAAAGTCATTCCGTTATTCCTTGAATAGTTGGTCTTTCTATCAGTTCCAAATGATGATAGAATACAAAGCCAAACTACTTGGAGTTCCTATCGCTTATATCGACCCTGCATACACTTCTCAATCATGTAGCAGATGCGGTCATATAGGGGACAGAAATGGCAAAAACTTCCAGTGTCCTTCTTGTGGACACGTTGAACATGCGGATGTTAATGCAGCTTTCAACATTGCATTATCTCCAAACATAGTTCGATTTGCTACAGAAAGTGATGTAGCAAAGGGGAATACTGGTATCCCCAAAGCGGCAATGATTAGAAAGCAATCAACCGTAGAACCCCACGCAATTTAGTCGTGGGAGTATGTCAGATGACCTATACCGGGAATTTAGTAAGGCTGCCTGTGGCTTGCGAGTATGCGGATAAAATTATTGCTAAAGATGTGTAAGTGTTCCTGATTTGGAACACTTCACCCTTTCTCCTTATAATGAACGGTGCACCCGCGGTCAGTGCTACAGCAAATATGACATTTAATCCGGATGCCTGTGGACCTGTGTCCGTTAGGAAAAGAGAAGAAGCAGGAAGCCTTTTTTCATAAGGGAGGGGGTTCACCATCAGTACCATTATCAATATACGAAGCACAATCATAATAAACATGTTCCGTAAATTTGTGAATCGGGCAGGTTTTACTCCCCGAATGCGGGAGGTCACAGAGGAAAAAAGAGTGATCCTGATTGGTCTGGCAGATAAAGACTTACAGGAAAAGTTTCAATAACTTATTCTGAATTTCTTTTTGTTTGTACAAATGAACATTTCCAATTATTTTAAGGACATTGCTGGACTCCATTGTGAATATTTTGTTCACCCGAACCCAGCTACCCTGGCGAAGTGAGCCTTCAGATAGATCGCTATCTGAAACATAGACAGCACAATTGTCCGCAGGTTTTCTGGATGTGATCTGGCACAGTATCACGTCCCGCCTCATCTGATCAGAAACAGCGATCGCCGGTCTGAGTTTGCTATTGTTATTGTCTGTAAAGGGGAAGGAATTATAACTATATTTCCTTTATAAATCATCGATTACTTCCCCAGATAGTCTTTCAAATGATCCCAGGCAGCATCTTCTTCAGGAGTGTCCCATTCTTTTGAAAGGGATTCCTGGGAAGCGATAGCACAACTTAATCCTTCTTCGATGAAAGACAAAGGTCGAATCTCAATGTGGTCGTCATACACAAAAACGGCTGCTTTGTCGCCTATCTTCATACCGGAATTTCTGTATGCGCCGGGAATGGTAATTTGCCCTTTTTTGCTGACAGTCACACTTTTTACATCTATTAAAGTCATAAAATGCCCCATATATCTTACAAGTAAGATAGTATATACCTCTTTCGACAAAAAGACTTACAACATCTCAAATAATGGAAGTGCAAAAGGTTGGACCGGATGTGTACTATTCCCTGAAGGAAATGGTCAGGTTTGTGGACTGGTATCCTGAAAGCCAGGAACATTTCGCCCTGATAAGCCGGGCAGGTTTTACTCCCCGGATGCAGGAGATTGCAGAGGAAGAGAAAGTGATTCTGATTGCTCTGGCAGATATGTTACAGATATAATTACTCTGCAGAAAACTTGTCACAGTAATAAGCATACACCTGATATCAACCTGAGAGGATATGGGACTGGAAGAAGAGCGATATAAGCGGGTGAAAGGGACCGGAGAAAATAGATGGGATTGTGGTGTATTGGGGTACATGATGTTTTTAGACCGGTCCCGTTCACCTGATGATGTCACAAAAATATTAGTTCTGTTATATAAGCATGGCTGTTTTCATTCATGAGACGGTTTATGTCAACTAGCCCTGAGAATCCTGTTCTAAAAGTTGAAATACCTGAGCAGAGAGGGGGTTTTCTCTACCTGTCTCTTTTGATTAACTTCGAACGAATTCGAACCTTAGCCAATTTTTTAATACCTGCCGGTACATCTATTGTATGAATAAAGGAGAGGATTAAATGTCCCAGGAAAATAATAAAGAGAAGTCATATTACATCATCATTGCACTTTCAGTAGTGCTGGTGCTAATGGCAGCGACGTTATATGCAGGATCGGTCGGCGGATCTGACAGTGATTCAGAAAACACTCTGCAGATGAATGGAAATGCGGAAATGATGGTTGTGCCCGACACTGCAACCCTGAACATTGGTGCAGAAGTCATGGCTCCCACTGCAGAAGAAGCGAGTCAGGAAAATTCAGCCATCATGAATGCGGTTATCGAGGAACTTAAAGGTCTCGGCCTGGAGGAGGAAGATATCCGGACATCACATGTTTCTGTGAGGCCTGAATACAATTATGGAGAAGGGACACGGACAATTGAAGGATATTCGGCTTCCAATAGTGTGCAGATTACCACTACAAACCTCGATATCCTCGGAGAGATTATTGACAGGTCTGCATCTGCAGGAGCAAATCAGATCGGCGGGGTTTCTTTTAGCATATCTGATGACAAACAGAAAGAATTGCATGAGGAACTGATCACCGAAGCTGTGGCCGATGCGTCATCCAAAGCCGAGACACTGGCTGATAATCTGGGTGTGGAGATCGTAGGCGTGAAGTCATCATCTATAAGTGATGGTACACAGCCAAGAACATATTATGAAGAGAGTTTGGCAATGGATGCTGCTGAAGAACCGGCAACACCAATTGAGCCGGGAGAGTCAAAGGTTTCAATGTCTGTTCAGGTCACATATATTGTTCAGTAAGCTTTTTGAGAAATTGATTAGAACTGCCACAAAAACAGAAATCCGGAAGTTGTAGAATGGCGAATTTGCCTTCTACAATCTTCCGGGTTATCTATTATTTTAAGGAAGAAGAAATCCCCAATGTGATTTTGGCCATGAAAAACACAGAGGGGATGAATGTGTTTTGTTCAGGATATGACCTTAATACTCTTCGCACTTTCTCTCGAAATAGTTGTAGGGATGGTCGCATGAAGGACATTCTTCGGGAGGTTCGGGTCCTCTGTGTACATAACCACATTTGCGGCAGACCCATTCGACTTGCTTTTCCTTTTTGAAAACGGTCTCGTTTTCCACTTCCCGGAGAAGTTGTTCAAACCGCTCTTTGTGATGCATTTCAGCCTTGCCGATGGCTCTGAGCCTTGCTGCGACCTCAGGCAGGTTCTCGTCTTCAGCAGTCTGTGCAAATTCAGGATACATGCTGGTGGTTTCGTAGTCCTCACCGTTGATCGCGGCTTTCAGGTTCTCGGCGGTTGTGCCGTAGTCATTCGGAACATCAGCCTGAATTGCAATGGCATCGAAGGATTCCCCGCTTTTTTCTTTCAACTCATTGATCAGACGGAAACTCCATTTTGCATGCTCTCTTTCATTCTCTGCGGTGAGGAGAAATAGATCGGCAATTTGCTCGAAACCTTCCTTTTTAGCAACTTTGGAATAAATTGTATATCGGTTTCTGGCCTGGCTTTCGCCGACAAACGCTTTTGATAGGTTTTCTACAGTCTTTTTCATGATTTGTTTCTCCAGATGTTTTTTTATGAATTGTTCTTTATGTGGTTTGAATGATAAATATATAATGTTTTTTTGGATCCAATTTTTTGGAGAGTCTGAAGAACAGCCCTACTATGGGAGATACCTGAACTGGAAAGTGTTTCAAGCAATGGGTATTTGTTTTGAAGAGTGTTGTCAGAACCTGGAGGAAATCATCTCAGGATTGATATTTCCTATAGATTGTTTTACGATCCCCAACTTCTACAATAAATATCAGCATTCTGTTGTTTTCGATTGTCAGGATGACTCTATATTCCCCAACCCGGTGAGAATACAAAGGTTGTTTACCTGTGCCTTTCAATTTTTTTATGTTACAATAGGGATCGTTTTTTAATTCGTCTATTGAACTGATTATGCTCTCACTTACAGTTATAGATAGTTTTTTCAACTGTTTCAGTGATTTGTTTGTATAGATTACGGCGTAACTCATAACAAACCAAGCTCTTTCTTGACCTCATCTTCACTATAGGTCCTACCCATTTTGATGTCTTCCAAAGCTTCTTCAATGTCCTGAATAGCTTCATCGCTTAGTTCATCCTCATCGATTGCCATTCTGGTTAATCTCTCGATTACAGAATTAAAGGACTCTTTTGGATATTTTTTTAGACTTTTTAGATTTTCTTTTGTTTGTGGATCCACACAGATAGTAGTTGCCATTTTGATTCTCCTTTGCACCGATTGCAGAGACGTTGTGATATTAGTCTATAGGATACTATAGGCACCTATACATATAAATGTCCATCCATTGAGGATTGCCAGTCTACTTCTAAATGAGGATAATTACTAAATATCTGATATATGCAATCCCCAAAGGGATAATTGCTTGAGATATAAAGTCCATGTTGATCGAATATATACAGGCAGCCCTTGAAAGAGCCAAATATGAGATAATTGAAGATGAAGAGGAGCCTTACTATGGAGAGATACCTGAACTGGAAGGGGTATGGGCAACTGGTACGTCCCTTGAAGAGTGCCGCCAGAACCTGGAGGAAATCATCGAGGAGTGGCTCATTTTAAGATTGCGTCGAAATCTGCCTATTCCACCCCTTGGCAACCATACAATAGATGATCTCGGAGAAATTGCCGTTGCCTAAGCTTTAATCCTGTAGACTGGAATCCGCATCACTGCTACTTAAAAACTATCCTGGTTTTCAGTATTACTTATCTGCCACAAAACCTTTAATTTGAGTACGTATATTTCCTATTATGGAAGTCGCAATCTCAGATGATGCATTACCTGTTGTAAAAGAGTCACTGGAAAAGGAGATTCTTCTGCTGCGGGCAAAGATCCGCCTGGCAGAAAAAGAAATTGCTGTTTTTGAAGACAGGTACAATATGCCGTCGTCCCGATTTTGTATAGAATTTGAAAACGGGGACCTCGGGGATTCACAGGATTTTTTTGAATGGTGGGGGCTGTTGAAGGGTCTTGAGACTCTTAAAACACAGTTGGATCAGGCACAATCGGTGATTTCAAAGTGGTGATTTCTGAGTACTTTGAATCAATAGAAGAATTGATTCGCAATTCTGATTTCATTATGGATAGATATGTTGATTACAAGGAATTCAGTCGTTCAGAAGGGATGGTTAGGGGACAATTGGTTTTTCTCGGCGGATATGTGCTTGAATTCATGGAATATGTATGCATTGGAAAAGAGCGTCTAAAGTACAGGTTTAATTTTTCTGATATGAAAGGAAATTTAGTATTTAGATACGATAATGCAGCCCACCATAAAGATATACATTCATATCCTCATCACAAACATGTGCCAGAGGGAGTTGAACCTTCCGTAGAAGTTGGATTAGAAGAAGTAATTGAACAAATTGAACAAATAATTAGTAAACAAGTGTAATAAAGGAAAAATTGAATATATGTTCCTTCTTAGGAAGCATATTTTAATGCTGCAAGGATGTCTTCTTTATCAATTTGGGGATAATTTTCCAGAATATCATCGTATGTCCAGTTATTTCCCAGAAGTTCAATGACAAAATCCACCGATATCCTGGTCCCTTTGATTACAGGTTTGCCTGCGCAGATTTCGTGACTGATCGTTATCCTATCATTGGGTGTCATTTTCATCTGATTACAAGTTTGGTTTTTCTTTATTTAAGCCTATCCGGTTTGGATATGACCCCTTTCACTCCCCCGCAAACTCCACCAACCCGTCCTCCAGAAAAACTTGCGGGACAAAGCCCAGCCCTTGCGCAGCGCTGATGTCGGCCACGCTGTGGCGGATGTCACCGGCCCGGGCCTCCCGGTATTCCAGGGCCCGGTCACTGCCAAAGACCTCCTGCACGATCCCGGCGAGCCGGTTGACGGTGGTCTGTGTGCCTGTGCCGGCATTGAAGACCCTGCCGATGGCTTCGTCCTTTTCGACCAGCAGTTCTACCAGATCCACGATGTCGTGCACGGAGATGAAGTCGCGGGTCTGCTGCCCGTCGCCGAAGATTACCGGGGATTGGCCGGCTTTGGCGCGTTCGATGAATTTGGTGATGACACCGGAGTAGGGATTGGAAGGGTCCTGGCGGGGGCTGTAGATGTTAAAGGGGCGCAGCACTGCCACGGGCAGGCCGAAGGCCCGGTGGTACATCAGGGCGTACTGTTCGCCGGTGAGTTTGCTGACGCCGTAGGGGGAGAGGGGTTGTGCGGGATGGTCCTCCTCGATGGGCGTGTGTAAGGTGTCGCCGTAGATGGCGGCGGAGCTGAAGTAGACGAAGCGTTCCAGGTTGGTCCGCCGGGCGGCCTCGAGGAGGTTGAGGGTACCGAGTATATTGTTTTCGCAGTCAAAGAGCGGCTGGTCCAGGGAGCGGTTGACATCGATCTGGGCGGCGGTGTGGATGACGACATCGGCCTGCTCCACCAGCCGCACCACTTCCGGGCCCTGAATGTCGCCGATGACCAGCTGGACGCCTGCGGGCACGTCGTGTCGGCAGGGAGAGGATGTGTTGTCCAGCACGATTACCCTGTTGTCGGTGCAGAAGCGGTCGGTCAGATACGAGCCGACCTGGCCGAGCCCGCCGGTGATGAGGATTGTTTGGGAGTGCATGGCATAAGGATGCGTAGACGTTGTAAATATATATTGTGTAACAATGTGCCGGATGCCAGAATTTTGTAGTTCTATATTACAAATGATTGCAAGCAATTTGCTTGCTGGTTTATAATAATTATTTTCTCCAGGCAATCTGTATATGCTAATCAAAATAACTAAATATTATTAGAAGAGTATTGCCTACAAATATATAAGCCAAGATATATTATTATATTCCAGTATATAATTGCGATAGAGGGAGTGGATGGTTGTCAACGATTGCAGTAATTCCGGCATATAACGCAGAGGTGCACTTGAGAGATATCCTGTCACGGGCCAGACTTTATGTCGATAAAGTTGTGGTGGTGGATGACGGGAGTGATGATGCTACTGCATTCATTGCCGAGTCGATGGAAGCTATTCTGGTACAACATGAGACCAACCGGGGTAAAGCCCTGGCTCTTAAAACGGGTTTTGAAGAAGCGAGCAAACATGACCCTGCCATTATTGTGACCCTGTATGCCAATGGCAGACATAATCCCGATGACATACCCAAAATCACCAGTCCTGTGATGCGAAATGAGGCTGACGCGGTTTGCGGCTGTTATTCCGGGGAAGAAGAGTGTCCTGCAGAAGTTTCCGGTTTCATACACAATACCTGCGGATTCTGTGCTTTTTCTCCTGCGGCCTATGAACAGTTGAAGTTCACCGAAACCGGTGACGGCGTGGAGACCGAAATGTTGCGGGAAGCCGAAGATGCAGGATGCCGGTTCAAGGGTGTCCAGTTATACAAAGCCTCCCCGGAAAAAGAACATCTCCTGCAGGAACATAAGATCGGTGTGGTCGTGCCGGCCTACAATGAGGAAAAACTGATAGTGCCGACCATTGAGGGAATTCCCGAGTATGTGGACCGCATCTATGTTATCAATGATTGCAGTACGGATAATACTGCAGAAGTGCTCAATTCCATTGAAGACCCACGGCTCTTTGTTATCAATCATGAGACTAATCAAGGAGTAGGTGCAGCCTTAATTAACGGTTACAAACGCGCATTAAAGGAGGACATGGACATCGTAGCCATTATGGCCGGGGACAACCAGATGAACCCGGACCAGCTGCCCAAACTCCTGTACCCGATTATCGAGGGCAAGGCGGATTACACCAAGGGTAACCGCCTGTTCAGTGCCGAGTTCAGAGGCGGGATGAGCAAGTGGCGTACCCTGGGCAACGGCCTGCTGACCATGATCACCAAGATAGGCAGCGGCTACTGGCACATTATGGATCCCCAGAACGGCTATACGGCCATCTCCCGGGAAGCCCTGGCCAATATCGGCCTGGATGAGATCTACACCTACTACGGCTACTGCAACCACATGCTGGTGCGGCTCAATGCCTTCGGATTCCGTACGCTGGACGTGGTGATGCCGGCCCGCTACGGCAATGAGAAATCCACCATCAAGTACGGCCCCTACATGATCAAGGTCTCCCTGATGCTGTTTCGCAGTTTCCTGTGGCGCCTGAAGATGAAGTACATGATCCTGAACTTCCATCCCCTGGTATTGTTCTACACCTTATCGATGATCATGCTACCTGCGGGTGCATTGTTCGGGCTGTACATTTTGATCCGCAAGATACTGTCTTTGTCGGTATCTACCAACTATCCCCTGCTGGATGCGGTGATTTTGATAGCGGGCCTGCAGTTCTTGCTATTTGCCATGCTGTTTGACATGCAGGAGTCGGAAAGGGATATGAGAAGCCATGAGATGAGGAGCAATCAACCCTATGAATAAGTTTTTAAGAGGTACGGAGGCGTTGTCTCAATTCTGTGGCAGTGAAGATCAGGATTATTATAAATCCTATAAATTCGACTGTCAGGCCCAGCACCACAACAAAGAGCAGGGAATGTGCAAAGATCCTGCCGCTGGCAAAGGTGTCGGCAAAGAGCACCCGTCCTATGACTTTGTCAATGATGTCGGGCAGCATGGAGCCTATGATCACGTACCAGTAGTTGATGTTTCTACCTCTTGTGACAATGTAGAAGAGTGCCAGGGTTATACCGATGTGTGCGAAGGGGAGCATTGTGCAGTACAATAAGGATTAAGTGTTTAAACATATAAGGTGAAATTATGAAAGTTTTAATTGATATCGGCCACCCTACACATGTTCATTTTTACAAAAACACAATTAAAGAGCTCGAAGAAAAGGGACATGAAGTTTTAGTAACTGCAAGGGATAAAGATGTATCAATCAAATTACTAAATGCATATGATATTGAATATATTCCAGTTGGTAAGATTGGGAATACCAAACTTGATTTAATATATGAATGGATAAAAAGAGATTATGAAATATTTAAAATTTCACGAAGATTCAAACCCGATATATTGATGGGAATGTTAAATCCGTGTGCAGGCCATTCTGCCAAAATTCTTAGAAAAAAATGTTTTTTGTTCAATGATTCGGAAGTCGTAAGATCAACTGCCCTAATTACATACCCTTTTGCAGATGTAATTTTCACTCCTTCAAATTTTGGAAAAGACCTTGGGGATAAGCAAGTTCGTATTAACGGATACAAAGAACTTGCATATTTACATCCAAACAATTTCATCCCCACTAAGGACGTTTTTGATAATTTGGATATAGATGACCAAGATAAGTATATTGTGATGAGATTTGTCGCATGGAATGCAGGCCACGATATCAAAAGAAAAGGTTTTGATATTAAGACAAAAATAAGGTTTGTTAAAGAACTTGAGAAATATGCGAAAGTATACATATCTTCTGAGACAAAACTTGAAGATGAGTTGGAGGCCAACAGAATAAACATACCTCCTGAAAAAATGCATGATTTCCTTTATTTTGCACAAATGCTGGTTGGAGATAGCCAAACAATGACTACAGAAGCAGCTGTATTAGGAACACCGGCAATCAGATGTAATTCTTTTGTAGGCAAAAATGACATGGCTAATTTCACTGAACTTGAAAATAAATATGGACTCATTTTTAATTTCAATGACCCTGAAAAAGCATTGCAAAAATCTATAGAAATTATCCAGAACCCTGAGATCAAAACTGAATGGAAAGAAAAACGTGAACGTTTATTAAAAGATAAAGTTGATGTTTCCTCTTTCATGGTTGATTTCATAGAAAGAGAATGTAGTAATCAATAACATTTGTGGGTATTTAGCAATGAAAATAGCAAGCATCATAGGTGTCCGACCACAGTTTGTAAAAGCATCGGTTGTCTCAAAGGAGTTGAGAAAACACCATGAAGAAATACTTATTCATACCGGACAGCACTATGATTATCAGATGAACAAGATATTCTTTGATCAACTGCAACTACCTGAACCTGAATATCATTTGAACATAGGCTCCGGCTCACACGGTAAGCAGACTGGAGAAATGCTTGATAAAATAGAAGAAGTTCTGCTAAAGGAAGAACCCGATCTTGTCCTCACATACGGTGATACCAATTCCACACTCGCAGGAGCACTTGCAGCTTCAAAACTGCACATAAAAACCGCCCACATCGAATCCGGACTCAGAAGCTTTGACCGTACAATGCCTGAAGAGATTAACCGAATCCTGACAGACCATTGTTCAGATATTTTGTTCTGTCCGACTCCAAACGCTGTGGAGAACCTGAAAAATGAAGGCATCACAGAAAATGTTCATCTTACAGGCGATGTTATGGTTGATTCTCTGCTATTCAACAAGGAGATAGCAGAAAAGAAGTCCCATGTTCTTGAAGATATGAACCTTGAATCCAGACAATATCTGGTTGCTACAATCCATCGTGCATCCAATACCGATGACAAAAATAATCTTACAAATATAGTGAATGCCTTATCTGAGCTCGATGATAAGATTGTATTTCCTCTTCATCCACGTACTGAGAAATTCCTGAAAAAATATGGATTATACGACAGATTAAAAGAATCGGTAATCCTCACCCAGCCTCTGGGTTTCTTTGATTTCATAAAACTGATGGACAATGCCCGGATGATTCTCACCGATTCCGGTGGAGTTCAGAAGGAAGCCTATGTGTTAAAAGTTCCATGTGTTACGTTAAGAGACAACACGGAATGGATGGAGACTATTGAGGATGGATGGAATGTTCTGGTTGGTGCAGATAAATTAAAAATTGTAGAAATGGTGAATGGATTCAAACCATCTTTAGAAATGCATGAAGATAGGTATGGATTGGGGGATGCGAGTGGACGGATTGTTGAAATAATCAATACAGGTGATCTCTAATGCTCCACAAACCCCTCTTCATCCTTGCACATCAGATTGGCGACCGCAATTTCTATCCCACCTACAAACGGCTGCTTGCAAACCAGTGGCAGAGTTATGCCCGGCAGAAAGAATCCCAGGAGATACAGTTGAGGAAAATGGTGGATTTTGTGTGGGAGAATGTGCCCTACTACCACAAATTGTTCCGGGAACTAGGGATTGTACCTGCAGATATCAGACAGGTGGAGGATCTGGAGAAACTTCCCATTCTTACAAAAGAGATAATCAAAAAAAACTGGGAAGATTTCAAACCAAAGAATCTGAGAAGTATGAAATATTATGAACGCTCCACAGGTGGTTCTACAGGAGTTCCTCTGAAATATCGTATCTCAAAGTATGATCGCTTTTTGTCGGGTGCCCTTCTCTACAGAGGGTGGGGGTATGGTGGCTATTCTTTAGGTGATAAAATAGTATTTTTGGCAGGATCCTCTCTGGACATCCATCCTAAATCAACATTATATGATCGTATTGTTCAAAAAACAAGAAATTCTATAAAATTGTCTGCTTTTGATATGGATGCAAATACTATGAACGAATTTGTAGATATATTAAATTCATTTGAACCTAAATTTATAAGAGGGTATGCATCATCAATTTACCTATTTGCAAACCATATAGAAAAAAATGGATTAAGAATTTGTTCTCCAAAAAGTGTGTTTACAACTGCTGAAAAGTTATATCCCCATATGAGAAAGAAAATATCAAGTGTCTTTAATTGTGATGTTTTTGATGGTTATGGTTTAAATGATGGGGGAGTAAGTGCTTATGAATGTAGGCAACATTCCGGATTACACATTGATACTGAAAGAAGTGTAATGGAAATTACTTCAGACGAAGGAAAGCAACTTGACTATGGAACTGGAAAAATCTTAGCTACTACATTACATAATTTTGCAATGCCCTTAATTCGTTATGATACAGGAGATTTGGGAGTATTAAAATCGGGTATATGTAGTTGTGGTAGAGGATCCAAATTACTGAGTGAAATTGTAGGCAGAGATAAAGAAATGCTGATGTCTCCAACCGGTAAATACATTCATGGTGCAGCACTTTATAATGATATTGTCAGTGAAATGAAAAACGCAAATAATCTCGTAGAGTGTCAAATTATTCAAACATGTAAAGAATTAATAATTTTCAATATGGTCTGTAAGAAACAATTTGAAGATGGTGAGTTGGAACATTTACGTCATCTGATTAAAAGAAAAAATGATGGTTTAGATGTCCAATTCAAATATGTAAATAAATTATCAAAAACAAATGCTGGGAAACATAAATTTATAATTTCAGAATTGGATACATGAAGGATTTGTTAGTTATGTCAGAAGATACTGTTTCTCTGGTAGCCGTGGGAGATATCATGCTTGGAGACCATCCTATCTGCGTTGGCCATGGAGTGGGAAGCAGTCTCAAAAATAATGAAGGGTATTTATTCAGTAATGTTTCAGAAATACTTAAGAAGAGAGATATTACTTGTGGAAACCTGGAATGTGTATTATCAGACATTGATATCGATCATAATTCTCTTGCATCAGTCAGTTTAAGAGGGAGAGAAAAATCCATACATGAACTCACATCCGCTGGCTTTAATGTTGTATTCATAGCAAACAATCATATTCTGGAACATGGAGAGCCTTCACTCAAAGAAACAAAAGAATTATTGCAGCAAAATGGAATTTTAGATGTCGGAGTTGCTGATACAAAAGAAGAATCCAGAACCGTTTCTGTTATGGAAGTACAGGGAGTAAAAGTTGGATTTTTGGCATATTGCTTGATTGGGGACAAAACCGCATATTGTTCTGTTGATAATCCCACTGAAATTATCGAAGATGTAAAAAAAGCCAGTTCAGAAGTAGATGTACTAATCGTTTCAATGCATTGGGGGAATGAGTTCATAAGAAAACCTTCTCCCAAACAGGTTGATTTGGGTCATGCAATAATAGATGCTGGTGCAAAGTTAATATTGGGACATCATCCTCATGTATTGCAGGGCGTGGAAGAATATAATGATGGAATTATTGCCTACAGTATGGGAAATTTTGTTTTCGACATGTGGCAGAGAAAAATGCGTGAATCTATGATTTTTTCCTGTAATATTTCAAAAGAAGGGATTGATGATTATGAGATATTACCTGCGATTATTGATAAAAAATTTCGACCCTTGTTATTAGATGGGACTGAAAAAGAGGAATTGAAATCAAAGATTACGGGTGAATTTTTGGATATAATGGAAGAAGCAACTTATATTATAGAAGTACAAAAACGCAGGCGAGAATATCGTATAGACCTTGTAAAACACTTAATTTTCCATTTTTATCAGTACAATCCACGATTTTTACATCAAATAATTAGCGGTTCAATAAAAAAAAGGACATGTTGATTTTATGAAATTATTAATTACAGGAAAATTAGCAGATCGAAGTTTATTGAATCATATATACCCCATCACTTTATTAGATGAAATTGACGAAATAATGGTTGTTAGAGATACAAAGGGAATAAAAACAAATAAAGTAAATTATTATTGTCCCCCCAGCTGGAGTTTGAAATTCATACCATTGGCTTTTGCATTTAAATTTATTATTATGATTTATCTTTCCATTTATAAAAAACCATCTTTAGTTCATGGATATTTACTATTTCCCCATGCTACAATAGCATTTATTGTAAGTAAATTAACAGGTAGAAAAGTTGGTACTTCGTTAATTGCAGGACCAGTTGAACTATATGCAGGCGGTAGTCCAATAGGGAATTACACTTATTGCACCCCTCTTCCTGAACTGAACCTTAGGGCCAAATTTTTTAAATGGATGCTTAACCATTCACATCTCATTACAGTAACTGGCAGTTATACCAGAAATATTTTGACTTCTATTGGAATTAGTGAAAATAAAATAGTAGTTCTACCCCATGTTATTGATGATAACTTTGAGATGAAAAAGGTAGATAAAGAATATGACCTCATTTTTGTTGGCAGATTAGCTAAAGTTAAGCATGTTGATGTATTGGTGAAAGCAGCTCAAATCATTACTGGCAATTATCCAAATTTAAAAGTAGCAATCGTAGGAGATGGGGAATGTAGGCCCAAATTAGAAAAAATATCGGAAAAACTTGGTTTAAATGGTAATGTATACTTTGCTGGTTACCAGAAAAATGTATGGGAATGGTATAATAAAGCTAAATTTTCGGTTTTAACATCTGAAAGAGAAGGATTCCCATATTCGGTAGTTGAATCACTAAAATGTGGAGTTCCAGTCATTACATCAAATTGTGGTGATGTGCAGGATTTGATAGAAGATGGTTACAATGGGATAATTATTAAAATATATGATGATTATAAATCATTTGCAGATAAAATAATTAATATGTTGGATGATGAAAAAAGAGTAGAAGAATATTCTTTTAATTCCGTAGAATCTATGAAGGATATCAATAATGAAAATATAGCTTCTATATGGAGGGAGATTATAAACTCATTCAAACGAGCATAAATATATTTATAGTACAATGTAATACTTGGTATATGAGTGTTTGAATGAAGGTAACCCTACTGTTCTATTTGAGTGTCTGGGATGCGGTAAACCCTTTGTTAGAACCAAAGTTGGTGGTGTTCCGGAAATAATAAATTCTGATGATTACGGGCTGCTGGTTGAACCAGGCGATTCACAGGATTTAACTGACAAAATCGAAATTGCCTTGAATAAAGAATGGGATGAAGAAAAAATCAAGCATTATGGAAACAATTTCACGTGGGAAAATATAGCTTCGCAGATAGTAAATGTGTATTATTCCGTTAGAAAAACATATAAAAATAAAAGAAATTGAAGAGGCTTGTTATGTCCATAGACGATGATATTATTCTGGTTACAGGAGGAGCAGGCTTTATAGGGAGCCATATTGTTGATAAATTGATAGATAGTGGAAAACAGGTCATTGTTTTTGACAATCTAAGTTCCGGCAATATCAAATTCATAGAGAATTATTTTGATGAACCTAATTTCACTTTTATCAATGGAGATCTACTTAATATCAATGAACTCAAAGAAGCGTGTAAAGATGTTAATTTCATATACCATGTTGCTGCTAATCCTGACGTAAAATTGGGTGCATCCGATACAAGAATACACTTTGATCAAAATATTGCAGCTACATATAACCTTCTTGAAGCCATGCGGATTAATAATGTGAAAAATATTGCTTTTACCTCTACTTCAACTGTATATGGAGAAGCAAAAGAAATCCCAACTCCAGAAAATTATGGGCCATTAATTCCCATTTCTCTATATGGAGCCTCAAAATTAGCCTGTGAAGCTTTAATCACTTCGTATTCCCATACGTTTGATATGAAATCATGGATATTTCGTTTTGCAAATATTATTGGAAAACGAAGCAACCATGGAATTATATTTGATTTTATCGAAAAGCTTAGAAACGATCCAAATCAACTTGAAATTCTAGGAGATGGACAACAAGCAAAATCATATTTACATGTAAAAGACTGTGTTGATGGAATATTCTTTGCAATTTCCAATAGCTCAGATAGTGTGAATATCTTTAATATTGGTTCTAAAGATACGATCAAAGCAACTCAAATCGGTGAAATTGTTGCTGAAGAAATGAAACTAAAAAATATTGAATTCAGCTACACTGGTGGAAAAAGAGGATGGAAAGGAGATGTTCCAAGAATGGCACTTTCGATAGAAAAATTAAGATCTCTTGGTTGGAACCCAACGTATTCATCTGAAGAGAGTGTAAAGGAAACGGTACGCTCCATTATGTCAGGATTATGAGCAAGTCACTGTCGACATAGTTAACATGAAAACAATATCAAAAATAATATATAAATACCGTATATGTGGGTTTTTTAATAATGCCATTCCTGTAACTGCAAATATACATAATTTTTCTTTAAGTGGTATTAATCAGATTGAATGTACATCAAAGGAAATACATAATATATTACTTATAAATATACTATTTTGGTGCGGAAAAGGGTGCATATGTCTAAATTAAAAAATGAAATAAATAGATTATACAAACAGTGTTCACAAAATAGTTTGTTGGAAAATATTGCATACATGATTCCTTTTCTTATAATAATAGCTATTTTGTTCACTTTCATATGGTTTTTTTCTCAGGGAAAAGGCATCACAGGTACCAAAGGTTTATTGATGTTAGGCGCTCCCGCTATACTGTCAGCTTTATTTCTAATAAATTCATATAAAAATACAAGAATCATTTCAAATTCATTTCATACAATAAATATTAGCCATAAACTCCCGACATTAATATTTATTTTTTTGTACTGTCTTTCCATTATAGCTCTACTAATAAATGATGGAAGATCGTTAAGTTACTTTATCTTGTTGACAACAATATATTCTATAATTTTCCTCCAGATAATATCAAAAAAAGATGCCAGCAGTTTGATACTAATAGAAATTAGTTTATGTATGCTCAATCTCATATATGGGGTTGTCTTTAAATACCCTCTTTATTTTGGATATACCGACATATTTTATCATTTGTTTATATCTAAAGTAACATATTTGACAGGTTTCGTAATACCAGCAGAACTATCCTTGTCCTATACAAATTTTCCATTATACCACATACTGGTGGCTGAGAGTTCTTATCTAACGGGTGTAGATATCCAAAATACATTATTTTTAATAACCGCTCCTGTTTTTTCAATATTAGTTGTCTTTGTTTATTATGTTTTTTATCGATCAACAGAAAATTCGAAGATTTCTCTTCTAACATCTATGTTGTTTTCCGTGAGCCCTGTAGTCGTAACCTATGGCGCGTATATTATAACACGAACAATAGCGTTTGTAGGCTTTATCATTATTTTATATTTAATTTATGCAAACCTTGATAAGATGATTACAAGAGCTTTGCTTCTGCTTTTGTCTTTTTTTTTACTTCTTGTTCACCAAGTCTCATTTCCACAAATACTATTTCTATTAATTATTTTAGGATTATGCCAACACATTACACAAAAAAGAACATATATACGGTATGAATATATACAATACTTAAGTTTGATATTAATTTTTTATTGGATTTATATTTCAGTTGGTTTCACCGAGAATCTAATCGATATATATGCCCATTCTGAACTATACGAGACAGTTATTGTACTAGAAGGCTCAATTATAAGAGGCGATACATCTCAGGCAATTTGGCGCAATTTAATCGATTATTTAGACATGTCCATTTTTATATTTTTTTCATTTATAGGAATTGGATATTCATTTTGGAACGACAAAAAGAAGATATATACTCCAGTATTCACTTTATTTTCTTTAATTGTACTGCCGTTGTTTGTACCTAACCCACTTCAAGAATTATGGCAAACCATGGACCTGTTTAGGTTTGATCGATTTATGTTATTAATAAGTCCATTTATGGCTTTTGCAATGAGTTATGGCGTTTTTACATTTTACAAACATTATTCCAAAGCATATTTCAAAAAAAAGTCTGTAATGATAATATTACTCATTGTCTCTTTATCCATTTTTACTTTCATATCGATCACAACAAATATTCAGGATGAAAATATGTTGTCATCCCAAGCTCCACGTGAATATTTTACAGAAGAAGAGTTGGCAGGCTTTAGTCATGTATCAAATTTTGTTCCATTTCAATCTCAGTTATATTCAGATTATTTTACTAAAAGATATTTCGGCCCATATAAATTCTTTAATGGCTCTAATATGTACAACTTACCATATTATGATAGTAATGAAATAGACAAACCCTCTGAAATTTCAAAATATAGTGGATATTGGATAATGCGGGACAAAGCATTTAGCCAAGGTGGCCTTTATATTGGACCTGGTCACAATGAATTGTACATTAAATCAAAAGAGACGAACCGGATATTTACGAATAATTTTAAACAGATGAATCAAATATATTCAAATCCACATATATCCATATATTCAAACACACATATAAGTAGCAATTAAGATATAAGAAGAGTGATATAATTATGAAAATATGTATGATTGGTTTATTCCCATTGCCAGGGCGGTCTCCTTCAGTGGGTCCAGATAATGTAGTATATAATTTGATGAAATATCTTCCAAAGGAAAAAGAAGATATTGCTATAGATGTTGTATCAATAAGAGATGACATAGATGATTATTTTATTAATGCAATATCTTCAAATGTACGAATACATTATTTTCCACGTATCAAGTATATAATTCGATCTATTGGCGATGCTATAATTGTTAGAAATTTTTTAAAAACCCACAAATTTGATATAATACATTCCCATTCTCCTATTGCTTTATCTTTTGTGATGGGGACAAAAACACCGAAAGTTGTGACACTCCATGGGATGTATCACTTAGAAAGAAAACATGTAAATTTGCTATCTAAACAAATATTGAACTACAATTTGTTTGTATTAAAACGTAGAATTATTCCTAAATTAGATGGTTTTGTTGCAATTAGTCCATACGTTATAGATGAACTTAAACATATAGGAGTATATGAAAAAGTAAAAAATATATTTCAGATAAACAATCCTATGGATGAATCCTTCTTTAACGTCCCACAAAATTATAGGGACAATATTATATTTTATCCCGCAACAATCACAAAAAGAAAAAATCAACTAGCTGCAATAAATGCTATTGAATTAATAAAGGATGATATAAATGATGTAAAAATCATTTTTACTGGTGGTTTCGAAAATACATATTTAAAAGAAGTAAAGAATACAATTAATGAAAAAAAATTAACTAGTGTAGTGGAATATCGTGGGAGAGTCACAAGGGATGAAATTCTTGAATTGTATCGTAAAGCATCAATTGTTTACCTTCTTTCAAATCAAGAAACACAACCAATGGCTGTAATTGAAGCAATGGCAACAGGGACACCTGTAATAGCATCAAATATAAAAAGCAATGAGTTTTTAATTGAAGATGGTGTAACTGGTTATATTATAAATCCAAATGATTCGGAGAAAATCGCTTAGTGCACAGTTGAGTTGCTATATAATGAACAAAAAAGGAGAGAATTTGGACAACATGCAAAAAAGAATGCAGAAGAAAAATTTCATTCACCTACAATTGCCAAAAAAACACTGGAAATGTATACAACATTAATAAAAAATTCCTAAACATGTCTATGTAGGTTTCATAATATGAAATGCTTTATGGTATATAATGGCTTCCTCAATTCTGGGAATGGTTCTAATACTCATATAATTGAGCTTGCAGAAAATTTGTCAAAAACAATTGACTTGACTTTATTTATTAGAAAAAGTACTCCATCCACACATTCAAATTTAAATATAGTCAATGTTCCTGTCGCAAACATATTTCCTTTTACAGCAATATCTCATCAGTTTATGTTATTGTTTTACTTATTATACTATTCAATAATTAAAAAACCAGATATCATTTATTGCAGGCAGGATGGATTTTCCTTTTCTCCATCGATAGTAAAAATAATTTTAAGAAAACCTTACATAATTGAAATTAATGGCATATTAAGTGATGAAGGAAAACTACTAAAATCATCTCTATTAGGCAGTAAATTGAAATCTTTTAGTGAAAAGATAAATTATCAATTGGCAGATAGAATAATTGCAGTCACAAATGGGGTGAAAGAAGGGATAATAGAACAATATAACATAAATCCCATGAAAATTGATGTGATCAGTAATGGAGCAAATATAAATTTATTTAAACCCCACAATAGAGAAAAATGTAAGTTGGATTTGGACCTAGCCTTAAATAGAAGTTACATTTGTTTTGTAGGAAATTTAGCTCCATGGCAGGGAGTTGAATATTTGATAAAAGCCGCCCCCATGATTATAGAAAAAAAAACTGATACTATGTTTTTAATAGTAGGTGATGGCATCATGAAAAATGATTGGATGAGACTTGCGGAAAAATTGAATATTTCAGATCATTTCCTTTTTACAGGCAGCGTTCCTTATGAAAAAGTTCCTATTTATATTAATGCGAGTGATGTTTGTGTAGTTCCAAAAAAACCTCTCAATTCGGGATATTCTCCGTTGAAACTTTATGAATATATGGCATGCGGGAAACCAATTATAGCTAGTAATATAAATGGCTTTGGTATATTAAAACAAATTAATGGAGGGCTACTAATAAACTCTGAGGACCCTCAAAAATTTAGTCAATCTACTCTCAAATTATTATATGACATTCCTTTGAGGGACGAAATGGGTATTAATGGGCGCGAATATGTGGAAAAACATCAGAGTTGGGAAGTAGTATCAAAAAAAGTGCTTACTGTTTGCAAAGATATAATTGAAGAGAAATACTAATATGACCATCCTCTCCATCATCGGCGCCCGCCCGCAGTTCATTAAATGTGCACCCCTCTCCCGCACCCTGAGGAAAGACCACCAGGAAATCCTGGTGCACACCGGCCAGCACTACGATCAGAACATGTCCGACGTCTTCTTCAGTGATTTAAATATCCCGAAACCCGACTACAATCTGGCAATTGGATCTGCCTCACATGGGGAACAGACAGGCCAGATGCTGATTGAAATCGAGAAAGTGATCCTGAAGGAAGAGCCGGATATGGTACTGGTCTACGGTGATACAAACTCCACAATTGCAGGTGCTCTTACCGCTTCCAAACTCCATATACCGGTGGCTCATGTGGAAGCAGGCCTGCGTTCCTTTGACAGAACCATGCCTGAGGAAATCAACAGAGTGCTCACGGACCATGTTTCCAATCTACTCTTCTGTCCCACAGAAACCGCAGTGAAAAATCTAAAAGCCGAAGGCATCACCACCGGTGTCCACAATGTGGGAGATGTGATGATGGATGCTGTACTCTACAACAGCAAAATAGCAGAGGAAAAATCCACAATCCTTGGAGACCTGAACCTCAATGCAGGCCAGTACCTGCTTGCTACCGTGCACAGGCCTTCAAACACCGATTCCAGGCAAAACCTGACCTCCATTATCAATGCCTTTGTGGAATGTGGAGAAACAATCGTGTTTCCGGTTCATCCCAGGACTGCCAAATACATGAAGCAGTACGGTCTGTGGGAAAAAGCCAGTGCAAATCTTGTGCTTACAGAACCCGTGGGCTATCTGGACATGCTGAAACTCACAGGTAGTGCAAAGAAGGTGCTGACCGACTCCGGAGGGTTGCAGAAGGAGGCCTACATGCTTGGTGTGCCCTGCATTACCCTGCGGGAGAATACCGAGTGGGTGGAGACCGTGGAGGCGGGCTGGAATGTGCTGGTGGGAGCGGAGTATGGGGAGATTTTGGAGAGTATTGGGGGTTTCAAAGGCAACTCCACACAGGCAGATATTTTCGGAGATGGTAATGCCAGTGGGAGGATCTGTGAGATATTGGATCCCAGGTCCTAATCCATCGGCATCAATATCTTTATTAAGACTCTCTTCTTTTAAAGGACAATCTGAAGATTGTTTGCGGTAATTGGGGATATAATGCCTTCAAAAAGTACCAGTGAAAAAAGATTTGCATCAGATGTCCTGACCCTTGTGGGTGGCACGGGTATTGCCCAGATAGTGGCTATTGCAGTTGCACCTATATTGAGTCGTATATATTCCCCTTCTGATTTCGGGATTCTTGCACTTTTTATGTCTTTGAGCGGGATACTGGGAACAATTGCATGTTTCAGATATGAGATGAGTATAATGCTGCCTGATTCAAAGGAAGAGGCAGATACACAGTTGATATTGAGTATTGTGGTGGCATTTCTTTTTTCGGCCATAACGGCAGTTCTGTTCCTTCTATTCAAAAATCCCATTCTGCAACTATTCAATGCACAGGAACTGGGAAACTATGTATATCTCATCCCACTGTTCATTTTTCTGCAGGGCATGTTTCTGTCTTTGAATTTCTGGAATTCCCGCAATAAGAAATTTAAGAATATGTCCCATGCAAGGATATCTGCGTCCCTTTCACAGGCAGGCACACAGGTGGGGGCAGGAGGGCTCGGATATGTAAGTGGTATATCCCTGATTCTCGGGTCCCTGGTAGGCAAAGTTTTTTCCGTTATAACCCTTGTCCATTCGGCTTTCAAAAAAGGAGTATATGTCAGGCAGGTGAATTTTAAAAGTCTTGGTGCCGGAATCAGGCGATATAAAAAATTCCCACTCATAGATACGTGGTCAACCCTGCTTAACTCTCTGTCCTGGCAACTACCTGTTCTGTTGCTTTCAACCTTTTTCAATTCTGCTATTGTAGGTTTTTATTCACTTGGATTTCGCCTGTTGCAGATGCCCATGAGTTTCATTGGCCGTTCGATCTCGCAGGTATTTTACCAGAGAGCCACTGAATCCAAAAAGGAAGGTACTCTGAATGTACTTGTGGAAAATGTATTCAGAATATTGGTACTGATCGGACTGTTTCCAATTCTCATTCTTACTCTGTCAGGAGATGCAATATTCGGTGTAATTCTGGGGATGGAATGGGTGGAAGCAGGAATCTATGTTCAGATTCTGAGTATCTGGGGCTTCATATGGTTTATCTCATCTCCTTTAAGCACCCTTTATGTGGTTTTTGAAAAACAGGAATTCGGATTAAAGTACAATACATTCAACCTGATCACAAGAGCACTCTCCCTTCTCATAGGTGGATATTTAGGGGATGTATATGTGGCTTTAGGATTATTTGCAATATCCGGGATTTTTGTTTACGGCTACCTTTGTCTTAAGATGCTGCACTATGCAGGTGTCAAAAACTCCACTGCCGGCAAAATAGTATTTTCCAATTTTAAGTTGTTCATCCCGGCTGCACTTTTACTTGTTACGCTAAGGTTATTTAGTGACAATCTCTATTTGATTACAGGAGTGGCTGTTTCTCTCTGTATTACCTATTACCTGTACATTTTGAAAACAGATTCACAACTGCAATCCTTACTGGAAATATTGCCAATGGTGCCGGATTCAATGAAAAAGAGAAAGTGAATCGTCGTAGTATTGTTTATATCAAAATATGATGATAAAGTTTAATGATAATATTCCTATCACTTCAATTTACAATTTCATTTATTTTATTGAACAATTTTTTTAAATCATCTATTTCGGATATTTCATCTTTGCTAACAGTATCTGCAATATATTTACCAAATTCGGGTTTTTTGAGATAATCAATGGCCGCACCACTTTCAGTCTTGTACCTCCCAATCATATCTTTCAAAGATTCTGAAAATTTATCATCGTCTCTTAACCTTTCAATTTGTTCTTCTGTCCATTTTTCATTGTCGATTTTAGGCCAATATTCATTGAGACACCTACATATTATTTCATTAGAGAAAACATCCTCAAATTCCTTTTCACCGACATAAACAATATTGTTTAAAAATTCTTCTCCAATGCCTATTTGTTTTAAACTTTGTTTAGTGATATTTTTTACAGAGGAATCGGTATTAGTATCATTATCTAAAAACATAATTGTAGCTTTACTTTTATTTTGGTTGAACAATTTCAAGGTTTTATCCCATGAGCTGTTCCCTTCAAGATTTATTAAAACCACACCGTCTTCTGGCATGCTTCTCTCGTAGTATTTTCTATAAAGCAATGGTAGGGCATTGTACTCCGTCATACCCTCAATAATCAAAAAACAACGTTCAAAAAAAATACTGCTGTTAGTTATACCTGAAATCTCGGAGATACCATCTAAAAAATCTTTTACAATTGAGTCTTCATCTTCTTCTAGATGCTCTACTCTAGAAACCCCATTTTCATTGATAATATGACCAATTATATTTGCAGGTGCACGATCAATCATTGATATTGAATGAGTACAAATAATTGGTTGAACTGCATTACTTGCATCTTCAGACATATTTTTTAAGACATAGAACATCTCTTTTTGTGCCCTATAATCCAAACTTGAATCAGGTTCATCATAACCCCTAATGACTCTTCTATATGATTTCTGAGATCTAATTTCTCGGTCCCACTCCATTATAGCTAAGCACAGTCTTTTTCTTGAACCTTCTCCTATATTATCTATAGGGTGAAATCCGTTTCCGTAATCCACATTTATGTTTGAAAGGTTGAAGCCCGCTGCAAAATCAATTGTATAATCTCCTCCAATATTTTCAACTTTTCCAATAACACTATTTATTTTGTCCTTTAACTCATCCTCTATTTTTTGATCCAATTCTTTTTCGATTTCATCTTTTTTCAGAGCAAGCTCTTCTTTAAGGACTAAATTACCTACTTCATCACTATCATAGAAAAAAGTCCTGTATACTGAATTCAACGTATTTTTGATTATATTTTGTGGATTGCTATAATCAGAACTGCCATAATATTCAAACAAAGGTAAAAATTCAGCAATGTCTTTCCATTTTACCTCTGCCCAGTCTGACCGTATTTCAAAATTGTCAATGTTTTCATTTGTATAGTTACGAATTACTTCTTGAGCATCAGGAACTTTTGTGTAACCGCTAAGATTGAATTCTTCATAAAGATCTTTAAGTGCAGGTGCTTTTAAAGATTCAATTTGATTTAATTCATCTCTTTCAAAAAGAATTTTTTTAACATAAATTCGAGATTCAACGTTATCTGTATCATTTAAAACAAATTCTTTCTTTAAAACTACTTCATTGTTCACAATATATTCTTCGGGAATATCAGTTTCATTAAGTGGAATAAAGGTAAGCTGTATTTCACATATTTTGTGGATATCATCCCCGATAACATGAAAAAAAGTTGATGGGATAGTGTTATTATTTAAAAAATAATCAAGAGCTTGTAAAATAGATGTTTTGCCACTATCGTTTTCTCCCACAAAAATAGACATATTATAAATAGGAATCTGACCACTATCTTTAAAACATTGAAAGTTTTTTAAGCAAATCGAAGTTAATTGCAACTTAACAAACCTTCTTTGTAGAGTATTTATCTCTTATGTTCTTATGGAAATATTTGCCATGTGAAGAGCTACTCATCAATTCATCATAAGCTCTGGCAGGAACCCCTGAATAACGATATATTCCACCATTATTAAATTCTATTTCAAGAATATTAGTTGCTGAATCGTATCCCACTGATTTCAAATTACTTGATGTTACATGTTTGCGTTGCAATTTTTCACCCAATATAAGAAATATATTAATAGTTAAATATGTTTTCATATTTTTATATACAGTAATTTTAAAATCTATGTCTATTCAACCAGAAAATTTCTTGATAAAAGAGCTTTCTCAATATCCCGGTTTTACTAGCATTCAGCTGAAACGCCATCAACCATAGCATCAGCTACAAGGTCAAAAAGACTCCCTTTGATCTGATTCACCTTTGTCTTAAGATTGCCATCTGACCCTTTGAATATACCATACACATAATAAAAAATACAGAACGGAGGATACTAACCAATATCCTCATTTCACCTCATGCCCATTCTTATCCCCTCTACCAATCCCCTTATACACAAACCCTGCATCAATAAAAGCATCCGGCTCCACCACATTCCGGCCATCCACGATCACAGGATGTGTCTGTCCGGACAATTTCTGCAACTGCTGGGGCTTCAGGGAATAATACTGCCTGTGGCCTGCAAAGACCACCACTGCATCCACACCGTCCAGCACTGCATCCAGGTCCTGAGATATCTCCACATCCGGATACTGCAGGACATGCGGATCGTGTACTTTGACCTCTGCGCCTGCATCGATCAATAGATCACGATAGGGTTCGGCCGGGGTATTCCTGGCGTCATCCGAATTATTGAGGAACGCCCAGCCCAGGATTGCCACTTTGGCATCTGCGATATTCTTATCAATACGCTCCAGGGCCTCCACTGTCAGATTGTACATGTGCTCTGGCATGAAATCATTGATATGGCGGGCTGTGACGTAGAGGGACGGTTCCTGCGGGAAATCCAGGTCTGCCTGTTTGGCGATCTGCAGGCCGCGTTCCAGGTGATAGGTATCCTTGGTCAGGCAGTGTCCGCCCACACCGGCTCCCGGGTACAGGATGGCCCGGGTGATGCCTTCGCCTTTGAGACTGGCCACACCTTCCCGCACGTCATAGACATTGATACCCATGGCTTCACAGTACAGGGCCAATTGGTTGATAGCGGCAATCTGCAGGTCTCTGAACGTATTCTCGGAGGTCTTGGTGACCTCGGCTGCAGTGGCGGACATCGGAATTACACGACCCTTTGTGAGCACCGGCTCGTACAGGTCCACAGCCCGCCGGGTACTGACATCATCGATGCCGCCCACGATACGGTCATGCTCCTGGATATTCTGCAACAGACGACCCACCATGACACGCTCCGGTGCATGAGCCAGGGCGAAATCTTCGCCCGCTTTCAAACCGGATTCCTCTTCCAGGATCTCTCTGGCCATGCCTGTAGTGGTTCCGGGAGTGATGGTGGATTCCAGCACCACCAGCATACCGGGCTGCAGATACTGGCCGACATGGCGAATCCCGGCCTCCAGGGCCGAGAAATCAGGCAGCAGATCCTTCGGGTCCTTGAATGGGGTCTGTATGGCCAGGGTAACCGCATCCATCTCGCCGATACGGGAAAAATCGGGAGTGCACTCGAATTTATCTGCTTCAACTACCGTCTGCAATAAATCCTCCAGGCCGGGCTCCTCGCCTTTCAGCGGGCTGTCCCCGCGGTTGAGCAAATCGATCTTGTAGCCGGAGGTGGCAGAATTGCGCTGGAAACCCAGCACCTTGTCGAACTTCGGGGAATCGGCAAACAGGGCTGCTGCGGGAATGCCCACATAGCCCATACCGATAACTCCTATCTTTTTGATCGGCCCACGTTCTTCAAGTAATGATTGTAATTTATCCATGCTATAACCTGTTTTTAATCAGTAAGTATATTTAGTAAAACGAGACCCTGACATCTCAGGCGCAGACCTCATTCAGGCTGACCTCTCCGGCTGCCACGGGATGCATTAATAATTTGGATTCATGGAATTTTTTCATGACTTCATCTATCTTCCTGGAAACCTCAGGAGTATAATAGGCCTCTCCACACTCTTCACATACATAGGCAGAAACGTCTTTGATGGTAAGCACCGTATCTCCCACTTTCACCACAAACTCGGTCTTCCCTTTAACAAGTCTGCCATGGCAGAAACTGCATTTATCAGGTATCATTGGTTCTCCTTCCTTACTTTGTAGTCTATCCATTTATCCTTTGCCGGCGGGTAAACAGTAATAATTCTGATATGGTCCTTACACTGTCCTGCAACCACATGAAGCGCCTTTTTTGCCACAAACCCCAGTAAAAGGGCTGATGGACAGGGTTCATCATCACTATAATCTTCAATAATCTCACCATTAGATATTGCCTGGATTATATCATCAGTTGAAATATTCCTCTGGAACATTCTTATACGTGCATGATCTGAAATTATGAAATCGCCATTCATCAAATATTCTTCAAGGAACTTTTTGTCAACCGCCATATATTCCACCGGTAATCCAACCTCATTTCAGTATTCGATCTGCACCAGTTTTTCCTCAGTATAGGAACGTATGGCACCCAGACACACTTCCAGGGCATGCCTGCCCTCCTCTCCGCAGGGATGGGCAGATTGTCCATTTGCCACACAATGAATGAAATGACTCAATTCGTTTTTCAGGGGTTCGGCCTTTTCCACCTTGGCATTGCGAACCCAGCCTTCGTCATGGATCTCCACGGTCTGGTCGATATAATCCAGATAGGCCACACCTTCCAGCCCTACCACGGTCAATTTACGTACCTTGTGAGGGGTCAGCCAGTTGACCTCCACCAGCCCTGTCAGATCATGATCCAGGCGCAAATGTACACTGGCATGATCCTCGAAGGGATGGATATCCGCCCCTGCTACCGCATGTACCTGATTGACATTCTTATCATAAAGGTGGGAAATAATATCGATATCATGTACTCCTATATCCAGGATCACACCCACATCCCTGATACGCGGATTATAGGGACCCACTCTGCGTGTGGATATGGATACGATCTTGCCCAGGATACCCGAATCAATAATTTCCTTCAGCCGCAGCACTGCCGGATTGAACCGCTCGATATGGCCCACCATGAGATTCCTGTTAACTCCCTTTGCCTTTGCGATCATGGCATTGGCGTTCTCGATGGTATCCGCGATGGGTTTTTCCACAAGCACATCCAGCCCCGCCTCCAGTGCCTCGAACACCACCTGACGATGTAACTTGGTGGGCACCACAATGCTTACGGCATCCAGATCCTGAGCAAATAATTCCTTATAATCGGTAAAACCTGCAGTATTATACTGTTTGGCAAGGGAATTCACTCGTTGCTCATCCACATCCGCAATCCCGGCAAGTTCCACACCCTCCATCTCATGATAGATACGCACATGGTTCTGCCCCATGGCACCTGTACCCACAACACCTACTCGTAACATCGAATCATTCCCAGTTTTTAATAGTTGTAATTATGTGTTCAATATCTTTCTCATCCACTGCCGGATGTACCGGCAGGGACAGTACCTCTTCAGCAGCCTTTTCAGTTTTCGGCAGATTATCCGTATAACCCAGTTCCCTGTACAGGGGCTGCTGATGGATGGGAATCGGGTAATAAATACCGCAACCTACGCCATTATCCTTCAGATAGTCTGCCAGTTTATCCCGATTCTCCGTCCTGACAGTATACTGGTGATAGACATGTTCACATCCCTCCCTTACAACAGGGGTAGTGATATAGTCAAGGTCTTTCAAACCATCTGTCAAATTTTGAGCATTTTTTTGCCGGGCGGAATTGAATTCATCAATTCTATCAAGTTGAACCAGACCGATGGCTGCTGCGATATCCGTCATCCGGTAATTATACCCCATAAGTTCATGCATATAACGCTGTTTTGAGCCATGCGCCCGGATCATTCGTGCCTTCTCTGCCACCTGCGCATCATCAGTGGTGATCATACCACCTTCACTGGTGGTCATGTTCTTGGTGGGATAGAAACTGAAAGAACCTGTGCCAAAGGAACCCACCCTTTTCCCATTAAAGCCAGCCCCATGCGCCTGGCATGCGTCCTCGATCACTGCAAGATTATGATCCTCTGCAATGTCCCCGATTGCCTGCATGTCAGCAGGCTGGCCATACAGATGAACCGGCATGATGGCTTTGGTTTTAGGAGTGATTTTATCCAGGATAGCCTCGGGGTCTATATTGAATGTATCGGGCCGGATATCGGCAAATACGGGAGTTGCACTTGTGGCAAGGATGGAGTTGCCGGTTGCAATGAAAGAAAAAGAAGACGTTATCACCTCATCCCCCTGACCAATACCATTAGCCAGTAAGGATACATGCAGAGCAGCAGTCCCGGAATTCACAGCAATCGCATGCTCCACCCCGGTATATTTAGCAAAAGCCTCTTCAAATTCCACAACTTTGGGGCCTTGCGCGATCATTCCGGACCGTAACACAGAGGAGACGGCTTCAACTTCCGCTTCTCCAATCAGGGGTTTTGCTATGGGGATCATTAGAATATCATGCCTTCATGAGTAATTTTATAAGTATCGTTGTATTAGACAATTCAAATATTATTTAAAGTTTTCAAATCTGCTGCCAGATCTGTAATTGTAGCCGGCGCGCCTATGGCAAGTTTCCAGGGGGGAACGTCCTTTGTGACAAGCGCACCGCCTGCGACCATTGCCCCTTCTCCAACTTCCACTGCCGGCATCAGGGTGGCATTGGCACCAATGGATGAACCTTTGCGCAGCACAGGTCCCTTATTCTCAAATTGTTTGCGTATGGGATACTTATCATTGGCAAGCACTGCGCAGGGACCAATAAAGACATTATCCTCGATGATGACATCCGTAGGAATGTAAACATTACCCTGGATGCTTACATTATTACCTATCGTTACATTGCCATCGATAATGACATTGGTACCTATGAGCACATTATCCCCGATAGTGGTATTCTCCCGGATTATCACATTGTGCCCGGTCTTGAATTTACTACCCGTGCTCACATTGCTGAAAATAGTACAACCCGGCCTGACAATTGATTCAGGACCAATACTGCAGCCGGGAAAATCAGCATCCTCTATTCGGCGGTCATTGTCCAGGACTTCCATCAGGATGCTGTGTTCGGGATAACCCAATATCGTATTCTCCATGACCTTTGAATCTCTGCCCACTGTGGAGGAGCCGTATATTCTGGAAGATGGATGAATTATTGTGTTTATATTCATGATTTGATCAGGCCCGATTGGACTAAACCTATATGTGATATAATTATTTGGATTCAAAATTTCAGAAAAAGTATCAGACAAGCCCTACCACAATAATACTACAACTCCCAAAAATTAAATTAAGCCTGCACACCAACCTTCTCCGGCCGGTCCCCACCCGCCTGCAAACAACATTTCAGAGTACAGTACAATTTCCTGTCAGCCAGTTTTTCGTCCACTTCAAATGTATTCCCGCATACCGGGCAGATTTTCTCGATCAAACGCATTTTAAACCCTCTCCACCAATCAATTGATACGGATAGATCCGACAATCAAATAATAAAGAAGGGATTAAATTACTTAAATCTAGCCGTATATTATAATATTTTGTGTATATACAGAATAGAACTCTTGTTTGAGGAATAATCCTGAGCCAGAAGTACCGGAAAAATTGATGCAGCCCGGTTAACAAAGCCGCCTCCCGATATGAGATGTGCGACATTGCAGGGTTTGCAGAGATCCATCATATCGGCCAGAATACAGAAAACAGTACCTGTATGCAGACGTGAAAATGTCACGATTTTACCCAAAGAATGACAGCAAAAAAAGAAAAAGATGAGGGGTATATGCACCCCGACCCTACCCGAATAGGACCGGGCAAACATTGCTACCTCACTGATTCATAGCCTCAAGAAGCAGCTACATCCACACCCTCCAGCACTGCAATCCAGATCCCGGGAGACCTCCACATCCGGATACTGCAGGACATGCGGATCGTGTACTTTGGCTTTTGCACCTGCATCGATCAATAGATCATGATCGGGTTCAGCCGGTGTATTCCAGGCGCCATCGGAATCATTGAAGAAAGGCCGATCCGGTATGGTTGCATTAATAATGTGATTCCTCTGCATATTGTAAAACCCGATTATACAATTTATCGTCAATACAGAATCCTGTCTCGTTACGAAGTTTATCTAATTCATCCTGAAGAGACCTAATTCTGCCTTCAGACTTCGCACGCATCAAAATACCAATAATTCCGGTTATCCGCAATCCATACAGGTTCGCTACTCTTCTTGCCTCGGACTCATCCAGAAAAACTACATCAGGTTGCTGCTCAATAGCCAGTGCAATAGTTTCAGCCTCTCCGGCATGCAATTCCCGCTTAAGCAATCAAACCACAGACTCGTTTGCAGGTGCCATAATCTTCACCCAACCCAAATTATAGGCTTTCCTCACCTCAAGAGCACCGGATCTGCCATGGCCTTCCTCAACAACCTCCTTCCACACACCAGGCGCAATGAGAATCCTAGCATAAAATTCTTTTAATAACTCCAGGCGACCAATCCCTGCAGAATGGATCAAAGTGGAGGAATCACTGATGGCTTCGGACATAATCAAGATCTTCATCCAAATTTTGTTCAGTATAGTGACGGGAAATTCCATGTCGCCCCAAAAGTTCCTCGAACTCCCATCGGGTCATCCCGGCAAGAGCACAGGCTTTACCGGATGAAAGTATACCACGTTGATACAATGCCAAAGAAAGTTCTTTGTGCAGTTCCCGATCCAAATCCCCGGGGGGCAAATGAATCGCATCTACAACATCATCAGGTATTTTCAATGCAAATGCACTCATTTTTCTTCCTCTGTTCTTTTATCATGGATTATTCTTCATCTATTCATAATTATAGTTGTCCCCATAAACATCAGAACCAAAAACGGGGATAAGTTTCGGATGACTCTGGATTACAATAACAGGGCAAACAACATCAGCATCAAATTGCGGAAAGGCGAATATGAGTTATATGACTATTTATTGACCTGATGAAACCAGTCATTTCATCACTGAACTCACACACCCCTATTGATATCCACCCGTATCACCACGCCGAAGCCGAATAAGTGAATTCATACTCATCCACGGCTGCCTCAGGCAATCCAATATCCCTGAACATCGTCTTGAAAACTGCAGTATATGTTTCTTCAGGGATCCTTTCTCCGGGAGCAGGTTCCACATACAGATCCACACCACCCAGTTTGTCCACCTTCACAGTATAGGTTGGCCCATCTATCTCATGAACTATTCGGTGATTTGGGACCACGCAATTGATCTTGCCCGCAAGCCGCTCCTCATCGTAAAACATAAGAGCAGTACTGCCTTCTCCGTAGGTCAGTGAAAATTCGGAACTGGTGCTCATCTCCTGCAGGTCAGCATACAGGGCAGAAGGTGCAGCAGGCCTGGATACTTCCATTATTGGCCGGCTCTCTGTTTCGATTTCTGCTTTCATTTCCTGCAGGTGACTCCTGGCTGTTTGCTCATCAAACCCAGAGACTGCAACCATCCTGTCGATAATCCACCCGTCATCTGGCAGGTGCTCTACTTTGAAAGGAGAAAAGTAAGGATCCGGTCGGCTGTAATTGAAGAACGTAATGATTGTCTCATCCTCATCTACAAAAAAGATCTCCATTATCGTATCTGCATTATAGTAATAGGTGCTGAATTTCAAAATATAGTCAGTCCCGAGATGTTGCTCAATTTCTGGAAGGTCATCCGGATATATGCCTGCTGAATCCCGGGGTCTGACATTTATAAAGAATGGACCCCGGTCCTGGTAACCTGCCTCTTTTGCATTCTCCAGTATTTTTTCATGATCTATATCTTCAAAGTGTTTCCCGCCGGTTGTATAAATAGGATGCCTGATCGCTGTCTACCAGTACAAAAAAGAACAATCCATAAACAAGAACTATCATGAAAAGCAGCACAGCCAGGCTCAAAAAACCTTTTTCGTGCCCGAATACGTCTTGTTCCTCCATACCTTCACGGCCAATCCTGCCAGAAAAACAACAAAAACAGCAACAGCAATCAATCCAAATATACCCAGCATACCGAACACTTATCCTGTGACTTTATAAAGAGCCTTCTCCTTTTCCATTCTGCTATCTTGCATTTTCCAATTTCCATTTAAAGTTGTATTAATCCAGAATACCTTATTGTCCTGCAATAATTTCCCCATCTTTTTACAGTTGCTTGTTGCATACGTACATACGGATGCTACGCATCGTAGATGATAGTAGAGTATGGAAGGCATGGATATGCCTGTAAAGGGGAAGGCGCAGAGTCGAGAATGTTTGTTGAATATTGTATCATGTAGAATTATTGCGAATACTTTCTTTCATATATTGCAAATATGAGATGATTTTGCAATAAGCGATTGTTTACATGTATTCCTGACAAATTTTTCAAAATAAGCGTTCTTTTCGCTGAAAAGGTTTTGTGGGATAAATTGGAAGTGGGTTTTTGCTCGCAATAATGCAGATGCTGTTATACACCAGCCACCACTCTAATATATGTGCAAATGCATAAAGTTATGTAATTGGTGATTCTATGAAACGTTACACCGTGGCCATACCAGAGGACCTAAAAAAAGAAATTGATGACCTACCCGATATTAACTGGACCCAGGTTGCAAAAGAAAGTATCGAAAAGAAGATACATCTACTGGAAGAATTTGAGAAATATGAGAGGAGCCGTGGAAACTGATGGCTACAATAACAATTCCTATTGAAGATGAATTCTATCAAAAGATACAGGAACTTTCATGGGTCAGATGGTCCAGGGTAGTGCAGGAAGGGATACGCAAACGCAAGATCTTCGAGATCTATATCCGCAACAATACCATCTCCGAATCTGATGCCGCCTTTTGTGAATCTATCGACTGGCATCCCGTTGACGAATTGCCCGTCAAAGACGAAGTCATTGATAAAATAAAATCCGAAGATAAAAGTTCCCGTGTAAAGGTCAATGATGTAGCCGACATATTCAGGTGATGAAAGTGGGCTACTCCCTATACATATTACCCGCCTGCCAGAAAGATATAAAAAAACTGACCAAGAAAGATCATCAACTGAAGATTATTCTCGAAAAGAAAATTACAGAAATTCTTGATAACCCTACTCGATACAAGCCACTGCGTAACGATCTTACCGGATATTATAGGGTTCATGTCATGAGCAGTTTTGTATTGATTTTTGGAGTGGATACAGTAGAAGAAACAGTAACACTGGTACGATTCTCTCATCATGACGATGCCTACGACAGGTGAATTTCCAAATAGAACACACGACCTGCATCACACACCTGGAAAAATAATTATAAAAATAATGGTTACAAAAATAATGATTATACGCTTCTGTAACCGGCCATCAGAAAGACACATAAAGGCCTACCAGCCATTTTCAATTACGATGGATACTCCAGAGAACAGGGATTTCGAGATCATACCCCCAGAACCCGGGGCAGGAGATAATGTCACCATACGCGGGACATCCTCTGCAGAATCAGTGGATATAGCGATTACCTTTACCAGGACCGTGCCTGTAGAGGGTGGAAAATACAAATATCGTATGCCTGACAAAGAAGTACCGGAAAGACCCAATCGTTTAACGGTGAGAGCCCAAAACGTGAGGGATCTTAAGGTCAGGGTAAAGATATTGTTATGGATGACCAGACGTGCAAGGGCTTCAGAGGATGTGGCGGAAATCTGCGAATGCGATGTACCTTCAGGCAAATACGATATCCGCATCGAAGGCCATGCTGCAGAAGGCCATTCCCAGGTGGAACTCACGGTAGCGGCCAGCCGGACCATAAAAGTTGAGAATGGCAGGTTTGAAGAAACCTTTTCTACCAGGGCCATTCCCGCCGATGAATTTGAAGTGACGGTCGCAGAACAGACTGAAATTATCCAGCTGCACTGAAATTTTCACTCCTGGGAATCCTTCCGAAGATAAGAAGAGAGAATGATGTATGAAATTGCAGAATTCCTGGTAACAGGGATCCTTCTCGGTTTTGCTGCAGGCATATCCCCGGGCCCCCTGATGACCATAACAATTTCCGAAAGCCTGCAACACGGCTCAAAAGAAGGTTTCAAGGTTGCTGTTTCTCCCCTCATAACAGACTTGCTGATAGTATCAGGTGTAATATATATACTACTGCATTTCCAGCAGCAGAATTCGGTGATCGCCCTGATCAGCCTGGCAGGAGCACTCTACCTGACACATCTGGGTATTGCCTCCCTCAGGACCAAAAATATCAGTATCGAAGTAACTAACCTGAAGAAGGAATCCCTGAAAAAAGGCATACTGGCAAATTTCCTGAATCCCCATCCCTACCTGTTCTGGATTGCAATCGGAGGACCCATTCTCTTCAGGGCTGCTGAGGTTGACAGGCTCACACAGATAATGTTTGTAATCGGATTCTATGCCCTGCTTGTAGGTTCAAAAATTGTGATTGCCCTGTTTGTAGGCAAAAGCAGGGATTTTTTGAAAAGCAAATATTATCTTCAGCTGTTTCGAAGCCTGGGAGTGCTGTATCTGCTCTTTGTATTGTTTTTCATAGAACAGGGATTGGAATTGCTGGGCTTGCATATCTGGCGGTAAAGGGTGCAGGTACGGAGCAAGTTCGTGGACAAGAGGAAGCAAAATAGAGCCATTATCTCTCAGCCGTACACAAAATAATTATACACCGCAGACAACATTAATCTGAAGGAGTTTGCTTAGAAATGCCTGTGCCAACCAACCCGGATGCTCAAAATTACAGAAACAAACTACGGGAAATGTTGCCGCAGCTGAAAGATCAATATAATGTAAAGTATATTGGACTGTTTGGCTCCTATATAAGAGGAGAGCAAACTCCGGAAAGTGATCTCGACATTCTGGTGGCATTCAGCAAGACTCCCAGCCTTCTTCAATTCATTGATCTGGAAAATTATCTCTCAGATAACCTGGGAATCAAGGTAGATCTGGTTATGAAGGATTCGCTGAAACCCAATATTGGAAAGCATATACTTAATGAGGTCAGGCCAGTTTGATAATTGCTTGAGATGATCAAATCCATGTTAATCGAATATATACAGGCAGCCCTTGCAAGAACCGAATACGAGATAATTGAGGATGATGAGGAACCATACTATGGATGGATACCTGAACTGGAAGGAGTGTGGGCAACAGGTACTTCCCTTGAAGAATGTCGTGAAAATCTGGAGGAAATAACTGGGGAGTGGCTCATTTTAAGGTTGCGTCGAAATCTCCCCATTCCATCACTTGACAATTGTAAAAATCGCTACCTTCGATAACAATTACACCTCTATTTCGAATCCAAGTGGAGTTTAAGCCGATAAATGTCTGAAAAGAAGGCTGGTACACTTATCTCTCACGAGGAACTGAAATTATGAGTAACTCAGAAAAAGTCCCACCAGGACTGAATGAAATCAAACTCCTGATCAAAGAACACCGGAAAGAGATCAGGCAGGAGTACAAAGCCGGGGTTGTCGGAATCTTCGGGTCCTATGCAAGAGGGGAAAAACCGGGAATTGATGTTGATCTACTGGTCAATTTTGATACCGCAACCACCCTGTTTGGCCTTGTAGGACTTGGCGACTACCTTGAGGAACTTCTCGGATTGCCTGTGGACGTCGTGTCAAAACGAGCCCTGCATCCCAGGATGCAAGCTGATGTCCTGAAAGAGATGGTAATTTTATGGGGACTTTTTTGTATTCCTGCCGCAAAATCTTAAATTTGGGAATGTATATTTCCTATTATGGAGATTGCAATCTCAGACGATACAATACCTGTTGCCGAACTGAAAAAGCAGTTGCCCAAGCAGGTAAATCACAATACGCTCAAGACTATTCTGGAATATCTGGAAGAGAGTAACAAGATTGCAGTAAGCATCAAAGGTATTACCTGGATACATAATGATCACCATAGGCTCAACAGAGCAGTATCCAGAGGCATTGAATTATGAAACAGGCCCGGATCGACAATGCGGCCGATTGTACCAATGGCTGCAGGAGAAGGCATCCTATTCCAGAATGAAAATGCTATTGTGGAAGTAATACAGAAACAATAGAATTATTCTTCACGATACAACTTTTGCAAATTTTCCTGAACATGAGGGATAATATAAGGACTCAATGAGTTTTCAGTAACCAAGTCTACTTTTGTCCCGAGTGAATCTTCCAGTTCATTTTCCATTCTTATATGCTCAATCAAACTTTTCTTTTCAGAAAACCTCACAAGCAAATCAATATCACTACCTTTGGTTTGTTCTCCCCTGGAAAAGGAGCCAAAAAGACCCAGAAAAGCAATATCGTTACGCTGGCAAAATGTTATGAGTTGCTCGCCCACATTCCTTTCAAGGCCCAGAGCCTGTGCAAATTCAAATGGATTATTGATCCGATGAGGATTCGTTTGCATTATTATCACTATTTGAATAGGTCATAATAAGTACATTTTGTCAACAACCTTCCACCCTCAAAGGAAGATTTTGACCGGCAATACCTGCAATCTCAAAAAAGTAGTCAGATTTAAATATAGTCAAATCCAACTATAAACTATGGCGGATCAAATATTCATGGTGGGAGGAGAAGTAGAGCCACCTTTCTTCATCGGTCGAGATGAAATCGTCGAAAAAATCAAACTTGACATCACAACTTCTGCACAAAATAATGTGATAATTGGCCCACGTAGAATAGGCAAAAGTTCTCTGCTAAAAAACCTCAAAAAGAGTGTACAAAAAGAAGTGGTTTTTACATCAGTAAACTGTCGTCAAATCACTGATTATGCCGATTTTTTTCGACTAACTACAAATGCACTAATCAAGGCACATGAAGAAAAAAGCAAAATAAAGGGAATTTCTCAAAAATTCTCATACATATTCAAAGGGAAAATTAGTGCAGCTACGCGGTCAATCACCGAAATCGGGGGCAGTATTGAACATATAGGTAATGTATATCTCCGGTTTCGCGAAGACGAAATTGGTGACCAGGAGCTCATGGCGGAAACCTTCGAATTTATAGAACAGTTTGCAGATGAGGTACAATATCCCATCGTTATTGCTTTTGATGAATTCCAGGAATTAAGTAAATTCAGAGACAATATATTCAATTTGTTAAAAAGCCATATGGACAAACAACCACGTGTCAGATACATATTTTCAGGCTCATCCATATCTTTGCTACATGAAGTATTCCTTACTCCAGATTCTCCGTTATACTTAATGGCCGCTAGAATACAGCTCGATCCGATTAAAAAAGATGATGTAAACAAGTATATAAGGTCCAGACTCGCGATTGAAGATATAGAAATCTCAGATAAAGCCCTTGATAAGATATATGAATATACCGATGGTTTCCCATTCTATTTCCAAAAGCTTGGATTCATTCTTTATCAAATGGCTGTTCTGGAGAAGAGAAATTTTATCGATGACAAACAAGTAGATTCTGCGTTTTCTTCAATGCTCAATGAATTTGACAGTGAATTTGAGTTCAGATATTCCAGTAAATTTAGCAGACAACAGCAGGACATCCTGAAAAATCTATCGAAACAGAAAACAAGAAGAATCAGCGAAATTGCCAGAGATATGGATACCCCTGCTTATTCATTGACAACTTCCATGAAGGATTTGTATAATACGATGACAGTTAGAAAAACTAAAAAAGGAACATATGGAATAGTTGATAATGTTTTTCGCATATGGATCAAAAAAAACATATTGGCCGATGTGAATTGAATATCATCTCCCCTTTTTGATCACTTACTTCACAACTTCCCCCAGTCCCGTACACCTACCCGTTTTAAGCACACACCCCACATTGATACAGGTATTGATCCCCGTATGCACATCATCCCCCATTATAACTCCGAGTTTGCGCCTACCTGAATCCACCTTTTCCCCTTTAACCATAACCCGGATAGTGCGCCCGTCATGCCTGAGATTGGCAACCTTGGTCCCGGCTCCGAAATTACAATCCCGGCCGATCACGCTATCGCCCACATAACTCAGGTGTCCGATATTGGTATTATCCATTACCACACAATTCTTGATTTCTACGGCATTACCGATACGCACATTATCCCCGATGGCAGTGGACGGCCGGATAAAACAGTTCGGTCCTATATCGCAGTTCTTTCCAATGATCACAGGACCGATGATGTAGGCACCATTACGGATAACCGTACCTTCCCCCACGACCACCTCTCCCTTTAAGGTAGCATTGGGTTCCACTTCTGCCTCAATATTGCCGGTAAACCCGGCCAACACATACTTGTTGGCAGTGAGCAGATCCCAGGGTCTGCCGATATCGATCCATGCGTCCCTGAACAATTCATAACCCACAATGGCACCGGAATCGATCAGCATCTGTATGGAATCTGTAATTTCAATCTCCCCGCGAGGTGATTCAGGAGTTTTACGGATATAATCAAAAATTGATTGGGGAAACAGATAGATTCCCGCATTGGCCAGATTGGTCGGAGGGTTTTCGGGTTTTTCCACAATTTGGGTCACTTGTTCCCCGGCAGTACAAATAACTCCAAAATTACAGGGATCCTCCACTTCCTTAACTGTCAATACTGCATCTTCCGCCCTGCCAATCAAATTTTTAATCTGGACAGAACTTATCAGCATATCCCCGTTAAGCACAATGAAACTGTCATCCACATACTCTTCAGCACAGCCGATGGCATGTCCCGTCCCGTTCTGTTCTTCCTGGAGAACATACTCGATACTCACATTTTTCTGCGAACCGTTCCCGAAATATTCCCGGATAGAATTTTCCATATAACCGGTAACTATCACAAATTCCCGGATACCTGCAGCCACAGCCTCATCAATGATATGTTCAAATATGGGTTTGTTCCCGATGGGCAGCATTACCTTGGGTCGCCTGTCCGTTAAAGGACGCATTCTTGTCCCCTGCCCCGCTGCCAGAATAACCGCTTTCACTGTATTGCACCCCTTGCAATACTTGCAACTCTATCAAACAAATCATCCACATCCTTCCTGGCCTCCGCCGTGATCCGGATCTTGGATTCGGTACCTGAAGGCCGCACAAGCACCCAGCCATCCTCCAGATCGACCCGAACTCCATCAATGGTAGTAACATCACCCATCATTTCCAGGGATCGTTTGATCTGCTGCATCGCCTGTTCCTTCCTGTCCTCAGGACATTCGATCGTACCCCTGAGGGTAGGATAATGAGGCAGATCCGCAACCATCTTTGATAACGGGCTGTCTGCGATCAAATTCACAATGCAGGCTGCTGCATAGATACCATCGGGGCAATACGACACGTCCGGGAAAATCCAGCTGCCTGAAGGCTCGCCTCCAAAATAAGCGCCTGAAGCCTTGATCTGTTCTGCCACATATACATCCCCAACCCTGCAGCGCAGCACCTCGGTGTCCCCAAGCACATCATCCACTATCATGGAAGTATCCACAGGCACCACAACTTTTTCCTGTTTATCCTGCAGGGCAAACAGGGCAAGCAATTCATCTCCCGAGACAAAATTACCCTGTTCATCCACAACCATCATCCGATCCGCATCACCGTCATGCGCAATCCCGATATCCGCTTCAAACGCAACCACTGCCTTGATAAGTTGACCCAGGTTTTTTTCCACAGGTTCGGGACTACGTGCCGGGAAATATCCATCCGGCTGGCAGTTCAATGTAATAACCTCGCAACCCAGTTTCCGGAGTAGATAAGGAGTGATCGTACTTCCAGCCCCGCAACCACAATCCACGACCACACGTTTGTGACTGGTATCTGTTTTGCTCAAAATCGCTCTGCAATGCCGCTCAACAAAACCTTCCTTATACTTCACATCTCCCACTTCATTCCAGGCAACGGTTGCATACGCGTTATTCTCAATAATATGTTCAATCCGTTCTTGCTGCTGCGAATCAAAAGCCATACCATCGGGATTCCATAATTTGATCCCCACATCCTCTGCAGGATTATGTGATGCCGTGATCATAATCCCGTAATCATAATCCGCAGTGGCAAAAGCCAGAGTGGGTGTACTCATCAAACCCCCCAGGGTAACTTCACAGCCAGTGGCAGACAAGCCTGCGATCAAAGCCTGCTCGATCATATCCGCAGCGATACGCGGATCCTTACCGATCACAACCGAATCGGCGATTGTACCCACAGCCATACCCACATTCAATGCCAGTTCGGGACCGATTACCTTATTGGCCGGCCCCCTGATTCCCGATGATCCGAAAAGTTTCAAAATACACACTCCTTCATTCCACAGTCACACTTTTGGCCAGATTGCGCGGTTTATCTATCTCACAACCCTTTTCCAGGGCGGTATAATAGGCAAGCAGCTGCAAAGCCACCGAGGACAGGACAGGTGATAGCAGGGGATTGGTAGCAGGGACCGGGATTACAATATCGGCATACTTGCCTATCTCCCGATCTCCTTGATCGGCCACTGCAATAACCTCGGCTCCACGTGCCTTGACTTCCTTGATATTGCTCAGCATTTTTTCATAGGTACGATTCTTTGTAACGATCGCCACCACAGGCGTGCCGTTCTCCAGCAGTGCCAGGGGTCCGTGTTTCAATTCACCGGCAGCATACCCTTCCGCATGGATATAGGATATTTCCTTGAGTTTGAGTGCAGCTTCTAAGGCTGCCGGGTAATTGAGCCCTCTGCCAATGAAATAATAGTCTCGACGATCAGCATACTGTGCTGCATGCTTGCGTATAATATCCCTCTGGTTCAATACCTGCTGCACATGTCCGGGTAATTCCCTGAGCGCCTTGATGACATCCTTACCCTCATCCGGCAGGAGATAGTTACGTCGTCTGCCCATATAGATTGCCAGCATGTAAAGAACAATCAATTGAGCCGTGAACGTCTTGGTCGCAGCCACTCCGATCTCAGGCCCGGCATGGGTATAAACTACATTTTCGGCCTCCCGGGTAATGGTGCTGCCCACCACATTGGTTATCGCGATGGTACTTGATTCATACTGTACCACGTTCCTGATCGCAGCCAGGGTATCGGCCGTCTCCCCGGACTGGGTGATTGCAATGGTAAGGGTATTGCAATCCATCACCGGATCCCGGTAGCGAAACTCCGAAGCGGCACTGACATCTGTATGCATCCCGGCCAGGCTCTCCAGCAGGTATTTCCCGAACAATCCCGCATTCCAGGACGTGCCACAGGCAATTATTTCCACCCTGCCAATATTTCTGAGATGGTCATCTGTAAGTTTCAGCTCAGGTAATTGAACATTACCTTCAAGTTCTGATAACTTGCCGGCAAAAGTCTTCTGGAGGGAACGTGTCTGCTCATGGATCTCCTTGAGCATGAAATGGGCATAACCACTCTTTTCTGCCATCTCCACATCCCAGTCAATTGTGGAAACCTGCTTTTCCAGCAATTGGCCTTCCATATCATAGAACTCTACCTTTTCAGGAGTGATTTTCACGATTTCCCTGTCATCCACAAAAATAACATCACGTGTATGGGCCACAAAAGCCGTGGCATCAGAGGACGTGAAAAATGCATTGTCCCCCAGACCCACTATCAGGGGACTGTCTTTCCTGGCAGCGATCAATGTATCCGGATTATTCTTACTCATGACCGCGATCGCGTAGGAGCCTTCCAGCATTGCCATACTTTTGCGTACCGCCTCGAACAGGTCCAGGGAATTACTGTAAAAATGCACCAGATGGGCAATCACTTCGGTATCGGTGTCCGATACGAATTCATAACCCTGCTCTTCCAGCCACTCTTTAAGTTTGAGGTAATTCTCAATTATCCCGTTGTGCACGACCACGATCTCCGAAGAACAGTGCGGATGAGCATTGACATCATTGGGTATCCCGTGTGTGGCCCAGCGTGTATGCCCGATACCTATATTGCCTTCAATTTCCTCAGGCAAGACCTCTGCAAGATTATCGATACTGCCAGCGGCTTTATAGGTCTGCAGATCACCATTCAGGACACTCAACCCGGCAGAATCATAACCCCTGTACTCCAGCCGGCGCAGGCAATCCATTAGCAAAGGACACGCTGCCTCACGTCCCACATATCCTACAATTCCACACATCCGATACACCTCACAGTACCGTGGAATTTGCAGGCAGATGCCTGTCCACTTTTGTTCCTGATCTCACGGAACAGTTATTGCCCACAAGGGTGCCTGCCTCAGTAAGAGTCCTTGAACCAAATTTACAGTCATCTCCGATAACCACGCCGCTTTTTTCCACAGACACAAGTTCATTTTCGATCTCGATATTCACATCGTTGTCCGCTTCACAGATGGAGTAGGGACCTAAATTACAGTTAAACCCTATAATACTTTCAGAGATATGACTGTGAGATTCCACACGTACATTATCCATCAGGATACTGTTCTGGATATCGGAAAAGGGCCCCAACGAAACATTATTCCCTATACTGGTGGAAGGCAATATGGTCACCTGTGGTCCGATATCACAATTATCCCCGATCTTGACCGGTCCCACAATATATGACCCGGCCCTGATAACCGTATTATCCCCGATCTCCACATTCCCTATCAGGGTAGCGGAATCATCAATCACGGAAGTATCACTGAAATTTGATCCACAGTTTGCCAGTAATCTGGCATTGATATCAAGCAGATCCCAGGCATACACCGAATCCATCCACAGGTTCTTAGTTACAGTGACCCTGACATCACGATCCTTTTTCACCATATTCTGCAGGGTACGAGTAATCTCATATTCCCCTCTCCCGGAGATCTCGGTATTCTCTATCTCTGCAATAATATCCCGGTTAAAGGCATAGATACCGGTATTTATCATATGACTTATCTGGCGTTTGGGTTTTTCAAAGATGCCTTTTACCTTTCCCGCAGCACTCATGACCACTCCATAACCGCATACCGTCTCCCTCGGAGTGGTGAGTACAGTGGCATCCCCTGCATGATCTGCGATCAGTTTACTGATAGTCTCTTTTTCAATGATGTTATCCCCATTGAGTACCAGGAAGGATCCATTATCCTCCCCCAGTGCAGGGATGGCCTGGTTGATCGCATGAGCGGTACCCAATTGTGAAGTCTGGTCCACATAAGTAATCATTGCCCCGAAATCATTGCCGTCGCCAAAATAGTTCATAACCTTCTCCTTCTCATAACCCACAACCAGCACTACCTCCTCGATCCCGTTATCCACAAGCGCGGATATTACGTATTCCAGGATGGGACGATTGGCTACCGGTAACATGACCTTTGAACGGGTATTTGTGAGAGGTGTACATCTGACACCTTCCCCTGCGGCAAGAACGATGGCTTTCATGGAATTAACATGAAACGTGAAAGAATTTATAGGTTATCTTTGGGGAGTGTTATTTACACAGGTGATTTTCGAAATCATCCAAATCCAGGGCTAAAAAGTCCAAATTACTTTTACCTTCAATCTTTTTGGCAATCAGACAGTAATGCTCATTCCAGGTACCTTTAACCTTTTTAGTCTTGGATTTTAGTTCCTGGATTATGCGCAGGGCTTCTTTTTCAGAAAGATGCTTCCATTTCACTTCACAGAATAGGCTGTCACGACTGGATTCATTAAAGCCAATCAGATCAATTTCCGTATCCTTCTTCCACCAGTTTCCTATGCCAGTGAACCTCAGGGGTAATTTCTCTTCCCTGTTAAGTTTGATAAGTAATTCTCGGGCTACATCTTCAAAAGCGTATCCGAAATAGGTGTTTATGTCTCTGTAAACAATAGTTTCTGCCATAGCAGGATCTATCTCAAAGGTTCCATAGTGTTTATAGATGAACCGGAACCAGAAATTGAAGAATTTGTCCTGCAAAAAATAACGAGCGTTTCGTGAACTACCTTCTATTACAGGTTCTTTTTTCTGGACGATTTCATACCTATATACAAGCTCATTCAGGTATTTTGCAACTGATGTCACAGGCATTGCCGTATAATCAGCAATATGAGATGGGGTGGCCTTACCTGCAGCAACTGCCTCCAGGATAGAAAAATAACCTTTATGCTGCGAGCCAAATTCCAGAACCAGTATGTTTTTTGCCTCTTCAGTAAGCATTTGAGTTTCCACAAAAAGTTTCCTGAAAACACTTGTAGCATCGGGATCACTAAATTGTGCTGCAAGGAGAAGATATTTGGGCACCCCTCCCAAAATGAAATATGTTTTCATTGCTTCTTCCATATCGAAATTGTTGATCCCATTGAGAAAAGTATAGCTATCAGCAAAGGTAAACGGCTTTACATTGAAAATATAAGTTGCCCTGCCAAACAGCGGTTCCTTGCTCTCTTCAAAGAGTTTTTTCATCATACCTACAAAGGAGCCTATCACGATGAACATGTGTGAGCTATTGCGATGATTCATATCCCAGTATTTTTGGAATTTAGAAAAAAAGTCCGGGTTGACCTTTGCAAAATTCTGGAATTCATCCAGTATGACCACCAGTTTATCCTGCAACCCAAACAATAATGTAAAAAAATCATCAAAACTTTCCAGTCGAGGACGTATACCGGTTATACTTTCAAGTTCCAGTTCGAGATCATTGAGCAGTAATTCTTCACTTTTTGTTTCTACAAATAGATACAGATGATCTTTGTCCTTCACAAACTCCCTGCTAAGTTCAGTTTTTCCCACCCTTCGTCTTCCGTAAAATACAATAAGAGAGGAGGAAGGCGAATTATAGATCTCCTCAAGTTGTGAAAGTTCAGATTTGCGATCGAAGAAATATACCATACAGTATATTACTGAGTAGTATATATTAAAGGATTGTGGCCATATACTTCAATCCCTTCTTTTAAGATAGAGGTTAATGTAGCGTGCAAACTTTTCCAGATCATCTGGATGGTTTTGCAAAGAAAGATACACTTTTTCCATATCAATATCGGCATACATGTGCAGAAGTTCGCCTCTAAAATCTGCTGCAGGGGAGATTTTCCTGGAAAAATCCTGGGGCAAAATACCATTATCGCCCAAAATCATAAAAATTTCTTTATAGGATTCCGGTTTTTTCAGTGATTGTCGGGAAAATATCATCTCTCCAATATCGATCATGCATTCGAGAGAAACTTCCAGATATCTTTCCACTGCTCCTCTAAGGGTGTGGTCCTGAGCGATATCATCAATACTGCAATCCTGATAGCCTTTGAGAATTTCGATATATTCTGCCAGTGATTCCAGTTTAGAATTTATAGTCGAATTCATTGTGCTCTACCCTTATCATCTAGTTTATAGCCTCACTCATATTCAGTACGGATAGAATATAAAGAACAGGGAGCACAGGACAAACAATCCCCAGGCTATTGGTTTGACTTCGCTGCCCTTGCCACTTACCACTTTAAAAAGGGGAAACAGGACAAACCCTGCACACAGACCAATTCCCAGATTATAGGTAGAGCTCATCAGGATTATGACCGCCATTGCAGGGACCATCTCGGTCAGATCATTCATATCTATCTTTCTTATTGATGTCATCATCTGAAAACCGACAATTATCAAAGCAGGAGCTGTGGCGGCTGCCGGGATTACCGAAAAGAGCGGATAGAAGAACAGGCCCAGCATGAAAAGAAGTGCAACCACAATTACAGTAAGCCCGGTCCTGCCTCCCTCTTTTATACCGGTAGCAGATTCGATATAGACACCTGTGGTAGTGGTTCCGACAATTGCTGCGAATACTGTGGCCAGGGAGTCTGCAAGGAAAGGTTTCTCCATATCAGGAAGATTACCCTCTTCATCCATGTATCCGGCCTCCATGGATACACCCACAAGGGTACCCATCGTATCCATCAGATCCATGGTGAACATTGTAAGGATCACGGCAAAGAAACCCCACGATAAAGCCCCGACAATATCCAGCTGCAGGAAAATGGGTGCAAGACTTGGTGGCATGCTAACCATCGAATCCGGCATCCGGGAAACACCTGTCACAAAGCCCAAAAGAGCTGTGGCAATGATACCTATCAGGATCGCACCCCTAACATTTTTGATCATCAGGAAGCTGATCAAAAGAAATCCCAGTACAGCAAGGGCCACAGGCATTGTATCCAGGGCACCTACATGCAGGGGAGAGCCTTCCACGCCCAGCGATACAATACCTGCATTAACAAGCCCGATAAAGGTTATGAACAGACCCAGACCGGCTACAAAACTGTATTTGAGATTATTCGGCACTGCATCGATCATCCTGTCCCTGAAACCCTTACCAAACGTCCTGATAAATGGTTCGTATGTTTATATCTGGATCCTTCACCAATGGTTGAACATTGAAACTAAGGTAGTAATGTGTTAAAATCATTCTTAATATAAATACGGGGAAGGGGCATGAGATCAAAGGGGCTTAAAGCATTCTGTTATACATTCATAGTTACCTTGTTGCTAATTGGACTGGGAAGTATTGCTGTTGCGGATTCCTATGAAGGGAATATTACAATTAACGATGCAAGCATAGGATTTGCCAATCATACAAGTTCTGACACCGAGGGAAACTGGATAGCTGTTAAGGGTGGAGAAGAATTCCGGTTACCGCATCCAATATCTTTTACCTATCAGGGAATAAATGCAACGGATTTCAATTATGGCAGTACACCCATAAATATAACCATGGATGCAGATGACGATTATGCTGTCACCTATCCCTTTGCAAATCATTCAATGTTCACCGATATACCCGGGCAGAACGATGTAGAGCTTGAGTTTTATGGTTCAGATATGTTTGCCAATGATGATGTTGAACTCTACATCATCAATGTAAACCGGGGAGTTATCAGCGACATTAATCAAAACCTGAAAGATGCAGATCTTGCAAGTATACATGATCTGACTGAAAATGCATACAAAAAATACCCGAACGAACAACTTGATGGAAATGGGGATCTTGAAATTACATGTAATGATCTGCAAGCCGGGGATTACATGGCCCTTATGCTGCTCAATACCAGCCAAATGCAGGAATACGATGCTTTCATCCTTTCTGCCACAGGATTTGAAGTACTGGAATATGATTCAGTAATAACTGCATCCCCGGCTGTTAATTTGGATAAGAATATAAATGTGGATGTCAGCCTGCTGAATGCTGCAAATGATACCAGTTACACCTATGGTGCGGTACTTGTAAAGGATAGTGTGTACAAAGCCGATATTGAAATGCAGTGTAATGGTTCAAGGGACAGCACTAATCTGACAGTGAATGAGATCCCTCTGATCCAGGGATGTAATCTTCTGGGAATTGACTCTTCTAATATTGATCGCAATGATGCCCAGAATAAGATAATAGAAATGATAGGGCCTGATAACGGGACTATTATAATGAAAACTGTAGAGGCAGACCAAACCAGTCTCAGTATAACCACAACCGACCTGCCAGAAGATAAATACGTCCTGCTTACAGGAGTATACAAATCCGGGGAAGGTCTTGTTGCATTCGGCCAGCAGGATGTCTTCATTGCCCCGTACAATCCCTATGATATCAATGAGAATTACACTATTGAAATGGAAGAACTTAGTGTATGTATAGACGACTTCTTTGTGGGGGATCTGTCGATTGTCGAAATTTCAGAATTTGTAACCTACTACCTATCAGGGGTTGAATACTATCGCATCTAACGGTAAATCACACGGAAGCGGTGCTAGAGTTTTTATAACAATACTATACGCATTGCTTATGATTGCTGTGGCAATACCTCTCTCCAGTGCTGCTGTCACAGAACTATCCGTATATCCCGATTATCCGGTTGTGGGAGAGGACATAAAAATAAATGGTACTGCTCAACCGGATGAATCGATCGATATAACCGTTTCTTTTAATCAAACTGTCAATGTATCTGATGGCACTTACAAGTACAGGATAGATGATGTTGAAATTCCCGATGGATCCAATACTTTTCAGGTGAAAGGCGAGAACGTTAAAGACCTGAATGTCCGGGTAAAGATACTTTTCTGGATTACCAGGAGCGCAGACGCTGAATCCGGTGTGGCAACAGTATCCCAATCAAACGTACCTTCGGGAAATTATGATATTATAATTGATGGACAGGCAGAGAATGGAGAATCAACTGTCAACCTCACCATTGATGCATCCAGCTCGATAAAGGCAGATACACAGGGTTACTTTGAAGAGACTTATGCCACTAATTCGATACCACCGGGGATATTTGAATTAAGCGCTGGCGAAATTAATGAGATAATTACCCTATATGAGGAACCGGTCGTAATCCCGCCTGAATACAATGAATATGATGCAAACCAGAACTACATAATCGAGATAGGAGAACTTTCTGCAGGGATAGATGACTTTTTTACCGGCCATCTTTCCATCAATAAACTCTCACAGTTGATAGACTATTTCCTGTCAGGGGACAAATATTACTAAAACTGGTTTTGAAGAAAATAATTGATTCTATACTTTCTTTCTTACCATTCGTACATGTAATCCTTTATACTGCCAGCAAGAAATATACTATAGAGGTGGCGGTATGAAGTTTAAAATAAAACTAATTATATTAGTTGCAATCCTTTTTGCAATAATTTCAATAGCAACTGCAGAAAATACAGAAGCAGAAGAATGTTGTCCAGTAGAGATCCCTTCAGCGATAATCACGGTCGAAGCAAACCCTGTGCCTGGTAGTAATGGGAATTATTTTGATTTACAACTGAGTGATGTTCCTGCAGGTTACGATATAAGTAATGGGACATGGACTGGCTGGTGTGCCGACAGTCGTGTGTTCATTACACCTGAAATATTGTATGATACTAATATCTATTGCAGTGAGAATTCCTCAATGCCTGACTACACGAATGACGATGAGCAGTGGGATAAGGTCAATTATGTAATTAACAGATACCGTGATGGAGCCTATGATTCTCAATTCAGTTCAACTACCAACAATTGGAAAGAAGTCCAGGCTGCAATCTGGAATCTTACAGATACAAATCCAAATTACCAAGGATATTTTACAACGGCATCTCAATATATTATCAATGATGCACATGCAAACGGGACTGAATTTTGTCCGGGTGACAATGAAATTGCTATTGTAGTGATTGATCCTTATGGCAGCGACCCAGATGATCATAAACAATTGCTTTTCATTGAAGTAGATGCCATGGTGGATATCGAGAAGTACACCAACGGAGAAGATGCTGACAACAAAACTGGTCCACTGGTACTTAATGGAAACAATGTTGAATGGACCTACAATGTGACTAATACCGGTTATTACAATTTGACAGATGTCAATGTGACCGATGACAAACTTGGACACATCGGAACCATCCCATTGTTACAGCCTGGTGAATCTCAGGAATTCACAGCAAATGGAATTGCTGGCCTGGGACAGTATGCAAACAATGCAACTGTAGTAGGTACACCTCCATCAGGGCCCAATGTCAGTGATTCAGATCCGAGTCATTATTTTGGAGTTAATCCAACAATCGGGGATTTCCTGTGGAATGATACTGCAAATAACAATGGAATTCAGGAAGCTGGCGAACCAGGAATTGCAGGAGTGAATGTCTATCTATATAACTTCAGTGATGACTCACTCCTGGAAACTACAGTAACAAACGCAAGTGGATACTATAACTTCAGTGTTGCAGCCGGAGAGTATTATATAGAATTCGATTTGCTGCCCGGCCACATTTTCAGTCCAGAAAACCAGGGTACTGACAATGAATACGATAGTGACGTTGATCCTGCTATGGGAAGGACCGGGAAAATAGACGTTCAAACAACCGATTTCAATATGACTTTCGATGCAGGAATGTTTGAAGTGATTCCTGGTATTGATATTGAAAAATCTACCAATGGAGAGGATGCAGATGAAGCACCTGGTCCATACATCAGATTGAACTATGAAGTTGTATGGGACTTCAATGTGACCAATACCGGTAATGTCAATCTGACCGATATTGAAGTGACCGATGATGAACTTGGATCGATTGGAACGATTCCATTGTTACAGCCTGGGCAATCCTATGTATTGACCAGAAATTCAACTGCAAGTTTGGGCCAATATGAGAATACTGCTACGGCTGTAGGTGTGCCACCAATTGGTCCCAATGTAACTGATTCGGACATGAGTCATTACTTTGGACACGATTCGCAACCCAATTTTGACGTGCCAACGGCAAATCCCCTGTTAATCATAGGAATGCTGGGGCTTGCTGGTGCAATGGGTTTGAGAAGGAAAGAAAAATGAGAATGGATTAATCAGATCCATTCTTTCTTTTTAAGAGATCAGCAATATCCATCAGAACCAAGGTACCAGTAATCAATTATTTGAGAAATGTTCCCAACATCTAATTTCCCGGCATAATAGTCATCGATCGCTTTTGACACTTCAGTGGTATCTATCACACAATCCTGGTTGAAGTCGTAAGCATGATAGGAGGAATCAGTTTCTTCCACTACTACAGTCCAGGACCACTCCCTGTAATCTGTAGAAACTCCATCATCGGCTATTACCTTAACCTCATAGGTACCAGGCGAAGATTTTGATGTAGTATAGGAGCAAGTCTGTTCGTTGTTGATCTCTTGTACCTCAACCCCATCCATCAGCCAACGTATATTGCATGGTCGATTTGCAGTTACAATAAATTCCTGCATACTTCCAGAATCTGAAGAAAAATCATCCTGTGGACTGCAACTTTCTATGGAAAGGGGCTCTTTTTCATCTGCTGCAGCAGAGTCGCTCCACCCAAAATCCTGTGTAAACATTGCTGTATTGGAATAGGTAACTCCATTATAGGTATAATCACCTACCCAGATCCCAATACCAATCTCATTATAATCTGGATTTAGGATATTAGTCCTGTGCCCCGGAGAATCCATTAGGTTTTCATGTGCTTTCTGTACATCAAAGGGAACGGTCATCGCGATATTTTCGGCTGTTGTGCTCGATTGATAATTAAAATCCTGCAGACGCTGCCAGTAAGATGTGCCATCATAGGAATCATGAGCAAAATAATTATTTTCAATCATCTCCCTGCTATGTGCACTGCTCGCCTCATTTAACAGAGAATTGAATTGTAAAGGAGATACCCCCTGTTCGACACGTTCTTCATTGATCAAATCCAGCATTTGTTTTTCTTCAGCAGAATACAGATTCTCAGCACCCGCCGGAAATATAAAAAATGTAATTGCCAGCAATAATATTAACACAAATTTTAACTTTTCCACCATATAATCTCCTTGAAATGTCTACTACCAATCTAAAAAAACCTATTATTTGTATCCTACTTAATTATATAAAAATGACGAATACATTTGTCATTAATTCAAAATACAGACCATAAAAAGATGATGAATCCAAATCTAACTGATACAAAAGAAAAGACAATTGATTTTCAAACAGTAAATTAGTATTCAAGGATTTGCTGAAGGGATTGGGAAGCTTTGTCCAGATAATCAGGATGAATTAGCTTTCCCATTGGATATCCTATGATTTCCTCTCTTTTGTATCCCAGGATATTATGGACCTGATTGTTGCAGTCAACAATTATACCATCCGCATCGACAGAGGTGACAAGGTTTGCAGCAGTTTCAAAGATGGAACTGTCGTCCTCTTTGGCTTTTAAAGCCTGTTCGTAGGAGTTGTTGATTTCATTGATCTGGGGTATTACATAAAATAGAAACAAAAGGCCAGTTACAAGAACAAAGAACCATCCTTTATAGGTTTGCAGCAGGCTATATAGCCTTATATCAGAACAGCATTTACATCTCATTTGATCTGTGATGATTTTTTCATCTGATTTTTAGATGATTATTGCAACTTATAAAGTTGCTGGCTTTATAGTAAATTCACTAATCAAAAAGAAAATATTATGAGCAGGATTATCCCGCTCACTTTTACACTTTAGTTTCTTTTCCGCATTATGAGTGTTGTAACAACCATAAAAATGGTTAAACCAGAAATAACGAGGGGATTTTCATCTGGGCACCTTACTTTTCTAATTTGATACAATCTGGAAACCCAACATTGCATAAAGGGTCAATTACACATTTGTTGCTTCTGCAATTATCCTTACCCAAACCCCTAACATGTATAGCCCAATTGCGGCAGTATAAATATCTCCCTGTCAATCTACTCTCCGGGATTAAAACCTCAAGAATTGGGGAGAGAAATAAATGATAGAGAAAGTCGTACTGTACAAACAAGGGAAAAATATTGACCCGGCAATTGTCTTTTCAGCCATTTTGGACAATAAAGGGAAAGTGCGTCGCAACAGGATGTATCGGCTCTATTCGGGCCACGGCTACAATCGGGGGTGAGTGAAAAATCTAAAATGGCCCTTCTACAACCTCCTTCCTGTGTTTTGGATTGTTAAAGCTCTGTTTCAAGGGCTTTTTCTTTTTCTTTTTCTTTTTCCGCTGATACCCTTATGTAGCATCAGTACAAATTTCAGTACATGAAGCAGACAAACAATTTTCCGGACGTTACTGCAGCCCTTGCAAAAAACCGATGTGAAGCCTACCTCATTGTTGCCGATTCTTCCAATGCCGATCTTTATTTTGCCACGAAATTCCTTGCAGGCGACCCTTTCTGTTACATCCAGACCCGCAATTCCAGGGAAATGATGCTCATATCGGATATGGAAAAGGGCAGGGCCCAGAAGGAAAGCAGGATCGAGGAGATCGTGCCTTTGAGTTTCTGTGATTACAAAAAACGCATCAAAGAAACAGCCGACCCGGGCAGGGCCTACGGGGAATGTATCGGCCAATTACTGCAAAAGGAAGGTGTGCGGCATGTAGCAGTACCCCGGGATTTTCCCATTTATACTGCCCAGGTGCTCAAGGAAATGGGTTTTACCGTCAATCCGATCCAGAGTCCCTTACGAAAATTGCGTGAGGTCAAGGAAAAGGGGGAGGTCAATCTTATCAGGCAGGTCCAGCAGGCCAACGAAGAGGCAATGCAGGCAGCCATTGAAACCATCCGGACCGCTGAGATCGATGACAATAAACTCTTCCTTGAAGGTCAACCCCTGACAGCATCCAGGGTACGCAGGATTATTGAACACTCCCTGCTTGATCATGATTGTCGGGCCCATGGAACCATTGTGGCCTGTGGCAAGGGTGCAGCCGATCCGCACTGGCATGGTGAGGGACAGCTGCTGGCAAACGAACCCATTGTGATCGACATCTTCCCGCAGCATAAATTGCATCACTACTGCGGCGACATGACCCGTACCGTTACCAGGGGAGAAGCTACAGAACAATTACAGCAGATGTACGATGCAGTGCTTGCAACCCAGGAAAAGGCTATGGGAATGCTCAAACCCGGTGTCGCAGCAAATGATGTGCATCAGGCGGTCTGTGATGTGTTCGAAGAAAGGGGATATTCCACAGATGCTGAAAAAGGTGAGGGTTACATCCATTCCACAGGGCATGGTGTCGGACTGGAAGTGCATGAAGCACCCTCGATCGGTTTAAGGGAAATACCCCTGCAGCCGGGCAATATCATTACAATCGAGCCGGGGCTATACTACCCACAGATCGGCGGGATACGGCTGGAAGACCTGGTCCTGATTACAGAGAACGGTTACGAGAACCTGAACACTTTTAAAAAGGAATTTGTAGTATAACATTAATCTCCAGAATCATAACAGGTGATGAGCATGCAGGATAAAGTTCAGGAAATTGAGGAGATTCTCGATAAATATCTAACCGCCGGTAAGATTCTGTCACAGGTACGGGGAGAAGCCGCGGATAAAATTAAGGTAGGAGCAAAGCTGCTGGATGTAGCCGAGTTTGTGGAACAGCGTACAATGGAGCTTGGAGGCAAGCCCGCTTTCCCCTGCAATCTTTCACGTAATGACGAAGCCGCCCATGCAACTCCGATGGCAGGGGATACGGAAGTCTTTGGCAAGGATATAGTCAAACTGGATATGGGAGTACATGTAGATGGCTATATTGCCGATGCCGCCCTGACCGTTGACCTTTCAGGAAATAAGGATATGGCAGATGCTTCCAGAGAGGCACTGTATGCAGCCATAGATACTGTCAAAAACGGTGTGAATACTGCAGATATTGGAGCGGTTATCGAGGATACAATCCGTGACAAGGGATTCAAACCGGTTGCAAATCTCACGGGTCACGGTCTTGCACGTTATCAGGCACATACCCCGCCAAGTATTCCCAATCGCCATATCGGACAGGGGATGGAGCTTCAGGCAGGCGATATCATAGCCATCGAGCCCTTTGCGACAGATGGTGCGGGTAAGATCTCAGATGGCAGTTTCACGGAAATCTACCAGTTCATACAGAAAAAGCCCATACGTATGCCTGCCGCCCGCAAGCTGCTCAAGGAAGTGAAAGAGTACAGCACCCTCCCCTTTGCCAAAAGATGGCTGACCTCTCCCAAAATAGACCTTGCCCTGATGCAGCTTGAAAAGGCTGAAATCATCACTTCCTTCCCAGTACTGAAAGAGGTGGGTGGAGGAATGGTATCCCAGGCCGAGCATACTCTGATTGTAACCGAAGACGGATGCGAGATAACTACTCGTTGAGGTGTCTGTTTTGCGTAAACTTGTGGTTGCAATACTTATCCTGCTGATGCTACTTATCCTGATCATGCCCGCATCCGGCCAGATGACCTGGAACAATCACATAATACTCAAAAACAACAGCATGGAATGGAATTACAACGAAAGTTACACAAATTCATCCGCCATTCTTTACAGAGATTATATCGATTCACAGCTGGGAGACGACAGCGGGCTTGTCAACGCCTGGGAAATATTGAAAATGGATGTCAAAGTGCGCAGTTACCTCAAAGGAGAACTGGAAGAGGAGATGGATGTACAGATCAATGGTTCCTCTGAAAATATCCAGGTGACAGATATCGCAGCACAGCTGGATTTTGAAACTCTGGGTGACATCAACAAGACAGACAGGATAGAAAACAGTTACAGTGTCGACTATATTTTTGATGCACCAGTTCTCAATTCCGGCACGAACTTTACCTTCAGGGGACAGAATCACTCAGAAGTGGTGATCGAACTTGCCGATACAGTGGAGATAAATTCTACAGCAGGAATGGAGAACGTTACTGTTTCAGAAGGAGAAAATACTACTTTTGTGAGGGGCAATATCGGGAATACATCATATTTTTCTCTTTAGCTTGAATAACCGGGTGAGCAAAATGATAATAGAACAGATCAAACTGGAAAATGGTACAGCACAGGGTCTCAAATGGGAATTTGAAAACGCTTCCCTGCTCCTGATCAAAGCCGAAAAGGGTTATGTGATGTGTGGTTATCTCAATATGGAAACCGCAGACAAGCTGGGAGATGTGGCTGCTGTGGTAAGCGGAGTGGACAATTTTGAGGATGTACTGCAGGCTTCTCTGAAATCTGTGAGCAAAAAAGCCCTTGATATCGCAGTTGAGGAAGGGATGACCGGCAGACAGGCTCTTGAAAAGATGTTCTAATATGCGTTACGCTTTTGAACTTTCCGGAGACCATGAAGAAATCGCTGCAGACGAGGCTGTGGCCTGTCTGGCTACTGAAGGTCTCAAACCGGTATACACGCAACATTATGATCACTGTCTTGTGGTGGAACTTGAAGAGCCGGATGCCGAAATTAGGTTGGAAAAAATCGCCGGAAAACTGGCCATGTGCCATCATATCCTGCGAGTGGCTTTCATCTGTAAGAATGAACCCGAAACCATTATTTCCAGTGCAGAAAACTGTGACATCAAACCCCATCTTTCTGCGGGCCAGACCTTTGTAGTACGTGCCCGGAAGGTCAATCACCATACTGCCGTGGAAGGCTCTTATCTGGAACAGAGGGTAGGCGGAGCTGTTTTCAGGAAGGGTTACAGGGCCAATCTCAACCAACCCGATGTTACCCTGCGGCTCATACTGACCGAAAAATGCGTGTGTGGCTCTGTCATTGCATCCATAGACCGCAAGGCCTTCCATGCACGTGCACCCCACAAGAAACCCTTTTTCTATCCAGGGGTACTCATGCCCATTACAGCCCGGGCGCTGGTAAACCTTGCAGGGGTAAACAAGGATACCGGACTGCTGGATCCGTTCTGCGGTACTGCCGGCATACTCGTGGAAGCGGCCATGCTGGGCTCAAAGGTAATCGGTCTGGAAGCACGCAATGAAATCATACAGGGAGCAAAATTGAATCTGGAATATTTCGGCGGCGATTATAACCTGTTGTAGGGAGATGCATGTAAATTACCCCTCAAAGACAGCTGTATTGATTCAGTGATCACCGATCCTCCTTATGGCAGGTCTGCCATGATCAAGGCAGAATCCATCCGGCATTTATACGAAGAATCCTTCGCAGAAATGTACAGGGTTCTCAAACCCGGCAGTAAAACAGTAATTGTGTCAGAGATGGAGATTAACAGGATCGCACTGGATGCGGGATTTACCATAGTGAAACAGTACAGCCAGAGAATACACAGAAGCCTGACCCGCAATATCACAATTTTGCAAAAAAATAATCAGTAAAATGTCTTTTTAATTAGATGCCAGTATGCTGCAAGTTCCAGGTCATATTCCTTTCGTTGAGGATATCTGGCTTCTACCAGGTTCCAGAATCTCTTATTGTGCTTAAACTCGATAAGGTGCAAAAGTTCATGATACACAATATATTCTATCAGACTATCCGGCAGATACATCATGTGCCGGTTGAAAACAAGTTTCTTGTTACTGCTGCAGCTGGCCCATTTCCTCTTCATTTTCCTGAAAGTTAAATCCCTGACCTCTACTTCCAGTTCCTGTTGCAGCCTTTGTACAATACTTTCGATTAAACTGTAAAAGTGAGGCTCAGCACGCTTTTTCTCCAGCCTTTTTTCCCCGACTAGAGCAATAACCCGCTGCAAATACAGATGTTTGTTATAAATCCAGTCTGTATTTTTCCCGACAAAGGCTGCAGCATTACCATATCCTTTGGGAACTATTACCCGCAACATTCCGTCCTTAAACTCCAACCTTGCGTATTTGACGGGACGGTGAACTATCTCATAATCTATTACAGCATCCCTGATATGTAACTGCATCATTGAGCCTTTGGTTCTTTAGGCAAAAACTGGTCCATTACCTCGGCTAACACTTGGTGATAAACAAGATATTCCTCTATTCTTTCACGGGAGCGACGCATGGAGTAACCGTCATCAACCCACTGGACCGAATCGCCATAATTCACATCTGTCAGGATAAGTCCGTAGGGTTTTGCAGGTTTAATACCCTCTTCATAGGAAGCAGGGTCCAGCATGTTTTCCAGCCATTCCAGATCCCTCGCACCACTGCCCACAAGCAACAGGACAGTTACAACCTTGCGAATCATTTTCCACAGGAAACTATTGGCCGTGATGTCGATTCGGAGCAGGTTTCCGGCAAGTCTCACATCGATCTTCTCTATTCTGCGAATGGTACTGCGCCCGTTATCCCTGAAACAAAAATTAGCAAAATCATGACTGCCTTCAAGGATGCTGCAAGCGGCTCTTATTTTTGAAATATCGGCATCCATTGCAGGTGTTATGTAGCGATAGGTACGATTTCGGGCATATCTTCTGGGATGAAAATCACTGTCAACTTCAGCACGGGACCATGCCCATATATCCCCCGGTAATTTGGAATTGATCACCCTGGGAATAGCCAGCTTGGGTTTATCGGTATCAAAAGCCACCACCTGTCCCATGGCATGCACCCCGGTATCCGTACGCCCGGCACTTACAAACCTGGCAGAGGAAGGATCCTCGATAATCTCAAGGGACTGCAGGGCTTCAAAAAGTTTCCCTTCCACCGTGGATACTCCGGGCTGTACCTGAGAACCACGATATGAAGAGCCAATATAAGCGATTTTGAGAGCAACTCTCATACAGGATCACTTGTGCCCAATTACACCTTTTTCCTATTATAAATTTCCCACAACGCAAGTACCGCTATTATAAACAGGCATCCGAAGAAAAACCATACGCCTATGTGGGATAGGAAATCCGCAGACACCAGACTACTGGTATCTCCTGCACCTGCAAGGGATTCTGCCGCCATATTACTACCTGCATCTGCAGATTCACCGGCTACCCTGGCAGCTTCTGTGGTTGCATTTGCGGGAGCCTTGGCAGCAAAAAGGGCCGTGTCATTGCTGGTATTGCCAGCCGGCATCTCAGACATCATCGCAGGGGCAACCGGTGGCATGGTCTGACCCAGAGGTTCAAAATCCCTGAGATATTCAATACCCAGTGCTGCAAAAAGAGCCGCTCCTGCCATTGCCACATATTTGCGCAGCATGCCGAGGATACTGGAGCGATCGGTTTTACTGCTACCCGGAACCACCACGATCATTTTTTGCACGGGTTCATATATCTTGATCTCCCTGCCCTTGCGACTCCATTTGGTCTCCTTTACCTGTATGAGTTCGCTCTCCAGCAAGCCATCCAGATTGTACTTGATAGTGGTAAGGGGCATATCAAGCTCTTCGGCTATCGAAGTTGCAGACATGGGCTGTCTTGCGAGTAATTCCAGGATCTTCAGGGATTTCTCATTGGAAAGGGTCTGGGTGATTTTACGTGAATCTTCATTTAAAGGTAAAACCAATACTTTTTCCGTATTGTCATCGTTTTCCATACAAAGGAGTATCAATCAATAAACTAATAAATTTAGTGTAATGTGCGGAACGTTTTGTAGTAATCCTTAGATTTAAATATTACTTCCGACAATGTGATGTAACTTTTAAGGCGATATCATGATCACGAAAAAGCAAATTTCCGACATCCTGAAAGACTACAATACCGATGACCTGGCGATTGCAACGGTATGTTCTCATTCCAGCCTCCAGATATTCCATGGAGCCAGGAAAGAGGGGCTAAAAACAATCGGAATTTGCATAGGTGAACCTCCGCGCTTTTATAATGCCTATCCCTTAGCCAAACCCGATGAGTTCATTTCCGTTGACAGTTACAAGAATATCCCCGATATCGCCCCCCTTTTAAGACAGAAAAACGCCGTAATAATACCACATGGCTCCTTTGTGGAATACATGGGTGCCGAGAAATTCCTTAATCTTGAAGTGCCCAGCTTTGGTAACCGTGCTGTACTCAATTGGGAATCAGACCGCACAAAAGAGCGGGAATGGCTGGAGGGAGCAGGAATCCACATGCCCCGACTTGTAGAACCCGAGGACATCCACGGTCCTGTAATGGTTAAATATCACGGTGCCAAGGGAGGACGGGGTTTCTTCATTGCCAAGAACTATGAGGAATTTTTGGAAAATATCGATGAAAGTGAGAAGTACACCATCCAGGAGTTCATTGTAGGCACACGCTATTATCTGCACTTCTTCTATTCACCCCTCAAGCAAGAAGGATACAACCTCAGTAACGGAACACTTGAACTGCTGAGCATGGACAGGCGTGTCGAATCCAATGCCGATGAAATTTTCCGCCTGGGTTCTCCCAAAGAGCTTGAGGAAGCAAACGTGCAGCCTACCTATGTTGTTACCGGCAATATCCCCCTGGTAGCCAGAGAATCCCTGATGCCCAAGATATTTTCCCTCGGGGAACAGGTTGTAGAAGAATCCCTCGAACTGTTTGGCGGCATGATCGGATCCTTCTGCCTGGAAACGGTTTTTACAGACCAGCTTGAGATCAAGGTCTTCGAGATTTCAGCCAGGATAGTAGCAGGAACCAATATATACACCAATGGTTCGCCATATTCCGATTTCATAGAAGAAGGATTATCCACGGGCAAACGTATTTCCCAGGAAGTCAAACTTGCAGCAGAACAGGAAAAGCTGGAAGTAATCCTTTCCTGAAAAACCCAGGAAGACAATAATTCAGTCTTTCTTTTTTTGTTTTTTATTACTTATGTACCAATAGCCATGCTAAGCTTTGAAAAAGACGACCAAAAAGGAGGGGGTTGTTGAGGAATACTCGATGATGGGGGGATGAGTTTTGGAGGATCAGTACTGCAATACTCAATTGGGGAGTTTGGGGGTATTTTCGCAGTATTCCTCAACTATTCCTCACAAATAATCTATAATATATATAGTTTCTTATTTTTCATTATGTTTTTAAATGTCCAAAGTACTCCATATTAAAACTAGGGTTGACTTTCAATTATTGAGGATTGACGAATCATTTACAAAACCCATATTTTTCTCAACTCTCTGCAGGGTTGTTTCATTTGTGACATTAAGAGTGGCTGCATTATCCTCCAGAAAGGTACCCAGACCGCAGGATTGGTTGAGAATTTGACTGTACCTCTCAGTCACAGGTTGCAGGCCTGGAGATGGACTGAAAGATTGCATTGTTTCTTTGGATTCCCTGCAGTGAGTAGTAAGATTGCCAGCAGCTCTTTCCAGTGCTACCAAGTCCCGGACTTCAAGAGCCTGTTTGATATCGGCATAATCGGAATGAATGACATCGAGTGAACCTTTCATCCATTTCAGGTACTCAACATCTTCCTTGCTTTGAGCCACGGTTTCATTAGCATCATTCACCGTGTCCCCTATGTCAGAACACCCTGAACTAAACAGTACTAAAATTAATAACAAAAAAAGCAGGCTTCTCCTCTGCACGATCTTTCCTCATGCAAAGGAGAGGTGTGAAATACTGATATAATTTACGGGATATACATCATGCAGACGTGTAAACCTTTACGTTTGCAGGACTTTTGGTGATATTACCTTTTTTAACACCGATCAGGGTATCGATTCCTTTGTTGGATGCTATATCCAGTATACGCTGGGTAACAACACCGTCAAATACCACACTTTTCACATTCTCTTCTGAATTCTTCAACGTATTCACAAGGTCACGTACAGGTGTTTCATTGACAACCTTATCATCCTGGTCTAGCAGGCGTGCTCCAAGAGTACCTGCAAGAGATTCCGAATGAGGACTTAAACGTTTCAGAACGGGATGTTGCGAGGATGTAGGTTTTGACCTGGAAGGTTTTGGCTTTTCTTTTTTAATGGGTGGCTCAGCAATCTTTTTAATTTTGGCAGCGGGATTTCTGGCACGATCTGGTTTGACCCTTTTTTCACGTTTTGGAACCCTCGCAATACGGCCACCCTTTTTAGGACCTGAAGAGCTGGGTGTTTTGGCTTTTTCAGCAGGTTGATCGATAGAATAGGCTTCCATTGCCTGTTCTACCGGTACTTTCTGGCGAAGGGCACGTATGATTTGCCGCTGTACAAGATCCTCAACACTTTTACCATCAGGAGCACGTGCCACATAATCGATATCTGCTACCTGCAGCAGTTCCTTGATAATAAGCTTGCCTCCCCTGTCACCATCGGTAAATGCAGTTACGGTCTTTTTCCGTGTAAGTTCTGCAACCTCAGGAGGCACATTGGTACCACCCACACAGATTGCATTCTTAATACCATAACGCAGCAGGTTCAGTACATCGGCACGTCCTTCTACCACTACAATGGCATCGGAATCGAGTACATTGGGACCGCAGGGTATGTTCTTTTTCTTGCCAAAGAACTGCATCTCCTCAACGCGTACGGATTGACGTACTTCGTCAGCGATTTCCTGGGATTCAGGCAGGTTGGCATCAAACATACCTGTGAGAATGAACTTGGCCCTTTCAACTATGTGTTTGCGTTTGGTCGCACGCACATCCTCTATATTGCTAACTTCGATATTCGCAGAACAGGGACCTACCCTGTCAATGGTTTCCAGGGATGCTGCAAGGATTGATGTCTCTATCCTGTCCAGACTGGAAGGAATGTGTATGTTACCTTTGGTCTTTCCACCCTTGGTGCTTACAACGACTTCGATCCTACCGATCCTGCCGGTCTTCTGGAGATCACGCAGATCAAGATCAGACCCCAGCAAACCTTCAGTCTGTCCGAAGATAGCTCCTACAATATCAGGGCGCTCTATCACCCCGTCAGCATTGATTTTTGAATGAATGATATACTTTGTTGTATCAGTACTTTGCATTGTTGATTCACTCCTTATTCTTAGAGAATGCAGTAAAATAGCGATCAGAACAAAGTAAAACAGAATCAATATTTCCAGAAGTCACCACATCAAGCCCGGATAATGCCGGCTCTATGTTTTTGTCCCCCACGGACAAATGTTGTACCAACAGTCCGAATAGACACATAAGACTGCGAACTAACTTGTTTAAGTTCAATTTTGCTTGTGTGATTGGATCTTATATAAATTATCCAATGTTATATAACCGACCCTATCGGAAATATATGCTTCTATGAGTGATGAAATCTGATAATGCTTCCGTTTTATTGATCATTGGCCACCCATATTGGCAACCAATCGTAATGATCCTAATTTATCTGCATTGGCTGATTATTCATTAGATCATAACACCTAATGAAATTTGATAATCTTAATAATGATCATACATTTATAATGATCAATTCTAGTTGGATTTTGTCCTTTAAGAACTTTATGGTACTTACCAAAGAACAAAAAAGCAGACTTAAAGAAAAGTGTATATACATCTCCAGTAGAAATACGGGGGTCTGCTGCTAATTCTGTTTTTTTAGATCGTCAGAAAAACTTATTCATCTGCAACTTCTATGTACTCAGGTAAAACTTCTTTGCTGAGTGCTATCTCGTCGTTGGCACAGAGGAACTCATATCCATCTTTTGCAGCACTGGCTGCATCTATCTTAAGTATAACCGGATTATCGGTATGCACCGAAGCCGCCTGTCTTGCTCGCTGGCTGGTATTACTCAGATGAATATAGGTCTGCCTGTAAGGTTTGATGCCGTTTTCCAGAAGCATATCAACCTCTTCCTGACTGACACCATAATAGAGTACATCAGAATCATACAGGGGATAATCAAGATCCACATCTATAGAATGGCCATAGCGAGCACGTATGAAAGAGTCATCAATTTCATATCTCTGTTTGGGATCAGATTCCACAAGGGACACCAGACGCAGCTTCCCTGCCCACTTGTACCGTTTTTTCATTGCCTCACAAAAAGCATCAAGCTCGATCCACCCCTGGGCATCCATATCAAGCCCTACATCATCCGGAAAATGCCTGAGGACACCGGAAACGAAACGCCCCAGTCTCATCTCATGCTCATCATCGAGCATAAATTTACCTCTATCCCCGCATTGGGGGCATTCCTCACCACGGAAATAGCCGTGTTCTTCACACTTTCGGATCATGATATCAGGAAAAGGATGGAACTTATGGTTAATTATATTATCGGAATGACAGGTTTCGTTAGGTTTATCACATCCGCCCTGCAATGAAGACTAAACCAATCATTGTTTATAAAAAATTACAGGTGTGCTGATGGACGATATTGATACAGTATATGAAAAACTGGAAGGCATAATTTCCAGGGAAGAATTTGAAGCAAAGGTAGAGGAGAAAATAGAGGAAATGCATAACCTCTGTGATGTCCAGACAGCCGCCCTGCTGGTAGCACATAACCTCGGTGCTACGGATGCGGGCGTTGAAATGATTAAGATTGCGGATATAAATGAGGCATCCTCAAATGTGAATTTCACAGGAAAGGCCGTCTCTGTTTTTGAGCCAAAGGAATTCAGCCGTGACGACGGCACCACAGGCAGGGTTGGAAATATTATAGTGGCAGACGAAACAGGTTCGATCAGGGTAACCCTCTGGGACGATCTTGCAGACCTTTTAAAGACCGGTGATATCAGTGCCGGTAAGAGTTACAATATCAGTGGTTATGCCAAAGAAGGTTATTCAGGAATTGAAGTCAATATCGGCAGGGGAGGCGGCATTTCTGAAAGTGAGGAAAATGTCGAGGCAAATATCAACCTCTCAGGTATCTCGGACATAAAGGATGGGGATTCTGATGTAAATGTCGTTGGAATGGTCCTGGATGTATCAAATGTGCGTACATTCCAGAAACGCGATGGTTCTGAAGGACGGGTACGCAACATAACAATAGGCGACGAAACCGGCAAGATCCGGATTACCCTGTGGGATGGGCGTACCGAACTTGCAGATAAACTGGAAACCGGGGATAGTGTGGAAATAATCAATGGTTATGCCCGGCTTAACAACTACAGCCAGGAAGTAGAGATACAGGTAGGAAACCACAGCAGTCTGCGCAAAACCGACAGGGAAGTGGAGTTCGAAGAAGATTATACCCCGATTGCCGACATAATCCCCGGCCAGCCCTACTCAGTCAAAGGAGCAGTGTCCGGTATGGGAGACCTCAAGGAATTTACCCGCAGCAATGGCAGTGAAGGGAAGGTTTCCAATATATATGTCTCCGATGAAACGGGCAGGATCAGGATTGCTCTCTGGGATGAAAGGGCCGAACTTGTGGACAAAGTCGATATAGATACACCGATCAAGATCATCGATGCTTTTGCTAAATCCGGTTTCAATGAGGAAGTGGAGCTCAATGCCGGAGGACGAAGTAAAGTAATGGTTGACTGAAAAAGTGAGTTTTGTCTTCAATTTTGCTACAGACATAGCTGTATCGATAAAGTTTAAGTAATCGCTTGACAAAATACATTTACCCCCTTTGTGTTTTTATGGTCAAAATCACATTGGGGGCCTCTTGTTATAAAAATGATAATGTATTAGTGGAAGTTAGAGGAAAGGGTTTCTACAGAGCCCATTTCCCTATAAATAATATTTGGTATCAATAACCTTCAGGCATGCTTATTTTCATGTTCAACACTTCACCATATTCTATATGAAGTTCTTTTGAATGCAAAATGAACATCTATATAAGGCATAAACAGAAATATTCTATATAGGAGTGTGATGCAATGGTCGTGCAGGAGCATAACAGCGAAGACTCGTCTTATGGGGGAATCGAGAGTCAAATACCTGTGGGGGATCTTATGTCCCACAATGTTGTGAGCTTAGATGCTACCTGCAACATTTTTGAGGTTGCCAGGGATATGATGGCTAAAGGTACCGGCAGCGTCATAATAAGCAGGGAAAATAAACCTATTGGCATAATCACAGAGCGTGATATTGTTGGCAAGGTGGTACAACAGGACCAAACACCCAGCTCTGTCCCGGCAACAGAGATCATGTCATCTCCGATTATAATGGTAGAGGGTTCTACTACCGTTATAGACGCATCCAGGCTGATGGTAAAATCGAATATACGTAGACTTGCAGTCAATAAGGGGGACGATATTGTTGGTATTATTACAGATAGGGACATCCTTACAATTTCTCCGGGTCTTAATACTATTTTAGAGAACCTCATTGAAATGAACCGGGAAACAGGGATTCCTGAAGAGAGCTATCTGGAAAGAGGAATATGCCAGCGTTGTGGTTCATATGTAGATGAACTCACAAACATAAACGGGCTGGCCCTTTGTGAAGACTGCAAGGAAGAAGAAGGATACTACGACTAAAAAACCATCAAACCAACGCCGCAAATCAAGGGGGATTTTTGCACGCAGATAAATGAAACTATGTCAGGGGATGCAGTATATCTGCACGAAAGTGACACTGTGACCCATGCTCGCCAGTTGATGAGAGATCATTTTCTAAGAGGAATTCCTGTTGTGAACGACAACGGGAAGGTTTCGGGAATGATCACTGATCAGGATATATTGAAAGTGACATCCACAAAATCAAATGTCACTGTTGCCGGTTTTGTGAACCCGGTCCCACAGATAACACCTGAGACTGATATTCAAAGGGCCGCTTCCTTGCTACTGGAAGCAAAACTTGAAAGATGTCCTGTGGTTAAAAGTTCGATTGAACAAAACCTGGCAGGAATTGTAAGCAATACCGATCTTCTTGGCAAAATGGTGAATCAGGATTTATCAAAATCTGTCAGGGAGATAATGACCTGTCCGGTCACCACATGCACACCGACAGATAACATCGGGGAAATATGGTCTGCTATGCTTGAAAATAATTATACAGGCCTGCCGGTGGTCTCAAAGAAAGATAAACTGATGGGTATGGTTACCAGGAGAGACCTGATAAAATCGGGATTTGCACGTATCGGTGTCAGGGAAAAAGACGGCGGTATACACAACCAGCCAGTTGAGAAAGTAATGTCAACACCTGCCTACAGCATCAAGCAGGATACATCGGTAAAAGAATGTACAGAAAAAGTCCTGCATTATGATATCGGCAGATTAACAGTGGTTGTTGAAGACAAACCCGTAGGCATCGTAGACAGAAGCGACCTACTCAGGGCCTATACCGAATAAGTAGGCTTTGTAGAGATGATATAACACAATATACCGGGTGGTATAGGTGAATTCAAAGGATAAAACACGTATTCAAAAAGAGGATAAAATGAGTTCCAGACAAAAAAATACCGGTAATCCAGGAGGAACAGATATCAGCAAGGATCCAAAGGCCTACAGCATGGAGAGTACAATGGACAGGGGAAATATCAACTTCAAGGCTCATATAGCCCAGCATGAGGGAAGTATGCTGGCCGTTGCAACAAAAGATGTAATTTCCTCAAATCCCACTACTCCCATAATAGATATCATTAAAAAAATGAGCAAGATGCATTTCAAGCATATGCCTATTGTCAATGCAGGGACATCAAAACTTGAAGGTATAATCACTTCAGTGGATATAATGGACCTATTGGGTGGAGGAGAAAGAAGCCTTTTTGTGGAGAAAAAATTCAAGGGGAACCTGCTTTCAGCTATAAATGCACAGGTGCGCTACATAATGGAGCATAATGTCCACAGTTTGAGGAACGATGCACACATTGAAAAGGCCTTTGAGTTGATGATAGACAAACATATTGGATGCATCCCCGTAGTGGATAATGATGGTCATCTGGAAGCAATATGCACAGAAAGGGATTTCCTTACTTTTATAAAAGGAGTGCTGACCGGGAAAAAGGTCGAAAAATGGCAGACCAGAAATGTCAAAACCGCAGATGCAGCAATTTCCATATGGGATGTTGCCAGGACAATGGTAGAAAATGAGTTCAAAAGAGTACCCATTGTCAGGGACAATATACTTGTCGGAGTTGTCACATCATCCGACATCCTCAGTTATCTGGGAACCGGGGAAGCTTTTGAAAAACTCACCACAGGTAACATCCATGAGGCTTTTGACAGCCCGATTAACTCTCTCTTGCATAATGACCTTATCTGGACAATACCGGATGCAGACCTCGGGGAAGCAGCGGAAATTATGCTTGAAAAAGGAATCGGATGCCTTCCTGTAATAAAAGATGGTAATCTAGAGGGAATCCTGACAGAAAGGGATATCCTGCTTGCACTGGCAGACAAACAATAAAATTTCTTACGGAGGATAGGAAAATGAATGTATCGGATATAATGAGTTCTCCGGTCTATGTGATCGGAACAGAGGAACCTGTATCACACGCAAGGAACCTGATGTTTCGTCACAAGATCAGTACTTTGATAGTTGTTGAAGAAGAGGAAATAAAGGGAATTGTCACAAAAAGCGATATTAGCAGCCGCCTTGCACAGGCAGAACCAATGTGGAGAAGGCGTCCCATTGACAAGATCCCGGCAAAAATGGTGATGACTGCTGAACCAATTATCACTATTTATCCCGATGCATCCGTATCCCAGGCCATCAACCTGATGCTGGAAAATCAGATCAACAACCTGCCGGTGTTCAAGAACAAACTTCAGGGAATCGTAACAATAGGGGACATAGTCCGTTATGTAGCGGGTAATACTACAACAACTAAAATTTCCGAAGTGCTTACCGATGACGCTGTGGAGGTGCACCGCCATCACACAATCAACCATGTAATAGATGAAATGGAAAAGCACAGGGTCAGTAAAGTAATAGTGATAAACGATGTCGGGGACACCGTCGGTATGATATCCACCAGGGATATTGCTCTTAGTGTCATGGAGGATAATGAAGGTAAAATGCAGTCAAAGAATATCAAAATGGCACGTAAACCCACTCCTGGAGGTGAAAAAACATACAGGTATGTAAAAGATGTACCTCTGGTAGCAGAGGATATAATGGTCCAACTTGACGGGGTTGTAAATATCGAAGATAAACTCTCAGATGCGGCCAAAGTAATGGTAGAAAACAATCGTACAGGCCTTCCTGTAGAAAAGGAAGGAAAGATAGTAGGAATCCTGAGCAGAATCGATATAATAAGGGCTGCTTAAGCAGGTAAATTCCCAGGAGATGTTTATTATGCAGGTAAAGGACATAATGGTACAACCAATAAGCGTAGATAAAGCAGACACTATTTCTCATGCACTGGACATAATGGAAAAGAACGATACAAGAAGACTGCTGGTTACTCACAGTGATCAGCTTGTAGGTGTCCTGACCATGAGAAACCTTACCAAAGAACTGGGAACCCGCAAGAAGGGGGCCAAACCTGCCTCTTCCCTTCATGTGGCCACTGCTGTATCGGACAATTTCGTGAAAGTTCTGCCAGATACCGATCTTGATGATGCCATTACTCTGATGAAAAAGAAAGGCGGGGTTCTGATAGTCACCGATAACGAGGATATAATGGGCTGGGTTACTCCCCAGGAAATCCTTCAAAACCTGTATTTCGATGGTTTTGCCGGTGAAATGATGATAAAGGAACCTGTAGTCGTCAATCCGGCCGACAGGGTAAGTCATGTAAGGCACATAATACTCGAGAACAATATGGGCAGGTTCCCTGTAATGGATAGCGGTGAACTGCTGGGTATAATTACCGAACAGGATATTGCCAAAGCGATGAAAGCCTTCCGGGAACTTGTATCCGGAAACCAGCAGGATTCCAGGATCAAGAATCTGATTGTCGAGGATATAATGCAAATGGGTGCCAAGACCGCCTACACCAACACACCGGTTGTCGAGGTGGTTGATATGATGCTCAAGAACAATATAGGCGGAGTACCGGTACTCAATCTGGAGGAGGATTTCGCGGGCTTTATCACCCGGCGTACCCTTGTTGATACGCTGGTAAAATGAAGGCAAAGGATGAAAGGTTCGCAGAAACCAGAACTTGATATGGAAAAGACAGCCCGTTTTTTAGGGCTGTCAGTCTCCAGGCTGGAAAGGCTGCTTGAAAAAAGGCTCCTATCAAGAAACTGGGGAAAGTATACGAATTTGTTCAGGTTTGAAACTTCCGTCTCAGGTATAGAAAGGGGAAGTGTGCTCCTGCAAAAGCGCGATGGGAAACTGGATTTAATCTTGGGTTTCCCGAAAATACAACGTGCGATGCTGCTTGGACCTTCCATAAATAACCACTTTTCAGAAATTGATAAACTCATAGTCGAAGAAAAGATGAACGGCTATAATGTCCGTGTAATTGAAAACGCAGGGAAACTTATCGCTTTCACCCGCAGCGGGCATATCTGTCCCTATTCCACAGAAAAGGTCAATTGTCTTTTAGACACCTCCTTTTTCAGACAGTATCCTGACCTGGTAGTGCACGGGGAGATGGCAGGACCCGAGAATCCTTATGTCTCCAAAAATGTCTATGATACACAGACACTGGATTTTTTTGTTTTCGATATACGCCATAAAAAGACTGGACAGCCCCTGCAGGTCAGACAAAGAAGAGAATTGGCCGCCTCATTTGGTTTTAAGCAGGTTCCTTTCCTGGGAGAGTTTGCAAGAAAAGAGGCTGCTGAAAAGATCATGCAAATTATAAAAAAACTGGGAGATGTGGGACATGAAGGGGTTGTCATCAAGGATCTGGATATGGATGTGTCACCTATCAAATATACATGTTCTGAGAGTAATTGCGCCGATCTTGAACATGCTTTCAAGTTCTACAACGAGGTGGGACGGGATTACCTGTATTCCAGGGTAGTCAGGGAAGGTTTCCAGACCGTGGAATGGAATGAGGACGAAGAGGCAATGGATCAACGATCTTTAAGGCTTGGCAGAAGCATTATCTCTCCTATGGCCGATTCTGTCCGAAGGGTTGGCAACGGTGAAAAACTCTATGATGAGGTTACCCTGCGGTTTCAGAATCCGCAAACCCTGCAGGAATTTGAGGAATATTTCCGCCGGCTTGGCATAGATGCTATTTTTGACCAGGTGGGGTATTCAGGGGGAGAACTTATGGTTAACCTGCAAAAACTCAACCAGAGTACCACCGACAAGACCGAAGCAATGTGGCAAGGCAACCTCTGGTGAATTACCCAGGAGGTATAACCATTGGTCAACTACCCCTCCCTAACGGAAGGAGTCTCCTGTTTCAAAAGAGATGAAATACAAAGTTTCAAGAAAATCATATGCCATATCCATTAGATTGAAGTCACATCAATCCATAAACGAGTTTGATAGCCATTATCCACAAAACCACACCAAAAATCTGTTTGATTGTTTCTGATCTCATTTTGCTATGCATTAGATGTGAACCTACCTGCCCTCCTATGAATGCAGCTAGAGCTGTATAAATCATGAGATTCATGTCCAGATGTCCCGTAGTCAGGTGACCAAAGAACCCTGAGAAAGAAGAGAACAATACAATGAAAGCTGATGTAGCAGAAGCACGTTTTGCCCCATAACCAAGTGCTATCAAAATAGGGAATATGAATACGCCACCACCAATTCCAAGAAGTCCTGCAATAACACCAATTGAAAAACCGAGAGAAATACCGGTTAGACTTTTTCTTTTATCTGTAGAGCTGGATGAAATTTGAGCATCTGCATCTTTTTTCCCAGAGAATAACATTCTTACTCCGGCAAAAACCAGCACAGTGCTGAGTATCCACAACAATATTTCAATGGAGACAAACTTAGTAAAGTAGGCACCAAGAGGTGCTCCTATAGTGGAAGCTATTACAAAAGGAGCTGCTACGTGGAAGTCTATCATTTTTTTCCTGTAATACGTAATTGCTGCTGAACTGGCAGTTATACCATTGAGAAGCAAGGCGGTAGGTATTGCTATGAGCATATCGATGCCAAGCCAGTAGAATAAAGGTACATATACCAGGGATCCGCCTAGACCGAGCATTGAAAAAATAACAGCCAAAAAAAAGATAATTGCAGCAATTATGATGACATCCATATGACCAATTCCAGATTTTGTAGCAATATATTATGTAAAAATGGTAAGTGCAATTGCACCTAAAGCTTATACACTTTTTTCAAACATAGCTGACAGACTATCTTGTCGTCAAGCATATGTGCATCTTTTATTTGTCAGCACAGGGTTTACAAAGCATTTTACCATTAACATTCTGCAGTTTATGAACAAATGTACGTTCACCGCATTCCTCACACAATCCTGTATCAAAAACTCCTTTTTTCTTTTCAAAAGGATAATCGAAAACCGGACCAATAGCTAGGAAGTTTTCTTCAGGTATGCTTAGTATTTTGTTAACCAATGGCTCAGCAATATCAGAATTAATGTCCTGTGGCAGTACACCTATTTTCCTCTGTTCAACAAACGGAGATTTTAGCATGTTTCCAAAGAATTCAGGTTTTATGTATGCTCTGACTGCCTTTTGATTAATGGTATCGATGAGTGTAAAGGCCATTTTGCCATAGTAGGTCTTCTCAATATTGCTTTTTCCATAAGTACACCCAGTAATAGCCATAAGGCCATCAACAAAACACCCAGCTGCATGATCATTTCCGGTCTCTGCAATCAGATAGAGCTCCTTATCTTTCGATCTGTCAACCCCTAGTGCATTCATAGCGGCAGCTCCTATTCTCATTCCAAGCGGCATAGCAGGGCACCTATGGCCATGAAAAATAAATCCTGTTTCAAGATAGTCATTTACATCAATCATTTTAGCATCCTCTTTTTGCTCTTGATACACCAAGTTTTTCCATGGCTGCCCAGGCAAGTCTCAACCCAAGTGGCATTCCTGGACAACGGTGTCCGTGGAATTTGAATCCAAGTTCAAGCGTTTCATCTTTACTCATTTCCATATTTAATATCTCCATGGTTTATTTGTACGTTTGTGGGATTGACCCGCAAAACCGACAATTTACAATTGGTTTACCTATACTTAAAAGTAGCGGTTTCAAATATATTTGAAATGCCGTGGATGTTCAATGTATGCCACCATGGAATATGAAATTTTTAAAAACGAGCCAACTCCCACCTAAATAGCAAGAGTCTTGAATAATATCGGCCAACAAGTACGATAATAAGTGCAGTATTCTCACACCTTTCTAATTCACGTGAAGCTCAGCAAGGAGTGGGTGCTGTCAAACCTGGTGAAGTAACACATTTATGCACCAAGCACCTGTTAGTGCATAGGTGTAACAATGACTAAAATCGCAATTATCGGAAGTGAGGGAAGCGGCAGGACTTCCCTGGCGGCAAAACTGGGTAAAAAAGGCACATCTGCAGATATCACCATGTATGATTATGCCAAGAACGATGTAGTGATGACAACAATCGATGCCAATGGTTACCCCAAATCCGTCAAACCCCTTGTCACTGCCCTGGAACTTTCCGACATAGCCCTGCTCTGTATTCCACCGCAAGGCCCTGATGCCTTTGCCGGGGAATGTATCATGGCCCTGGATCTCATGCAGTACAGGCACGGGATTGTGGTGCTCACCAAAGCGGATACCTCATACCCCTACGCCCAGGAAGAACTCCAGAAAAATTTACAGAAAATCCTATCCCCGACCACTCTGGCAAACTGGGAATTTGTAAACCTGTCCACCCAGTCCTTCGAAGGCCTGGATGAGATCAAGGAAAAGATCTTTGAACTTGACGAGCAGGTCAATTCTGAATATGAAAAACTCAACGATAAACCTGTCCGTATAACTGTTGACCAGTCTTTCAATGTCACGGGAATTGGCTGTGTGGTACTGGGAATTGTGGAACAGGGTACGGTGAATGCAAAGGATAAACTGACAGCCTACCCTGCTGACAAGCCTCTGGAAGTAAGGTCTATCCAGATGCATGATGAAGATGTAAAAAGTGCTCCTGCAGGCGCCAGGGTCGGCCTTGCCCTAAAAGGTGTCCAGTCAAAGGATATTGAGAGGGGTTTCATTATTTCTGGAAAAGAAGAGGTTGCTGAATCCCTCGTACTGGAATGTACCCTTTCCTCCTTTGCTTCTCCTCTCAAGATATCCGATGTACCCCATATTTTCACAGGCCTGCAGTCATCGCCCATGCGTATTGAGAAAATCGAGATTGATGGAACGGAAGCCGAGCAGGTAAATGCCAGCCAGCAATGCACACTTCATTTAAACGGCTCCCATGAAATAGCCTACAGGCAGCAGGACAGATTCATAATCACGAACCTGGATGCAAAACAGCGGTTTACAGGTTACGGCTTCGTTAAAGAATAATTATCTTCTGCCAAGTACCTCGATGCCTTTTTCCCCAAACCGGAAAGCCTGTCTGGATATGGGATGAGGCACACCTCTCATTTTTATGATCTGGAGAGAGCGATCTTCATCATCTGAAGCCGGGTTATGGAATAATATCACACCATCGGCAGCGAAATGCTCGGAAGATACGCGTACGGGAGTTGGATGATCATCTATAAGAAGAGTTGTGCAACCCAGCGCCTGTAGATTACGCACAAATCGCGCCATTTCCATTTTTTCCAGGCATTCGTCCTGATTGGAAAAACGTATGGATGAGAGGGGGTCCACTACAACCCTTTTGATATCATTGGCCGCAACATGTGCAGCTATTTCCTTGAAAACAGTTGAGGCAGAGGGAGGTTCTCCTTCCACAGGATAGGGATTCATGTCGGATTTTGGAACTATGACTTCCTTTAGTTCATCCATATACCCATATTCCATTTCCGGGCCCAGGTCTGCAAAGAATATTTTTTTCATTTTCAGCAAGGCCGGCAGGTTGAGGGAGTAAGTGGAAATATCGGCTACAAGATGCTCGGAATTTTGCATTAATGTGACATAGAGACCTGCAGCTCCGAAAGACGCCCCGTGTGTCAGATACTGCATACCAAAGGTACTTTTACCACTTCCCGGGGAGCCATTCAATAGATAGACCCTCCCCTGTGGCAAGCCTCCTCCTATCAGTTCATCAAACCCTTCAATTCCAGTCTCTGCCTTCATCACTACCCTCAAATAATATATGCAAAACCTTCTAGGTATCCAATGCATACATCAGGTTATATTAAACTAAATGAATATTATACTTTAGAAGTATATTAAAGTTATAGTTAATATTACCAAAAAATGGTCGGAATATGTCATCCAAACCAAATTCCCTGATAAAATGGCCTGCTTTTCTGTGGTGTCTGAAAATATTTACTTATTCAGCCACATTGACAGCTTTACTGGCACTGGCAACTTATGCAATTATGACGATGCTGGCAGAACCTGTAACTATAAATGAGACTATTGAGAAAGCCACATCCGCAGCAACTTCAAAAGTCCATCGGGGCGCAGGATACGTGGGAATTAACTGGTCGATATTCCTTTTTAATAGCCTCGCTGCTCTTACCGCTTCGGCAGGGACAGCAATTTTTGTCTATTTAAATCGCTTCCTGTTGAAAGATATAACATCCCGCAGGCAGCATCACAATTATGCAAAAATCTCCATTGCAATGGAAAAAGACCTCTATCCGATCTACAGGTTACTGGAGTGGCCTGCTGAGCGCTTTTTTGGATTCCGATCCTTCAATACCCAATCAGCAGAAAATTCAGTATGGAATTATACAGGCTACAGCAGGTATCATTTCCAGCTGCTTACAGCAATAGTCCCATTTTCAGTTCCCCTCCTCGTAGCAGCCGCCAACGGGGCCATTCTGGGAATGCTTTTTGCTTTCCACCTATTCAATGGAGCTTTTTCAGGTTACCACCTGGCCGGAATCAATGGACTTGTGGGTGGAATTGTCTATAATGTTACTTTTTTCATATCCGCAATCCTTCCCCATGGGATAATCGAAATTCCGGTCATCCTTGTCAGTACTTCCATCGGGTATGTAATTGCAGATTCCAACTGCCGGCTTGTAAGGGACAAAAATCTTTTCGTTTCCGATAATATAGCAGACCTGGAGGCAGATATAGCAACAGAGGAAAGGAATACAGGTACAATCCTGTTTTCCCCCTTATTCTGGAAGATTTACTTATTGTTTGTACTATTGCTTCTAATAACTGCTTTCATAGAGACAGAGGTTACACCCGATATAATTACCCGGGCCCTTTCAATAGTAGAACCGTTTGTAACCTCACTACTCAATTCCTGAAAGTATCAAGGGCTTCTGCTACATTACCAAGCAGGGTAGAAGCTATTTCCGGAGTCGGCCAGGAGCCCAGACCACAATCCGGCCCGACATATTTGACCCGGTCCCCGAATATTCCATAAGCATGTTCCAGACGCTTGAGGATTGTAGCGGGAGTTTCCATGTCAGTTACCAGTTCCTGGAGCATTGCAGGCTTCTGCCAGGCATTGGTTGAATATTTTTCATTGAGAGTGGCTACAAGATTGAAAATATCCGTTCGCGCCACACCAGCCCTGAGGAAAGAATCTGTTTCCTCGAGCACCTTTTTATCAATCAGTTCCAGATAGGTGGGACTGGCTGCTGATTCCACACCAATTACATTGATACCTGATGTACGACAGGCAAGCTCGTAGTACAGCGGGGAATGCAGGTGGATCTCTACGTCCACTCCCTTGCGGGAAGCGGTTGCAGAGGCTTTTTCCAGTGCATTTATAATTTCATCATCATCAAACATGACCTGCGGGTTGATACCGATACTGGGCTCATCAATGGATACGGTATGTACATTGAAATTGGATGCGTCATCAATTGCATTGGTTACAAATTTGTCAATGCTTTGTCCAAAAAGTTCCAGTATGTCATCATAGGAAGTTCCACCGAATTCCTGCAAGTATAATTCCAGTGGCCCGGTCACACAAACACGGACATTGGGTTTTATACCGGTTTCTGTTCGATACTCTTCTGCAGCTTTTTCTATCGCTTCAAGTTCAATAATCTTCGCACAACTTGCCTTTACGTCAAAGGGACCCTCTATGCATTCAGGATTATCAAGGATTGAAAGGAATTGTTTATTCATATCCTGAAACTGAGGATAGGTTGCAACGTCCACACCGGCATCCAGTTTTTGCCGGAATGTGGATTTGATGACATCAAAAGCCGCAGGTTCATGTGCGGGTATTGCTTCTCTTAACCACTCTGCACTTATTCCTCCTTGAAGAGGGAAACTGCCGATATCATCGAAAATCAGTTCAGTCATGCTTTCCAATGAGCAAGCTTCATTAATAACAATTGCGCAATATTCAATGTAGGAGAATAGGAAGCAAAATGCAATCTGTACTCAGAGAAAATTTACTCAATGTTCTAGCCGGAAAAGAGGAAGGGCTGATACCTGTACTATCGGTGACCCAGACAGCCACAAACGGTCTGATGGAAACTACCGGAGCGTTCTGGCCACAGGCTCACTCCAGCGCATTTCAGATGGCAGAACTCTCTCTGGCAGCACATACTATCGGGGGACTGGAAGCAATACGCTACCCCTTTTGCCTGACAGTCCTTGCCGAAGCGCTGGGATGTGAAATTGACCTGGGAACCATAAATAAGCCTCCTGAAGTGATATCCCATCCTTTTGCCGAAAAAGAGGAAAAACCCGATATTCCCCCCGATCTTTATAACAGGGCAAGGGTACCTGTGGTACTGGAAACCACACGCAGGTTGAAAAACCTTGCACCGGATGTACCGCTGATTGCAGGAATGGAAGGCCCTGCTACATTGGTTTACCATATTATAGGAGCACAGAATTACCTGAAGTGGGCTCTTTTCAAGCCTGAAACCTTCAAGATGTATATCAGGGAAGCAACCTGCATTTGTGAAGGGTATGCAGAATTACTTTTTGAAGCCGGAGCCGATGTGATCTGCCTGGATGATACGGTTGCCGGACCGGAAACGCTCGATTGTCTGTTATTCGAGACCCTTATCAAACCGTCATATCAGCATTTTACCCATTCAATTGAAGGGCCGGTTGTTATGCATATGTGTGGTAATACGACAGCCATCCTCTCCTCACTAGCAAACTGCGGGTTTAAAGGAATCGGTATTGAGGAAAATGTCAGTGTAGCTGAAGCAAAATCCCAGATCGGCTCAAGGACCATTCTCATAGGGAACATATCAACGACAAATACCCTGCTTTACAGTACACCGGATGAGGTTGAGGAGGAAGCATTCAAATGCCTGGAGGAGGGAGTGGATATACTGGCTCCGGGCTGTGGTCTTGCACCTGAAACCCCGGTTGTGAACATCAGGGCAATGGAACAGGCAAGGGATAAATATCTGAATGATTTTGAATAAATTATAATTTCTAGATTTATGATCTGTGTTATAAAAAATTTTTAACATATATAAAAAACGGTTTTGTTTTTAGCAAGTGCTAATTATAGAATGCACATTTCAAAGATATAATAAATTATTGTCACCATACGCATTATCTATAATTCAATACCAAAAAGAAAGTATAAACTACAAGAAGCAATAATATAAAGCCCATAACAATTTTGTATTTTTTTTCCATATCAACCAGTCCAATTGGATAAGCTGCATGCGCCAAACTTCACTGAATTCAACATTATAAAATAACGCTTTTACTACATATGCTTTATTGCTAAGTGAAAATATGTTATCCGTTTGAATAACATAAAATTTCAGATATCAAAATTTGAATGCTTAGAAAACAAATTGACAGTAACTTTGAATCGGATAGAAATTTCAGTTTTTAAAATATTAAGCAAACATAAAATAAAGATATATCTCCAGAATAAGGATAGCAGGAATACCCACTTTGAACTTCCAGCGGCGAACCTTATGCTTAAAGACATACATGCCTGTCAGGATACCCACGCTGCCCCCTGCAAAGGCGCAGGTGAAAAGGAATTTCTCCGATATGCGGTAGGCTCCCTTTACAGCTTTTCTCTTATCAATTCCCATTATAACAAAAGAAAAAAGACTGGCAAGGCCAATATAGGCCACTACCAGCTGTTCGAGGACAAACATGGGTGTCACATTGATTCCGGAGCACCCATACCCAGGGTTTCCAGTACATTGGCCAGCGCTATCCGGGCACAGTCCACAAGACCCAACCTGGCGTTCCTGAGTTCTTCAGTCTCGGCACCCAGCACCGGGGAGAAACGGTAGAACTGGTTGAAGGCATCTGCCAGTTCCCTGCCATAGATAGCGATTATATGAGGTTTGAGATCGTCTGCAGCCTGTTTCAATACTTTATCAAACAAAGCAATTTGTTTTATCAGGGTAATCTCGGACTCATCGGTCAGTACTGAAGCATTGGGTTTTGACTCGGGATCCCATATTCCCTCCTCACCGGCCTTTTTGAGAATACTGCTTGCACGGGCATGGGAATATTGTATAAAGGGTCCCCCCTGTTTTTCAAAATCCAGGGCCGCTTTCCAGTCAAATACCGTGGATTTTTCCGGAGAAACTTTGATTATATCATACCTGACAGCACCGATACCGACCATACCGGCCACCTCTTTCATAAATTCAGGTGACATTTCTGGGCGGCGTTTTTCAACTTCCTCGAAGGCTCTTGCTTGTACCTTGTCCAGCAATTCATCAGCGGTGATGAACTGACCCCTTCGGGTACTCATGGAACCCTCTGGCAGGGATACAAATTCAAAGATTACAATGTCGGGTTCCTTTAATCCGACAGCATTGAGAGTGGCTTTGAGCTGGCCGGAGATAAGTTTGTGATCCGCTCCCAGAATATCAATTATCCGATTTGCCTGCCTGGCTTTCCATTCATGATAGGCAAGGTCTCGTGTAGTATAAAGGGAAGTACCATCACTGCGTTGCACAACAAGGGTTTTTTCAAATCCGTAATCGGAAAGATCCACCACAAGGGCTCCATCATCCACATCGGTGCGACCGGTTTTTCGGATTTTATCCACGATATCCGACACTTTCCCCGAGCGGACAAAACCGGATTCATTAACAAAAGAATCATGATGGACATTCATACGAAGTAAGGTACTGCGGATACCTTTTACAGCAAGGTCCACGGCATCATCAAAGCGTTTTATGACCTCCTCATCCCCGGATTCCACAAGCTGCATCAAATTATCTATATGTTCAACCTTCTGGGGATCGTCTTCAAGCCTTGCATTGGCTTTGATATATACATTGGCAATAGCGTGATCCGATTTGAGATCGGGATCCATTTCGAAATGTTCCAGGGCCCAGGAAACTATGGCAATCTGCCTGCCCATGTCATTCACGTAATACTGGGCATCCACATCATACCCGGCTTTTCTCAGAATCCTGGTCAGGGTGTCACCTATTATAGAATTGCGTATGTGGCCCACATGCAGGGGACCATTGGGATTGGCCGAGGTGTGTTCCAGCAATATCTTTCCTGAATAAAAATTGCCGCCAAAAGCTTCCTTTTTGCTCCTGACTGTCTCAAAGGTACGGTCAATATAGGTTCTACTGGCCTTGATATTGATGTAGGGGCCGGTAGTCCCAATACTTTCGATCAGACTATTTTCCCGAAGCTGGCTATTTTCCACGATCCGGTTTGCTACTTCCACCGGACTTTTCCTGGCAACTGCGGCCAGCTTGAAAGCAGCCCTGGAAGAGAGGTCTGCGTGCTGGGAAGGTTCGGGGGCTATCTCCACCGGTTCAAAACCCGCTCTTTGTACGGCATTTTCCAGTACCGATACTACCTGGTTAACAAATTCAAGATACAAATGATCACCTTACATACCTGTATTATACCGCAAAATCGCAACAATGCCACCAAAAGCATTGAGAAGCTGGCCGCCTTCCTCAAAATCAGTTGATATAAAAGCCACCTCACTTCCCATCTGATCGCTCAGTTCCGAGAGTTCATCCACAATATCTACTCTTTCAACAACTTCCAGGGAAGATCCGCATTTGGGACAGTTGCCAAAGTCATCTACACTTTCCTGGTCCGGTTGATTTTCCCGGGTTATATTATCTTCATAATCCCCGGTAGTACACCTGATCTTTATTCTTTCAGACCTCAGATCCTCGGATATCAGCAGTGTCTCCACGGCCCCTATCATCAGGTTCTGACGCACTACTTCCTCACCATAGGCAGCTTTTCCGGAATCGGATACCAGTTCCTTGAAAAACTTTTGCATCAAATTCTTTTCCACCATCAGGTCCAGGTCCTGCAACCGCTCACTTGCGGCATTGACAAGTTCCTGCAGACCCGACTCATCGGTGTAGGCCACATCAAAGAGGCCCAGTATTTTCTTTTGCAGCTCATGATGCAGGAATTCTCCTGATTGGAACTCTTCCTTGGTCGGGGAAGGCCCACCCAGCAATATTCCCTCGAAATCCTTCATATCAACCGTCATGAAAATTTCACTGGCCGCGTCTCCTATACGCTTGTAGAAATCATGTATCGCTATAAGCCTCAGCTGCTGGAAACGCTGAGCACTCTGACCACCTTTTCTCTGTTTACCCGGCACTGTTGAGGTAAGATTTCGGTAGGATTCTATATGTTTACCTGTAAGTAAACCAATTGTGGCTTCCCTTCTGTCAAGCACAAGCAAACCGTAGGTCTTGGCCTCCTTGAGCATTCCTTCCAGTGGTTCGAGGAAAAAGTCAGAGTCGCAGTGATACTTGTAGATAGTAAGAGGTTGTGGGGGCTTTATGATAGTGGTTTCCATATTGGTTTTATCCGCACCTACATCCACAGCTCCGGTAAAATATACTATACCGTTTTCCGGGATCTCGAGATACTTAAGACGGGAAAGCAGGGAATCAATCGCAGACTGTACATTAGTCTTGGTGACCTTGGATTTGATGTTAGAAGCCTGACTGTGTTCGGTCTTAAGCTGTGAAGTTACATCGGACAGCTGTTTGTCAGGCGGTATGTAAAGGGATATGAGTTCAGTACCCCTTCCCTTTTTATTTCGGAGGGATTCAAGTTTTTTCTTGAATTCATATTTTTCATGAGCAGATTGTTCGGCCATTGTAAGGATACTCCATAATCAAAAATTAATCAAAATGTCGGGATATTCGCTATGCTCTAGGCTTACCATATAAGCCATTATTATAAATATAAGTTATGACAGTGCGTCAAACGGGCAATTTAGAAGCAACAACACTTTCATCACGACAAAGCATGACAACACGACTTATTTCAACCTGATCGCCAACTTCATAACCCAATTCACAACCAAGCTGATTTGCAAAATCAAGGACTTCTTCATGGCCTGGCATGGCATCCCTTTCAAGCCGGTTTCTGGAAAAACCCAGGTGCATATAGGCTTTGACCTCAATAATATCAGGCTGTGCCTTTCTGATAAGGTCCGCATAACCTTTCACATCAAACATATTAACTCCTTTTATGAGAGTAATACGGATAGCAGTCCTGCATTCTTTATCCTTAAGGACACTGAGGGATTCATTTATATTATCCCATAAACCGGGATCTTTTGGAGAACAAACCTCCATGTAGGTCTGCCTGTCAGGAGCATCCAGGCTCATGTAGAGCTGGGAAGGGTTTATGCGTTTGACCATTTCGACAACAGTGCCGTTGGTTACCACAAAGGTACTGACACCTCTGCTGCGAAATTCTTCGATCAGTCCATCCAGATAAGGATAAAGGGTGGGTTCACCTGACAGGGAGATAGCCACATGTGTAGGTTCATTGGCCTGTTGCCACAATTCTCTTGGGACCGAACCTCCAAAACCGGAAATCAGGTTGCGCTGACACTCTATTGAAGACCCCATTATTTCCACTGGAGAATCCCATTTTTGAGGAGTTGGGACATCAAGCTCAACCGGCCTCCAGCAGTGCAGGCAGCGCTGGTTGCAGCACAGGGTAGGAGTCATCTGCAAACATCTGTGGGAAGCTATCCCATAAAAACGGGCTTTATAACATTCTCCTTCCTCACGCACAGCCCGTCTCATCCACAGACATGTCTTGACAGCTGAATGGGATCCTGCAAGTCTGTATCCCTGTTTTTTTATTAATGTATCAATATCAGGTAATAAATCTGAAGCCATCCGGACTAACTCTTAACTGGCATTATATAAAATGCACGTTCAAAACTGCAGCATGGTCGGCTGGAAAGTGGCAAGGTCGACCACCGGAACCCTTGCAGGTTCGGGTACCACATTCACCCGCTTCTGGAATTCGGTCTGATCCTGCCAGGTTCCTGAATTAATGAGCAGGGTGCCCCTGTACTGCTTCACCCCTACGGTATGGACATGGCCACAATGCAGTATATCGGGTATGTGATCGATAACAAAATGGTCAGTCTTCTCCGGAGCTATAGAAACCCTGCTGCCATAGGTCGGGGATAGATGGCGACGTTTTACCATTTCAAGCATTGCCTTTTCAGGTTCACTGTAGGAAATTCCCTGTATATTTGCCACAAAATCATCTATTGAACGGCCGTGGTACATCAACACAAGCACCCCATCCAGATCCACCAGTGCCGGGTTACCCACGAATTTTATCCTGGGATCAAACATCTTCCTGATACGCTCCGGGAATGTGGGCTGGGGCTCGGCCTGGCGCACAGCATCGTGGTTACCGGGACCAATAACTACTGTGATATCAGAAGGTATCTGGTTGAAATAATGGGCAACTTCCTCATACTGATCATAAATATCCGGTATGGTAAGCTCATTTTCCTGTCCCGGATAAATACCCACCCCGTCTACAATATCACCAGAAACCACAATATAACGTAATTGCTGTGCTATTTTGTTAAGCTCAGGATTGTCCGATTGCCTTGTGACAAAAGTCATGAAATCGTCCCATTGCTCCTGCAGGAAGGTATTACTGCCTATATGCACATCTGAAATGAAAAGGGCTTTTCCCTGGCTACCGTTTTTAGATAAACCCATATTGGGCAGATCCGGAAAAACAAGTTTTTTGGCTATCAGGAGTTTGCCGTCATTGGTGAGATTGCCACTTACTCCCACCACATCATCCAGGACAAGTTTATTAGATCCCTCATAAATATCCTTATCATTCATACTGAAAAGGACCTGGAAGGAACCCGTAGGGTCTTCAAAACGTACCAGCCGATGACCATTGGATGTATTTTTAATCTCAGATACCATACCGATTATGGAAATCTCATCCCCGGGCACACGTCTTTTGCCTTTCAGGCTTTCCATGGGTCTGGCATTGACCCTGCCCCTTATCATTTCACTCAGCCGACTGTAACGGTTGCGGAAATACTGCACAAATTCCATGTATTCCCCCACACAGGTGGAGCAATCGGTTATATCGGAAAGCACAGAAATGGGATTTGCAGAACTTGTATTTGTGACAGGTTCCTGTTTGCATGGAAGCTCTGCCTCTTTTACTTCTTCAAATCCCGTGAAATCAATATCATCAACATCTATAACAAATACCGAATCATCCACATTTCCCAGTATGTGATTTACAAGGGCACGGGGATTGTTGTGAGAAGTTATAAGCTCGGCTGCCTGAGGGCTTACCTGGTAGCCTGCTTCAAGCAAATCGGAAAGAAGAGACATTTCTTGCATTACAGACCTCTATATTGATAATGTAGTTACAAGAATTTTCCTGTATAACAATACTTTGGTAAACATTATTTTACCAGAAATAAACCAATAAGTTTAACTTGATACAGACAAATTCAGTTTGCCAATCCGGAGAAATATTCATGCAAATCGGGGAAATAATTCATACTTTTAAAAACAGCGATAATTTTTGGGTAGGAATCGCACGTGACGGGTTATCGGTACTGGCTATTCTTGCAGTTATCGGCATCCTGTCCCAGCTATTCTTTGGAATGTGGACTCCAATGGTCGCGGTGGAATCAGGAAGTATGGAACCCCACATGTACAGGGGAGACATAATCTTTATTGAAGATCTTGACAGGACACAGATAGAAACATTCCGGGATGCGCCTGCGAACTATATCTCATTTGAAAAAAAAGGAGATGTCATCTTATACCGACCCTACGGCCAGAAGGGAGTGACCCCGGTAATCCACAGGGCCATGTATTTTGTTGAAGAAGGCGAACCAATGTGGGAAGGGGGACCTGTAGCTCCGTATGATGGTTACATAACCAAAGGGGATAATATGAAAACGAACAGGTACTATGACCAGCAGGGCCAGATCAGTTATCTTTCTCCTGTAAAAGAAGAATGGATAATCGGAGTTGCCCGTTACAAGATTCCATATATTGGATATATCCGACTCCTCCTATCCTGATGAACATATTTAGTCCTTTATTTCATCTCCTTGAGCTTGTCAATTGCTACCTCTGCAGCTTTCTTTCCTGAAAGAAGCATTCCTCCGAATGTTGGGCCCATACGTGGCAGTCCATGTACTGTCGCGACAGCCATTCCGCAGGCTATAAGGCCGGGATAAACCTCCCCGGTATTCTCAACCAGTACGTTCTCTGATTTTGAAACCCACATTCCGTCAAATCCCTTGGATTCCACAATACCACGGTTTACAAGGGACTCCACAACCACAGCATCATGTCCTGTTCCATCTATAACAATCTTCGATTCGATGGCTACCGGATCCACGCATGTAATTGCCCTTGGAAGCGCCCCCACAGGTGTCCAGTTTATCACCGCGCCTGCAACTTTTCCGTTACGTACGACTACATCATCGAATTTGGTCATATTGATGATCTTGACCCCGGCATCACATGCAGCAGCAATGAGTTTTGAACATGCATGAGGGCCGTTTGCCACGTAAAGTCCTTCCTCAAATTCCTTATACGGAACCCCGATCTCATCGAAGACCTGTTGGGCAGGGGCACGCACCGTGAGTTTGTTCATAAGATAGCCTCCTATCCAGAACCCTCCGCCAAGATAGTTGTTGGCTTCTATGATTACCACGTCGACACCTGCAGCTGCGAGCTCCTTTGCTGCCATAAGACCACTGGGGCCGCCACCTATTATTATCACATCGGTATCAATACAACTTGTAAACTCCTCTGTGAACTCTTCAACTATTGCCTTTGTAACCTGTTTTTCATCTATTGGATAAAATATGCTCATTTTACCTATCCTTCGTTTATTTTTCATACTGTTAACATTGTTAAGCAGTGATGGGCCCAATGAGCTAATCCAATATATTGGTTTCGAATGAGAGGTATTAAACCAGGACCTTCTCCTGTAGAGAAAAAGGGACCTACTGTTAATCCGATACAGTCGCCTATAAGGGACATAGCCGACTGCTGCTGTCTATGGAACAAAAAGTGAAAATAATTACAGATGCATCTGTGCTGTCAGCACCGGTTTGAAATCGGCCAGCATATTGAGGCGATAATCCTCAAGCAATACCTTTTTGGTACTTTCCACAGGCACACTCAGGATTATTTCCTTGGTACGCCCGTATCTGCCTTTGCTTACAACTATAGCATTGAGGATACCCAGCATATCAAGTTCTGATATGAGATCAGTAACCCTTCTCTGGGTCAGGATATCCATATCCACATTGCGGCATAACTGCCGATAAACGTTATACACCTCACCCGTTGTCACATTACGGTGGCCATTATTGCGCAGCAGCATCACACTATAGAGAGCAAGCTTGGACTGGGTAGGAAGAGTACGGATAACCTCTACTATACGATCCACTTCGATCTTTTCCTGGGCCTGCCTGACGTGTTCTTCCTCGATAATGTTCTTCTTCTCCCGTTCGGCTATTTCCCCGGCAACCCTCATAAGGTCAAGAGCACGCCGTGCATCCCCGTGTTCCTGTGCCGCAAAAGCAGAACAAAGAGGAATTACCATATCATCCATACTGTTTTCCTTATAAGCAATAGCAGCACGCTGCCTGAGAATATCACTTATCTGTTCGGCATCATAGGGTGGAAAGATAATTTCCTCCTCCCCCAGAGAACTTTTTACACGTGGATCCAGAAATTCAGTGAACTTCAGGTCATTGGAAATGCCTATCATGCTTACCCGGGCATTTTTAAGATCTGTATTCATCCGGGAAAGATTATAGAGGACATCATCCCCTTTCTTGATCAATTTATCAATTTCATCAAGAATTATTATGATCACCTGTTTGCGGGAATCCACTGCCTCTTTAAATCGGAAGAAGACCTGATCTGTAGGCCAACCTGTCATAGGGACATCTTCACCAAACTGTTTTGCAAGATTGGCCAGTAACCTGTACTGTGTATCTATTACTTCACAGTTTATGTAAAGCACATTACATTGTACATTGAGATGATCACTTTTCCTTTCAAGTTCAATACCCACATATCTAGCAACAGCAGTTTTACCTGTACCTGTTTTTCCATAAATGAGAACATTAGAAGGTGTATGACCCCTCAAAGCTGATACCAGTACCGTAGCAATATTATTTATCTGGTTACTACGATGAGGAAGATTTTCCGGTGTATACGCGGGCCTCAACACTTCCTTATTCTTAAAAAGGGATTCTGTCTCCAATAACTCTTCAAATAACCCATCAAGTGAACCATTATCCATCCAAACACCTTCTATTTGTAATATGACAATACCGTATAATCGTTTTTTTAGTAGATTGAAACCAAAGCGGGTACCTCCTCTTAGCAATATTTGGTATATGCAAAAGGACGTAATTTTCCTCTGTTAGTACTCTAATGGAAATATAGGTATCTATTCTTAACAGTTATGGTAAACACCCCTTTGTTTCAACTGCACGTATAAAAATAGTTAAAAAGTTGTAGAAACATCTTTAAAATGTTAAAAGGAACAAAAAAGGTAGACCCCTTTGTTTCGTTTGGAACATTTATAAAGGGGAGAGACCCTATGATTTCAACTGGAGATAAGGAAAAAATATGAAATACATATTTTTAATATGTTGAAAAAATATAGCAGTGTAAGTAGAGAGGTTTTAATATATAAAACTTTGTTTTACAAAAATCCCTTTTTTTCAAATTGAACTATGTTTCCAATAGAAACTATGGGGTCCCCCTCTAGCAATTCCTGAAATTTAAAAATATGAAAATCAAATATAACTCAAAACGATTATAATTCAAAAGCTCTTCTAGGAAAAGGATTCCCATGTATAGCAATGGTATCACAAGAGATTTAGTTCTAAAGGAATTATCTCAAAAAAAAAACAGGGATAGTGATTACAGGAAAGTTTTGAGTTCCATGTGTACCTATCCTCATGAAATAGCATAGTATGCCCATTGTACTTTCATCGAAGCTAATATGGGAGATCCAGGTCTTTTTCAGGGGACATTTGAACTGGAAGAACAGGTCATGCAGATGCTGGGTGCCATGTTGCATCTTCCGGATGCCTGTGGTTATATCAGTACAGGAGGCACTGAATCAAATATCCAGGCCGTAAGAGCTATGCGTAATCGTAATAGATCAATTGTAAATCCCAACATTGTTGTTCCTGATTCAGCTCATTTTTCCTTTGATAAAGTTGGTGATCTTTCAGGTATAGATATACGCAGAGCAACTCTTTCTGACAATTTGCAGGTGGATACGGATGCAGTTAATTGCCTGATAGATAACAATACTGTAGGATTGGTGGGTATAGCCGGCACTACCGAGTTTGGGCAGGTAGATCCTCTTGAAACTCTTTCTGATATAGCTATCGAAAAGGGTTTACCTTTCCACGTAGATGCGGCTTTTGGGGGTTTTGTACTGCCTTTCCTCAAAGCTAAATATAAATTTGATTTTGAAATTGCGGGTGTATCTTCTGTTACAATAGATCCTCACAAAATGGGTTTAAGCACCATTCCTTCAGGAGGATTACTTTTCCGCAACAGTCTTGATCTTGACAATCTGGCAGTAAAGACACCTTATCTTACTATAAGTAGTCAGTATTCCCTGACAGGTACCCGTAGTGGAGCAGCTGTAGTATCTACCTATGCAGTCATGCGCCATCTTGGAAGGAAAGGTTATGGTACCATTGTACAACGGTGTATGGATATGACTGACAGGCTTGTTGCAGGGGCCAGGAATATAGGAATCCGGCCGGTGATAGAACCTGTTATGAATATCGTGGCTCTGGATGTAGAGTCACCAGTTGATATTCAAAACAGACTTTACGAGGATTTTGGATGGCGTGTTTCTCTTACGAGAAATCCACAGGCACTAAGATTGGTTATCATGCCCCATCTGGATAATGAGATTATAGATATGTTTCTTGCGGATCTGGATACTGTTGTAAACCAATCTTGAAAATAAAAAATAAAAGGGTGCCTGTATCACGGTTGAGGGGATGATCGATGGCACCTAGCCTTGAAACTTGTAAAGGCGTGTGCCCATCGAATCCGTGACTATTTCCTAATAGGTCTCCAGGGATATATATTTTGAAACCAAGCGGTGTGAAAGTATTATTCGTCAGGTACTCATTCACATCACTAAAACTAAATAACTAAATAATAGGAACTTAAAAAGGTTCAGTTATGAAAACTTCTTTCAAAATCGGGAGTGTAATGGGTATCCCTATATTGATCCATATCACTTTTCTTATTGTACTGTTTCTCTTTGCATTTGTTTTTTCAAGTGTACCCGAACCCGTTGGATTTGCAGATGTCCAGCCTGCCCTATTAGGTTACGGCTTGTCCCTCTTGATAACAATCCTCCTTTTTACGTGTGTCCTCTTGCATGAGCTGGGCCATTCTTATTTTGCAAAAAAATATGGGGTTAAGATAGATAACATCACTCTTTTTTTGATAGGTGGTGTATCTTCCATGGAAGAGATGCCCCGTGAACCCGGCCAGGAAGCAAAAATGGCTTTTGCAGGACCACTTGTAAGTTTTTTGATTGGTGGTATCCTGTTTGGACTAAATTTTGTGATAGATACGGTAGTTACAGGTTATGCTACCACCATACCTTATCGTATTGCTTATATCCTTGCTTCCATCAATATTGTGTTGGGGGCATTCAACTTAATTCCTGCTTTCCCAATGGATGGGGGTAGGATTTTGCGTGCATTTTTTGCCCGCCATATGAATTATATACAGGCAACCCGTAACGCAGCGAATGTCGGAAAATTTTTTGCTTTTATGCTGGCACTTTTGGGTCTTCTTTCCGATCCCTGGAATCCCTGGCTTTTATTGATTGCAGTATTTGTTTATATGGGAGCCTCAGGTGAGGAACGTTCCACTGCTGTTACTCGTACCCTTGAAAATGTCCAGGTAAAAGATGTGATGAGCAGTGATATTATCTCAGTATCTCCCGAGATGAACCTGGAAGAGCTTGTACAATTCATGTTTGACCATAAACACATGGGTTATCCCGTGATTCAACACAATGTTTTAAAAGGCATTGTTACGTTTACGGATGTACATAAGGTAACGCAACTTGACAGGATAAGTACCCTCATTTCCGATGTAATGACAAGGGATGTGGTTACTATTTCACCTGCTGCTGATGCATCGGAAGCCTTTAAGGTCCTGACCAATAATAACGTGGGTCGCCTCTTAGTAATGGAAGATGGAGAGGTTATAGGTATCCTTTCAAGAACAGACCTTATGCATACAATGACACTTCTAAGTGAGTAAAACAGGGATTTTAATGGCTAATGACCCGTATATTACTGATTCCCGACAGGAAACCATGAGCTACAACTATAACAGCGCCACTACCTCTTCAGAAGCTCGGGAACACGATTTTTCAACAGATTCCACTTCTGAAAATGTAGCTCCTGCTCCTTCCAGGATAAGCCTGGTGGGAACGGCCCATGTTTCGGAAAAAAGTATCCGTGAAGTAAAGGAGACAATTCACAACCAGCAACCTGATGTGGTGGCGGTTGAACTTTGCAAGGGCCGCTATGATGCCCTTAAGGGTAAGACCCAAACTTCGGATATATCTGTTAAGGAACTGCTTGCAGAGGGTAAGATCTATTTTTTCCTGGTCCATATGCTGCTGGCCCATGTCCAGAAAAGGATAGGGAAGGATATGGGAGTACAGCCCGGTGCTGAAATGTTAGCTGCGATTGAAGCAGCAGAGGAAATAGGGGCTGACGTTGCCCTTGTGGACCGGGATATCCAGGTAACTCTCCAGCGTTTCTGGGGAAAAATGGGTTTGATCGAAAAAACAAAAATGGTAGGAACCCTGATAGCCGCAGCCCTGGGAATTGGAGGTGGCGATGAGATTGATATAGATAATATCACCGAACAGGATACAGTTACAGTCCTGATCGAAGAATTACGTCATACATCCCCCAATGCTGCAGAAGTACTTATCGATGAGAGGGATGCCTATATTGCAGGCAGCCTGGCAAGAACGGCTGCAGGTGGCGGTAAAAATATAGTGGCTGTGGTGGGAGCAGGCCACAGGAGTGGTATCGAGAAATATCTCTCCAATCCCAGGACCATACCCCCATTATCCTCGCTGGTAACCCTGCCCAAGAAGCGTTTCAACCTGATGAAAGTTTTCGGTATCGCTATTGTGGCACTGGCACTTGCAACATTCATGTTGATAATCCTTTCAGGGACTTCCATTGAACTCCTGTTGATTGCTTTTGGCTGGTGGTTCATCATAAACGGTACCCTGAGTGCTATAGGAGCAACCATTGCAGGGGGACATCCCTATTCTATAGCGACATCTTTTGGTGTAGCCTGGCTGACTTCCTTGAATCCCATGATGGCTGCAGGCTGGTTTGCAGGTCTTGTGGAAGCAAAACAGCGCCATCCCACGACTGCTGATTTCAAAGCCATGATGGATACAGAATCTTTTGCAGAGGCACGTCAAAACAGGTTTTTCAAAGTAGTTCTGGTGGCAGCCCTGGCAAATATCGGAAGTGTGGTAGGGACTTTCCTGGGAGCCTGGGTTATGATACAGGTTACGGGAGTGGACCCGCTGGAATTGATACGCAGTTCCCTTTCTTCTGGGTTGGCCATGCTGGGTCTTTAAAATAAATTATAGGTAACTTTAGTTGCGGGAAAACCAGTTCCAGATTTTCCCACTTTCCTCCCTGTCAACATCAGCGATTGCAAACCGGTTTCCACCTCTTGATGATAGTACGGAAACCCCGATTGTGTCCAGATCACTCATGCGCTGGAAAGGATTGGAACTTATCTGCATAGTCTGGATATGGTCTCTCAATACGAATACATGATAGCGGTGAATATTGCGGAATCTGAGTGTTAATTGTTTTTCCAGGATCGCAGTTCCTCCTGTATTGTAGCGGGAAAGCCCCAATAAGAAGACAGGAGGCAGAATCAAAAGGGAGATCCATCCGTAGGGAACCAGCTGGAGCAATAAAACAATCACAATAGCTGGAACCAGTAAACGTATAATATAGCGTTTCTTTGACCTTAATGGCAGGGGTTGCATATTTTCAGGAATAGTGTATTCGGGGAACATGTTGTCCATGAATTTTGACAGTTCTTTTACATGCAGCAGGGGATATAATGTAGTCACGTAATCCTGCTTTTCAGAGCTGCCTCCGGCAACCTCTGCATAGATAGAACACAGGCGAAGGGGCTGTCGCAGCAAACTATCCTTTACAGACAGGGCCTGGATTCGTTTCATATTCAGGTTGTATTCCTTTTGTTCAATAAGGCCGTAGGATATCCGGATATCATCTTCCTGGCGTTGCAGGGTAAAATTGGCGTATTGGACTGCAAAAACCAGGGTTGATATGATCCATGAAAGCAGCAATAATCCAAATATTAGTATCAGGAGTAGACTGATATTGATATTGTTCCGGGGAATTACCTGCTCAAGCACGAGTCCCAGGTAGCTTTGAGGAATATATGGATAAAGCTGGGATAATGCAGCCGCTATAAGGGAAAAAAGTAACATGAACCGTCCTGAAGTGGCTCCTGCCAGGAGCAGGTTCCGTAAGGGGATATTGTAAGTATTTACAGTATCTACTTTTGAATTCCCGGTTTCTGATTCCCCTGTATGATTTTTGCCGGACTCGCTTGTTGTATGGTTTTCTAAATAGGTCTTTATGTTCTGGCTTTCCTGCAGGGTTACAGCAGTGAGGGATAGTTCTGCTTCTGTACTGCCGGCTGTTTTGACATGTAAACTCGTCACACCCAGGAGTTTTTGTATAAAATTCGTGATCACATTGACCGTCTGGACTCTCTCTCTCTTGATTGACCTTTCCTTTTTAAACAGCAATCCCTTTCTTATGTGCAGGTAGCCGTTTTCATACTGATAGGTGAAAAGATACCATTTTGCTGTAGAATATGTAAGGGTGACGATCAAAGCGATAGCAGCCAGAAAAGGAATGTCCACACTGCTCAATTCATCCCTTAGGGATAATGCAAAGAAGAACACCGGTGGTATTGCATATATTATGCTTTTGAATGTCTCCAGGATTATCATGAAGGGATGCTGGCGCTTATATTCAGACATCTTCATCACTTACTCTTGCAAGAGCTGCTATTTCTCCCATGAGCTCTGCAGCTTTTTCCCTTGATAAAGCGGGAATGTAATGGTCTGTAGCGGCTGTGGAGATCCTTAATGTTGCCAGCCCGAAGAATCTCATCACAGGGCCGTGTTCAGTATCAACATGTTGAATCCTGACCATAGGTATAAGAGTTCTTCTGATAATGAAAATACCGTTCTGGATATCTACTTCATTTTCTCTTATTTCATAGCGCCAGAAACGTATCCTGAGCTGTGGTGCAATTATTGCCGACCATAATGTGAATACTGTCACCAGTGCTATAGCTATCCAGCCCCAATCCCGTGGCAAATCCCATGCAGGACCTATCAGAAAAATGTAAGTTAATGGAATTGAAAAGGCGACAATACCTAGCAAGAGCCCGCTTACAAACCAGGATTTCAATGCACGTGAATCGATACGCTCAGTGGGTTCACTTTCAAGCATCATTACCGAATCCGAAAAAGGAAAAAAGAGGACCCCGTCTCATACGAGGTCATGGAGATTGAATTTGTAGGGGCCAAGGTTTCCGCCGTAGTTGCCTGCGGAGATCTTTTTGATACCCGGAACCTTTACGGATGCCTTTATACCGGCGGATATTGCGCTGGAAATTGCTTCCTCGCTGACACCGTTGATAACGATCTCGTAAACTGCTCCCACACCTTCGGGGATCTGGGTATCCTCGATCTGGTCCCTGATGGAGGGGCAGAACTTTTCGTTTGCGGTTGCCTTGAGGAAAGTGTACTTGTTGGCACCTGGTTTGGAACCACTGGCCACGATACCACCGGGGAATGGGGTGATGGAGCCTTCGACCTTTTCTATGGCTTCAACTGCTGCCTCTGCGGCATTGAGGCCACTCATCTGGCAGTCGCCGAAGATGAAGAAGTTTCCGCCTGCTACACCTTTTACTCCACCCATGGAGTGCTCGGTAATAAAATCGCCTTCCATCATTGGGATCTTGTAGGCTTTCCTGCCACCGACTTCGGTTTCGGATTCTGTACCGTCTGCGAAGAATTTGAGCTTGAAACCAGTGTCAAACTGTTTTTCAGCATCCGGGAGACCGTTGTACATTGCTGTTGTGGGAGCGGTCAGTACACACTGGCCCAGTCTTTCCAGGAGCTGTTCTTCCAGGGATTTGTAGCCGAAGGTGCAGAGCTGGATGTAAACACCAGGTCTTCCATCAGGGGTTTCATCAGGACTGGCAACCCTTTCGATACCGCCTTCTGCGGGACACATGATGACAGAAGTACCAAAACCTGTAGCTTCCTGTGCAGCTACCCTTGCCCATTTTTCGTTCACGGCTGTGATCAGTACTCTTCCGATCTTTATCGGGAATGCTTCTGCAAAAGTATCTTCGATTTCTACTCCGTTAATTTCCATAATGACACCTGCTCTTTAATTAAGGGTACAAAGGAGATACTGTTTGCAGTACAAATAATCTTCGACGTTGTAGATATCGTGAGGTTTAAAGTATTTTATATAAGTTAATAACTATTTGCTATTTTTATTTCATATTAAACTATATAATGATTAACTCTGTTTAAATACAAAATAGATGCCTAAGAAGAATCTACATGTAAATAATTATTTAAATCACTGAGGATGATTTAGCAAAGTAATTCTGGTAAGAGGACTTGGTGACGGGGTTCTAGGCGGAGGGCTTAATGTCCTTCTGTGGGTAGGTTATATATTTGGGCTTGCTTTATATGCTAAAGGATTATCCTACTATGCTATGACTTTTCTTCCTTCCGGGTCAGCTCAGATTTGGTCCAATGTCTTTTCTACATCAATAATACTTGTTTTTACTTTAATAAATTTCATAGGTGCAAAAGCTGTAGGTAAATCTGAAGTTTTTATTGTATCAATAAAAGTAGGTATTCTCTTGCTTTTTGCCCTATCAGGAATGTTTTTTTATTGAACCTTCAAATTTGTCATTATCAACTTTTTCTGGTACGTCACATATCCTTTTTGGCGCAGGCATGTTATTCCTTGCTTACCAAGGTTTTGGTCTGATTACTAATGCAGCTGAAGATATGGACAATCCTCAAAAAACCCTTCCAAGAGCCCTTTATTTGAGTGTATTGATAGTCATATTCATTTATGTACTTGTAAGTCTGGCAGTTGTAGGCAATCTTTCCCTTCCGGAAATATCCCAAGCTAAAGATTATGCACTAATTTCTTGAATCTTGCGGGTATCGGGATGATAGCAAGTGCTTCTTTATTAATAATATATATAGCTGTAAATTATGGTCACTTACATTTATATAAAGAAACTGGAGCCAAACCTTATTTGATTTGGGCTTCCCTTGTAAGTAGTATAGTATTTTTTTGTATCCTTGTATATTACCAGTTGAATAAATCTGCAGCAACTCTTATTCTGGTATCTTGTTTTATTACAGAAGCTATATATAGGAAATATTGCAATAGATCGATAAAGATACGAAATTGACTAAAAAATCATCCTTAATAATTTACTACTGTTTTAGATTGGAAGTGTAATCTTATGTCAGCAGGTGGTTCGAAGAAGTGTATTGAATATTTATCTGCAGTTTCTGTGTTCACAAACAATACTTCATTACAATAAAATATGATATATTTATAAATATATAAATTGCTAGAATCATAGAATCCAAAAGGATATATACAAAACTTGTTCTACTCTTATTGTGGGGAAATTGACTTACTAGACAATCTTTCTAGTTAAGGGGTTTGGATAATTTTGGATAATGATAGTATGAAGACTTCTGAAGGTGTTAAACAGGAAGACATAGCTGTCACTTCAGTAGACGAGATGTTTAAGCGACTTTCTTCTTCTAATAATGGACTATCTGTCTCGGAATCCCAAAAAAGAATTCAAAAATACGGATATAACGAGATTATAGAGAAAAAAGCAAGTCCATTAAAAAAAATTTTTGGATATTTTTGGGGTCCCATTCCGTGGATGATTGAAGTAGCTATTATTCTATCATTGATAATACAAAAATGGGAAGATTTCATAATAATTTCTATTCTTTTGTTATTAAATGCAGTTGTAGGGTTCTGGCAAGAGAATAAAGCCGACAATGCTATTGAGCTATTAAAGAAAAAAATGGCTTTGAATGCCAAAGTGAAACGCGATGGTAAATGGTCTGAAATCCCTTCACGTGAGCTCGTTCCTGGAGATATTGTAAGGGTGCGTTTAGGAGATATTGTCCCAGCGGATGCTAAACTAATAGATGGAGAATATTTAGAAATCGATGAATCTGCATTAACAGGTGAATCCCTTCCTGTGGAAAAACATGTTTCAGATATTGCTTATTCCGGTTCTGTTGTTCAACAGGGTGAAATGGATGCACTTGTGATTTCTACAGGCATGAATACATATTTTGGAAAAACTACCAAGCTGATAGCAGAAGCCAAAACTCAAAGTCATTTCCAAAAAGCTATAATTAAGATCGGGGATTATCTCATTGTCCTTGCATCGCTTCTGGTGGTAATTATTTTTCTTGCGGCACTGTTTCGCCACGAAAGCCTATTAGATACTTTACAATTTGCTCTTGTGCTTACGGTTGCGGCTATTCCTGCAGCATTGCCGGCAGTTCTATCTGTTTCAATGGCAGTAGGAGCCATGAATCTTGCTAAAAAGGAAGCTATTGTCAGTAAGCTTACCTCCATAGAAGAAATGGCTGGAATGGATGTACTCTGCTCCGATAAGACCGGTACTATTACCCAGAATAAGCTCGCTTTGGCAGATGTGGTATCTTTTGATGGATTTGATAGTACAGATGTATACCTGGCAGGATTACTTGCATCAAGAGAGGAAGACCGTGACCCTATTGATAATGCAATAATCTCCAAGATCAATACTATAAGAGACATTACAGATAAATCTGAAAAATATCAGGTAATGGATTTCAAGCCTTTTGATCCTGTTATAAAGCGCAGCGAAGTTACAGTTGAAAGTGATCAAGGTGAAAAATTCAGGTTTGCAAAAGGGGCACCTCAGGTTATATTGAAAATGGCAGATACTGATAAACAGATGATAGAGCAAGTTCAAGAAACTGTGGACACTTTTGCTTCAAAAGGCTATCGTGCACTTGGGGTGGCAAAAGGTGATATGGAGGGAAAATGGGACGTATTGGGTATAATTGCTTTGTACGATCCACCATATGATGATTCAGCTGAAACGATAATGAATGCACAATCCATGGGTGTTGACATCAAAATGGTTACTGGGGACCATCTTGCTATCGCCAAACAAATTGCAAAACAAGTTAAGCTAAACACAAATATTGTTACTGAATCTTCTATTTTTGACAAATCCGATGAGAAAGCTGGGAAATGTATTGAAAAAGCTGATGGATTTGCCCAGGTATTTCCAGAACACAAATATCATATTGTTGAAGTTTTGCAAAAAAGAGGACACATCATGGGAATGACAGGTGATGGTGTAAATGATGCGCCTGCTTTGAAAAAAGCTGATGTAGGTATTGCAGTTGCAGGCGCTACAGATGCAGCAAAATCCGCAGCAGATATCGTATTTACCAAAGCCGGTCTTTCAGTGATTGTTGATGCTATCAAAGAAAGCCGTATGATATTTCAACGTATGAAAAGTTATTCCATTTATCGGATTGCTGAAACAGTACGAGTCCTGTTTTTCATTACGCTATCTATCTTAATTTTTAATTTCTATCCGGTAACTGCTCTTATGATAGTTCTGCTCGCTTTATTTAATGATGCTCCGATAATGGCGATTGCTTATGATAATGTCAGATATTCCAACCTGCCTGATAAATGGAATATGAGGGAAATTTTGAGTATGGCTACTTTTCTGGGTATAATAGGAGTTATATCTTCTTTTCTTATTTTTTATATTGGCGAACATGTATTAAATTTGGGCCAAGGTGCAATTCAATCTTTCATATTCCTTAAACTTGCAGTTGCAGGACACTTGACAATTTTTTTGGCTCGTACAAAAGGACCTTTCTGGTCCATAAGACCTAGTGGCATCTTATTCTGGTCAACGATAATCACAAAATTAATAGCGACTTTAATTGTGGTATATGGAATATACATTACTCCCATAGGTTGGGGACTGGCCTCTTTTGTATGGGTTTATTCCATAATGGCTTTTGTAATTACTGATTTTTTGAAAATTCAGTTTTATAAATTATTGGACGAGAGTGGATTGAATCTGTGGAAGAGAGTTTAAGACAGTAAGCTGGTGTATATCATAAATTTAGATTTAAAATCGCTTATAAAAGAGGGAGGAAAGTGATGAAAAGTATTGGGGGTATTAACTTTTGCGTTGATTTTCGTCATAATATTTTCAGGATTAACATCTGCAAAAGTAATAAGTGTAAATGATGGTGGGGACAGTGATTACCTGAAAATAGAGAATGCTGTAAAAAAGGCAAATGTTGGTGACACGATATTAGTTTACAATGGAACTTATGTGGAAAATATCAATATCAATAAAGAATTGACCGTAACGTCGTTTTCTGAAAATGCTGATGATTGTATTGTTAGAGCTGAAGATCCAATAAATAATGTTTTTAATATTACTTGAGATTGTCGGAAAAGCCCATATTCAAGAAAATTATAACATATCCATTAAATACAGTGCAACACAGCATAGCGTTTTACTTTCAGTCATTGCTTGAAATGTTTCGATTTCACCACTTTTCCGACAGTCTCATTACTTCAGATAATGTTACCGTGAAAGGTTTTACAATAAGTGGAGTTGAAGGTCCTGAAAAGGCTGGAATTTATCTAGATGAAGTAAATAATTGTACAATAAGCAACAATATTTTGTTAAACAATCATAATGGTATAGGCGTTGTTTTGTCTGTCGGGAATATGATTGAAGAAAATAGTATTATTGCAAGTGGTTTTGATGGAATTTTCGTAGAGCGTTCGAATAATAACATCCTTGAAAATAATACTATTCAATTTAGTGAATGGAACGGTATGCTTTTTGAATCATCTGCTAGTAATGAAATATTCTTTAATCACATAAGCTTTAACAATCGAAATGGGATATATTTTATATCTTCTACTAATAATATAATCGGGAATAATAATATATCTTCTAATACCCAAAATGGATTATTATTTGAAGATTCTATCAATAATACAGTAAAAGAAAATTTATTATTGAATAATAGTAAAGGCATAAATGAGGCAGAATATGCTGAAAATCATATTTACCGGAATCAGGTCAACGACAAAGAAGTTTCAACTATACCTTTTCCTGGGTTTACGATAGTATTTCTTGTGATTTTGGTAGTATTCATAGTTAAGAAAAAATATAGAAAATGAAATCTTGTAGTTTCATTTGGTCATAATATTTTAGTCAATTTCCGCTATCTATTGGAGTTCAATCAAGGGATAACAACTTTGCATTTACAGCAACAATAACCGTACTCAGCGACATAAGCACCGCTCCCACAGCCGGAGACAGCAGGATTCCCTATCCCGCCAGCACCCCTGCTGCAAGTGGGATGGCAATGGCATTGTAACCTGTGGCCCAGAACAGGTTCTGCTTCATTTTCCCGTAGGTTTTTGCTGAGAGATCCAGAACAGTTATTATATCCAGAGGATTGCTGCGTACCAGCACAATATCCGCCGTCTCCACAGCCACATCCGTTCCAGCCCCTATGGCCACGCCCAGGTCTGCACGGGCCAGGGCAGGTGCATCATTCACACCATCACCTGTCATTGCCACACGCAGTCCACGGTCCTGGATATCCCTAATCTTCCCCTCTTTTTCCTGTGGAAGCACTTCAGCAAAATACTCGTCAAGGCCTATACTTTCCGATACCCAGCCAGCTACATTTTCATTATCCCCGGTAAGCATCATGCAGCGTATACCTCTCTCTTTCAGGGCAGCTATTGCCTGTTTTGATTCAGGACGTATAATATCTGCAAGGGCTATAGCACCTATCAATTTATCCTCCTCAACCACGAAAACAACAGTCTTACCCTGAGATGTTAACCCCTCTGTTTCAGCTGCGTCAGGTTCGAACCCCTGGTCAGCTATATAGGAGCCACTTGCAACTGTGATCTGCCTGTCCTCAACTGTTGCGTACGCTCCCTTGCCGGGGATACTGTTGAAATCCTCAATAGGATATTTTTCCTCTGCTGATTCCACAATACCCCGGGCTATGGAATGTTCCGATTCAGCTTCTACTGAAGCAGCCAGTTTCAGGATTTCCTCTTCTGATACATTCTCAAAGGGAATTATGTCGGTGACCCCGAATTTTCCTTCAGTCAGGGTCCCGGTCTTGTCAAAAACCACCGCATCGACCTCATGGGCTTTTTCAAAGGCAGCCCTGTCCTTGATCAGCAGTCCGTTGTTGGCGGCCAGTGCAGAGGATACTGCAATCACAAGGGGAATTGCCAGGCCAAGGGCATGGGGACATGTGATTACCATCACTGTAACCGCTCTTTCCAGGGAAAAGGCAAAATCATAACCTGCCAGATTAGCCCAGGCAAAAAGCGTTACAGCACCTGCACTTAAGGCTATGATAGTCAGCCACAGGGCGGCTCTGTTGGCCAGGTCCTGTGCACGGGAGCGACTTTCCTGGGCCTGTTTTACAAGTTCAATTACCTGGGAGAGGAATGAATCGGAACCGGTTTTTTCGATAATAATCTCCAGGGACCCTTCCCCGTTGATGGAACCTCCAATTACTTCATCGTCTTTTTCTTTGGATACCGGAGTGGTTTCCCCGGATAACATTGCTTCATTGACCGAGGATTGCCCTTTTGCCACCCTGCCATCAGCAGGAAGCTTTTCTCCCGGTTTGACCAGCAACCTGTCCCCATTCTGTAAATCGTTCAGTGCTACATCCTCTACCTCACCATTTTTTCCCAGACGATGGGCTTTTGAGGGCATGAGTTTTGCCAGTTCCTCAAGAGCCATGGAGGCTCCCATTACAGATCTCATCTCGATCCAGTGGCCCAGGAGCATGATGTCGATAAGGGTTGCCAGTTCCCAGAAAAAGAATTTGCCTGCCAGACCGAAAACCACAAGGCTGCTGTAAATATAGGCCACACTGATGGCAACGGCAATCAATGTCATCATGCCGGGCTGGCGGGATCTGAGTTCATCCAGCAGACCGGTAAGGAAGGGCTTGCCACCGTAGAAGAAGATCAGTGTGGAAAAGGCAAAAAGCAGATAAGAGGTACCTTCAATTGTCGGCAGGCTCACTCCTGCACTTTCCAATGCCTGTCTGATGATCGGTGACAGGAATAAAACCGGTAATGTAAGAACTACAGATACGAAAAAGCGTTTCCTGAAATCTTCCAGCATCATTGCATGATGCGAATGTCCATTATTATCCCCATGCTCCATTTTCATTTCTCCTCAAGTCTCTCCCCGCAACGTTTACAGTAGGCAGCATCCAGATCATGTCCCTGAAAAGCACAACCCGGGCATTTTTTTGAAAATATATTTCCTTTTGTCTGTTCATTTACTTTTTTATTGTCTTCCTCTTTGGAAACTCGTATTATCGATTGTGTGATTATCCCTGTAGGTACAGCGATGATAGAATAACCGATGATCATTACCAGTGAAGCGATGGTCTTTCCCAGGAATGTGGTGGGTATAATATCCCCGTAACCTACCGTTGTTATGGTAACGATTGCCCAGAAAATACTCTGGGGAATACTGGTGAACTGGGGATTGGAACTTTCAACCACATACATAACAGAACCCAGAATTACTACCAGATTCAAAACAGTGAACAGGAATAATGTAATCTTACGCTGGCTCTCCTGCAGTGCCCGTATCAGCAGGTCGGCTTCTGAGAGGTACTGCACCAATTTAAGTATCCTGAATATCCGCAACAGTCTCAGGATACGTATTACAAGGAGGTATTGACCGCCGGGCAGGATTACTGTCAGGTAGGTAGGCAGTACTGCCAGTAGATCTATCACACCAAAAAAACTGGTTGCATACCTTTTTTTGTCTCTGACACATATCAGTCGCAGCATATATTCGATGGTAAAAAGAATGGTGAAATCCCATTCCAGCATGTAGAGAGTATGATGGTGAACAGCGGTTATGGATTCCACGGTGTCCAGCATTACAATGACAACACTTCCCAGGATGGCAATTATCAGTGCTATATCGAAGGCCTTTCCAAGAGGTGTATCTGCCTCGAAGATTATATCATACAGGTCTCTTCTCCAGCCTGCATGAGAGGGCCTGTTTTCATGTGGGTTGTATTTTTTCATGGCTAACCTCTGGAAATTCCTCTCCCTAATTTCTCATGGTCTTCACGATGGTTATAATTTACTCCGCTGGTGGCCGAACATTTATTAATAATCAGCCAGATATGAGATATGTCTCAATTTTGAGATGGAGTATCTCACATGCATTTAATTCCAGCACTGAAAGAACTGGGCCTTTTAGGCGGATTGAATCATCCGGTTAAACTATCCTCAGCTGAGTTTGCAGAATACATGGCAACCAGTTCCAAAACTTCAGCCAGGATTCTCAAATCCCTGGAAGATGAAGGCTATATTGAGAGGCGTATTGTGCCTGGTGGACAGGAAGTGCTCCTTTCGAAAACTGGACGGCAATTGCTGAAAAAGGAGTACGAAGATTACAGACATATATTCACCGAAACCGTTGAAAAACAACCGATTCAGATGCGGGGATATATTGTAAGCGGGCTTGGTGAAGGTCACTACTATATTGGCCAGGAAGGCTACCAGCGCCAGTTTGGGGACAAACTTGGGTTTTCCCCTTACCCCGGAACTCTCAATTTGCGTCTGGATGACCTTAGCCTGAAGTTCAGGGATAAACTTGCAGAAAGTGCTGTGATTCCGATCTCCGGTTTTACAAGTGGGGAGCGTACTTTCGGTGCATGTCATTGTTTTTGTGTGAAAGTTGAGGGTTTTGAGGCAGCAGTTGTGGTTCCCGACCGGACCCATTATCCGGCTGATCTGCTGGAGATAATCTCTCCCGTGAAATTGCGTGATGAGCTTGATCTGAAGGACGGAGATGAGGTTGAGGTTACCGTTGATTATTGATTGGAGGTATTTAGTATGGACAATTTAAAATTTTCAGACCCCGAAGTGAAAAAGGGTGTTGAGGCGGTTGAGCGGGGAGAAATGGTATTTATATTTGATTCGGACAGCCGGGAAGGGGAGACGGATTTTGTTATTGCGGCTTTTGCTATTACTCCTGATGATGTACGCTGGATGCGTCGCGATGGCGGGGGCCTGATCTGTACTGCCCTGGCCGATGAGGTCTGTACGACGCTGGGTCTACCTTTCATGGCGGATCTGCTGGCAGAAGGGGCAGGCAGATGGCCTGCAATTGGTAATACCGTGGAGCAGGCCGGTGACCTGGCATATGATAGTCGTTCATCTTTTTCCATCTGGGTCAATCACAGGGACACACGTACGGGTATCCCGGATAATGATAGGGCCCTGACAATCAACAAGCTGGCTGAGATTTCTGAAAAGGGTAGAAACGGTGAAGCCGTTGTTTTTGGAGATGAGTTCCGTGCGCCGGGCCATGTTGCATTGCTACGGGCAGCTGAAGGACTTGTGGAAAACCGCCGGGGCCAGACCGAGCTGTCGGTTGCTCTTGCACAGATGGCCGGTATAACCCCTGTCATGGTAGTCTGTGAAATGCTGGACGATACCAACGGCAAAGCCCTTTCAAAAGAGGATGCCAGGACCTATGCCCAGTTGCATGGGTGTGTTTTCCTGGAAGGTGCCCAGATCACAAAAGTCTATAAGGAATGGGTAGCCCGGCAGAAAAAGTGATATAGGGAAAGTTCCTATTAGAACCAATCCCGTGGGACCGTAGGGTAGCCTGGTCCATCCTGCAAGGCTGGGGGTCTTGCGACTGGAGTTCAAATCTCCGCGGTCCCACCATACATCAACTCCTTTTTTAAATATTAAATGATATTTCTGTGGCTTTGTCCATTTTCCCTATATTAATCCTTACAGAATTCCAAATCCACTCAGGAAGGGTGGTAAACTAACAAAGATTAATATGAGTGATCTTAATAGTTGGGTTATGAATTTGTTTTGTATAGTATAATTTTATGGGGAATATGGATGAAAATAATCATCATAGGTGCAGGGGAAGTTGGCTATCATATAGCAAAATCGTTGTATCTGGAAAATGATATTGTTGTCATCGACGAGGATGAAAATGCCTGTCAGAGAGCGGATGAACTTGACGTTCAGGTAATCACGGGGAATGGTGCAAACGCCGCAATTCTTGAAAAAGTATTGATTGGTGCCGATCTTCTTCTGGCTTTAACAGGTGATGATGAGATAAATATTGTCGCCTGTATGACAACTAAATTGATAAAGCAATCCAGTAAGACCTTTAAGACCATGGCACGGGTCAGTAATCCTGATTATATAGACAGGCCGGTAGCCAAACGTACTCAGGTTGGTATCGATGTAATGATATGCCCTGAACTCGCGCTTGCATCGGAGATTGCTGATATTCTTTCTATACCTTCTGCGATTGATTCGGAGTCATTTGCCGATGGAAAAATAAAAATGATGGAATTTGTTGTCAAAGCAGACAGCCATCTTGTAGATAAACATATCCGTGATATAGGCTTATTTGACTGCTGTATTGTAAGCGCCCTTTTCAGGGGTTCACAAATTATTATTCCCCATGGTGACGATCTTATCCGTGCAGAAGATCACATTGTCATTATCGGTGAAAAATCTGCAATGAAAGATATATCTTCCTTTTTTGGAAAGATCAAAAAAAATACTGCTATGATTATTGGTGGCGGAATCGTTGGACTTTATCTGGCACAGTTGCTTGAAACGACTGATATGAAAATAAAGATTATAGAAAAGGACAGATACCGGTCTGAAATGGTAGCTGATCACCTCAAAAAAACTCTTGTACTTTTGGGGGATGGTACTGATCTTAGTCTCCTCAGGGAGGAGGGTGTGGGGGAAATGGATGTGGTAATATCTGTTACAGACAGTGATGAAAGAAATTTGCTCTGCTCTCTTTTGGCCAAACAAATGGGTACAAAGAAAGTGATAGTAAGAGCGGACCATTTTGATTATGTACCTTTATTTGAAATGGTTGGGGTAGATAGTGCTGTGAGTCCCATGGAAGCAACGATTAATGAAGTGCTCAAACTCACGATGGGTACAGGAATAGAGGCTCTGACAACTATTGAAGGAGATAAGGCTGAAATTGTGGAGTACACGATTTCTAAAAAATCAAAAATAAACGGTAAATTAATCAAGAATGTGAGCTTTCCGGAAGGTTCAATTGCAAGTATGGTTATCAATGACGACTCAACTATTGTTCCCCGTGGAAATTATAAAGTAAAAGAAGAGGACCATATTCTTGTATTTTCTATACCTTCTGTACTTCCAGATGTAGAAAAACTGTTCAAATGAGGTATTTGCATGAAATTCAAAGTTGTAATGGGTGTTCTGGGTACTTTACTATGGCTTCTTGGATTATTGATGCTCATACCTCTTTTTGTAGGCATGTATTATGGTGAATCCCCCCAGACATTCGCTATAGCTTTTACGATAACAATGATAGCAGGTACGGTTTTTGCTTTCAGGATAGAGCCTGCAAAAGAAGACTGGGAGCTTAAGGAAGGTTTCATGATTGTTGCTTTTGGGTGGCTGGCAGCAGCAATTTTCGGTGCAATCCCCTTTGTTCTTGAAGGAATGACTCCTATCAATGCTTTTTTTGAATCCATGTCCGGTTTTACTACTACCGGAGCTACGGTGATGGTGGATATTGAGAGTCATAGTAGAGGTCTTTTATTCTGGAGATCCATGATCCAGTGGCTTGGAGGAATGGGTATAATTATGCTGTTTATAGCCATCCTGCCCAAATTGGGTATTGCCGGTCGGCAGATGTTCAGGGCTGAAGTACCTGGTCCCCAGGAGGACAAATTGCGTCCTCGCATTAGAGAGACCGCAAAGATCCTATGGATGGTATATGTGGCTATTTCCGTTGTAGAATGTATAGCACTCTACCTTGCCGGACTAAACCTGTATGATGCTGTCACTCACACTTTTACTACCATGGCATGTGGGGGTTTTTCGCCCTATGCAGATAGCATAGCTGCTTTTAATAGTCCGGTTGTAGAAGGCATAATATGTTTCTTTATGTTCCTTGCAGGTGCAAATTTTGCATTGCATTACAGAATGTTCTATGTGGATAAGGGTAGTCTTTTAAAAGATGACGAATTCAAATTCTATACGTTAATTGTTGCAATTGCAACTTTAAGTCTTACTCTTCTTCTTTTCAAAGATCATATCTATGATCTGGGTACTTCTTTCAGGTATTCTGTATTTCAGATATTATCTATTTTAACAACTACCGGGTACGCAACGGTTGATTTTAATCAATGGGCAGATTCAGGCAGGATGCTTTTATTTATAGTGATGTTTTTTGGCGGATCTGCCGGCTCAACCGGGGGTGGGGTTAAGATTGTGCGTATCCTGCTTCTTTTAAGGTATGCAAACAGGGAACTTTTCAAAGCTGTTCACCCTAAAGCTGTGCGTATCATTCGTTTCAATGGAAAAGCAGTATCTGATGATGTAATGCATTCCATTGTATCTTTTGTTATAATTTATTTCATCATTTTTTTCATAAGCTCTGGTTTGCTTACGATAATGGGAATGGATGTGTTCAGTTCATTGAGTGCATCCATAGCAACCCTGGGTAACATTGGACCGGCTTTCAATCTTTTCGGACCGATGGCAAATTATGACCTGTTGCCGTTTATGGGTAAATTATTGCTTGTGTTGAATATGTGGATTGGCAGGTTGGAAGTATTTACAGTGATGGTAATGCTAACTTCGGCTTTCTGGAAAAAATGAAATATAATAAACCCTATTTCATTTTATTATGAATGATGTGGTGATGGCATATTGAACCTGTAATCGTTGCGAAAAATCTACACAAGAAATTTGGAAGCTTTGTGGCTGTTGATGATGTCAGTTTTGAGGTAAATAAAGGTGAGCTGTTCGGTTTTCTGGGACCCAACGGAGCCGGCAAGACTACTGCAATGCGGATTATACAATGTGTATCTCCTCCCGGCGGAGGCAGTCTCAAAGTCTTTAATATGGATGTAACACGTGACCAGCGCAAAATTAAAAACTTAATGGGAGTTGTACCCCAGGAAAACAATCTCGATATCGATTTTTCCGTTTACAAGAATCTCTACGTATATTCACGCTACTTTGATATTCCCAAAAAGAAAGCCGAACAAAAAATTGAGGAATTGCTGGATTTTGTGCAGCTCAATGAAAAAAAGGATACTATGACCGATCTTCTCTCCGGTGGCATGAAAAGGAGACTTATTCTGGCACGGGCGCTTGTGAATAAACCTCAATTACTGATCCTGGATGAACCCACAGTGGGCCTGGACCCCCAGTCCAGGCACGTGATGTGGGATAAACTGCGCAGTCTCAAAAAACAGGGAGTTACCATTGTAATGACTACCCATTACCTGGAAGAGGCCGCTCAGCTATGTGACAGGCTGGTTATAATGGATTATGGCAATATTCTTGTGGAAGGCAGCCCGTCATCGATAATAAAAGAGCATATTGGTACAGATATAGTAGAAGCGGAAAACACTCCTGAAGTGATAGCCTGTCTTGAAGGCAGCAATGCAAGGTATGAACAGGCAGGGAATATGGTCCAGATATATACCAATGATCCTCACGGTATTACTGAACATCTTTTCAGTGAATGCAGTTTGGATAAGATTACCGCAAGGGCTGCAACACTGGAAGACGTATTCCTTAAACTTACAGGGAGGAAGTTGCGGGAATGATGTCGTATTTTGCCCTGCCGGATATTACCCCGCGTGTCCTGAAAGTCTGGATGCGTAACCGGGATGTGTTCATGACCACCCTGAAGGTGAATTTCCTGCCACCCCTGGTGGAACCTATCCTGTACCTGTTTGCCCTGGGATTTGGATTGGGGAACTACATCAATGAAATCGAAGGTGTACCCTATACAAAGTTCATTGCCCCTGCTCTGATATCGGTTTCCATGATGTTTGCCGGTTTTTATGAATGTACCTTCGGCTCCTATGTGAGGATGTATTACCAGAAAACCTTTGATGCCATTATTGTGACCCCTCTGAATATAGATGAGGTAATAGCCGGGGAACTTCTTTGGGGAGCGACGCGGGGTGTGATCAATGCCAGTATTATCCTGCCGATCCTGTCAATTTTTGGCCTGGCTGTCTATCCGCATTCCCTGCTGGTAATCCCCTTTGCCTTTCTGGCAGGATTGATGTTTTCCTGTATTGCCATGTGTTTTACGGCAATCACTCCCAATATTAATTCCCTGACATATCCCTCCATCCTGCTAATTACACCCATGTTCCTGTTCAGCGGGACTTTTTTCCCGCTATCCCTGCTACCGGAAACGGTACAGTACATCGCCCTGGCAATCCTGCCCCTGGCACATATAGTGATCGTTGTCAGGTCCTTGATGAGTGGTATAATAGAGGCTTCCCTGCTACTGAACATTGCCTGGATGCTTGGAGCAACCCTGCTGGTTTTCCTGCTGTCAATAAACCTTATGAAAAAGAGGCTTATAGTGTAATAGACCAAGAATTACACGTTTGCCGGATAGATTACCAATGAGCAAGATTACACCTGCGATGCAACAATATTATGCTGCCAAGGAGCAACATCCCGATTCCCTGATATTTTTCCGTATGGGGGATTTCTATGAATCTTTCGGGGAGGATGCAAAGACCATCGCACAGGAACTTGACATAACTCTCACCACCCGTGGTAAGGGAAAGGACGGGGAAAAAATGCCATTGGCAGGAATTCCCTATCATGCGGTGGATAATTACCTGCCCAGACTGGTCCGGAAAGGCTACAAGGTCGCTGTATGTGAACAGCTGGAAGATCCCAAAAAGGCTAAAGGAGTTGTCAAACGGGGAGTGGTGCGTGTGGTCACCCCCGGAACTGTTATCGATCCTTCCATGCTTTCTGATCCCTCGAACAATTACCTGATGGCTATTGCCGGCAGGGGTCAGGATTTTGGTGTGGCCTTTTTGGATGTATCCACAGGAGAATTCCTGACTACCCAGATCAACGATCAACCTCCCTTTGACGGGATTGCGGGAGAGGTGGCACGGATGCGACCTGCCGAATGTATTGTCCTTCCCCAATTAAGGGAAAATGAGGAATTACAAAGCAGGTTGGCAGAGTTGAGGCTCTCTACCAATGAATTTGATGCTGCTTCCACGGATCCGGACTCTGCAAACAGGCATTTATGTGAACATCTGGGCGTCTCCACCCTGGAAGGCATGGGTTGTTCCGACCTCCCCTTTGCAAAAATGGCGGCCAGCTGTGCCCTGGAATATGCCCTGGAAACCCAGATGCGTGAATTAAATCATGTCCAATCCCTTCATACCTATTCCTCCTCCGAATTCATGATACTGGATTCCATTACACTGCGTAATCTGGAGGTTGTGAAAAATGTCAGGGGAGATGGAAAGGATACCACTATTCTCCAGGTACTGGATGAGACCAAAACGCCCATGGGCAGCCGCCTGCTTCAAAAGTGGATCCTTAAACCCCTGCTTGACGTCTCCCATATAAATAAACGGCTGGATGCTGTGGAGGAATTGTCTGATAACACCCTGTTGAGATTTGATGTGCGCTCCCATCTCTCCTATGTAAAGGATGTGGAGAGACTTGTGGGCAGGGTGGTTTATGGTAATTCCAATGCCAGGGACCTTGTTGCTCTCAAAAAATCCCTGCAATCTGTGCCCTCTCTCTTGGAAACCCTGAAGGGGGAGCATAAGGCAATGCTTGCCCGGATAGTACAGGGAATGGAAGATTTCAGGGAAATCGATACTCTTACCGAACTGATTGACCGGGCTATAGTGGAAGAGCCACCTCTGTCCGTGCGTGAGGGCGGTTTGATCAAATCCGGCTACAGTGAGGAACTGGATGAACTGAAGGAAATTTCCAGTAATGCCAAATCCTGGATTGCCTCATTCCAGCAGAAGGAGAGGGACAGGACCGGGATCAAATCCCTCAAGGTAGGCTACAACAAGGTGATAGGTTATTATCTGGAGGTTACCAAACCCAATATTTCCCAGGTGCCTGATGATTACATCCGCAAACAGACCATGACCAATGCCGAGCGTTTTTACACCCCCCAACTCAAGGACTGGGAAGGTAAAATCCTGTCTGCCGATGAGAAAAGGGTGGCACTGGAATATGAACTGTTCAATGAAGTCATCTCGGTGGTAGCAAATCATTCGAAACAGTTGCAGGAGATGGCAGTCTTGCTGGGAGAGCTGGACGTTTTGGCCTCCCTGGCAGAGGTTGCGGTGAACAATAATTATGTGCGTCCTTCCATTACCGATGATTGCAGGATACTGATACGGGAAGGCAGGCATCCTGTTGTGGAAAATTCAGTTGAGGGAGGATTTGTTCCCAATGACGTGGAAATGGATTGTTCTGATGACCAGTTCCTCCTTATAACCGGTCCCAATATGGCGGGTAAATCCACCTACATGAGACAGGTCGCCCTGATTGTCATAATGGCCCAGGCGGGATCCTTTGTACCCGCTTCCCATGCCTCAGTAGGTATCGTGGACAGAATATTTACCCGTGTGGGGGCTTTTGATGACCTGGCAAGCGGGCAGAGTACTTTCATGGTGGAAATGGTGGAACTTGCCAATATCCTGAACAATTCCACTGCGAAAAGCCTGGTGCTGCTGGACGAGATCGGCAGGGGGACCAGTACCTATGACGGTTACAGCATAGCAAAGGCCGTTGTGGAGTATATCCATAACAAGGGCCGCCAGGGTGTACGCTCCCTTTTTGCTACCCATTATCACCAGCTGACCGAGATAGCTGAATCGCTCAAGAGGGTTAAGAATTATCATATAGCGGTCAAGGAGGACGGAGATGATCTGGTGTTTTTACGCAAGATAATGCCCGGTGCCACTGACAAAAGTTATGGTATCCATGTAGCCAGACTTGCAGGGGTTCCCCACAAGGTGACCAAAAGGGCGCAGTCGATCCTGGAAGATATTGAAAGTGAGAGTGTGATCAGCAGGGAAAGTGAAGGTTCCAGGAAACGTAAGAGTGGTGCCAAATATACCCAGCTTTTGCTGGTAGATCCGGAAAATAGTGGGGAGAAGGATTTTGATCCGGTTGCAGAGGAAATAAGGGACCTGGATATCAATAACCTCACTCCAATGGAAGCGTTGAACAGGCTGCATGCTATACAGAAAAAACTGAAGGAGAGTTGATTATGGAAAAGCCGGAGCATATCCATTTACTTGATGAGGCCACGATCAACCAGATCGCTGCAGGAGAGGTCATAGAAAGACCTGCCTCTGTGGTCAAGGAGTTGATAGATAACTCTCTGGATGCAGGAGCATCGGATATTCGAGTGGAAATAGAGGGGGCAGGATCAAAGAGTATCACCGTGATAGATGACGGCAGCGGAATAGGCCGGGACGAAGCTCTGCTGGCCTTTACCAAACATTCCACAAGCAAGATCGAAAGCAAGGATGACCTCCACAGGATAATTACCCTGGGTTTCAGGGGCGAGGCGCTCTCCTCTATTGCGGCTGTTTCCAGAGTAGAACTTATCAGCAGAACCGCGGATTGCCTTTCGGCTGTAAAAATCGGGGTGGAAGGAGGTTTAGTTGGGGAGGCAACAGAGACCGGATCTTCGGTGGGTACACGTGTAGAGGTAAGGGACCTGTTCTATAATACACCGGCCAGGCGCAAGTATCTCAAGAGCAAAAGGACCGAACTTTCCCATATAACTGATACCGTAACCCGGCAGGCCCTTGGTAACCCCGGGGTTGCTTTTACTTTGCTAAATGAGGGTAAGGTGGTGCTGCGTTGCGGCAAAGGTGAACTATTCGACAGGATGGTACAGGTACTGGGAGCAGATGTTGCAAGACAGTTGATACCCCTGGAATACAAGGATGACCTGTTATCCCTTTGGGGTTATATCTCAAAACCGGGATATTACCGCAGCAATCGTGAGATGAATTATTTTTTCATTAATGGAAGGAATATATCGTCCCCTGCTATCAGTAATGCCGTGAGGCTGGGATACTATACCATGCTGCCCAAAGGCCGCTATCCTGCCGCGGTACTTAATGTGAAGATCAATCTGGAGGAGGTGGATGTCAATGTCCATCCGGCAAAACGTTATGTCAGGCTGAGCAGGGAATATGAAATAATGGATGGTATCACGGCGGCTGTTGAGCAGGCCCTCAAACAGGAGAAACTGGTGCCCGAGGTAAAGCCGTCCCGTACCATGACCATGCAGTCATCCCTGGCATCTCCTGAGAAACCAACTTCAAAGGAATCCGTATCTGCTGAATCTCCTGTTATCCGGGAAAAGACCTCGAATTACACTGCCCCTCCCAGAGATACCCAGCGCCGGCTCAAAAGCTCAGAAAGGGCTATGGCAGAAGAAAAAGCTCAGCCGGAAAGGGTGGGATCGGGTGTGTCAGAGGCACATATCCTGGGGCAGGTCAATGATCTATATATAGTGGCTGAGACCGATGAGGGACTTTTGCTGATAGATCAGCATGCTGCGCATGAGCGAATAATGTATGAACAGATATCCAGGAGAGTAAAACACGACTGGCAGGAACTGATATCTCCTGTGACAGTTGATCTGTCCACCAGGGAAAAAGTGTTGCTCGAAGAATACATCCCCTATCTGGAAGACCTGGGATTTTCCCTGTCAGAATTTGGTACGCAGACCTATGTGATAACAACCGTTCCCACTGTGATGGGAAAGATAGAGGATCCTTCGGTTGTGTACGATCTACTGGCCGATCTCTTTGCCCGGGGCAGGGTAAAGGAGAAGAAGGGTATGGAAGACATGTTATGCAAGACAATGGCCTGCAGGAGTGCCATTAAGGCAGGGGCGCCCTGTAATATGGAACAGATGCAAAATTTGCTGGACCAGCTTGAAAAGACCGAGAATCCCTATACATGTCCCCACGGGCGACCCACAATGATAACCCTGGGCAAAGCAGAACTGGATAAGCTGTTCAAGCGCACGGGTGTATGACGCTAATTTTATAACTGTAATAAACGGAGTAAATGACAATGATCGATTCTGTGAATAAATCCAAAATTCCCGACGAGTGGCTTGACAAGGCAGCCATGCCACGAGAGGAACTCATGGAGGGTATAAAGAACGGAAGGCTCGTAGTTTTAAGTGACGGTTCAGTTCTCAAGAGAGGTTATACCACCGGGACAACCGCGGCTGCGGCTGCCAAAGCGGCTGTGCTTTCCCTGCAAGAGCAAGTTAAGACCGTTTCCATACCAACTCCTGTGGGCCTGCGTGCATCTATTGATGTGAAGGAAATTAGCAAGGGTTATGCGATGGTGACCAAGGTCAATAATGATCATGAGTCCGATATTACCCGGGGGCTTGAGTTTGTAGGGAATGCCCGTGAAGCAGATTCAATTATAATTAATGCCGGTGAGGGTATAGGCACAGTGACACGTGGGGGCCTGCAGGCTAAAAAAGGCCACCCTGCTATCAATCCCAAACCCCTGCAACAAATAAAGATGGCCGTATTTGAAGCTGTTGAACAACTGGGTCTTAGGGGCGCGGAAGTGGAAATATCCCTGCCCCGAGGGGAAGAAATAGCACGACAGACCCTGAATTCCACTATCGGTGTGGAGGAAGGCATTTCTATTCTGGGTACCACGGGGTTTGTAGAACCCTGGAATGACCATCTCGGAGAAATGAAAGGAGACCTGATTCGGTGTTCCGATAAAGTTGTCCTCACCACCGGCCGCATAGGTATTCGTTATTCCACAATGCTGTTTCCCGATTACACGGTTGTACTTGCAGGCAGCCGCATTTCCGAAGCACTCGAGGCTGCCACAGGCGATGTCATAATCTGTGGCCTGCCCGGGCTTATTATCAAATGGGGTGACCCGGATGTACTTGAGGGTACGGGGTTTGCTACGGTTGCCGAAATGGTGGAGATGGAACCTGAAGGGCAGCACCTGAGCAGGGCCTTTGAAAAAACCGTGGAAAAGGCAAAGGGTGCCCGGGTTGTGATCGTTGAGCGTGACGGTACTGTGCTTATGGATAGCGGGGAAAAGAAATGATAGTTGTGGGTGTGGGAGTGGGGCCCGGAATGCTCACAGAACAGGCCATCGAGACAATCGAAAATGCAGGTGAGGTGTATGGTTCTCCGCGATCCCTTGAACTCGCCGGTCCATATATAAAGGGCAAACCAAAGAAGATTAAGGATTACAAGAACCTGCACCTGCTGGGCGAAGATACTGTAGTGCTTTCCACCGGGGATCCCATGTTTTCGGGTCTGGGCAAGTTTGCCGGAGAAGGGGACAGTATAATTCCGGGTATATCCTCGATGCATGTTGCCTGTGCCAGGACGAAAACGAGTATGAATGGGTTAGCGGTGATTACCGCTCATGGCAGGGACCCCGGTCCTGCAATAGAGGCTTTTGTTACTGAAATTAAACTGGGGAAGAATGTCCTCCTGCTTCCTGCCGGGACTTTCGGGTCCGTGGAAGTTGCCGAAATTCTAGAGGAAATGGGGGTGCAGGCCAGAATATACGTATGTGAAAAACTGGGTTATCCTGAAGAAAGTATAATTGAGGGCACAGTTGACAATCCTCCGATGGCTCAATCGGCTCTTCACTGTTTGCTGGTTGTCAGATAACAATCCAGCAATTTTGTTTTATTTTTATTATTTAAAAAATTTGACTAACCGGCAGGTCTTTGTTTTATATTGTAATCAAGTTTGGTTTATTAAACAACAAGATATTTATACAATAAATTCTCTATGGAATCTATCAACTAACATGTTGTTTAGTTAAGTTTACTTGTAAAATGTTGCAATTAGGAGTGATATAGTATGCATATTATGGAAGGATTTTTGCCCTCCCCATGGTGGCAATTGTGGTTTGTATTCTCTATTCCGGTTATAATGTTCGGTATGTATCGCCTCAACAAACTGGTCTCTGAAAGACGTGATCTCCTGCCTTTACTTGCAGTAGCAGGAGCGTTCATATTCGTCCTGTCCTCCCTGAAGTTACCCTCTGTTACGGGCAGTTCCTCCCACCCTACGGGAACGGGAATGGCCGCTATACTGTTTGGCCCGGCAGTCACAGCGGTACTGGGTGTAATTGTCCTGCTGTATCAGGCTCTTTTCCTGGCCCATGGAGGATTGACAACCCTGGGTGCAAATGTGGCTTCAATGGGTATTATAGGTCCGCTAGCTGCATATTTGATCTATAAGGCGGGTATGAAGGCCAATATTAATTTCTATGTGGTGGTTTTCCTTGCGGCCACCTTTGCGGATTGGATTACCTATGTAGTAACATCCACCCAGCTTGCCCTGGCGTTCCCGTCACAGACTGGTGGATTTATGGGATCTCTCCAGGCCTTTTTGGCGATATTTGCCACAACCCAGGTACCGCTGGCGATCATGGAAGGTGCTCTGACTGCATTGATATTCAAGTACATTATACAGGTCAAGAGCGATGCCCTTGTGGAATTGAAAGTAATCTCTCAGGAAACTGTTAACAAGCTCAGGGGGATTACTGCATGAAGATCGGCAAAGGTGAGATCATATTCGCTGTGATCGCGGTATTCTTTGTGGCATCCTTTTTCTACGGGATGGCTGCAAACCCGGGTTCCGAGTTCGGGGGTGCAGACGGTGCTGCCGAGGGAGTGATCACTGATGTAACGGGTGGTTATGAGCCCTGGATAGGCAATCTGGGGTTTGAGCCTCCGGGGGGGGAAACCGAAAGTCTCCTGTTCGCACTGCAGGCAGCCATCGGGGCAGCTGTGCTAGGATATTTCTTTGGTTACTATAAGGGTAAAGGCCGCTCTGACTGATTTGCCTTTAACTTCCTTTCCTTTTTTTGACGACATATATTAATATCTAAAAATCAATTTTGCGCACTACAATTCACACGGAACGATTTATTATGACCAAGATGCTTGATGATTATGCACTGCTCAGCCCCCTGCGTTATACCAATAACTGGCTGAAAATTGGGGTGGTTGGCTTTGGGATTCTTATGGGTATATCTTCCCAAGCTCCGCTTGTGCCTTTTTCTATAGCCATCTGTATGTCGCTGGCAACGCTTATTTTTGGTAGAGTACCTCCGAAATTCTACCTGAAGCTCCTGATGGGACCTGCAGTTTTCGTTGTGTTTAGTATAATCATTATCGCCTTCTTTTTTGGTGGTGGTCCTGAACTTTTTGGTTTCAATGTGCTGGACTATCATCTGGGTGTAAATACCGGTGGGCTGTCAATGGCTTTCCTGGTATTTTCCAGAACCCTGGGTGGAATGTGCTGTCTGTTCTTCCTGGCACTGACAACCCCCATGGTGGAGCTTTTTTCGGTACTAAAAAAAACGGGATTACCTGATTCTTTCATCGAGCTGTCAATGATGATGTACAGGTACATCTTTGTGTTTCTGGATGTTGCGTGGTGTATCAAGCATGCCCAGACAGTAAGGCTGGGTTATCATGATCTGAAGACATCCCTGCATTCCATGGCCATGCTCTGTTCGACACTTTTTTTGAGGTCCTGGGAGCAGGGAGAAAAAACGTTTGTGGCAATGAATGCCCGCTGTTATGACGGGAAAATGATGATTTTTGAGGAAAAAAGGCCGGTGAATTTTTCAGAAGTTGCATTGAGTCTTACTTACATGGTTGCAATCGTGGGGGTATGGTACGTTTCTAATGGTATGCTGGAGGTTAGTTTTTGGTAATACTTGAAACACGCGGACTGAAATATTCCTATCCCGACGGGACCCATGCTGTTAAGGGTGTGGACATCAAATTGAGAAAAGGCAAAAGAATTGCTTTTGTAGGAAAAAACGGATCGGGTAAATCCACCTTATTTTTGTTGCTTAACGGTACTCTCAAGCCTGCTGAGGGCAGGATATTTTATGATGGCAAGGAACTGGCCTACGATCAGGCATCCTTAAGAGAAATAAGAAAAAACGTTGGTATTGTTTTCCAGAATTCCGATGATCAGGTATTTGCACCTACTGTCTACCAGGATGTGGCTTTTGGGCCGGTCAATCTTGGCTACAGCAAGGCAGATATTGAAAAGAAGGTAGACGGGACCCTGGAATATTTCGGCCTGAGCGGACTTAAGGATAAACCTCCGCATCATCTGAGTGGAGGCCAGAAAAAGAGGGTTGCTATTGCGGGTATCGTGGCTATGAATCCCCAGGCTATTATACTGGATGAACCACTGGCAAACCTGGATCCCGTAGGGGCCGACGAACTTCTGGATGTACTGCACGAACTCAATCATATGGGTACCAGTCTGATAATTTCCACCCATGATGTTGATCTGGCCTACAGCTGGGCGGATTATGTTTTCTTCATGGTGGACGGGGAGGTTATCGGGGAAGGTACTCCGGATGAAGTATTCCAGGATGATGAACTGTTGCGGCAGGCCCACCTGAAACGGCCGGTGACCTTTGATATATATAAGGAGATTGAAAGGCGCGGGCTTGCCCATGGCAACAGGCAGCCCAGGACCGTGCCGGAAATCGTGGACACTCTCAAACCACCGGAATTGATGTGGGTGGAAGTGCCTCCGGAAACCCGGGAAGGCGACATATTGAATCTGGGTGTACTGCATGGTGAATATGCCCTGCAATGTCCTTATGAAGCAGTCAATGCCCGTGTTCTGCATATCCATGAGGGTGGCTGGGCGATTGTGGAACTTACCAGGCATGGAATAAAAGCCGGGGGTATCCTGATCTATGATATGGATAGGTTCGATCCGGCTGATTTTGATGGATTCCTGGAAAAAGAGAATATTGATATTGTGGGTGCCATGGGTAAAAAAAGCAAACTTATGGCTGAGAAGAATTCGTTATGTGTCGATATATCAACCGGGGTTATTGATCGTACTATCCTGATGGCTCTGTGCGGCAAAAGGTGTATGATATTGACAAGCGGGGGTATGATCCCCCATTCAATGCAAAGAATTAATGAATATATTGATAGAAGTGGCATAGCCCTGAATGTCACTGTGGTAAATGGCCATTGATATTGGGATAATCTCTTTGTATAAAAAGAAGATATTCTAGATTGGGATTGATTGTGTTTTCTGAAGGAGAGTTTAACGATCAGTATTCGGCTGAGGCAGAATATTCAGACCTTGATGAGAAGTGCAGCCGGATTTTTGTGAAAGATATAATGGAGGTCCGGCCCGTTGTTATAAACGCAGATGACCCTGTGGAGAAGGTACTTGAAGTATTTAATGAAAAGGAGTTCCATACCTATCCAGTGGTGGAGAAAAATGGTGATTTTCTGGGTATAATTGACCAGAATATTATCCTGCAGTTATTAACCCACCGTGTGTCCCGGCTTGATCATACTCATCTTATGGCAGTGAAATCCCTCAGTGAATTTGCCCGGGGAATTATGATTCCTCATCCTGTCACCATTCCACCTGAGATGGATCTATGTGAAGTAGCAGAAATAATGATAAAACATAAAGTGGACCGTTTCTGTGTGGTTGATAAAGATAAACTTGTGGGCATAATATGCAAACCGGATGTTATTAAGGCAATCTACAGTTTAAGGGGTTAATAGATGGAGTTTTTATTCCAGATCCTCATTATTTTACTATCTGCCAGATTGTTGTCCGAGATTTCTGAAAGAGTTGGTATGCCAGGTATACTGGGGGAAATTCTGGCAGGTATATTGCTGGGGATAGCGGTTCTGGAAAATACTGATACAATTTCTTCTGTTGCACAGCTGGGTGTCATTTTTCTCTTATTTATTGCAGGCTACAAGGAAGTTCATATTGAGGATTTGAAAGCATCTTCTAAAAAAGCGATCATTGCAACCATTTTCCAGATATTGATAGCTTTTATAGCCGGTTTTGGACTGGGATATTATTTTGGGCTGGGCAATCTGGAAAGTCTTGTTCTGGCAGTGGCTTTCAGTCCAACAAGTATAGGAGTTACTGTAAAAACATTATTAGATATGGATTATTTATCCAGTAAACCCGGCTCAATGATGTTAAGTTCGGCGATTTTTGATGATATTATCAGCATTTTCCTGGTATCTATTGTTAGTACCATGGCACAGTATAATTCAATCTTTTCACCCATGCAATTTCTTACAATGATAGGCAAGCTTATGGTATTCGTTGGTGTAATGTATTTCCTGGCCCGTTATGTCTTATCCCGTCTTTTTGGACATGTAAGAAAAATGCATGCAAGAGAGTCCATATTTGCTACTGTAATATTGGTCGCACTGTTTTCTGCCTATTTTGCAGAAGCGATGGGATTACATGCCGTTATCGGTGCTTTTGTGGGGGGTGTAATGCTTTCAAATATACCTGTTGCCAAGATCGAGGATGTACAAAGTAAGGTTTCGGGATTGGCTTATGGTATGCTTACACCGGTTTTTTTCGTATATATAGGAATGTCTGTTGATCCGATGTCTCTGGGAGCTGCAGGTATTTTTACTGTATTGATTGTGATTTTAGGTTTACTGGGTAAACTTGTGGGTGGTTTTGCAGGTGCTAAAACGGTTGGTTTTAATTTTTATGAAAGTCTTATATTCGGCGCAGGGATTATGCCCAGGGCAGAGGTTACTCTTGTGACGATTTCTATTGGCAGGGAGATGGGCATAATAGGAGAGGAAATATTTTCGGCAGTTGTATTGCTGTCTGCTGTTTCTATCTTTGTTGCCCCCATGTTGCTTAAATTTGCTATACAAAAGGACAAGGAGAACAAGAGTTCTGCTTCAGGCTGATCTTTGCCTGCATTTATGACTGCAGTGAACTACCCCTGAGCTAAAGACCAGGGGTTTTACGCTGCGTCCTATAACAGAGACGAAATCTTTTCAGCCGTGGTCCTGATGGTGGCAGTTTCTATCATTATCTCACCTGTTGTACTCAAGTTTGCAATACAAAAGGACAAGCAGAAAGACACTTATAACCCTGTGGGTTGAAGCCTGAATCGTATTTTACTGCAATAAAGATTTAATATAGTATGTACCAAAGTTAATCTGGGAGCTGGCAGGTTATGAAATTATCAGAGCAGGGTTGTATGCAATTGCCCGAAAATATCGCAGATTCTGAAGGGCTTGGAAGAGCTGAAGTTTCTGCCAAACTCCAAAGGCAAGGGTATAATGAGCTGGAAGAGACGGAAAAAACCACTCCGCTTAAGATTTTTGTTGGCCAGCTGGGTAATGTTATTGTATGGGTGCTGGCTGCAGCGGCCCTGCTCTCCCTGTATATAGATGAAGTGGTAAATTTCTGGGTGATTCTAGGGCTTATTATTTTTGTGATCTTACTGGGTTTTGTGCAGGAATACAGGGCTGAAAAGGCCATGGAATCCCTCAAGGGGATTGTGCGGCCAAAGACCACTGTCTTACGTGAAGGTACCCTGCGCCAGGTTGCGACACGGGAAATTGTTACAGGGGATATTCTGGTACTGGAAGCCGGTGACAGTATACCTGCAGATGCCTGTGTCTTTGAATTGCAGGAACTTAAGGTGGATGAATCCGCATTGACCGGGGAAAGTTTGCCTGTGGAGAAGAACCTGAACGAGCCTCTTTATGCCGCAACCCAGGTTGTCAGGGGTAAATGCAGGGCTGTGGTGATGGCCACGGGTATGGCTACGGAACTGGGGTCGATCGCTTCCCTGATCCAACCTGCAAAGGAAGTTACTCCCCTGCAAAGGGAGGTCTCGGCATTTTCCAAAAAACTGGCATTCGTGGCCTTGCTGGCATCGGGGATGGCTTTAGGGCTGGGTATTTTTGCCGGTGCTCCTGTCGAGGAGATGCTGATCATTGCCCTGGCCCTGGCAGTGGCTGCGGTGCCTGAAGGCCTTCCTCTGACCCTGACGATCACGCTGGCTTACGGGATGCGCCGCATGGCTGGCAAAAACGCCATCATCCGCAAGATGCTTGCGGTAGAGACCCTGGGTTCGACCTCGGTGATATGTACGGATAAGACCGGGACCCTGACGCGTAATGAGATGACGGTTGAAAAGATTTGGACCATGGAAGGGTTGTTCGAGGTTACGGGTTCGGGTTATGGAGCTGAAGGGGAATTTGTGCTTGACGGGAATAATTTCAATCCCGAAGATTCCACACTGGAATTGATGTTGAAAGGGGCAGCCCTTTGCAACAATGCATCCCTGAATCAAAACGGCAATTCAGAGGATGTGGTGGGAGATCCCACAGAACTGGCCCTGCTGGCGGCTGCTTCAAAAGCGGGTATCCGCAGGGAGGAGTCTGCGGGGGAGCATGAAAGGTTGCATGAGATCCTTTTCACTTCTGATAGAAAAATGATGACGACAGTCCATCGGGAAAAAGAGGGATCAATTTCCTTTACCAAGGGGGCTGTAGAGGTTGTGCTTGAGCGCTGTGATCACATTCTTAAAGATAATGAGCGGGTGCAACTTGACCGGACCACCAGGGAGACCATTCTGGAAGAAAACAGCAGGCTTGCCTGCGGAGCCTACAGGGTGATTGCAATTGCCCGCAAGGATGTGGGGGATAAGTGGGATGAAACTGAGCTGGAAGAAGGGATGACCTTCCTGGGCCTGCTGGCAATGACCGATCCGGTAAGGGAAGGTGTTACTGAGGCTATCAGTTTGTGTCATCAGGCAGGTATCAAAGTGGTGATGATTACGGGGGACAATGTAAAAACCGCCCTGGCTATCTCTGACAAACTGGGAATTCCTGCAGAGCAGCCTGATAATATTTCAGATCCCGAGGGTATACTGGCTGACGGGGCGATTACAGGAGACGAACTGGCGGGTTTGAGTGATGAAGCCTTTGCAAAGATCGCGGAGCATATTCATGTGTATGCCAGGGTTATGCCAGAGCAGAAATTGAGAATCGTTAAAGCCCTGCAGGCAGAGGGACATGTTGTTGCCATGACCGGGGACGGGGTGAATGATGCTCCTGCGCTTAAAAGGGCCGATATCGGTGTGTCGATGGGGCTGAAGGGCACGGATGTGGCCCGCCAATCCAGTGATATGGTGCTGCAGGATGATAATTTTGCTACTATTGTGGAGGCTATCAAAAGAGGCCGGACCATTTATGATAATATTGAGAAGTTTACAAGTTACCTGGTCTCAGGTAATTTCAATGAGATTATACTGATCATGCTGGGCATATCCCTGCTGGGCTATGAACTGGTCCCCCTGCTTGCCCTGCAGATCCTTTTTATCAATATGTTCGGCGAGATCATGCCTTCAATTGCGCTGGGCCTTGATCCGGCAAGAGAAGAGGTGATGCACCGCAGCCCCCGGCCTGTGGGGGAAGGAATCCTGGCCGGCAGGAAACTTGTACTTGTGGGTTCTGTGGCCGGGGTGATGGGCCTTGCCTGTTTTGCTTCCTTCTTGCTTGCAGACCCGACCGCAGACCTGGAGCGGGCACGCACAATCGCGTTTGCTACGGTGGTGAGTATGATCCTGTTTGTGCCGTTTGCTTTCCGCTCCCTTGAGATATCTGTGCTGAAAACCGGTTTCAGGAATAAATTGATCATTGCAGGGGTTTTGAGCACACTGCTCCTGACACTGGTGGTTATGTATGTGCCTTTCCTGGCTGTTGTATTTGACCTGCAACCCCTGGGTCTGCAGGACTGGTTGTTGCCCCCTGGCTTTGCGGCAGTTACACTGGGATTTGTGGAAGTTTTGAAGGGGTTGCTGTTCAGGAAGAATTACGGGTGAAAAGGTTTAGATATGTTTATACAATATAAAATAAATATATTTATGGAGACGGTGAACAATCATGAATTACAGATGTCCCTTATGTGAAGGTAAAATGAACAGGTGGAGATATCCAACCCTTAAGCGCCACGATCAGTTTGGACGCAACCTGGTAGTATACAAGTGTATTGAATGTGGAAATGAGGAAATGTATCCCGACCTTTAAGGGTCAGGATCTTAGAAGTGTGTGTATACTTCTTCGTGGGGATGGATCACGAAGCCTTCTTTTGTCACATCATAGGGGTGGACTTTTTTACTGTGATCCGAGCCCCGCATCTTGTAGATCTCGACACTGCGGCTGCGGACGTTGTCATGCATGTCATAGTAGAGGGAGAATGTACCATCGGTGACGAAGTTTTCCACACCGAACCGGGAGGGCTGGTTCTCGTCGATTACCTCACAGGTCATCAGGGATGTCAGACCGATTATTTCCAGGGTGGTGCTGAGTTTGAGCAATTCCACGCGTATCCGGGCGGCTTCATGCAGGTAGAAGCTGATGGATGTGGTGGAATCTATCAGGGCCCTTTTGGCATCGATCTCTTCCTGGGTGGCGATGATCTGGTCCATCATTGAGCGAATGTCGAAGGGACGCACGTCCACATATTTTTCCTGGGAAGGGATTCCGATCTTTGTCGAACAGGCATCGATTATTGCGAGTTTATTCTCTTCTTCCAGGGCCTGCAGGTCCCAGCCAAAACGCATCATGTTCTCACGGATCTGTTCGGGCCGCTCTTCAGTGGCCACGATAATCCCGTTTTCCCCGTACCGGGTGATCCCGTTATAGATATACTGGGTTGAGAAAATGGTTTTCCCGGCACCGGAAGTACCGGATACCAGATAACTCCTGTCACGTACAAGGCCTCCTCCGCACAATTCATCAAACCCGGGAATCCCGGTCTTGACCCTGTTCCCTTCGTCTTCAGTGGAAATCTTCTCTGCGCCTGTAAACATTTAGCATCGCCTTCCTCATGTAAGCCGGGTAGTACCCCTCATAAGTTTAAGTATAGTTATTTATTCATCCTGTTGGATTTTGGGGCATTGTGAAATTAATGCTCCATATATCAAATAGTATTAATGTGGTTTTATTTATATATAGGTGCCGTATAGTTAGAAACTATCGTTACAAACTGCGATATACTGGAAATCACCTATACATTTTGTCGAATAAACCAACCATTTTGTGCGGTCCTGTCAGGGCAATATCCGCCCAAAATGCAACCCACAAAGTCTGAAGTCGACAATATGTCAAGTATCAGTTGTATTTTCAACGGCCCCTTTATTAAATCGAACAAAAATTGTTCGGCATATGACGTGAAATACATCGATATTTACCAGTAAAAAAGGCGTTTTTTGACCCTCGAGACCACAAAAGATTTAATAAGCAATTTTCTTATTAGAGGGTTGCAAACCAATATGACGGGATCAAGAGGGTGATGAGTTCCCTTTCGTCAATGAGCGTAATGTTCACCGATGAAAGGTTGATTTGACGTACATGTGTACGTTTTATTGTTTATCAATCACTCTTTACCTTGACCATATATCTACAAATTAACTAACGGAGGAAAATAATGAAAAGACTAACAGCAATTTTAATGGCTGCCCTTATGGTCTTAACAGTATTTGCTGGCGTAGCAAGCGCTGCAGATTCTGTGGCGATCAGGGGACCAATATTTGACGAAGCTGCCAATTTTTCTGATTGGAGATCCAACTCTTCAAATGGAACTTGGGAAATTAATGCACAGAACTTTGCCGGCTTCTGGTATGACATCGATGATGGTCTTTCCAGTGAAACCATCACGATATACGCAAACGGTACAACTAGTGACAGAAAACTCGATGAAGCTGAAGATGCTCTCATATATGAGGCAGCAATTGAGTCTGGTATTGCACCAGAATACAACTTCAGTGTTGAAGATGCTGTCAACACCCCTCTTACCTTCGAGAAGATTGGCTTCATGGCTGAGGAATATGTCCCAATCGTCGAGGGCGATGCATCCATGCTCTCCAAACTTCTGATGGACGACGATACAAGTTACACCATCAGAACCGGTGAAGCCCTTGAACTCGGTGAAGGTTATGTATTAACTCCACAGCAGATCGATGTCGACGGTAACAAGGTCTGGCTCGAGCTCACCAAAGACGGTGAATTCATTGATGATGCAGTAATCAGTACATCTAATGCTGATAAAGAAGAGAAAACCTGGTATGTTGAACAGGAAGTTCTCGGAGAAGATGTTGATACGCTTGTAATCCATGTCGATGAAGTATTCCAGGGTCAGGTTGACAGTCTCGCTGTAATCGAAGGTATCTGGCAGATCTCTGACGATGCCATGGAAGTTGAAGTAGACGATGAATTCGGTAAAATGATTGTCGATGAAGATGGTGGTTCTACTGGTACAATCGTAATGAGTCTCGACGAGTCCATTACACTCGATGCAGATGACACATATGACCTCATGGAAAATTTGAAATTTAAGGTAGCAGATGATTCTGCAGATTTGAGATTCTATCTCATGCAGGAATACACTGAACCAGGTACATATGAAATCCGTGGTACTGTTGCTGAAGCACCAGGACCTAATGGTACCATTAGCTGGACTGCAAATGATTCAACTTATTCATTTTCTGGATTCTGGTATGACCTTGATGAAGATGATACTTCAGAAACCTTGAATGTATGGGGACTTAACAACAATACTGACAGAAAACTGGATGATGATCCAGTAGAGTTGAACTACACAACTTCAATCGTAAGTGGTATTGCACCAGAATACAACTTCAGTGTTGAAGATGCTGTCAACACCCCTCTTACCTTCGAGAAGATTGGCTTCAGGGCTGAGGAATATGTCCCAATCGTCGAGGGCGATGCATCCATGCTCACCAAACTTCTCATGGACGATGACACCAGCTACACCATCAGAACCGGTGAAGCTCTTGAACTTGGTGAAGGTTACGCAGTGACCCCACAGCAAATTGACGTTGATGGTAACAAAGTATGGCTTGAACTCACCAAAGACGGTGAATTCATTGATGATGCAGTAATCAGTACATCTAATGCTGATAAAGAAGAGAAAACCTGGTATGTTGAACAGGAAGTTCTCGGAGAAGATGTCGATACGCTTGTAATCCACGTTGATGAAGTATTCCAGGGTCAGGTTGACAGTCTCGCTGTAATCGAAGGTATCTGGCAGATCTCTGACGATGCCATGGAAATTGAAGTAGACGATGAATTCGGTAAATTGATTGTCGATGAAGATGGTTCTACTGGTACAATCGTAATGAGTCTCGACGAGTCCATTACACTCGATGCAGATGACACATATGATGTAACTGATGAAATCATGTTCAAGGTTGCAGATAGTGATACACTGAGATTCTACCCATTCGTCGAGAAGACCATCGAAGGCGAAATGGAAGAAGAACCTGTTGAGGAAGAACCAGTCGAGGAACCTGAGGAGAACGTGACCGAAGAGGAACCTGTTGAAGAGGAACCTGCTGAGAACGTAACCGAAGAGGAACCTGCTGAGAACGTAACCGAAGAGGAACCTGCTGAAGAGGAACCTGAAGAAGAACCTGCAGGAACCCCAGGGTTTGAAGCAGTCTTCGCAATCGCTGGACTTCTGGCAGTTGCCTACCTCGTAAGGAGAAACTAAGCAGACTTGAATGATAGAAGGGACTAATCCCTTCTACTTCTTTTTTCTTTTTTTGGTTTGTGTTTTACTCTTTTTTGATCTGCTCGTTGCGGATTACTTTTAAATATCTGAATCTAAATTATAATCCATCCGCTTTGGAAAAGGGATCTTTTATGAAAATGAGAATAGTAGCATTGCTTTTGGCCATTACAATAATAATGCTTGCAGTGTCGGGATGTACCGATACAGGCGGTACAGGTGAAGAAATCGATAATCCTGAGATCGGGTCTGTTGCAGATGCAGTGTCACTTGACGAAGTGCCGGCAGGGTTTGAGATGATAGGTGAGCGTCAGCTGGACTCTGGAAGTGTGCTGGATGGTGTGGGCAGTGAAGAGACGGTAGTTCAGGCCACGCAGGGAATCTACAAAAACGGGGATAGTGTGGAAGTCCATGTCAATGCGATTGAATGCACTGACACGGATGCTGCCCAGACCCTAGTCAACGACTACAAAAACGAATTCAATCCAATGGCACAGGGAGAGAGGTTCACCGAGCACTCCATCAATGACCACTTTGCCACACGCATCATCTGGCATGTGACCGAGGGCGGGGAGGACGTGCCACGTTATGCCTATGTCTGGAACAATGAGAGCATGGTAATCCAGGTCAGGGGAACTACCTCGGATCCCAACCTGCTGTTTACCTTTGCACAGGCCACAGGTTACTGATGGGGAGGGTTTTTCTCCCATCTTCTTTTTTTTATTGCTATGATTGCTACCATGGAGAATAACAGGTAGTCAGGAAGTGAATACCTCAATTAATTTCTCTTCGACTTGTCGCATCTTTTCTGAACTCAGTGTACCTGATTTTGCAAGAATTGTATCCACATCCAGGGTCATTATCATGTTAGTTTTTACAAGACTGGATGCTGGTAATGATCCTTTTGCGAAATCTTTTGAGCTCACTTGTATTGCATATTCGTCATTGCGTATCATTTGACTTGTAATTTGACACACAATCACATTGGTCCCTCTATGACAGGCAACTACCAATATTGGTCGGGTTTTTAACTTCGACATATCTGTATAGGGAAACGGTATAACCACCACATCCCCTTTCCTGAACGTTCCTGCCATTGGTAAAATACCTCATGATTCGGTCTGTTCATTTTCCAGGGCATGTTCAAGCAGATTATCCCATGCTTGATCTTCCTCTGGTGTATCCCACTCTTTGGCAAACGACGGCTGGGATGTTAAAGCACATTCTAATTTTTCCAATACGTATGAGAGGGGGCGAATCTCTATATGATCCGCGTATGCCACAATTGCGGCATGTGAGCCTTCCGGGAATGTGCTGTTTCGCAGATTCTTGGGTATGACAATTTGCCCTTTTGAGGACACTGTCATTTCTTTGAATCCAATTATTGCTTCCATTCCAAATTCTCCTTTTTATTTTTTATAATGATATTTCTCATTTCCCTTTGGATTTATGTAAGACAAAATCTTTGGTAAAATTTCATCTTACTCTGTATTGCTCAGGAATAATACATAAATTTATGGTACCAGATTTTCAATCTGGAAAAATACATGCCATTTGTGATTTGTCTATCCAGAATCACATTGGGAGCCCTCTTCTTATAAAAATAATAATGTATTAGTGGAAGTTAGAGGAGAGGGTTTCCACAGAGCCTATAATCGATACTTTTTAATACCACTTTTACCTTCTGTATGTGCTACCAGGCCCGGATAGCCTAGTTGGTTGGGGCGCCAGACTCATAGGGTAAACGATTGGGTGCTCCCATGTCTCCTGAGACATCTGGAGGCCGCGTGTTCGAGTCACGCTCCGGGCACTTTTTTTTAAAAAGTAAGACTTGTTTTTAGGTTTGCCCGGGATGTATTTTTATTTGATTACTGTTTCTGTAAAAATCAAAATTAGTAAGCGGACCAAACGAAGTTCTATCTGTAAAATCTCTGAAAAGGTAGAAAAATGAATCGAAAAGAATATGAGAGATTTATAATTTTTCAAGTCTTCTCATTAGTTCTCTATTCCTTTCCATGCTCTGCTCAAAGCGTTTTTGTTCTTCTGGAGTAAGAGCAGATACCTTCTTATTTTTACATTTCATATATGGATAAGATACACTCTGCTTCATGTTATACCTCCACTAATAAGGTTATGAGCCCTATAAATATTATATGTGTAATGCTTTTTGTATGTCAAACACATCTGGTATGTTACACACCTTAAAGCTAACTATAACCTATTATTTTGCAAATAATTATCGTTGGTGGTGCTATATACTTCAATGTGGGTTTACAATCACATCTTCCTGTGCTATACGTCTCTCTCTGTTTCCAGAATTCTGGATTCCTGAAATTCTTTCTCCACCAATTTATTGTTTAGTTTAGGTAAGAAGGAGTTAATCAGAAATCTCGTAAATTTTAATAGATATTTTCACTTCAGCCCGGCTTGCTACACATTTAATAGTTTTAACAAATAAACAAAAATAGGCTAATTAAATTTGACATATTGATATTAGTACTCAAAAATAGGGTTTGTACAACTCTATCAAACTTAAGTCGCATAATATAAGGGTTTGCTCTGGTACTTTAAAATATTCTATTGATATTTTGTACATATTAATAAAAATATATTGATCCAACGGTATTAATATGCCTAAATAATCCTGCTTTCAAAAGGTATATATATCAAAAGCGATATTCATGAGTTCCCGCACAATACGTGTGTGGAAACATAATCACCTTCATATCAATGGAGACAGGAGATAACAATTCTGTCTGACTCACGCAATGGCAGTTCGGT